>JBBSBY010000053.1:0-24685 GCA_038250835.1 Desulfomonilales bacterium | reverse complement strand
CAGAAGCCGTCTTTGGATAAGACATAGCCACAACATGCTTAAAGAAGTTAGGCGCAGAAGTGAATTCCAGGCTCATCCTCCGCATTTGATTCAGGAACAATACTCAATTAACAAAGATCGAGCAAGTCGGCTCTTTGCATGATTGTTGGACAATGATCCGTCTCGGACTTACGATCAACTTACTTAATGAAGTTAGGATAATGTCCTGAGTAAATCTTGGCAATCATGCTAGAATAATGAACGGTATTGTTCGTAAACGGTTGCGAAACAGCTTAGAAGATGTCTGCGACAATCTGCTTTCAACCCCTTACGAGCCGAACTGTAGGCGCCGAACCGGCCCTCGTATTGTCTTTGCAACATAAAACCACTGCGTCTCAAGGTTTTTAGGCAATTATTTCGGCTACTAACAATCTACGTATCCGAATAGATACGCTGACAAATACGCTATTTATGACCGTAAATGATAAAAAAGTGGTCTCCGTCGGCGCCAGGCTCTCGAAATTCATAGGGGCTAAGGCAACGCGTGAGAAGAAATTGCTGGCGGCTTCCATGCAGGCTGAATTCACTCTGCGTGATACATTAATTATTCTATGCTATTTGGCAAAAGATCCTGATTCGGAAATCTCCGCTGAAGCTCGTAAGAATTTAATACGGGCTGCGCGTGGCTGGTACTCTCGCCCTGACAAACCGGAACTACCTGCACCAATTCACGCTATTGTGTTGAAAGTGATCGACAGGATCGGCGAAGGGGAAAAAGCAGACGCTCTGTCTCTTCAAGAAGAGGCGGTGACCGGCGCCATTGGATTGTTGGGTTTAGGTGAAATCATTCAAGCCGTTGACCATAACAACCGGACCGTCCGAATTGCGCTCCGCAACAAGGATTCGGAAGCGTTGGTGTACACGGAGAACGGCAAAGTAGTCGGCGCCGTATGCGGTAGCGACGACGGCCTTGACGCATTATACAACGTCTTTTCATGGGGCGACGCGTCCTTTCAGTATGAGCACGCAGAACCCGGTCCCTTCAAAAACCGTATTAAAATGAACACTCTTAATCTGGTCATGAACGCCCTGGATTATGCCCCGGAAGAAGATCCGTATGAATCGGACATTAGCCGATCGTGGAAAGTTCAGGGGCATCTGAAAATCATGAATGTATTTGAGATTGCCGAGATCTTCGAGATGAACTCAAAGCAGAGTGTCTGCAGACTTACCAGAGACAACTTGGAAGGAGAGCTTTACTTCAAGAACGGCAAGATAATTAACGCAAAGCTGGACGCTATGGACGGCATGGACGCCGCGTGTCATTTGCTCGCCTGGCCAAATGCTCATTTTGTTATTTTCCGAGGAGGCGGCGGCGTAGCGGAAGTCATTCATGTGGGAATGCAGAATCTCATCATTGAGGCAATGCGCCTACTCGATGAGGGGATTATCGGTGATGATCGGATCGCAGGAGAGCTTGCGATAATCAATGAGTTATTCGAGGGACGGGATCTCGTAACTTTGCCCGTTTTGGAAAAGGTCAGACTGGTCTTCAGTGAAGACCAGAATGCGCGGGACGTCCTCGAAACCGATCCCAATCCGATGGTGCGGAAGGCAGTCAAAGTCAAAATTTCCAAGACTGTCCATAAATACCTGAATCCCACCACAGATCACTCTATGCGGCTAAAAGCGGCTCGCGGCCTGGTTCCACTTTCCACAACAGAAAAGCTGGTTTTACTCAGCTATTTTTCGCACGATGAATCGAACGATATTCGAGAAACGGCAAGAAAGACCCTGGACACATTAGATGTGCCCACCTATCGAAAAGGTTTCGGCGCGGATCTACACCCATCAGTCATGGATTTTCTGGTCCGAGAAACCATAAAAGAGGAATCTCTGATCAGGGCCGCAGCGGCAAGTGAAACGATTCTCGAAGAAACGGCTTTGTTTATTTTGGACAAATGGAGCGGCGACGAACTCTATCAGGCTATTTTAGAGAACAGGAAGTTGCTCGAAAGAAGTCCGCTCATAATCGATAAGCTTGCCGGCCTGGTGGGACCTGAATCCAGTTTCTATTCGAGGATTAAAGATTTTGAAGATGGAATTTTAGAAGGTCAAGGCGAGATCAAAGTGGAAGGCCCCCTGGATTTCTTTGGCTTGAGAGGCTTGGCGCAGGCGTCCCGCCAGGGGGCTCGTTCCGCGACAATTGTCTTGGAAGCGGGCGCCGGTTCAGGCCGGCTGTATCTGGAAAAGGGGAAAATGATCGGCGCCGTTTGGGGCGATTTAACAGGATTAGATGCCATAAGAGAGGCTTTGAATACCAGGGGCGCTAAGTTCAGATACACACTTCGGACGTTTCATCATGTATCCAATTTGGATTCCATCGCCGCGGATGAATTGCTGGATACGTCGCCTTTAGCCGCTCCTCGCTCCAGTGAGGATGTGGCGGGAATTAAACTCGCCACCGGTAGTTTTGCAGCCATGGATCTTTTTGAAATGCTTACCGCTCTTGAAGGCGCCACGAACAACATGCTGGTGTCGGTAATTTGTGATGAAGGCGCCGGAGAAATTTACAGAGATCGGAGTCGCATACTTCACGTCCATGTAGAAGGTAAAGAAACCCCAATGGAAGCCATGGCCGCTCTGCTTTCCTGGAATGGACTGAGATTTATCATTCGTCCCGCTTACAACGAATTTCCTATCACTGTAGATAAGTTGCTAACTGATTTGTTTACAGAAGCAGTCCAGCTAATTCCCGACGAAATGAAGGCGCTTACCAAACCCGGCGAGCTTCCTGAGTGGGAACTATCTGAACAGGAATACGATAATCTTTACCACCAAATTCTGCACATGGGAGTGGCGGAAAAAATTAAAATGGCCCTAATGGGCAACAAGGAAGCGCGTGGTATTCTTATCCGAGATTCAAATAAGCTTGTGGCGGTCGCGGTGGTCAAGTCTCCGAAGATTCAGGAGCAGGAAATTGAAATGATCAGCAAATCTCGACAAGTTTCAGATGAGGTATTGCGCACGATTGCAGGAACTAAAGATTGGTTGAAATCTTATCCAATTAAGGTAAATTTAGTCGGCAACTCCAAAACTCCTCTGCCCATTGCTATGAGATTATTGCCGCATCTTCTGGAATCGGACTTGCGGAAACTCGCTAAAAGCAAAAATGTCTCGGCCACGGTTGCAAGTCAAGCACGTAGAATCATTGACACAAAATCCAGCTCCCGATAACGGTTATTGGACCATTCTCATTAACCGGTTTAACTTCCCTAAAAGTTAAGAGTTCCGCTGCTATTGCTGGGCCACTCATTAATGAATCAAGACTGAGTGAATCCTGTTGAATAAACTCCAAAAATGGCGCGATATATGGTAGTCTGCGCTGGATAAGCGTTTCGATAACGCTTGAGCAGTGAGGTGATTGTCGGAAATCACCCGGAAGACTGAAGCAAAGGGTCAACGTAAATGGCTCAGATCAATGGAGATATTCAGGATATATTCAGAGGCGCCGAAAAGATTGAGATATTCGGCAAGCTTCCGGGTTATTTATGGTCGTACATAGACACCGCCCACGCATTGATTAGAGATTTGAGGGGAAATTCCGGAATTATTCCTGAACCGACCTTTAGTAATTTGGAAAAACTGACGCAAATATTGTATTCGGCAGCGGAACATCTGAACAATGAAGATCTCAAAGCCGAACTAAATAGACATTCAGATATTCTCGACCGTTTAAAAACGGGCGAAGCGCCTTTGGAAGAAACTCTAAATTCTTTCTCAGCGGTTGTTGACTCTCTTCAAAATATGGCCGGTCGTAGACACGAAGCTGCTGATTCCATTCTTGACACTGCAACGT
This sequence comes from Desulfomonilales bacterium, assembly GCA_038250835.1. GTDB lineage: Bacteria > Desulfobacterota > Desulfomonilia > Desulfomonilales > Desulfomonilaceae > JBBSBY01. The sequence goes on along the minus strand of JBBSBY010000053.1, from coordinate 20,847 downwards.
TGGATAAGGAAATCTTACGAGCTGAAAAGATCAAGGGGGGTCGGAGCGCGGATGTCTTCATAAGCGCTGAACTCATAAAGGACATACGCGATTATCTTACCAGAGAGTTCTTGAGCGAAGGCATTTCCACTGTCTTAGTAATTGATAGCGCCGGCACGTTAATTGTTAATATTGGAGATAAACTGGAGTTGGATGTAGTTGGATTAGCGGCTGTCGCTGCGGCTAACTTTGCAGCGACTGAGCAAATTGCCAGATTGATAGGTGAAGAGGATTTTGTGTTGCTCTTTTATAAGGGGCACCTCGAATCCTTTCATTTCTGTCGAGTGGGAACAGAATACATTATTGTTACCATTTTCGATAACGCATTGTCTTTGGGACTGTTGCGACTCAAAATAAACGAAGTGGCGCAGGTTTTGGAAACCAAGCTCCCCCACAGGGAGGCTTAAAATGGCTTTCATAAATAAAGGCGCAAAGGAAATTCAGGTTAAGATCGTTTACTACGGTCCCGGTCGTTGTGGTAAAACAACCAACCTACTCTACGTGAATCAAAAGATGAACGCTAAGTTCATGGGAAAAATGATTTCCATAGACACGAGGGGTGATAAAACCCTTTTTTTTGACTTCTTGCCTCTTTCTCTCGGCAAAATACGCGGTTTCAACATTCGAGTTCAGTTATATACAGTCCCAGGTCAAGTCCTATATAACGAAAGCAGAAAGATGGTATTGAAAGGAGTTGACGGCGTAGTTTTTGTTGCGGATTCAATGACCGTTCAACAGGACGCCAACAAAGAAAGCCTGCAGAACCTTCGGGAGAACCTCGCTGACGATAATTTAGATCTTGACGAATTGCCTCTTGTCTTACAACTTAATAAACGAGACCTGGAAGGTAGCGTAATTCCTGTTCTGAGCCAGGAAATCATGAACGATGACCTGAATTCTATGCTTAATAGTCCCGCGCCGCTAGTCCAGGCGAGCGCACTTCAGGGTCCGGGAGTCTTTGAAACATTGAGAGAAATCAGCAAGATCACGATTAAGTCCGTGCATCACAAAATCAGAGCTTGATCGAATATGTCGAAAAAACCAAATGTCCATCCGGATGATGAAGATCTGGACGCTCTCATAGACAGGGCGGTCGATACCTTCTTTGTGGAAGCGCCGACATTGGACGAACTTCCTGCGGAAGAGCCCCCCTCCTCGATTACCTCAAGAAAAATGAAGCCGAGCGATCAGGAAGTTGACGACACCCCTTCTTTTGACGAAGCCATGGACACTCTCTTTGTGAGCAGCTTCGACTCAAAATCGTCTCGCATGACTTCCGGGGATTCCGATACCGACAGAGCTATTGATTTAGCCGTTGACACATTGTTTGTCGAAGAACCGGAGATTACGCCGCCCGAGACGGCTCAACTCGAGGTCAAAGTCGCCGAAGCGCCCGCTCAAGAATTGGATTTCGATCCTTTTTCATTGAGTGGACAAACGCCGCAAACCCACATTCCACCCCCTTCGGCCCCAGTCAAAACGGAACAAGTGGTAACACAAGAAAGACCAGCCGCGCATCGGAGGCACATTGCTTCTAAAAAGAGAAAGGAACAGATTAGACCTGAGGCTCCGGAAACACGGCCCCCTGAAACCATCGAGTACGATGATGTGATGGCTTTGGAAATCGAGCGTCACATGCAAACCTTGTACAAAGACAAACCTGCGAAGGATCAAGCTACGCATGCGCTGGAGCAACAGCGGGAAACTGGACGGTCGGCAGTCACACCAAAAGTCGCTCCGCTCAGAAAGCTCCAAGAAGCGATTCTGACGCTGGAATGGGAAATTTCCAGACGATCCATTACTGTCCTGGCAAATGAATTGCAAAAGGCGCGATTACGCTACCGGAATAATGTGACTGTTGACTTTGCGGCTTTTTCTATGCGAGTAGTTTTAGATTATATTGTTAAGCGAATGTCGAAGGCTCATCCTGAATCCATTCGGTTCTTGCTTGAAGTAACCGACTATCTTGACCGTAGTGTAAATGCTTCTGAGGAAGATCCTTTACGATCTTTCCATCACATACTATCGAGATATGAAAAGTATAAATCCGCTGTTCGCAAAGCCGAAGGGCTTCCTGATACGGCCCCGGCCATTCTAGGTAGCCTTGAAATTAGTGATCCCAAGGAATTTAGCATTATTGTCGATACACAAGCTAAAGCATTAATGAGAGCCGGTCGGGCTTTGGCTCAGAGGCTTCAGAATACCAATGATCCGGAAAATCTAATTAGATCTTTTAGATTCCTGGTCAACAGATCGACTAATCGAATACTGGAAAGCACACTTAAGGATAAAGAAAAACACCGGTCCAATGTGAATTCCAGGTCAAAAAAACATGGCGGCGGCAGAATCTGAGCCGATTACAATATTGTGCGGCCCTTATGGAATTAAGGCGCTGAACGGGGGCTTTGGAGAAATATAGATGGGATCTTGGGACAATAGGCGAAAATACAAACGAAAATACATGTTGTTCAAAATTCCCGCTTATGATGCCCAAACAAGAAGATTTTTGGGTCTTGTGCAAGATATCACCGAAAAGGGAATTCAATTATTCGGAGTCAAGGTGGACGCTGAAACATCGAAAACCTTAATCATCCAGGCTTCAGACTACATCAAAACCGGTCCATTGCATTTTGAAGCTGTTTGTAAGTGGACTCGTAGGGAAAATCCTCAAGGTTACTATGTCTCTGGTTTTGAAATCACGAATATATCCAATGAAGCAAAAGAAAATCTGACCAAACTCATGGATTTTGTTACGCTCGGTTAGTTGAGAGAGGAAGCGGCGTTGTTTAAATCCTTGGCGCCAATCTTAGATTTTTCATTCCCACCGGGAAAACCGAACCGATCGAGACGCCTTCATAAGAATGTTTAAACTCCTAATAGTAAAACCTGACGGCAAAGATATTGAACAGGAATTTCTGGGCGCCCGAATAGTTATGGGCCGCCACGAGAACTGTGATTTGCAATTAATTGACGGCATGGTTTCCCGTGAGCACTGCACTATTTTATTGGAAGGCAAACGTTTCGTCATCAAGGACTTAGACAGTAGAAACGGCACCTGGGTAAACGGCAGACGGATAAAAAATCGCAAAACACTGAAGAGCGGCGATATCATTCAAATTGGTTCCTTTAGACTGATTTTCTATCCCGACAACATCCCAGAACAGCCACGATCTATTGTCGACGATGTAGATTTGGAAGACCTACCTTACGTTCCTAAGCACGAGACGGATATCGTCATTAAACCCATCGGAATTATAAGCAACTATCTTTCAGAGACGACGAGCCAGGTCGAAAAAACTCCCACAGGTTTGCGTCGGGAGCTTCTCAACCGAAATCTAATAACTCTGTATGGAATTACTGAAGAACTGGTAGTCCGAAAAGATCTCGATGAGATGCTCAAGTACATTTTGGATCAAATTTTCGAGATATTCCGACCTTCACAAGCCACAATCTTGCTTAACGACAAGAATGGAACTCCTGCGCCAACGATCAGGAGATTGGACGAAAAAAGTAGTCCGAGACCAGTCAGCAGCACGATAGTAAACAGAGTTCTTTCTGATCGGATCGCCATTTTAACGGATAACGCGACCGAGGACCCTCGTTTTGAAATGGGTGACAGCGTCATCATAGATCGCATCCGCTCGGTGATGGCCGCTCCGGTTTGGGAAGACAGAAGCATATTTGGAGTTATTTATGTAGATAGCCTGGAGGTCATAGCGGGTTATCGACCGGAAGATTTGGACCTGCTCACTGCGATAGGACACCAGACGGCATTGGCTGTCCAACGATGGAGACTTACCGAAAGGCTTAGAGAAGAGGCGGTTAAGAGCGCCGTAATCCGGCAAAATCTCAGCAGATTTCATTCTCCCCAGGTGGTTGATTTGATCATAGAAGGCGTAGCCGATCTTGAGGTTAAAGAAACCAAGGCTACAATCTTTTTCTGCGATATTGTCGGGTTTACGAGCCTTTGCGAATCGAGTTCACCAAAACAATTGCACGCGATCCTCAATCTATTTTGTTCGACTGTGAATCAAGTTGTATTCAATGAACAAGGCACGTTGGACAAATTTATCGGGGACGGCGCATTGGCAATATTCGGCGCTCCCCTGCCCCAGGACGACGCCCCTTCCCGCTCCGTGAGGGCCGCATTGAGAATACGCGAACAACTTGAGGCCGCTCAGTCGGACTTGCCTCCGGAACTTAGGTTTAAGGTCAGATATGGAATAAACACCGGGCAGGCAATCGTTGGAAATTTCGGTTCGGACGAGAGAATGGAATACACGATCCTGGGCCACGCTGTGAATATGGCCGCCAGAATAGCTGAAAACGCCGAGCCGGATCAGATTTTGATTGGAAACGACACATACGAAAGCGTAAAAGAAATGGGGCTGTTTGAAATAAATAAAATTGGACTCAAAACACTCAAGGGGTCAAAAAAGAAACTGAGAGTATACGAAGCGTTAGGCTTTTCCGAACAGGCAAATACATGAAGGAAAACAAATTCTCCCTTGTTGTAGATTATCTGGTTTATCTAATTGCTTCATTCTTTATTTTCATCATTACTCACATTCCGGAATCCTGGGCCTACTCCTTTGGCGCCGTCTTGGGTAGATTGGCTTTCGTTGCAGTGCGGGATCGCAGAGACGCCGTCATCGAAAACCTAACTTTCGCTTTCGGATCTGAAAAAGACGAAAAATGGATCTTAAATACCGCCCGTAAAAGTTTTGAACATTTGGGCCTTTTAATTGTTGAATTTTTTATCAGTCGCCGTTGGTCTATATATGAACTCCGACGACGGTTGGTGATTGAAGGACGAGATAATTACAATCTCATGTTCTTGCCGGGTCCTCATGGGATTTGTCTATTGAACTCGCATTTCGGTTGTTTTGAGGTCACCGCCGCGACTGTTAAATACCTCGGATTCAATCTTCATCTGATAGCGACTGGGCTGAAGAACAAATTCTTGAATCGCTATGTATGGACGCGAGGTGATTTCGGAGGCATTCACACCTATCCACACAGAGGCTCGGCCAAGCTCCTCACGGAATTAATGCGGGAAGGCGCCCTGGTAGCCTGTTTGGCGGATCAGCGCGGAGACGTTGAACGCGGCATTATTGTTGATTATTTTGGAACTCCTGCTCCCGCAAATGAAATTTTCGCGAAAATGGCTATTGAAGGTAAAGCCAGGATTCAGCCTTGCTGCACCTACAGGACAGGACCGGGAAAGTATAAGACAATTTTCGGAAAAGAAATAACTTACGAGATAACCGCAGATCGTAAGACGGATCTAATCAACCTGAGCCAATCTTTTCATAATCAATTCGAGGCTTGGCTGCGAATGTGCCCTGAGCAAGGATTCTGGTTCCAGCGCAAATGGCGTCGAGCTCCATCCCGCAAACGCTCAGGTGTTCGCTCCTGGATTAGGAAATTAAAGAAGTCTTCAAGGTGAACTTAATTTGAAATTCCGCCACTTTGGTGAATTTAGATTTATTGATTCCATAGCCCCTCTTTGTGTATTTCGAGATTCCGGCCTAATCCAGGGCATTGGAGATGACTGCGCCATAATTGACTTCAATTCTGATAATTATTTACTTATCACCACGGACATGATGGTTGAACGAGTCCATTTTAATCGAGATTGGATATTGCCACAATTATTAGGCGCCAAAGCCTTATCGACCAATGTTTCAGATATAGCCGCATGCGGCGGAGTTCCTCAAGACGCTTTCATAAGCATCGCCGTGCCTGATTCCCTTGATGTCGAATACGTTCAGGATCTCTACACCGGGATGGCTGAGGTCGCAAAACCTAATTTGATTAATATTATGGGCGGGGACACTACCGGCTCTAAGACTGACCTGGTGATTAACGTGGCGCTTACCGGCAGGGTTCCCAAGGGGCAGGCTCTGTTAAGAAGCGGCGCAAGAGCCGGAGATCTGATCGTTGTAACCGGACCACTGGGAGAATCTGCCGCGGGACTTGAGCTGTTGAGTTCCGATATCGAGCAGGATTCAGCTATGCGAAACCAACTAATTGACGCTCACTTAAAGCCTCGAGGTCATGTGGCGCAAGGTAGAATTTTGGCCGAGTCGGGGTACTGCACGGCCGCAATCGATGTGTCCGACGGTTTGTCCTCGGACTTGGAGCACATCTGTAAACAGTCCGGAGTCGGCGCATTGATACATGCTGAGAAACTCCCCATGAGCACGGCTTTGGTGCACGCGTCAGAGCTTTTGGACAAAGACGTTCTGGAATTCATCGTCAACGGTGGTGAAGATTATGTGCTTCTGGCCGCCCTGGACCCTGAGGGCTTTTCCAATGTTGAAATGCGATTCCATTCACAGGGGCTGGAGATTTGGACTATAGGCGTCTTCATTGAGACGCCTGGAATCCAATTGATTGATACAAACGACGATTCGAGAGAGATTATTCCCAGAGGATGGGATCACTTCAGATAAGTTTACCCAGTAGCGTTTTACTCTTCTTCAGTACATTTTCTACACTAAAACCATATTCATTCAGCACCCTTGATCCAGGCGCCGAGCTGCCGAAACGATCAACACTGATAGTGTCTCCGGAGTCCCCTACCCACTTGCCCCATCCAAAGCCCGAACCAGCTTCAATAGCCAATCTGACCTTTATATCCGATGGAAGAACCATTTCTTTATAGTCGGAGGATTGCTCATTGAACAACTCCCATGATGGCATGGATACAACTCTCGCTTTGATTTTGGATTCTTGGGATAATTGTTCTTGGGCCTTCAGAGCCAGAGATACTTCGGATCCGGTGGCGATAAGAATTATATCAGGGCGCCCTTCACAATCGGAAATGATGTACGCCCCTTTTTCAAGGTTATCAGCCGCGGCATATTTATTGCGGTCCAGCGTGGGGGTTCCTTGCCTGGATAAAATTAGCGCCGTCGGTTTGCGTCTCGATACTGCGACTTTCCAAGCTTCCACCGTTTCGTTTGCGTCGCATGGCCTTATGACCGTAAAATTGGGTATCGCACGCAGTGACATAATTTGCTCAACCGGTTGATGCGTGGGACCATCTTCACCTACGGCGATACTGTCATGCGTAAAGACAAATATGGAATGGGTGTTCATGAGGGCCGCCAATCTGATGGATGGGCGCAGATAATCTGAAAAGATCAAGAATGTTGCTCCATAAGGGATAACGCCGCCATGCAGAGCTAACCCGTTGACAATTGCCCCCATCGCGTGCTCACGAACTCCAAAGCGTATATTGCGACCGGAGGGAGTCTCGGAGGTGTGATCAGCAGAGCCGTTAATAATCGTTTTGGTCGACGGGGCCAAATCAGCGGAGCCGCCCATCAATTGAGGGACTTTTTTTGCCAAGACATTGAGCGCTTTGCCTGACGCGACACGCGTAGCAATGGAGCCGTCTTCGAACGTGAATACCGGAAGGTCTTTTGCCCAATCAACGGGCAATTCTCTGGAAAGAAGTCTTTCTAATTTCTCTGAAATCTCGAGATATTTTGATTTATAATCAGTGAAGAGGGTATTCCACTGGGCTTGTTGTGTTCGGCCCCGGTCCAAAGCGCCTCTAAAACATCTGAGGGCTTCTTCGGGGACATGAAAGCAAGGTTCAAGGGGCCAGCAGAAATTCTCTTTAGTACAGCGCAAGGCTTCATCTCCAAGAGGTTCTCCGTGAGCGCCGGCGGTATCTTGCTTGGGGCTTCCGAAACCAATATTAGTGCGGCACATAATCAATGAAGGTCGGTCAGTCTGAGCACGAGCTTCAGTAACGGCGCTGTCAATCGTCGTCAAATCGTTGCCGTTTTCAACCCTGATCACGTGCCAATTGTAGGCTTTGAAACGTAAGGCCACATCTTCGGTAAAGGTGAGATTGGTATCGCCTTCAATGCAAATGTGATTGTCATCATAGAGATAGATCAATTTACCTAATTTATGATGTCCCGCCAGCGAAGCGGCCTCGGAGGAGATCCCTTCCATGAGGTCGCCGTCGGAGACAATGCCGTAAGTGTAGTGATCAATTATCGGAAAGTCCGATTTGTTGTATTCAGCCGCAAGAAATCTTTCAGCCATGGCCATGCCTACACCCATGGCGAATCCCTGCCCCAGCGGACCGGTGGTGCATTCGACACCCAGCTCAGGATCATATTCCGGGTGTCCCGGGGTTTTGCTGCCCCACTGCCTGAATTCTTTAAGATCATCCAAACTGAGTTCGAACCCGCACAGGTGCAGCAAAGAGTATAACAAAGCGGAACCATGACCGGCGGAATGTACGAAGCGATCCCTGTTCACCCACTTCGGCTCAGCGGGATTAAACTTCAAAAATCTTGTCCACAGCACATAGGCCATTGAGGCGGCCCCAAGGGGTAATCCGGGGTGACCTGAATTAGCTTTTTGAATGGCGTCGGCAGATAGCATACGAAGAGTGTTTATGCACAGATCTTCAAGAGATTGGTTTTGCTCAACTTTGGAGACTGAGTCATCTTTGGACTGATACATGAAGAGAGACCCTCCGGAACAAACTTAGGCTGAACCATGGATCTGACGCGCCAAAATACATTGGACTCCCCTTGAAGGTAGAGTCCAATGTTGGCGGGTTATTTAGCCGATTGAGTTTACCCGATTACTCTAAAGAGCGTCAAGCATTAAGCATTTCCAACATTTTATCCGGTTCGTTCGTCGGCATTTCGCAGTTATAATTGAGACATACATACGCCGTGGCTTTGTCGTTTACGGCTTGGTGAGAAGAAATGAAATCAGGATAAAGTGAATCATCAATGTTTTTCTGAGAAGGTTTAAAAAGGAGAACTGTGTTTGGCAAGAACGCTTTGTACGCTTTTTGGATCATAGCTTCAGTGTCTTGAATTCCTCTAGTCCCAACAATAACGGCTTCAGTCGAATGTCCCAGTGCAAATTCCAGTGCGCAAAGCATCTGGGTATAGCCTGCGGGATACTGTTCGATGTTACCTGCGAAGGCGCGTGACAGTAGATCCGCCTTTTGTTCCAATTCAGAGCGCGCCGTGAGTCTGCCCAGCCGCAGTAAGTTCAACATGGCCACCGAATTACCTGACGGAGTAGCGCCGTCATAGATTTCTTTTCGTCTGATGGGCACTTCGGTGTTTTTCAAAGCTGTAAAGTAGAAGCCTCCGGCCTTCTCGTCCCAAAACTTATCCATAAATGTAGAATTAAGGTCCAGCGCCTGTTTTAACCGCTGAGGGTCGAAAGTCGCTTCGTATAAATCGATCAATCCCCAAATCAGAAAAGCGTAATCATCGGCGTGAGCTTGAAGCGCCGCTTCTCCGTCTCTAAATCTATGTAATAAGGCGCCGTTCTCGTCACGCATTCTTCTGAGAATGAAATCAGCCGCTCGCGACGCCGCAGCCCCGTAAGCTTCATTATTAAAAGCTTTTGCGCCTTTAGCTAATGCGGCGATCATCAGTCCATTCCAGTCAGTGAGAATTTTATCATCCTTGTGAGGGTGAATTCTCGTTTCACGAAATGCGAATATTTTTTCGCGATTATTCTCTATGCGCCGCTTCAATTCATCTATGCTCACACCCAGCTCCCGCGCATACTCCTCCAGGGACTTGGATAAATAAGGAATATTGGCGCCGGTCCGCGTCCCGGAGGCCTCGTCCTTGAAATTGCCGCCAAATTGAAAATTGAAGATCATGGACATAAAGCGAGCTTCCGAGTCTCCAAGAATTTCCACCAGATCCGCCATATTCCAGACGTAAAACTTGCCTTCGTGGCCTTCACTGTCGGCGTCCTCAGCGGAATAAAAAGCTCCGTCCTGTGACGTCATGTCTCTGAGGATGTAAGTGAAAATCTCTTTTGCCGTATCCGCATAAAAATCGTCGCCCGTCACCTGGAATGTCTCAATGTACGCCATAGCTATTAAGGCCTGGTCGTATAACATTTTTTCGAAGTGCGGAACCAACCATACTTCATCCGTGGAATACCTGTGAAATCCGAATCCGAATTGGTCGTAAATCCCACCTCTGCGCATGGCTCGGAGGGTCTTCTCCACCATTTCCAGGGCAAACGGATCTGTGGCTCGCTTCCAGTATCGAAGCAGAAACAGCAAATTATGAGGGGTTGGGAATTTGGGCGCTGGACCGAATCCTCCATATTTGGCGTCGAACCGTTGACCTAATTCCTGATAGGCCTGATCCAAAGTAGGGAAACCGGGCGTCATGCCGGGGGAGTTTTCGGGCATCTGCTTTACTGCCGTGAAGACTTGGTCAGCGGCTTTCAAGATGTCTTCGCGTTTCGTTTTCCAGATTTCACTGATCCTAGGCGCCAAGTCCACCATTCCCATTCTGCCGAAACGGCTTTCCTTTGGGAAATAAGTGCCGGCAAAGAAAACCTTTTGCTCAGGAGTCAGAATCACATTTAAAGGCCAACCACCGGAGCCCGTCATCATTTGGCAAATGGTCATGTAATAATGATCAATGTCAGGTCGTTCTTCTCTATCCACCTTAACGCAAATAAAAGCGTCATTCATGAGCTTGGCGACGCCCGGGTCTTCAAATGATTCATGTTCCATTACATGACACCAGTGGCAGGTGGAATAACCAATGGATAAGAAGATTGGTTTATCTTCTCGGATGGCAGCGTCAAATGCTTCACCCCCCCAAGGACGCCAATCCACTGGATTATACGCATGTTGCAGCAAATATGGACTCTTTTCATTAATTAAACGATTCGGCTTACTATCTGGGCTGTTATGCATTGTGGAAAACTCCTCGGTTGTGTTTAGCAATTAAATTTCCTGGGTACCGACGATCGAGACACTATCTGTGCCACAAATAGCGAATATTCCAAAACAGGGTTTTATGGCATTCGATCTATGGACACGCGAACACCATTTTAGTTTGGTAAACATCCGCAGGTAATAACATTAGCGTAGGTGCAAAGCTCATGCTCAAGAGCGAATACGCGTATTCCTCCTTACAAACTTGCACAATGCAATATTATTAGTTTGTGTCCGGATTCTCTCGTTGCAAGGTCTTCCTTTAAAGAGGCGTGGAAATTCCATCTTTGCGGATGCGCCAAAAGTGCCAGGATACTAAGCAGGATATTAGAGCGGGTAAGAAAAAGACATGCCATGCGTATAGTCGGATTAAAACGGCGTCTCCAACATCGCTAGGACCGAAGAGCATCGCTGAAAATGACGATCCGATTAACGGCGCTGACGCTGCCAGATTGCGGGCAATAGTCCACGCCCACAAGGACCGATCATCCCAGATCAGGAGATACCCCGTAAAGTCAATCAGCAGGACGCTCAACAGCAATCCCACCCCTATCAGCCAATTAAAGCGCCTTGGCGGAGCATAGGAGTTGGTGATGATTACTCGGATTGCGTGTATCACGACAAACACAACCATGATTTGACCAACCCAGTAATGTAAATTCCTTATGAAGAAGCCGTACGGCGCCACTTGAGTTATATCCAATATGGATATATAGGCCGTAGACGCGGTGGGAGAATATTGGAACATTAATAAAACGCCGGTGATTACTTCGATTAGAAACATGAGGAAGGCCAGGCCGCCCATGCACCAGGTATAACCGGAGCCAACGGCGGATTTCGGAATGTATCGCGGGTGCAAATGGAGTATTAACGAGCCCAATGAGCCTTTATCGCTCATATTCTTCTTTCATTCGGTGGGTAGAATGAGATGAAAATGGGCGAGGATTGCAGGATTCTTCGTAATTCAACAGTCGGCTACTTTTGATCAACAAATTCAATGAACGAATTTTTCGATTCAATTATGCGGAGCTTATTCAATGGTTTCGTCGCAGGGCCTTTCAGCACAAACCCATTGATATCAAATTCGCTTCCATGACAAGGGCATTGATATATACGCAATTCCGGGTTCCATTTTTGTTTGCAACCCAGGTGTGTGCATCGGTCGTCAAATGCCGTCATGGAGTCCGGCGTTTTGTTGAGCCACACCCCTGCGTCAACTAGATGATGAGGCTCACCAATAGATAATTTGTCTAATATCGCCTTTGGCGCTTCACGAATTTTCGACCCTTCCGAGGACCAAAACATAAATTTTCCGAAGGCCCGCGCAACCACAACGAGAAAAAAAGCGCCGACAATTTTAAGCGAGAGATAAAAAAAAGAGCGTCGTTTCATAATCCCTTGAGGTGAAAAGGACCGGCCTTTTCCGCCGATCCTTCTTTAGAGGTGTTATTTATCAGGATATAGTTCCGGAAATCATCCGGTCAATTAATCCAGAGCGATTAGCAACCTGCGACCGGCAGTTTAGGCCTGGGGGTCGATGCGGCCTTCAGGGCCTTTTCAGCATCGGCTTTTGTCTTAAAAGGACCCTTTACAACTAATTTTGCGTCTGCAGGTTTCTTCTCGACAACCATCGTCTTACCGGCAGCGTCTTTAACTACATAAAACTCATCAGCGGCCAGAGCGGACGTGGAGAGGCCGAAGACCAAAGCGAGCATAACTACAGCCAGACGAACCATTTTTCCCATGCAAAAACCTCCTTCGTTGATTTCTTACATTGTCGCATTTTGGACCCGGAAAGACCATAGTGAGGGTTCATGGTAACAATATTTTTTATTTGCCTAATTTCCCATAAGGCGCCCATTTTTCGCCCAATCCCGCTAAATAAAACGCCGCTAAAGCCATGAGCAGCACTAGTACGGCCATTACCGGCATTGACAATCCAAAAAACTGCCAAAGAGTTATTCTGCCCATGTCGGAACTTTTATAAAAATCACCCCAAATAGGCCATCCTGCGGCAAAAACCCATATTCCCGCTACCATCCCGCCCAAAAAAACCATCGCGTCATATCGACCTGAAACAATACCCACAGCGGATGTACCGGGGCAATAGCCGCCGATCAGAAAACCCAACCCCATCAGTATTCCACCGACAAGTTGAGGCCAGAGGTAGGTCTTGAGTAGCGATAACTCCAGCAACATGGAATAGTCAAACAGCCCTACATAATTTAATATTACGAGGCCCAGCATTGCCGTGACCATGGCTGAAAACATTACCCGGAGTACTCGCATGTCCCGGAAATAGAAAATATTCGTCAAATTCCTTGAATCGCCGAATCCCGCGCGCTCCAGTACGAAGCCGAAAAGCATCCCCAGCACTACTGCGATTATCAAACTAGCGCTGTAGCTAAAAGCTCCATTGAGATAGAGAGGTCCAATCATGACCATTCCCTCCTTACAAAGTATGCCGCTCCGAATGCCGTGGCAAACATAGCCATCATGAATACCCAGCTTCCGAGAGCCATTACCGCCCCCCCACTTAACGCTTGACCGCTGGTGCACCCAATGGCAAATCTAGTGCCGACTCCGGAGATAATCCCGCCGACCAGCGCAAGACTTAGACGCAGTCCATTTGAAGCGGTTGGGCCTTTGCCGATTCCGGGTTTGAAACGATTAGCCGTAATGACTCCGATTGCCCCTCCTATAAACACCCCTATGATTTCAAAGACAATCCAGGCTATGAGGGGATTACTTACTCCAGCTTTATAAAATGAGGAAAAATAACCGTTGGATTCCACCGCGGCCGGCACGACCAGATGAGCAGTTACAGCCGCGGTTCTTGCTACCGCGCCTGAAGCTCCCAGGCCGGATCCCATTACAAAATATGTGAGCAGGAGCACTAAGCCCAGCGCAATTCCGGCCACATACGGGTTCCAATACCCTTTTGCGTAGTCCATGTCGTTCATGAGTTCACCTTCTCCAAAAGCTTTTATGATCTTTTACTGGTCTGCGGCGCCGGTTTTGAATTTGGTTTCGTTCACCAATTGCGGAGGCACTCCCAAAATCTGCCGGGATATCTTTTCTGAGTTCATATTTTGCGATAGCGCCTGAGCGGGTTTACTTTCTGGAACAGGAACAGGCGGGGGCGTCCATGTGTCTGAGGTCAATTTGAATATTCCCGCTACCAGGAGGGAGGCAATGCACACCACTACTATTGACAATCCTGCGGCAATTATGGATCGCCATGGAGAAGGTGACTCCCGTTCACTTTTGCGTTCGTTAGCCTTTTTTTCCGGAACATCCTGAATCACCGGCGTCTCAGCGATCCGTTCGGTAGTAGCCTCTTCAGGGGTTTGACGGGCTTCCGGTGGATCTTGAGTCTTCACTTCCTTGGATTTACTTTTATTTTCGGCCATAACCATCTCCTTGTTCGGGTTATGAATTAATCTCTTCTACAACCATGTTCAATGCGTCGATCATTCTGATAAAAAATGGGTCCGATTTTTGTTCCTGAGCTGATTTTCGCAAGGCGCCAATCCAGTTCATGTGATCTGAGCAGAATGCCTTTGCCTCATCGAGACGGCTCTGAAAAATTAATGCGCCCAGATATTGCAAGATAAAATTTAAGTGATCAGGAGCGACGCCTTCGGCTTCCAAACCACAACTATTCAAAATTGTTTTCATGTGCCTGGCGGAATCACCCCAGGCCAATCCTTTGACGCCGCGAAGTGGATGATCCTTGGACGTTGTCCAAGGTTCGTAAATTGATTCCTCCAAATCGGGCCAATTTGCGCTTTTAAGCGCCGAATCGTTCCAGGCTTCACAAAAACTTACCAGATCCGCATAATTATCGAAAAGGCCTCGCGTCGTGCGGTTCAGAGCCTGCTTAAACAGCTCGACACTATCGGTGTCCTCAATCAATTCAGAAGAGTAAAAGTCGCTCAAGAGTTGGACCGTGAGATCAAGATCCGCCACTTCTATTCTCGAATACGTGTTTTTTTTAACTTGGGCTTTCATCATTTAATTAATCATAAGATTATATGCGGAATCGTTGCCGCCAAAACAATTAAAGCGCGTAAACTCATGCCGCCAATCAAAGTAGACATATCCGAAGTTAACACTACAGGTTTGGGGACATGGGCGATTTTGAGATATTCCAGTACACTAACAACTAATGGAATGAGAATTCCTACAATGACCACGAGTCCCCAAAAATATGGGCTGAACACTCCACTGATCAATAGGTCGGTGGATTGAGCCGTTTCAATGGACCTCGTTTTGGAGATAAATAAGAAAAGGAGCAAAGTGACAAATTCGGCTATAAGGAAAAAGATGTGAGTCACGGCAAAATTGGTCATATCTTTGATCGCGTCGGGTTCCATAATATAAGCGCAAATTAACGACGCTCCCAATCCTGTTGATATTGCCGAAGCAAGGAACAGCACAGGCAATAGTGGAGTATTCCAAAGCGGCACGCCATTGGCTACAGCTATCAACACTCCGGTATACCCTCCTGTGGATATAGCTAAAATACTTCCCAGATACCACAACAAATCTTCATATTTCTTCAGCTTGAGGCTTACCTTTGGTATGTCCAGAACCGAGGCGGCGTACAATAAACTCACAGGAATAAATAATGACAGGATGATAACACCCCAGGATATCATGCTCCTGAGATTACTTACCAAATAGATTTGTCTCCAGGGTTCCCAGAGGCCGGCTTCCAAATCCAGCAGAAGAAAAATTGTGCCCAGGGCGACCAACGGACCGGATATCATGGCGCCTGCTCTTCTGAGGGTTAGTGACCAATCAGGCGCCAGAAATGATGAAGCCGCTGCGACAAGAAACGCTCCGGCGCCGACTCCCGCCAGGAATAGATATGTGATTATCAGCCATCCCCATGCGCATTCCTGCATCATCAACTCCTTTTATAATAAATTTTGGGTTCGGTGTTTAAATCCGGTCTGAGTGGTTGAGCTCTATTCTCAGCAATGAATTTAGAAACTTTACTGTTTGGATCATCTAAATCACCGAATATACGGACTTGCGTCGGGCACGTGGTAACGCACGCCGGGTCTTTACCCGCGGCGACCAAATCTACGCACAACCAACATTTGACGGAAATGCCTCTATGTTCATCAATAAACCTGACTTTGTATGGGCACGCTTCAATACAATATTTGCAACCTACGCACCTATTGCCGTGCACCAGCACGATACCATCATCATTCGTGTATATGGCTCCGGTTGGACAAACACGTTGGCACGGGGCGTTCTCGCAGTGATTGCACTGCAGCGGCACAAATTCCTTGCCGAACGCAGGGAATTTTCCTCTTTCCACTTCAGATATCCAGTTGAACGCATGTTTGAATTCCAATTTCTGCTGATTCTGGCAAGCGACCCGGCAGGAATGACATCCAACACATTTTGTAGTGTCTATTGCTAACCCATAGCGCGGCATGTTGCAGCTCCCGTTCCAGTTCCATTTGCTTTTTCGACCCGAACTATAATTTCATTACACATGGAATGCCCAAGCACCGGATCAAAATAAGTGGGTAAGAAATCGTTGTAAGACATGCTGTATCCGAAAGCGGTCGTCAGATGTTTTGAATAGATTCCATAACCGCTTGGCAGGAAAATGCAATCGGGATGGATGCCATGCGTGACTCTCGCTTTTGCCTTACCCGCCCCTATACTCGAAGTGATGGAGATATAATCTCCATCTTTGATTCCCAGCGCTTTGGCCCTATCCGCATTGATCCAAACTCGACCGGCCCCGTTAATATCGGTGATCTCTTTTAAGTATTTCTGATTAACGGTTCTTGCGTGCGTTTGATAAGCCTGTTTACCATGTATCATCCTAAAGGAATGTCGGTCTTTCAAGTCAGGCGCAACTAGAGGTTCTTCCCATACGGGAATCGGAGGAAAATTGAAATCTTTCATTATTGAGCTTACAAACTCCAATTTTCCGCTCTGGGTATGGAAAGTGGGTTCCCCCGGAGTCCATTCATCTCCCAGATCAATGAGACCTTTTTCTTTCATCTGTTCGAGGGTAACTCCGAATGGCGCAAGAGTCGCCCGGTTGTAGTCTTCCAGAGTAAAATTAAAATACTCGCCTATTCCCAAATGCGGCGCCATTTCGATCAAGACTTGCACCACCGGCTTCGTGTCATACAACGGCTTCACGACTTGTTGCCGTATGGCAATCTGCTTGGTCTTATAGCTATTGTTTGTGTGGACGACATCATCCCGTTCGAGATAGAAGGATTCGGGCAGAATGTAGTGAGCGATGGACGCTGTTTCAGAAAGCACATAATCGAAGCTGACCAGAAGATCCAATTTCTTGTAACCTTCAATTACTCTGGCGGGATTAGGACAGGTTCTAAGTGGATTGTTGTGATATACGAATCCGGCCTTCAACTTGCCGGCCAAAGCGAGTTCAGGAATGGCGTGTGTTATACCGTGACCTTTGGGTGTCAGTGGATAACGCTCCGGATCGGTGCTGCCGTCCACCATGGGACCTTCGATAGGCGTCGGCGCAGGGTGCTTGGATTCATCTAATTTGCCAAGTTTCGGTTTAGGGGGACTGAAAAGGCCACCTACTTGATTGTAATTGCCGACAAGGCCGTTTACGCACGCAACTGCCCTGACCAATTGAAGACTATTCTTGTACTGGGTTCCCATGGCCGCGTGATAACCACGATGCAGAACAGCTTTAGGAGCAAAGGCCGCCAAATTTTCCGCGACGGATACGATGTTGCTCACGGGAACAGTGGTTTTCTCAGACGCCCATTCAGGTGTGAATCCGTCAATGGCTTGAGCAAATTCATCGAATCCTTCAGCGTATTTCTCTATAAAGCCCTTGTTGTACAAATTCTTTTTTATGAGAACATTGGCCAGGGCTAAAACGAACGCCAAATCGGTCCCAGGTCTGATTCTTATCCATTCGTCTCCCAACGCCGCGGCTTCGGAATATCTGGGATCGACGGTTACTATCCTGGCGTTTTGGCGCCTCGCCGTAGCTAAATCTTTAAGTTGTCTCAAGTGTAGACCGCCGGCTGGATTTCTTCCGATCAGCACCACATATCTCGAGTTTTCAAAATCGTGTTCGGGCTTGCTAATTCCTGCGGTCAACCACCAGCCGATATTTCGTGGTAAAAAACATGTGGTGCCGTGTGAAAATATGTTGGGAGAGCCCAAGGCGGTCATGAATCGATGAGCGACGGCAGAATTACCCTCCGGATAATGCAGCCAAAACAAGGATTCAGGACCACTCTCTTCTTTGATTGCGCCAACTTTTTGGCCGATTTCCTTGTAAGCTTGTTCCCAGGATATCGGCTCGAACTTATTTGGCCCCACTCTTTTTAATGGAGATCGAATGCGATCCTTGTTGTAAATTTCGTGCAGAAGTCCATGCCCTTTGCCGCACATTTTGCCTTTGTTTATTCCGGCAATGGGGTTTCCCTCGGCTTTCCATAACTTATCGCCTCGGGTGTAAACATTTATGGCGCACCAGTTGCCGCAACCATCGCAGAGTGTTGGAGTAACCTTGACCGGCAGGTTAGCCTCGGATTTTTCGGCCCAGGTATTTAGAGATGTGTAGGGGGTGACGGCGAGAGCTGCTCCGCCGACGGCAGAACCGATGAGGAACTTCCTTCTAGTGATTCCGCGGTGTTTCATATATCCTCCGGGCGGGTAGTCTTATGTATTGTTATATATGCATAATCATATGTTGTCAAGAGCTTTGGCACCGTCGTAAAAATTTAGCTTGCCGAAGCACACCAGGAACAATTGGGATTACGCTTGTTTACAATTGCCGGAAACAGAATTTAAAATCTATACAAAGTTTTAGATTAGGATAACCATCATCCGGCGCGTGCTAATTTCCCAGCATTGCTTTTGCTCATTGGTTTGGAAAACACTTCTAATCTTCTGATACCAATAATTTAAATAAACGCGACAGCGCATCCTATAAATCGTCTACCACATAAATTTTGCCGCCGGTGGTCCATTTGATTATAATGAAACTAAATCTGATTCCCGCTCTCTTTGCGAAAATACACAGTCTTGATTACACTGCAAACAGTCTCTTCTTCACGGTCTTTAACGTCAACTCTTAAATCACAGATATATTTTGCGCCATTCGAGGTATTCCTGATGATGTTCGAGATAACATCATCGTTGATTCTGAATGCGGCTGTTACTGTTCCTCTACCCGGTTTTACGAAATTTATGGTCGCGGCCTTGTCCCACACGATATATTCCCTTCCCAGGATCTGAATTAACATCAACATGTAAAAGGGATCGGTCATCGCATAAAGTGAGCCTCCGAAATGCGTGTTCACGTAATTGCGATTATACCACTTCATTTTCATCTGAACGATGACTTCTCTGAAATCCGAAGCCACTTTCTTGATAACAATACCTGTTCCCCAGTATGGAGGGTACACGTTCAACAGTAGTTTAAATTGTCTGTGATTCATCTGCTCACCGATAGTTCAGCATAAACATTTACGCAATTTACCAGATTAGAATTATTTTTAAATGGAATCGATCTTTTAATCGGTATATGGTACTCAACCAACCGCTGCCTTTATCGGACAATAACTATGTGAGGCCTGAGTCCGGACATGATCCAAACTCTGCTAGCTCTGACCACAAGACCTACTTTTTCGTTTTCAAATCTCGTGATTCATGAAGGTAATCAGGAAGCTGCAATAGTATTGCGACAGACATACGGGAAATCCAAGAAGTCTTATCCTTATTTATTCCTTCACGGCGCCGAAGGCTCCGGAAAAACCCATATTCTGCACGCCGTCGCGGAATCAATACGCGGTATTTATTCTATGTCCCCGGTCTTTGTCAATTTCTCGGATTTAAGTTCGTTCGAACAACTTGAGATCTTAATCCAAAGACCTGACACTGAAATGCCGCCTGCCGTGGCAATAGATGATATTCATCTGGTCACAACCGATCAATCAGGGACACTCTGGACGATAATCAATAAGCTGACTCGATGCGGAGCATGCCTAATTACGACTTCTCGATTAGGCCCATCGGACATTTTCCCGACCAACCCACATCTTCAGTCCAGGGTACTTTCAGGACTTGTATTCGGGGTTAAGGGTCCGGACGATAACGCTAGAATGCTGGTGCTGGATAAAATATCCGCCGATAAACAAATAAGAATTTCTCGGGATGTTTATAACTTTTTAGCAAGGAGAAAAACCCGCAACGTGAAAGATCTTGCGAGACTATTAGATGCTTTGGACGCAGCCTCGCTGGAATACAAACGGCCTATAACTATCCCCTTTATCAAATTACTTGAGAAAGATGGTCGTGTATGACCAACCACACAACGATTTGAAGCCTATTTTATGACTTGATACTTTTGGAGAAAAGAAAACACTTCGCTTCCTCGATTAAACGGTGATATCATATGTAGGGTTAGAGCGTGCCGCTTGAATAACTCCGTGATGGGAACAATGCTGTCGGTCGGCACACAGTGATCTCAAATCCACAATGTGTGAGGACGTGATTTCACAAATTTGCGAGCTCACCTATTCATTTTGGAACATCCCATCGGCCCCGGCATCTAAGCTCTCGACGGCTATTCGAGGCCCCTCGTAATATTTAGTCGCGTAATATCATGGGAATTTGTGCTTGACACGGTATAAATTCTTATGTTTAAATGTCTGAATATCAATGGCGTTGGGCTGATTCCAATCTGACCCGGCGGCTTGGGAACGGCTCAAAGGGCCGCATGAATGGCTATATGGCGAATGGCCTTCTGTGAGTCGGTATCGCATCCCTTGATTACGACCAATAGTTTAATATAAACTGGCAGTAGTTTAATATAAACTGGAGTCGAACCGCCATCTGTCCTTACTATGGGCCGTTAACTCAGACGGTAGAGTATCTGCCTTTTAAGCAGAGAGTCGTTGGTTCGAGTCCAACACGGCCCACCACTACAGCGTCCCCATCGTCTAGCCTGGCCTAGGACACCGGCCTTTCACGCCGGCGACAGGGGTTCAAATCCCCTTGGGGACGCCAACAAT
>JBBSBY010000052.1:0-25400 GCA_038250835.1 Desulfomonilales bacterium | reverse complement strand
TTCTATTACGGCCCGCGTAGGATCCATAACTCTGAAATAAATCACCGCATTAACCTTCACGGATACATTATCCCGTGTTATGACATCCTGCGGAGGCACATCCATTACGACAGTCCGCAAACTGACGCGAATCATTTTATCTATAATGGGAATAAGAATAATCAAACCAGGACCTTTGTGGTCAATGACACGTCCTAAACGAAAAATCACGGCCCTTTCATACTCGTTCAAAATCTTTATGGCCATGAACAAAAAAATTAATAACAAAAAGATTATGGTTCCGATTACGACCATTTGAGCCCTCCCGGTTAAATTTCGTTACTAAACTATTGCAACAACATTAGGGACTTCGATATCTCGCCTCTAATAATCACCAGCGCAAGTCGAGCGCAACCAGTGAAAACATACCTTCAGATTGGAAAACGACATGTTGGCGCTACGATTTAAGTAAAACTTTCAAAACGCCGGGATTGAAACATGAGACCAGTTTCATTATTTCAGAAATCGATTCTGAATGTAATAGGTTTTTAAGTCCTGCGCCACAAATGCATTCCAGGAGACAGAAACCGCTCACGATGAACACGAATATGCGGAACCATTGCTGAATGAGCCGTCAAACGGATCTCTTGATTTTGTTGTCGTCGCCGACTATAGCATATTTCTCGCCATGCTTGAGATTAAAGACGCTTATCTCCGGTGGGCAGTTGATACGCCAGGGAACATAAATCATACCGGCGCCTCTGTTTAAATACATTTTTGATGAACCATCCGCATACCAGCCATGGGTATATTTCGATTTAATTCTTGCAGGACTGAATTCCAAATCTGTTCCCGGGATTGGAACGATCATCTGACCACCATGCACGTGGCCGCTAAGAGTCAAATCGAAACCGGCCCTGGATGCCAACGGCAGCACGGCGGGTCGATGACACAGAACAAACTTCAATCCCTGCCCTCTTGGCATTTTGGATTTAAAATTTTTTATTAGATCCCAATCTTTATCGAAAGTCCAATCCCTGAGAGGGTCGTCAAGGCATCCCAAATCGATAGTCGCAGAGTCTTTCCGCAATGTAATCCAATCATCCCCAAAGTGAGTTAATCCTGCCGCCCTGATCGCTCGAATGGATCTGCGGTAGCCCACAAAATATTCGTGATTACCCAAAATTGCATAATTTCCTAGAGGCCTTTTCTTTAGCTTTTTTAGGATTGGGATTGCCGTTTCAACAGGCGTGTACGGGGAATGAAATAAATCTCCGGTGATTACGAAAATGTCCGCGTCA
Source organism: Desulfomonilales bacterium (assembly GCA_038250835.1). Lineage (GTDB taxonomy): Bacteria > Desulfobacterota > Desulfomonilia > Desulfomonilales > Desulfomonilaceae > JBBSBY01. The sequence continues at coordinate 24,120 of JBBSBY010000052.1, read as the reverse complement.
AGTGAATTTATATTTTTTACAAGACGCTCTAGCTGCTCATCCCCAAAGAACCAACCGTAATGAAGATCGGTGATTTGAATAACCTTAAGGGAAGAGGAGAGTCCCCATAGTGAAGGATGATAAACATCGAATTCTTCTTTACTGAACTGTCCGTATGCTTCGGCGAGTCCTACAGCGCCGATTCCCCCCGCCGACACGAATCCTGCCGCCGCGGTCCATTTCAAGAACACGCGTCTACTAACATGAGCGCCGCATTTTTCGGGAAAATTGCCGTCGGAAACTGTTGACGAGCTTCCCGGCGACTTATTACCGAGTTCCGGCGCCCGCGAGTAGTATTTTTCCAATAGTTGCGAAAAAAGTAGAACAAAACTGAACCAAGCGATTCCGGTGACCAAAGAAAAATAAACAATGCTCATTACCTGTCGAATCTCAGAGTCTACTCCCCCAAACCCTATGCCTCTCACTGTCATTGCGATAAGCCCCGTATTTACAAATAGAACCAATATAAAAATAATGACGAATCCGGATACGACCGCAGTATCATGTGAATACGTGAATATGCGGCGCGCTCTGGTTAACGCGTAGGTTTGAGTCAAACACGTCAATAACATAATCGTGACAAGGAATATGATAAAGTTCAGCAATTTCTGACCTCATTTGCTTGCCGGCTAACCTCGGCAATTATATTCTCTATAATACAATTGCCTGCGCTTGATTGGAAATGCTCCCATGAAAATTGAACCTTCTGTTGTCCTGCGGCGGATGTTTTCCTTTACAGATGGTTACGGTCTGCTAATTGTGATGAATTGAACCCACGACCATTGACGGGAAATACGAAAATGAAGAAAAATCTCGAATGTCCTAAGTGTGGAAGCCGGGTCGAGCAATACAGAAACCCTCTTCCGACTGTAGATATAATAATAAGGGTGGAAGGTGGAATAGTCCTGATTAAGAGAAAAAATCCACCTTTCGGCTGGGCCCTACCCGGAGGCTTTATCGACTACGGGGAAAGCGCGGAGACAGCAGCGGCCCGGGAAGCTCTGGAAGAAACCTCTTTGAAAATTAGAGATTTAGAATTGCTTGGGGTTTATTCGGCGCCGGATAGGGATCCTCGTCACCATACGATAAGCACGGTTTATGTCGCAAAGGCTTCAGGAAGTCCAAAATCAGGCGATGACGCCGCAGATATAGCAATCTTTAATAGGCAAAGTTTGCCGTCTAAGTTAGCTTTTGACCATGCCATAATACTTAACGATTATTATTTCCGAGAAAGAGATAAGTCCGCCGCTGTGTCGTCGGCTTGAATCAAAGGCTATTTGGAAATGATAAGCTGTATGGAATCAACGCCTCTATTTACAAACTACCAAGAATTGCGTTACTATAGCCCTGTTTCGTGAAGTTGCGGCGCCAAAGATCGACACGAACACTCTTTACACGACTCAGTCTACCAAATTAGAGCGGATTCTTGCTTTCAAGCACCAAACTATTATTCTATGCTCAATCTTAGGCGCTTCACCTGAGCGGCGACGGCGCCTATTATCGAGGACATGATGCCTCGACTCGCAACTTAAAATTGCAATGATCTCCTTCTTCTAAAAAGGCGACATAGGTTTTCCTCCAAATGGTGATCCGAGGTTTTAATGATAGGAATTTCCAAACTTTATTGTGGAGCGGTCGAGGCATCCGACCCTCTGCGTTATGGCCGGCATTCAAAAGATTTACCTTCACACCTGCTCCAATTTTCAGCCGACAAAAAGCCGGTGATCGTTTGGAATTCCACCAGGCGATGTAACTTGAAATGCGTGCATTGCTACTCCCACTCAGAAGATAAAGATTACGGCGGAGAATTGAGCCTTGCGGAAGGCAAAGCTTTGATAGATGACCTGGCTGAATTCGGAAGTCCCGTTATCTTATTTTCCGGGGGGGAGCCGCTTATTCGCCGAGATATTCTCGAACTCATTCGATATGCGGTAGATTGCGGTCGCAGGGCTGTTATATCGACAAACGGCACATTGATCAGTCGGGACATTGCCAATGAGCTGAAACTAATCGGACTCTCTTATGTAGGCATTAGCCTTGACGGCCTTGAAAATACGCACGATCTATTCCGTGGGATCAGAGGCAGTTTTGCTAAAGCCATGAAGGCCATCGACAATTCAATTGCCGCGGGGCTCAAGGTTGGACTTCGATTCACAATAAACAAGCGTAACTACCTGGATATTTCCGGTGTATTCGATTTAGTGGAACAGCGAAATATTCCGCGTATTTGTTTTTATCATTTGGTGTACGCTGGTCGGGGAACAAATCTCATGAATGAAGATTTGGATCATTCCCAAACCAGGGAAGTAGTTGATCTAATCTTGAATCGCACTCGCGCCCTTCATGATAAAGGCATGCCGGTTGAAGTCTTAACTGTGGATAATCACGCCGACGGACCCTACACCTATATGCGATTGTTGAAAGAAGACCCGGCGCGAGCGGAAGAGGTCCTAAGATTGTTGGAAATGAATGAAGGCAACAGTTCGGGACGAGGCATCGGTTGCGTGTCATGGGACGGCGCTGTTCATCCGGATCAATTCTGGCGTCATTTGACACTCGGCAATGTGAGAGAGAAACCTTTTAGTAAAATATGGACGGACGCTTCCAATGACTTCCTTATGAAATTAAAGGATAAGAAAAAACATGTTACAGGCCGCTGCTCCAAATGTCAGTGGTTAAATATCTGCGGGGGTAATTTTAGAGTGCGAGCTGAAGCGGTTTATGGAGACGTTTGGGCGCCGGATCCAGCCTGTTATCTAACTGATAAAGAGATAGGCATTGAATAATTGCTATCTGTCCATCACAAGTTCAAATCGGTCGCTCTATCGTAATGAATTGCCGGTCGCAGATCGGTTGGTCTAAACACATGCTTATTGGCGGTCATATTAAAGAGTGGGACGACGTTCTTTTCTTAAAAGAAAACCGATTTGCTTTCGGTGAGTTGGTTTTCAGTAAACCGGAGGATTTAGACTACTGGCCCCAGAGAACCCTGGAGATTGCCGATCCCGAATTCTTCCTTGTAGGTCACGGACCTAAAGAAGGCCCTCCAAATGATATTGAGAATCTAAGAACGAATTACCTTCCTCTACTGACCCGTACAATTGAAGCCGCCGGCCAAATGCAAATGCGCCTTTTAACTTTCCATTTGTGGCTGGACGCCAGATTTATTAAAGAAGAAGTTCTAAAGGAAAAACTCAATTTAATTTCAGATATTTGCAGGATTGCCGATGATCTAAACATAACTATATGTCTGGAGAATCTTTCGGAACGCGCTTCTGATTTGTCTCGAGCCGTGAATAACAACTCAACATTAGGAATTACTTTGGATATAGGTCACGCTCAGCTTCTTTCCGAGCAGAACACCTCCTTCGAAATTATTGAGAGTCTTCAGCCGTTTATTAAACACGTGCACCTGCATGACAACTACGGCGGCGCCAAAGCCAGGGACGATCTACACTTACCGCCCGGAAAGGGTATAATCGATATTCCAGGAATCATGCGGCAATTGATGATGTGCAACTATTCAGGCGCCATAACACTTGAACTGGAAAATCATGAATTGCGCAAAGCGCGAGAATGGTTGATCAGCGTTATCCATTCTATAAATGAAAATAGTTGCCCATCAGAAGATTAATTGAGCTTCTCGCCGTCCAAAACCTCCCTAACCGCAGCCAGAAGATCCTGCGTTTTGAAAGGTTTAGTAATATATCGTAAAGCGCCTCTCTGGAGCATTTCCACAGATTGATCCTGTAAGCTTCCCGTGCAGATGATCACTTTTATTGCAGGACTGATCGCAAGTATCTGGGCGAGACACTGTTTGCCGTCCATTTGCGGCATAATTAGGTCCAGCAACACTAGATCTATGGCTCGACCGTTATTTTTAAGGATTTTCAAAGCCTCAAGCCCATTATCCGCCACAACAACTTTGTAACCCGCATTCCCAAATATCTTGGCCCCCATGCTCCTTATGGACTCTTCGTCATCGACCAAAAGAATAGTTTCCGAATTAGCTCGTGAGATCGGCAGTTGAGTGATTTGGGGATCAAATTTTCCAAAATCTTCAACTACGGGGAAAAAGCATTTGAATGTGGCGCCGTGTCCCGGCTCCGAGATACATTCGATATGACCGCCATGGTTTCTGACGATACCGTAGACCATGGAAAGTCCCAAACCCGTGCCCTGCCCCGGTCCTTTGGTAGTATAAAACGGTTCAAAGATGCGTGATATAACTTGCTTTGACATACCCAATCCCGTGTCTGAGACGGAAAGCACAACATATCGCCCCGGTTTTGCGTCGAAACGCCCGGTACAGTAGTCGTCATCGATTTCAGTGTTTTCCGTGCGAATTGATATTTGGCCGCCATCAGGCATTGCATGAGAGGAGTTAACCACAAGATTGATCATCGCTTGAGAAATCTGCCCGGAATCCCCATTGATCGGTAAATCATCGTCAGAGAGTGAAATTTCCAGCTCGATCATTTTGTTGATGACGCGTGAGAGCATTGAGACCATTTGGTTAATCTCGTTGTTCAAACGTATGGGCTTAAAGACCGTCTCAGATCTTCGGCTGAACATCAGCAAATTTTGGACAAGATCAGCGCCCCGATTGGCGGAAGCAAGGACTTTTTCCAGTTCATTTCTATCCGGATTCCCGGATTCTTTGTCAAGAAGCAACAGCTCAGTAAAACCTATTATGATAGTCAGCAAATTATTGAAATCGTGGGCAACACCTCCGGCTAAAGCTCCGACCGCTTCCATCTTCTGCGCGTGCGCAAGCTGATCGCGCAAGCTCTTAGACTCGCTAATGTCACTGACAAAAGCTAAAGAAGCCGGTTTGCCATAATAATCCATCTCGGTTGCCCATACGCCTATATCAAAAACGGAGCCGTCTTTTCGCAGCCCCATTCTCTCTAATTGAACAGGACCTTTGATTTCACTTAAATTTAGATATGAATCATCTCCGTCCGGCGAGATAACGGATTCCGGAGATTTGCCGATCAATTCCGACGAGTCTCCATAGCCGAACATACGAGCAAATGATTCGTTAACGAAAACATAACGACCATCTTGAGTCACCCGGATACCCACAGGGGAGGCGTCGACAATACTGCGCGTTCTGTTCTCCGCAGCCTGCAAAGCCTGCTGCGCCTCGATTTTTTCAGTCAAATCGTGACTAATCACGATTACGTTTTCAATAGCGCCCGATTCATCAAAAAGAGGCGCCGCCGAATTCAAGATCGTTTTGCAAGTCCCGTCGGAATTATGGATTTCGACAATCTCGTCAACTGTAGCTTGACCTTCTTTAAGGGCCCTCGCCACAGCGCATTTATCAGGTCTAATCGGGGCTCCGGTCCTGCTGCGCAGACTAATACATCCGACACAATGAGCGGGATCACAGATTTGTCTTCCTTTCCAGATTTGATCTGCAGCGGCATTACATGCAATCATCCTGCCGGAGTCGTCGGACATCCACACGCCGACATGTAAGTTTTCCAAAACTTTACGGAACCTGGATTCACTTTGTTTTAGAGCCGCTTCTTTTCTCCTAATTTCCGTAACGTCTTCTCCAAGGCAAGCAAATCCGACAAGAGCGCCTTTTGTGTCGTGCAATTCCGTGTTTGTCCATCTTATAAGCTTGAGAATTCCATCCGGCGTCAAAATTTCGTTTTCCCGATGAACAATAGATTGAAAACCGTTGGACAGAGTTTTGTTAAAATATTTAAGGGTTTGTCTGCCGTCGGAATCCGGAATAAAAGAGTCAAACCAGTTTACGCCTATAATTTCGGATTTCGTTCTACCCAAAATCTGCTCGCAAGCTTCATTGCAGAAGGTCACATTTCCCTGAGTATCCAGGATGACCCCTATCAATCCTATGTTGTCGAATGTATTTCTGAATCGTCTCTCGGATTCTAAGATCTTTTTCTCTGCTCGTTTTTTCCAGGTAATGTCGGACAATGCAATTATAGTTTTTTGAGATCCCCGCTCATCATTGGATGCGCTGATAATAACTTCAGCAATTAATTCCGTCCCCGTTTTGACCACTAATGTTGTTTCGGTTTTTTGGACCGTATTCGTAGCAAGAGCTATCTCGGTCAATTCGCCTACTAAATGGTATTCTTCTTCATATTTGTAAAATTCTACGCTACCCATTCCGGAGTATTCCGCATTTTCCTCAAGACCAAGAAGAACCTGAGCGTGTTTATTCATCCACACGAGGCGCCGTTCCTCGCATACGACAATTCCCAAGGGCATGTTCGACAGAATACCTTCCGCATACTTTCTGGACTGATCGAGTTTCGCCTCAAGTTGCTTGACCTCAGTAACGTCGGCGGCCCAGGTAAACTTTACATTTCTGCCGTCCGGCCATTTAATGAGCATATCGTTGATTTTTGCGCTGAAGGGTGGATCTTCGTTCTCGAGCTCCCAGGTGTGAATGTCGCCCTGGGCGTCAAAAACATGTCGCATTCTGCAAAAAGCACACGGCTGAGACTTGTGTTGAAAAACTTCATAGCATTTGGCGTGATCAGCTACTTTTCCAAACAGTTTCTCCATGGATTTATTTGCGTAAAGCAATTCATGGGTCTGCGGATCAGTCACTGTGATAAACTGATCCATTCCATCCAGTATGGAGATGTGCTGTTCTCTTTCAAAGAGAAGATTCTGCTCGATTCTTCTGCGCTCAACCATTTGAGCTTCAAGTTCTTCTTTTGCTTCCGATTGTTGTTCGGCGAACTGAATTGCTTTATTGGATTCTCTTTTTGATAAGTTCAAATATTTGCCGCTCAAGCCTGTCAACAAAAACCCGCCCAGCAAGATTAATCCGCTCACATTGTGATTTGCTCCCATACGTTGAGGCGGTTGCGAACAATTTAAGCGCCACTTGCGGCCGAAAGCGCTTATAGTCCCTTCATAACTTTTTTTGTCGAATTGAGATTGAGAAGCTTTGACGCTTAAAGAATTCGGGTAAGAGTACAGAAAACCTCTATCATCATTACTGAAATAATCGGATAGAACAAAAGCAATTCTTTTGCCGGTTCCATCTTCCATTAACTGAGTTACCAATTTGCGGGCGTTCAGAATAACTAGATAGAATCCTTCTATTTCGTCGGATTCCGATCCAAGAGAGCCTTTATTTATCGGCAAAATCGCTATAAAGCCATGATTGTCATCTCCTAAATCAATACTTTCCGAAGCGGCCATACCGCATGATTTAGCTTCTTCAAGAACTGAGTCTGAAATGGCCATGGATTCGATATTCATTCCAACATATGATGAATACTTTTGGTGAGGTTCCAAATACAAGATTGGATGGTACTCTTCGCTTTGTTCTGCGTGTTGCGTTATAGATTCCGGATTACTGGCCACTTCCATGAAGTCATTAATTCCCTCTGCGGCCGTTTGGTTAAGGTACTTACTGATTTCATTTTTAGATACTACAGGTATCCAACCAATTGCCTCTAAGCCTTTGAATTGTTCTAAATAAGTCTTTGCGATGATTTCAAAATTCCGCCGATTTATGTGGCCCGCGCCGGCATGAATCTTCTGAAGCGACTTTAAAATAATTTCATGTGTGTTCAACCAGCTCTGAAGCAGTGAAATGACGCGTGAAGAATCATCCTTAAATTCTCGTTCAGCGGCAGCTTTCTCGGAAGTGTAGACAAACACGGTAAGCAGGGCGGTTATTAAAATACCTGCAACAAGTAATGATGGTATTCTATAGTTATGGAGAAATGAACCCGCATGGATTTCAGCTCTTTTCTCTTTCGAATGGGACTTCATGACAAACCTTCTATATAGACACTGATTTCAATCGGTGATTCGGATTGATACGGTTGAGTTTTGGCGATTTTGATGGACCTGATCCGAGAGCATAGCAAAAATACTTTCTAAGAACGGTAAGGAGCTTCGAATGCTTACTGTTGACTTGAGCCATCTTGGAATCAATGCGGTCTTGGGCCGCTGGACTGCCGTCAATGTCTAAGCTCCCTCTCGGGCTAACCTCGAGGATCAGGTAATCATCTCCTTTTTTGCCGTGTAGCGCCTCGTGAAAGGTAAAACTATGTTTTATATTACTTTAATAGACTTAATACATGGAGGACCAGCAAGTATACTATACCTAAATTGTCGGTGAATTACAAAGAATTTGGGGAGCCGGTTCCTCCTTTTCATTTTTTAAATCCATGGGTTATTCATTCTTTGAACTCATCTTCAGCACTCGTATGCCCATACACATAAAAGTGGGTGGGAATGATTCTTTGTCCAGTACGGCAAATTTAGCGTCTGGACGAGCTATTGATTTGATCTGATCATCAAACGGTTGGAAATACACAGGCGCCTTGAACGCGTCAGGACTGAAATCGAATTCTCTGACCACCAGAAAATCAATACCGTTTGCTTTTGCAAATTTTCTCACATCATCTGGATTCGTAGAGTAATATGCTGCGAAAAAGTCCTCTGTTCTTTTCTTTATCTTTGACCAATATGGCTGAATCCAGGTGTGAGACAGTTCATAACTAACGAACACTTTGCGCTTTCCGAAAGTCAGCACGTTATCCATCAATTCGGGATGTCCCGCGACCAAAGCGGATTTGGCTGTCTGCTGATCAAAATAATTGTATAAACCCGCATCGCGTGAAAAATCATAAAGACCCACGTTGTGCAACCTGATTGCCCCTAAAAGAGCCAAGGCGCCTACAATCGGCACGGCGCATTTGCGCAATCCCATAGATTCTATAGCAATTCTGATACACACGGCGATAACCAAACAATAAAAAATATTCACTGAATATTCTATGTAGCGTCCGGGGATAAAGAGTTTTATGTAGTAAGCTCTGGATACTGCGTACAGCAACAATGAAGCCGGAGCGAGATACAGGAAAACTCTAAAGGGTTTAAATGAGCCGATTCGTTTCCAATTAAGCACTGCGTAAACAACTACAAGCACCAGAATGCTCATGTAAATCCAACCAATCACGGGACCGGCTTGCGTGAATGGGGCATTGAAAATCCATGGACTAATGAATAATTCTCGGAATAGTGACGGTAATGGATAGAGCTCATATCTCCCGGCGCTGGTGTATTCGGGATGACCTATCATCTGTGACTCGGTAATGAGGCGGCCGATCTCAGGATTCACACACACGACGTACTTGAAAAACATCAGCACGACGCCGACTAGGATAGGCACATTGAGCAAGAGAAAGGTCATCGGGGGAATCAGCGGTTCTCCCGGGAGCTTCTCCAGAGAGGCGGGACGGTAATACGTCGGCCTCTCGTATCGCTCTTTACCGATCAAGGACAAAAACGAACCATATATTTTTCGCAACACAGCAAGAATAGAGTCAAGATGGTTGTGCAAGAGATAAAAAATGTGAGTCACAGTGCATAGTAGAAAGCAATATGGGTTAAGGACCGACTGCGCCAAAATTGTAACTGCCGCGGCTTTCAAATTGTCACGGGAAATGAAGTATAGATATGCGATAAGCAACGGAAAAACAAAGCTTTGCGATATTCCCCCCGAAATCTTCATCATAAAAGATCCCATGAGAAAGTAGACGCATATGCTCAAGAAAGCTGAGATTTCATCATTAAACTGCAAAGCTAAACCAAAGAGAAATAGCGAAGAGATTACGAATAGAATGCCGGCTAGAATCTTAGAAAACGTGAGTGGATTAATGAATCTGGCGGGTATGAAATTTATAGCTTTAATGCCCCAGGGCACATAACTCTTTGCATATTGGGTGAGCGGATCATTTTTATAAAGCTCAGGGTCCTGCCATTGCTGCATCCAATAAGTCTGCTGACGGGTATCGTCATTGACCATGTAGAAATTTGTGAACCCGTGTTGATGCGCAATACCGAAGACCAGACCGGACATGGCAAGCGCCAAACATAAATATGATATACGTATTCGATTTTTTAGCATTGTAAGTCCTTACAGCCGGTACATTGCTAATCCATTCTCAGTAAAAAAGGCCGGCAGCAATCCGACACACAGCCGGCAATTTATGGCATCACATTTTACACGCAGAGTCTTAGGATTTCCTGCGGCCGGTGTGGATTAGATGAGCGACGAATCGTTAATCAGTGTCGGCGGCGCCTCGCCGCTACAAACGCCGAGAGGTCGATTCGTTCACTACTTTTAAAAAACTTCCCAACCCGCGAATGCGATTTTACGGCAGTTTAGTTCGCTTAATGCCCCATGTCCAGAACTTCCGCCATGCGCTAAGCTAATCCTGATCTATGAATCTACGGATCTTTGACACCACTATTTTGTTACCAAAAAAATTGTGCCGTTGAATATTTTTGGTATAGATGTCAATTTCGGATTCGAATTTGAGAAGATCCTGGTAATTTGGTTCATGTGAAATGGAATAAGAGCCGAACCCCGCTTCTTTCAAAAAATAGGAATTGATGTATTGTTCATAGGCGTTCTTAATTGGAAAGGAGAAAACCGGTTTGTGCAGAAATAAAGCCTCGGAGACGACGTTGTGTCCCCCGTTGGTAATTGCGTACCTGCACGACGCCAAATCCTCCACAAATCCTTGATTTGAAAACTCTTTGAAAATTAAATTTTTTTGCTGTGATCTTTTGCCGAACCCATAAATAATGAATTTTCTATCCAAACGCTGCAACAGCGGAAAAAGCCGATGAAAAGTGGGCGAAGTTTGGTACACAAGAGCATGGCCACCGTCCCCGGGAGTAGATTCGATAATTTCTCTTCTTATTAACGGCGGCACAACTTCGGCTAAATCGGGCCGTTTCACGGATAGATTGCAGAAAGACAAAATTATGTAATGAGTAGCTCGACTGAACAGCCACTTCACCGGAGCGCTCGTCATCATTCGACTTAGCTTCTCTTCAGGCGGATCAGTATAAACACAATGGGTAATAACATGCTGACGATCTAAACTAACAGCCTGTCTTCCCAACTTTTCAGCGGCAATGGGAGTGAAGTACTCATAATCAGTGAGAATGAGATCCGGATCAAAGGACTGAATTATCTCCATAACTCGTCTTGTTGCCGAATATTTGGACCCGAACACTTTTATGGCGTTACGAATTGTCGCAACTATATCAACGGTATTGTTCTTGTATAATGTGCCGGGCATCGGAATTATTTCGAAGTTGTAGCCGGCGTCTCCCAACAAAGATACATTGCCGCCTCCCAGAAATAGAAATTCATGTTCAGGCATTTCACGGGCAACAACCAAAGCGTGATTCACGTGCCCACGCGCGTCCCCCATAACTCCATATAATATCTTTGGCATATGTATCTCGTTTCATCCCACGGAATCGAATGCGGCTAGCCAAATGAGACGGCGAATAGATAAATGGTCGAAGTGCCTATGGGTAAATAGAGAAAACAGAAAGCCGGTTGGGGGTTTTGAGATCACCGAAATTTCGGTCTTAGATTCAAAGCAGCTACGAACACTTTTGTCTGAAGTTTAAGTGTAGAGCGGAAAATACCCGCTTCTGCGACCGCGCTTACTGAACTCTCATTTCTTCTTCTTTGTCTTAGCCGCTCCTGAACTTTGCAGCTTTTTTAACGAACTTTTCAAATCCTTGAATTCCTCGCTTAACAGCTCCAATTCCCTGGTAATCTCATCCGGTTGATCCAATTCCGACTTAGCGACAACTGAAGCCAGTGAGTCTTTCACATTCGTCAGTTCCTGGTTGATCGGCGCCAAATCTCGTTCGAGCGCTGCTGAAACTTCCTTGGCCGCCAGATCTTTTACCTCGTTTTGAATCGTATTCAACTGGTCCGTAATTTTGTTCAGTTCTTTGCTTACCGACTCTAAATCTGTTTTTATTGAGGAGGACGCCTCCTTCCACGGCTCTGATTCCAACCGGATCTGAACCGCCTCAACTACTTCCTGTAGCGTTTGTAACTGATCATGTAGCGGCGATAAATCCGATTTTAGGGAATCAATTGTATCCATGGTGGGCTTCGCCTGGAGTTCCGAACGAATCAGCTCGAGATCATTGATGAAACCAGTTATCTGGGATTTCACTGCCGACATACTTTCGGACGATTTCTGCGTTTCGGACTCAATGGCCTTTAACGCGTCGGCAGTTGGAAGTTGTTCGATTTTTTCTTGTAGCGATTCAACTGAAGTTTTTAATGAGCTCAGGTCTTGAGAGACGGGTTCCAATTTGGCTTTCGTATCTAACGCAATTTTGCCTTCCGCTGCTGATATTCCGGATTTAATGGAAGCCGAAACTTCTTCTTTATCGGCTGCTTGTTGGATTTTATCGTGGAATTCATTAACCTGATTCTTTAGAGTCGATATGTCTTCGCCGATCTTTTGTAGTTCCGAGTTCAACGACGAAATATTGTCTTTGGATGCCGCCAATTCAATTTTAGCCTTAAAGTCATCAAGGGTCGTCATGTAGTCTTTGAGCTGATCTTGGAAGGGATTGAGAGTCCTGGAGATCTTTTCGTCTGCGGCGCTTAAATCGCCAATTAATGATTCCAGCTTTTGCGATTGGCCTTCAAGAATGTTCACTTTAGCCTTGATAGGATTGAGGGCGCCTATCTGTCGATTTTCCGAGCTTGCATCTTCAACTCGTCGCATCTGGAACTGCAGATCGGTAACCTGTGATTTTATAAGGCTCAGATCCTTTGAGAGAGGATTAACTTCCTTATGAATCTTACCGGAAAGCTCACCTGCCGGCACTGACCCTCTCCTATCCAACATGGAGCCTATTTGATTTTTGAAACGCGTAACCAGCCACACTAAAAAGATGAACAATAAAAAGGGCCAACTTAGAATATTGTCTATGACTCTACCCACAAGATTTATGAGGGATTCGACAATACTAAACATTGATGTCTCCTACTATTTTGCTGTTCCTAAATCCTTAACATAAGAGATTTTCTGCGGGAGCGAGGGTTTTCCCAAGCTAAAATTCCCAAGTTTGTGGAAGGGCATTATATGAAAGTCTAAAGGGTTTACGTCAAGAAATATTCTCACAGGTATGAAAAAAAGTTCAGATCGAAACACATTCACAGATATCACATCTAATTTGCGTCACCGACCGCGGGTGTATAAATTTAATTTAATTAATCACGCGTCTTTGACGCTTTTTGAAAACTCCGCAATGGATTGCGTATGGCGGCGATTCATTCTACCCCAGTCATACCGACAAGCTTAAATAGGAGGAACATTATGCGCCTAACTACTTACATTTTAGCGATCCCGTCATTTTTAATATTCATGTCCATCACACCTGCTCCCGTAAGCGCCGAAGTTACCGGAGTTCCGAACGCGCAAATATCCACTTTAACCTGGGACGGATCGAACGTCGGCTTCGAACAAGTTCGTGACCGTGGCAGACATTGGGCACGTCACCACAGAGGTCATCGTGGGGGGACTTTCTATGATTATGGCTACTATCCTTATGGCGGGTGGTATTCGCCGTATTACGACTACAGTTATTATTACCGCCCCTATAGAGGCTACAGACACTGGTCGAATCGCAGAGGCTACAGGCACAGGTGGTAGGACCAATTCCAACGACCGTGAGATTTTTGGTCATTCCAAGTGGATTGCGATTGCAACAGCTTACCGTCGACCTAAAGACTTACATTTATGTAATTTCATTCAGAATGAGCTACATGAGTGTAGGTCTTATACCATGAACACAGATCCGATATTTTAGCCTTCGGCAGGGCACACCTTTAATGCTCCTCACAATACATCTAATCTAATCAGATTATTTTTAAGCTCTTTAATTCAACTTATCATCACATGCGATACTCTTCCTATCCCACGGCATGCTTTATGCCATAATTGTGTCGGCAGTCATTCCGTGTTTCTCCTCCCTATGTCCGGGGTTTATACCTCCAGCCCCGGGCGCTCCTCATGAAGAGAATATATGGACTTTCTGCGCTGGTGATTGCATCGGTGATTCAAAAGCATTGCAGGCGCAGGAGAAACTAATTACAAGTCTCTTGCGCAATTACAAAAGTATGCTTAAATTGCAATCAATTATAGAATTTCAAATCAATTCGGAAGTATGGGGGAGGGATTGAAACCAACCTTGCTTAAGACCTGAAAATCCGACGCCTGATAGATTACTCAAAGTATTTACGGGTATTCAATGATTTTCCTCAAAGTGATGTTTGTTCCCGTAGTGATGCGCGTGCGCGCTCCGGTGAACAACTTGATCAAAAAATATGAGAAAATTTTCGCTCTGTCGGCGAGTTGCCAGGAAAAGTTTATATGGTTACACAAGTTTTTCTTTTCTCTTATATGGTAAAAGTGTATTATCAGACAAATTGTTTCACAATTGGAGGCTCTCACATGAAGAATGGAACAGCTCGGCTTTCCATCGTAATTTCTTGTAGTATTCTAATCCTGGTTTTAGCGTCTTCGGCTTTTGCTAAAATCCCTGAAGGTTATAGAGATATCAAGCTCGGAATGAAAAAGGGCCAAGTCCTAGATATATTTAAGAAAGGCCCAATGCACTTCTCCTTCAATGACTCCGGTTCCGAAATAAATGAAATAGTTCGTGGCGATGATCTATTCAGATATGCAACCTACAAGTTTGACGGTGAGGGCGTTCTAATAGAAATTGATCTTCAGATGCGAGAAATTTTGGGGCGTGAAAAATGCCTGGAAATATTCGGCCATCAGCACGGCATCCAAATTTCTCCTCTTAAAGGTTCAGGCGATGCAAATGTCAGCATCGAAGTAAAAGAAAATGCCTTGATTATGAGGAAGAATAAAGACACTCGCTCCGCTTCGAGAGCCTCCTCTTCTTAGACGGCGCATATATTCCTAATCTTGTTTACTCCGTCGCCAAGGCGGCGGAGTAAACTTTGAAAATCTGCTATATCTTATCATTCGCATTAGGCCGAGTTTTCGGACGAATTTTCATTATCACTCTCATGGTCCGGAGCCGTTTTCACGAAGCTCCTCAATACCTCCGCAACACTCCAAGCCTGCGCGATGCAGCCGTTAGGACTGAATGGCGGTTCAGCGTCAAAAATTTCACTTATCGATCCCACACCGGCTTCATTTAAACCAGATATCAGTGGCTCCAACAATTTCCGGGCGCCGGCTTTATCTTGTGGTTTTAATTTCAGGTAGGCGTCAATATATGGACCTATTAACCATGCCCAGACGGTTCCTTGATGATATGCCGCGTCCCGAGAACGTAAATCACCGTAATATTTAGGCTTGAAATCAGGGCTTTGAGGGGACAGCGACCGCAATCCTTTGGGAGTCAATAATTTATCGGTAACCACCTGCATTACGGACTCCCACCGTGACTCGTCTAAAACAGGATGCGGCAATGATATGGGAAATATCTGGTTAGGACGACAAGATGCATCGTTGTCGTTTTCACCATCTATGACGTCATACAGACTTTGGGTTTCGGGGTTCCAAAACTTTTCATTAAACGACTTCTTAACTTGTTTACTCAATTGATCCACTTGTTCGGCAAACTCGGCCCCGTCGTTTTCCTCCTCAACCCACCTGTGAACCAATTTCAAGGCGTTGTACCACAGGGCGTTGATTTCTACCGCCTTGCCTCTCCGGGGAGTTACCACCCAGTTGTCCACTTTGGCGTCCATCCATGTCAACTGATATCCAACGGCTCCTTGAGACAGAAGCCCGTCTTTCGGATCGACATGTATACCAAAGCTGCTACCCTCGACATGCTTGTTGATTATTTCTTTGAGCTTCGGCAGTAACAAACGTAAAGTCGACCGATCTTTGGTAACCTCCACATACCTGCTGATTGCCTGAAAAAACCAAAGAGTGGCATCCGCAGTGTGGTATAAACCTTCTTTGCCGCCTTCAGGAAACATGTTGGGAATTAGTCCGCCGCGTACATAATGAGCAAAGGTTCTCAGTATTGATCCTGCTTCAATGTGCCGGCCGGTAACCAGAGTCAATCCTTCCAAGCTGATCATGGTATCTCGGCCCCAATCAGTAAACCATGGGTATCCCGCAATTACTGTTCGGATCTCGTGCCCTGACGCTTTTGCTCTGGCTGCGTCCTGAGGTCTACCCATGGGGCTTATGATGAATTGGTCCGCCGCCAAAGTCAGTTCCTTTCCACGTCCTTGAACCGCTTCATTGTGAGCTGAAAGCAGCAAGTTGTCTCTTCTCAAATGTTCCGCTTTAAAGGCCTCTTCCGGTGTAAGCGATCTGGCGGTCTCCCAACTGTGAGTAGACACCATGATGGCTGCGGTCGAGTCTTTCTTTATTGTCAAATGAAAATGTCCTGGGCTCCATAACTCACTTTTAGAATAAAATCCTCTGCGTTCTTCCATCCAAAAGACAATGTCTTTGATTTTTTCAGCGTGAAACGAATACGTGGCGTTTTGACCGTAGACCATGAATTTTAATGGGGGAATGTGATCCCCACCCGCAAGCTCGTATCGATTATCATCCTTTATTGTGAGCGAATACGATGAAACCAGAGCCGTATCCACAGGAGCTTCATGGGATCTGAAATTGACGGCCGGTCTAAGTCTCAAGTTTACGGGACCTTCACCTTCCAATAATTTGTAAATGATGTGCGCCGTGTTTTGCATGTAAGGCATAATTAAGCGTTTTTCTAAAATATAACCATCCAGTTTATACTTCCATACGGGCAATCCCTGTTCCAAATGAAAGTCCGTCGTGAATCCCGCCCCATGAAACACCAAAGGTTTGCCGTAATGATTCTCAGCATCTAAACGAATCGATTTGCCGTCGGGAAACTCCACCTGTTCGGCCAAATCACCCAACATGACCATACGGCCCAGCGGCGCAGGTAAAGCGGCAATCAACAACCCATGGTAGCGCCTTGTTCTTACTCCACAAATCGTTCCGGATGAGTAGCCTCCCAGACCGTTTGTTACCAACCATTCCAGAGTGAGTAACTCTTCTAACTGGTCTGCACTCTCCGCTGATTCCGGAACACGGAACTCCACATCTGTACTTTTTTCACCACAATTATAAATGCATGACGACAATGTTAATACCTCACCTTACGCTAAGCCTCTTTATCAGGCTTCGGAATTAGAACTACCGCAGCATGACCGGGTATCCACCAGTTTTCGGGAGTATCAAGCGGGGGGGTTCCCGATCCTCCATATTTAGGGTCTTCACTTGACCACAATAGGCGCCATCTCATGGATCTCAGAGGCGCAAGCAGTGGTTCCGGGGCTGGATTGAAATTGTAGTCCAAACCGAAGTTGGCGATGAGTAGAGTATCCATACCATTATGTTCATCGAAAAATCTTAATACTAACGCCTGAGGACCAATTACAGCGCCGTCTACCCCTCTATATTTCTGATTGCGAAACGCCTGATGTTGCTTACGTAACTTTATTAAATCTTTATGTAAATCATAAATTTCATGGTTTGTTTTTCTTTCAGCGAAGTTTAATACGCATTGTTCAAATGTTTCAGGCTCGTGTGGCGGAGAGACCAGCGACATTCCTTCAACGGTTCTCAAACTATTAAATTGGCGAAGAAATTTTATTCTTCCGGAATGAACCAATTTCGACAGTTCCGGTTTATGATCAGCAAAATACAAGAATGGTTGGGAAGCCCCATACTCCTGACCCTGGAAAAGCATCGGAGTCGCCGGACTAAGCAACAACAGGGCGGTCATCGTTCTAAACCGACCAGGGCCGGTCAACTGGTGTATTCTCAAGCCTTTGGCTGAATTCGCCACTTGATCGTGATTTTGTATGAAATGGACAAATATTGTGGGATCAAATCCGAAGGTCGGAGTTCCTCGGCGTTGCTTCTGCCATTTATAGCGTTGCCCCTGGTAAAGAAAGCCCCATTTGATACTGGATACAAATTCCTGAGGAGTTCCCAAATAGTCGGAATAGTATGCCTGATTCCGGCCGCTCAGTAGAGCAATAGCGCTATGATGAAAATCATCATTCCATAAGGAATCAAATCCATAGCCCCCACGATCCGGCGCAGTCACGAGGGTTACATCCTGGGGTTCGTTTTCACCAATTACTATAACCGAGCGTTCACCTGCTGCGTTGCGCACGGCATTCGATATTTCGGCGAGGATATGCTTGTCCGACGAATCCTTCATTTCAGGAGTAGCGTCTACCCGTAGTCCGTCCATGTGAAATTCGTCAATCCAATACCTGGCGTTTTCAATGAAAAATTCTCGAACAAATTGATTGTTCGGACCGTCAAAATTTATAGCTTCGCCCCAATGAGTTTTGTGTTTGTCTGTGAAATAATCGTCTGAAAATTCTCTAAGATAATTTCCGTCAGGACCGAGATGGTTGTAAACCACATCAAGAATTACGGCTAATCCATGCTTGTGAGCTTCATCAACAAAATATTTTAAATCTTCCGGTCTGCCGTACAATCGAGTCGGAGCATACAGATCCACACCATCGTAACCCCACCCGAATTTACCTGCAAACTCCGCGAGCGGCATGAGTTCGATGGTGGTTATTCCTAAATCGGCCAGTTCCGGAATTTGGCCGGCGGCGCTTCTATAGTCGCCTTGCGATGTAAATGTGCCGACGTGCATTTCATATATGACCTGCCCACGGATCTTAAGTCCTTTCCATTCGCCGTCCCTCCAGTTATATGCCTGAGGGTCTATGATCTCAGAAGGGCCGTGCGGACCTTCCGGTTGGAATCTCGAGGCGGGATCCGCATACAGGTTGTCTTCGCCATCAAGTTTGAACCAGTATAAATCTCCCGGTCCGGCTTCGGAAAGTGTGGCTGAAAAGAATCCGTGGTCCTCTGGGCGCAGCTCAACTGTCTTTCGATCTGAGCTATTTGTTTGACCAGGTTCCACAACAACTTCGACTTTTTTTCGTTTTGGAGCCCAGACGCGGAAATTTGTCCCCGTCTCCGCCGAATATTCTGCGCCGATACTAAACTTTCTATTTGAATCCAAGAGCATACTATTACCTCTGAAAGCTAAACATCACCTATTCATAATAACGACGCCTTGTACATACAATGGCGGATCAACTATCTGTATGAACAATTTAGATGAATTCTAGGTATCTTTATTACAATAGCCGGAATGCCGCAGCAAACACTTTAAGAAAGATCGACAACTGTTTCCTACTTGAAAATAGGACTTCTTAATTAAAGGATTTAACCTACCGGCATTTGCCTAATAAAAGCAATTAAGATTTAGCTGTTGTTCTTGATTATCAACAATTCATCATTGGACAATTAGGTTTTCTCGGTTCTGGAGTAATTCAGTCATTTTTATGAAATTTTTTCAATCAGTCAATTCTATGACTACATCTTCATTCCTATGCGCCGAAAAGTCAAGCCGGCTTTGAGCGTTACGGGAGGACAAATTCGGAGCGAAGATCTCTCAAGAGGTGTTGACGGACGCAGAGATTCGGACGTTCCCTTCTCCCGCCGACGGCGCGTGATTTCCTGAAGCTATTGAGAATCGTAATTAAGCCGCGCTTGAAGCTCCCCACAAGACGTTCATTCCCGAGCCGTTTCGGCTTTGAGAGCTCTGGAGTTATTTAACCTGAGTATTAAGTGAATTTTGAGATGACAATGTTGCGGCATTTGAGTGCTTGAGCACGGCAGACAGCTTTCAGTTCGGCTTGCGTTAATAGAATTAGAACTAAACGCAGAGATTCAGTCGGAGCAATGGTCGCCATACCGAGTAGAACCTCTGCGTTCGTTTTCTATTTCAAGGAAGATTCGGGAATTAAGGAGAGACAACGGAGACAAACTCTTTCGTCAAATTTTATCTGGAACTGCTGCGCAACAGGAATCCACCGGTATTGGTATATTTCACGGCCGCTTTAATTTATATAGTCAACCGCAGTTTAAAAAAAGTTTCTATAGTTTTAAAAAAAAACATTGCGGCTAAAGAAAAGTTAGCTTCAGGTTCTAAGCAGGCTAATTTGTTTCCACTTGCCTGTGCGAAATCTCCACCAAAAAACTATACTTAAAAAAACAACGTACAATAGAACGCAAATCCACGCGGCGTAAACTCCCCAGTTTAGCCAAGCTATTCCCACGTAAAGGGGAACAACAAATAATCCCCACGCGATACATACCTGAGCCCACATCGCGAATTTGGTGTCCCCCGCGCCCTTCAATGCTCCTGAAAAAATAATGAAGACTCCGTCCAACATGGAATAAACGGCCATTACTCGGATAAGTATCGAAGCTTTAGCGATGACTTCTTCAATATCATCAACAGCGTGGGTGTCGGAAATAAATAAACTGAGGAATAGTCCAGGCACGGCCAGGAATAAGAAGCCAAGCACTCCAGTATACAGAAGGGTGAGTTTCAGCGCAGAATAGACGCTTTTTTCCGCCAACTCCGGCGTTTCTCTACCCAAATACCAACCCACTAATGTGGCTGTGGCTATGGACATGCCTATCATGGGCAAAAAGTTTAGCATTTCTATGCTGAGCACAATATTGGTAGCTGCAAGATTTACCTTGCCGAGTCGGCCCACCAACAGCACAAAGACGGTAAACGCCGCCACATCCAGAAAGAATTGCGCTCCGGAAGGAATTCCATACTTCAGTAAAGTCGTGAACATCCCCTTGTCCCAGACAAAGGCTTTTCTTGTGCCGTATTTTGATTGATATTTATCCGAAAGAAATAGCGTCAACCAATAAGCGCCGGGTATGGCGTTAGTCACTGCAGTGGCTATAGCCGCGCCGTGAATTCCCAGTTCAGGAAACCCCAACTTCCCGAAAATGAGCACATACGCCAGGCCGATATTGGCAAGATTTGCGGCCAGGTTCCCCCACATTACTATCCTGGTCCTGCCGCGTCCTGAAAAAAAGCAGGAGACGGCAGCGTTGAACGGCAGCAAAGCCCCGCCGAACATTAGAATTGTGAAGTAGTCTTTTTCAAGAACAGCTATACCCGGATCGTGTCCACCCCAATCTATCACCGCTAACCCAAGAGGAATGCAGAGCAATATCAGAGGCATTGAAATCACCGAAAAGAGCATGCCCTGTGTAACGGCTTTAGAGCACTCACTAAAGCGCCCTGCCCCGTAATTCTGGGCCACAATTGAATTCGCATATTCAGCTATTCCGATGAAGAAAGAGCATATCGTAAAATAAGTTATTCCCGCAGGAACCGCGGCGGCTACTTCTTCCACGCTGTGGCGCGCAAGAAAGATACGATCCACGAACAGCATCATGGTCAGCGAGGCTGTAGATAAAATGAGAGGGGTTGCTATATGTAGGACTTCTCGGTAGCTGCCTGGATAATTTTGTCGTATACGAGGATTTGAGGAGGTGTTAAACAAAATACTAATCTTAGTTCCCAATCGGAAACTTTTAACTTATTTGATTATGTAAATATAATTACTACATCATATTACCTCGATAGCCGGCGCCATGTCCATGTATCAACTACCGTGGAGCGCCCACGGAGATTGCCGGCCGGCTTGTTCTTCGGAGCGAGCGCCTGAGCACAAGCTGAAACAATTACCGTTTGTCTTTCTGCATCTTGCGGCGTTCCTCGTCGCGGATTTCGCGTCTAAGCAATTTACCCACTTTGGATTTCGGCAGCATGTCCCTGAACTCGATGTAAGAAGGAACTTTGTAAGACGCTAATCTTTCACCGCAAAACCGTATGAGTTCCGAAGCCCCAACTCCTTTGGCGTCATCCTTCATAACAACAATAGCCTTGATTCGTTCCCCCACCTTCGGGTCGGGGACTCCTACCACGCAGGCGCCGACAACGACCGGATGATCCTGTAGTATGGCTTCGACCTCGGACGCCGAAACTCGATAACCTTTATGCTTGAGTATGTCGGCCGAACGCTCCACGTAATAGATCTGACCGTCTACACCCGTTTTGACGAAATCTCCGGTTCTATAGTAAATATCGCCGTTCAGCTTAACAAAAGATTTTTCCGTTTCTTCGGGTTTGTTCAAGTACTGCTTCATCGCAAATTTTGAAGTCACCAACAACTCGCCTGATTCACCCACAGGCACTCGCTCCAATGTGATGGGATCAACTACAATTGTTTTTCTGGACGGCAAAGGCAGACCGATGGACATAGGTTCAGGATCGGGATCAGACAACCTTGAATATGTGATATGACCGGCTTCCGTTGAGCCATAGACTTGATAAATCGGGATGCCGACTCGCTCTTTCCACCTAAAGAGGACTTCTCTTGGGAGAACATCACCGCCGCAATAGCAGTATTTCAGCGAACTCAAGTCATAAAATTCCTGTCTATCGTTTTCCAGAATCATACGATATAGCGCCGGCACTCCCAACATCCATCTGACGCCGTGTCTCTGGATTGCGTCAAGTATTGCGTCGACCTGCGGAACGGGCATGAGCACGGTGGCGTTGCCCTTGTTGAGTCCCACAGCCATAAACAACCCCAAAGCCATGATGTGGAATAAAGGGTTTACTGCGATATAAACATCGGTTCCATCCAGCAGATGCTCTGAGAAAACATTGTCGGTTATGTCGTTAACATAGGAAATGTGACCCCAGTGATTGCCCGGAACACCTTTGGGAAAGCCGGTTGTACCGCCGGTATACAGTATGTACGAGAGATCGTTTATTGGATCTATTTCCACTTGCGGTGGATTGGGCGGGCTCTTGAACAAGTCACGGAACGCCGTGACTTCAGCGGTTTTCTCGAATTTGCCGTGAGGCGCTCGGTCGAACAAGAAGCTAATCATTCGCTTTGGCCATGAAACCATGTCCAACAAATTTGTCACTATCACGTGCCGCACTTCCGTTGAAGGCATAATCTCTTTAACATAGCCATAATTGGTATCGTGACAGACGACTGTCTTGGCCTTGGAGTCTTTGATCATGTACTCGATTTCATGGGAGGTATATATCGGAGACACGAGGACAACAGGCGCCCCCAATTTTTGAGCCGCCAAAAAAACGATTACAAATTGAACGCAATTCGACAAGTATATAACAATTGGATCACTCTTTTTGATCCCCATCGAAGCAAATGTCGTCGCGCAGCGATCCACTAAATCTTTGAGTTTACGATACGTAAATTTGTCTCCCAAGAAGATGATGGCGGTATTATCCGGGTATTTTTCACATGCCGCTTCAAAGCGGGTAATGATCAGTTCGTTTTCCATTGTTTAGGCCCCAAAATAAGCGGTGCGGACATCCGGATTGTTCATCAATTCAGTGTTTGTGCCTTCAACCACCGCTGCGCCGTTTTCCAATATGTAGCCATAGTCGATGATCGGCATAACTGGCCTGGCGTATTGCTCGGAAACGAGAATGCCGACTTTCCGCTCGTCTCGGATTGCCTTTATGGATTTGGCGAGCAGGTATTGAACTGCCGGACTTAGTCCCAGCAAAGGCTCATCCAAAAGTAATAGTTTCGGCTGCGCCATTAAAGCTCTACCAATGGCGAGCATCTGTTGTTCACCACCGCTCAAAAATCCGCCTAATCGTTTGGTAAGCCGTTTTAAGGCGGGGAAAATCGTCATAACATAGTCATAGGTTTCAGCAGCTTCGCTTTTGGTAGCTAAATAACCGCCGATTTTCAGATTTTCGGCAACGGAACTTTCAGGAAAAATCCTTCTACGTTCGGGACATAATACAATTCCGGCTTTAGCTCTTTTTGAGGGCTTGTCGTGAAATATGGATCGTCCCTCGTAAACAACATCACCCTTTAGAGTTATGCGCTCACCACCGGCCATCTCTTCCTTTTTGCGGATGTCCAACATAATTCCTGATAACGTGTACATCAGTGTTGACTTACCCGCGCTGTTTGCTCCAAATACGCCAATGATTTGGTTTCTGTCGCAGGTCAGACTGACGTTGTTAAGAGCGAGCATATTTTCGTAAAAGACCATCAAACCCTTGGCCTCAAACATAGTCAAAGACCTCCTCGGAGCCGAAATATGCTTCTTTAACTTCGCTCAACCCCATCACTTCATCGGAAGTCCCTTCAGCGATTTTGCATCCGAAGTTGAGGACCATGACCTTATCCGTCAATCGGAATAGCTCCCTGAGACGGTGTTCGATCATGATTAGCGTTATGCCTTCCATCTGGAGCTTTTCCATCAGAGGGACCATGCTCGCCATTTCACTCATGCTGAGGCCTGAAAACACCTCGTCACAGAGCACAAG
>JBBSBY010000051.1:0-25649 GCA_038250835.1 Desulfomonilales bacterium | reverse complement strand
AGAGCCGAGATGAATATGCAATTTTCATTTGCGGATCTTGCCGGACTTGCAATCATTCTCTACCGACTGAGCAATTGACTTGCCGTATCTCTCTATAAACTCTTGCAAAACTCTCTGCTCGTCCCGGGTTAACTTGGATAGGCCGGCTTTCTTGTATACATCCAGCCCCACTACACCCTCAAGAGTTATGATTTTCTGTGTCATTGATGGTTTCTGAGCTCCTATTTCAGCGGCCGCCATGAAAAACATGATTGAAACAAGAAGCATCGTTAAATTGCGAAATTTCACCACACCTCCTTACCCGGTAAGTGTCCATAGTTCAGACGCCGAGAAGTTTTTAATCATTGCTGAATATTTTGTTGATCTAGTATTAATGCCGCTCGTAAGCGCTAAATAAGTGAAAAAAGCAATCCGCCCAGGATAAATAATGGAGCGCTGCAACACACAAAAGCAGGCAGTAAAATAGCCAAAACGGCCGTGCCTGTTGTTGTTGAATGCGCTTCCTTTATTCCGTAAACCACAAGATAAAGTTTCCAGATAAGACTGACAATGCCGCCGATCAGCGGTATTACCGCCAAAATTTCCGTGGCGGAAGAATATGAAATTATCCTAAGCGTAGCCTCATACCGCTTGCCGGCCCCGCCGAGTATCACGAGCGTTAGATGGATAGCCCCGGCCCAAACAATTACGACCATCAGCGCAAATATCGGTATTGCCGCAATCAATAGAGGGGAAGGTCCGGGGGATGTTCCGGAAACAAGATTTGCGCTGCCAAACGCTAATGACCAGCCATATCCAATGAGCGATCCCAATGTTTCAAGAATGAGGGCATAAGTGAGTGGTTGGGTCCAACCTCCATCGTCCCGAATATCTCGAAAAAACGCGGGACCTCCGGTCAACACATTCTTTGTAGTCAAGAAAAGACTTTGGAAAAATCCGAACTTTTCGGGGTTTTCCCATGGAATCTCTGAATCATATTGATCTGGCGCAGCATTGAAATCAAGAGTTTCAGGTGATTTAAAATCTTCGAATTCCTGATCTTGGCTGAGGTTATGCCCACAGAAAGGGCAAAATTGTTGGTCCGCCGTCTCAGGCAAATCTCGACCGCATTTATCACACGTCACTGAGCGTTCCTTTTTACTACTAATTCAGTAAATTGCATTGGACTAGCCCTACTCACATAATCGGAGCGCCGCTTCACGCTTGGTTTCTATGATCTCCGCTCTAATTTCTCTAAATTTTGGCAGCAGGCTTAGAAAACAATCAAAAACATCGTCTCCAAAGTACTCGCCGTCTCCGGCGATCATTATTGACAAAGCCTGTTCATCGGTGAAGGCCGGCCGATAAATCCTGGTGTGGACCAGAGCGTCATACACATCAACAACCGCGACAATCCGTGCAGCCATAGGAATTGCGTCGCCGACAAGACCATCCGGGTACCCGGACCCATCGCAACGTTCGTGATGCCGCCAGGCTATGTCACGCGCCATTCTGAGCAACGGCGCCGTAGCTCCATCGAGTATTTTCGCGCCTATCTCAGTGTGCCGTTTCATGATTCTGAATTCTTCGGGAGTAAGACTTCTGGGCTTGAGCAAAATTTTGTCCGGAATCCCAATCTTGCCGACATCATGCATGGGCGCGGCAAACCGAATGTCCCTAATTTCATCTTCTCTCCAACCCAATGCTCGCGCCATTTCAGCGGAATATAGACCGATTCTGTTCACGTGTGCGCCTGTTTCGTGATCCCTGAAGCCTGTAGCCGAAGTCAGTCTGTACAGAATCTCTTCTTCTCTACGGCGAAGCTCCGCGGTGCGCTCTTGAACTTTAATTTCGAGCTGTCGTTCGTACTCGTGGGACAGAATTGTAAGGCGTCTGCGTTCCAGAGCATTAACAACATTGATTAAAATTTCATTTCTATCGAAAGGTTTAATTATATAGCCGTAAGCGCCGAGTTCCAGAGTCAAAACCGCGGTGTTTCTGTCATCTACGGCTGTGACCATCAGAACCGCAACATCCGGAAACAAAGGTTTTATGATTGTAAGTAGGTCCATACCGGACATTCCCGGCATCATTATGTCGCAGATTACTAACTGGAAGGAATCTGAATTCAAAAGGTTGAGAGCGTCTTCTCCATTGGTTGCCGTAACACAAGTATATCCTTCGGCGGTGAGCCACCTGCTCAGGATCTCGCCGATAAAAATTTCATCGTCCACAATCAAACATTTTGTGTCATTATTCATCGTTTGATCCACAATACTGTCGTCAGTATAATAAATTTTTTGGCTGAATAGACGAAGTAAATTCCAATTCCTTAGTATACGCTCTCCCTAAGGTATTAGGTATACAATATATAATAAAATGTCGTAAACAAACCATACCTAAACGGATTTTCAAATGTGCGGAAGATTTGTTATCTATTCCCCGGCTACCGAAGTGCAGGATTGCTTTGAACTTACAGAGCCGTTCCCCGCCGGCCCTCGTTATAATATTGCCCCAACGGAATTTTCCATCATAGTTGCGATACATGGAGCAACAGGTCAACCAGAATGGAAAAAAGCTAAATGGGGGCTAATCCCGGAATGGTCTAAAGATCCGAAGTCCGGAGCAAAATTAATCAACGCCCGATGTGAAACCATAGCAATTAAACCTTCCTTCAAGAAAGCTTTTAAGAATCGCCGGTGTCTAGTCCCTACAAACGGTTTTTATGAATGGAAGAAGGAGAATAAGCGACGGCTCCCGCATTTGATTGGTCTCTCGGACGATAAACCCTTCGCGTTTGCCGGCATTTGGGAGCGGTGGAAGTCGACTGAGGGAGAAATAGTTGAATCCTTCTCGATTATTACGACGGAAGCCAATGATCTTGTGGCTGGGCTCCACGATAGAATGCCGGTAATTGTCGGACCGGAGGATTACACCGCGTGGCTGGATCCGACAACTCCTCTAAATGAGCTGGGTAGAATAATGGCGCCCCTACCAAGTGATATGATGCTCATTATACCTGTGAGTTCAAAGGTGAACAAACTGGGGTACGACGCAATTGATTGTATAGAGCCGTTTGAATAGTCTCGCGTCTTTTAAAAAAATGCGGTATTCATATGTGGCGAATGTTCAGGGAAGGGACAATAAATGAAACAGACTACTGAACAGCCCGGCACGTGTCTTCCATAGCCGTCCACCGTATGTGCCATGAAACGCAAAGGAGGCTGCTTATACCTTTGACGATATATACCTGTTGGAGTATATTATTCATATGATATGGGACGTCGAATACACGGATGAATTTGGCGAGTGGTGGGACAGCCTTACCGAAGAAGAGCAGGAAACGGTAAGAGCCGGAGTTAACCTTCTAGGCGACTATGGTCCAAAGCTTCCTTTTCCTTACGCCGGCGGGATTAAAGGGTCACGATACAATCACATGCGTGAACTACGGATTCAGCACGCCGGTCGCCCTTTTCGTGTACTCCATGCCTTTGACCCTCGCCGGTGCGCGATTTTGCTGATCGGTGGAGACAAAACTGGAGATGATCGTTGGTATGAAAAATACCTGCTCATTGCAGAGCGCCTTTATGATGAACATTTGGAAACTCTGAAGCAGGAGGACTCAAAAAATGGCTCGGAAATTTGCTGAACTGGAAGCCAAAATGTCCGCCGAAGCAATCGCCCGTTCTGATGCTATCTACAAAAAAATGGTTGCTGAAATGGCGCTGCACGAACTGAGGCGTGCGCGGGGAATTTCTCAAGAAAAACTTGCCGATGCGTTGGGCATTAAACAACCCAACGTGGCCAAAATGGAAAAGCGCGCGGACATTTATATCTCAACACTGCGGGCGACTATTGAAGCAATGGGAGGCACTCTCGAGGTCGTGGCTCGTTTCCCTGACGGTGAAGTGAAGATCAAGAATTTTTCGTCCATTGGGAAGGCTGACGCTCACGACCCTTTGTAATCGTGGAAAGGAACAAAGAGGTAACGATCAATACCGTGTCTGCTTTACATGGGACGATGACAACAACGCTTATGATGTGGAAGTCTGTGACTACCATTGACCACGGAAGGTGAGAGAAACATGAAAAAACTACCGGCTATACATCCGGGTGAAATCCTTTTGGAAGAATTTATGAGGCCGCTAGGCTTGAGCCAAAATGCGCTGGCTCGCCGGCTTGGTGTAGATCCCAGATCAGTGAATCAGATCGTGAATGGGAAACGTGCGATTACAGCGACTATGGCGCTTCGTCCGGCTCGATGTTTCAGGATGACCCCCGGCTTTTGGATGAATCTCCAAACTCGCTATGATCTGGAGACGGCTAAAGATGTTGCAGAGGCGGAGATTCACAAGACTGTCAAGCCACGTCAGATGAGACCTCCTGAGACAGCGGCGTGAGGCTCCACCTCCGGTACGCTTCACCTGAAAAAGATCGGGAAGCTGAGGAAGCGCCGCAACGGCTGCTAAGAGTGATTCGAAAGAATCCGATGAATGACGGACTAAACCTAAATTCCAAATTGGTATAACTACTCTACAGGTCTTAGGCGCTCACTCACTTGGAAAAAGTTACCTTTTGCCCGATGCGCACATTATGTCTTTTGCAGAAACCGGCCTTGAGTTCCAGGCAATAGCGAACCGGAAACATTGCAGGATATGTCATGTTTGAATTCGGCTGAATATTCTTGTAAACTAGAGTAATTACGTCCTTCTCGTCGATCCAGACGGCGTCTATCGGGAATTTCATGCCCTGCATGTGGATGGCGTATTCCCCGGGACGAACGAAATCCAACAGTAAGCCTTGATTTTCCCCGATGGTATTCCACACCAAAAGCCCGTCAATTCTTGTCCGATCCGAGTCCGCAACATAAGACTGGATGGAAGTATCGCCGATTTGGGTGGGGACTTTCCGCAGACCGGAGCCGTTGGCGTGCGGCGGAGCGGAATACGCTTCATTAGGGCACACGAATAATAGTATGCAAGCTAAGCTTAACAAGATACGGGGTAACCCGGCCGTTTTTTTAACTTCAATGTTCATGTTTATCATTTTAATACAGGCGGTTGTAATTACGATCCGCTGTTGACTATCCTCAAAATTTGTGATTACTATCCCGGCCACTCATTATATATATTACCTAACCTTTTCTCACAACTTACAACTCCTTAAAGAGTGACGGTATAAACAGTGCTGAATGATTTTCTTGGATGGTTGAAATTAGCAGGCGGCTTTGACTGGCAGATTGAGCATCAGAGGATGTTTCCCGAAGCCGATCCGAGTTTGCGAGACGTTCCTACGGGTCTTCATCCACAGGTTTACGGATTGCTCGAGAACGCCGGCATTGAGCGGGTTTACTCACATCAAGCTGAAGCCATCGAACTTGCCAAAGCGGGGAATGACATAGTGGTTTCCACAAGCACCGCTAGCGGCAAAACATTGTGTTTTCAGATCCCCGTGCTCGACAGATTGCTTTCAGATCCAAACGCTCGCGCCTTGTTCCTATTCCCCCTCAAGGCCCTTGAACGTGATCAGTTGGAATCATTTCTTGCGCTGGCCGGCGACTCGGGGATCACCGCCGCAGTTTATGACGGCGACACTCCGGAACCGGAAAGACGCCGGATCAAGCATAGCCCACCTCGCGTACTCATTACAAATCCCGACATGCTCCATTTGGGAATGTTGGGGTATCATGATACCTGGAAGTCGTTCTTCGAGAATCTTTCGTTCATTGTGCTCGACGAAGTTCACACATATAAAGGGATTTTCGGCAGCCATATTTCTCAAGTTTTGTTAAGAACTTTACGTATCTGTAAGCGCTGGTCCGCCACCCCTCAATTTATTGCCTGTTCGGCTACCATTGCAAATCCCGGATCGTTTGTTTCGACACTGATCAATAGAGAAGTCTCGGTTGTAGATTCATCCGGGGCTCCCTCATCCGAGAGACATTTCATATTTCTCAGACCTCATCTAAGTTTAAATGTCGTGGCGACAAAGCTGTTCATCAAGGCTTTAAAGTCCGGGCTAAAAACAATAGTATTTACCAGAGCCCGCAAAATTACCGAGCTGATCACGACATGGGTCAATCAATGGGCGCCGGAACTTAAGGATCGCGTTAGTAGCTATCGCGCGGGATTTTTACCTGAAGAACGGCGGGAGATCGAATCTAAGCTATTCGCCGGGGAAATGGACGGCGTCATTTCCACCTCAGCGTTGGAAATGGGAATAGATGTCGGCGGCTTGGATTTATGTATTCTCGTTGGTTATCCCGGGACCGTCATAAACACCTGGCAACGGGGTGGTCGAGTAGGTAGAGCAGGCAAACCGAGCGCCATTACTCTCATTGCCGGCGAAGACGCTCTTGACCATTACTTCATGAATAATCCCGATGATTTTTTTCAGCGCTCGTGCGAAGAAGCGGTGTTGGATCCTTACAACAAGGAAGTTTTGAAAAAACATCTCTTGTGCGCGGCGGCGGAAGTTCCCATAACCGAGGACGAAGCTTTTGCCGCCATTCCGGAAGTGAAGGACGCAATAGTCGACCTCGAGACTGCAGGCGCCTTATTTAGAAGCAAAATAGGCCTGCATTCCACGGTTATGCGGCCCCAGCGCAACGTGGATCTACGAGGCATCGGAGAATCCTTCGGTATTTTTCTTGAGGAAAGCCGTAAATTAATCGGCAGTTCATCGGGTATACGTGTCTTCACTGAATGCCACGAAGGGGCGATTTATCTGCATAGGGCTCAGCAGTTCCTCGTCAAAAAACTTGATTTAGAAAGACGCAACATATCCGTAAGTCCGGCACGTTTAAAATATTACACAAAAGCTCTTTCCGAGAAGACCACGGAAGTAATGGGAACTCCCATCAGATCTAAAGACGTCGCGGGTTTTAGCATTAAGGAAGCTAGACTGAAAGTTACTGAAGTCATTACCTCGTATGAAAAGCGTCGAGTCTCCGGACAGGAGCTGATAGGGGTTGTTGAGCTGCAATTGCCTCCGGTGCACTTTGAAACCATTGGAATTTGGATTGAAATTCCAGATAGCGTTAAAGAAGTGATTGAAAAATCAGGCCTTCATTTTATGGGCGGAATTCACTCCCTTGAACACGCGGCTATTTCGATGTTTCCTTTGTTCGCCCTATGCGATCGAAACGATATTGGCGGTATCAGCACTACTCAACATGAGCAGGTGTGCAAAGCGACGGTGTTTATCTATGACGGACATCCGGGCGGCGTGGGGCTAAGTCACCGCGCCTTCGATATTATTGAAGATTTACTTTTGAAGACAAAGACACTTGTTGAGACTTGCGAATGCCTGGAAGGCTGCCCTTCGTGCATCCATTCCCCTAAATGCGGCTCAGGTAATAAGCCGCTGGATAAAGAGGCTTGCATCCAAACACTTCGGATGCTTTTGAATCCGGATCTAATACACGAACCCATTGTGAGAAAAACGCCCGTTAGGAACTTGGTAAACCCTGAAGTTCTTGACGGTAAGAGTAAACCCCCCAAAAAAATGGGTACCGCCGAAGCAGGCGTCAAAAACCGGAAATCAATCGCTTTGCCGCAAGAACAGCCGGTCTCCTGGTTTCAAGCAGCGTCGATGGCGCTAAAAGAAAAAGCCGAAAAAAGGCGACGTATTTTGTTATTTCCTGAATTTGCCCCTGAAAATGAGGCTTCGGCTGGTGAAACAAGCAAATCGCCCGGCAAACCAGCCGCCAGGAAAGCGCCCTCAGCAGCTCCCAAAAGGCGTGGAATTCCGATTCCCGCTGTTGAAGTCAAAAACCCATACACAGGTAAAATAATCTTTTTTGATTTAGAAACTCAGAGGCTCGCCAATGAAGTAGGCGGCTGGGCCAATATCCACAGAATGGGATTGTCGGTGGCGGTTACCTGTAACGAGGATGACGGTTTTAAAACATTCACCGAAGAGACGGTTGATGATCTAGTCTGCTATTTGCAGTCGGCAAATCTGGTTGTGGGATTCAATCACGTTCGTTTTGACTATGAGGTGTTGAAAGCCTATACGAAAGAAAATCTCAGAAGATTGCCGAATTTGGATATGCTCCTGGAAGTTCAACAATGTTTGGGCTTTAGGTTAAAATTGGATCATCTGGCAAAACATACGCTCGGTCGATGCAAAATAGGTGATGGAATAGACGCTCCGAAATGGTTCAGGGAAGGCAACATGGAGTTGCTTGAGAAATATTGCCGAGAGGACGTAGCGCTAACCCGCGATTTGTTCACCTTTGGCGCCCAAAACGGCTACCTTATGTTTCAGGACAAAGAAAATGTGGTATGCCGTTTCAGGGTGAATTGGCGACTGGGCCTAAAGGTAAAAACGCTTCCGTAAACTCTGATCGCCGGCCGCCGGCATATTTTCTCTGACCAATTACAGCGCTCCAGCTCTTTAGTTTCGATGCATAACGCAGACCTGCGCTCCCACTTCTTTTCTTTCCATACTTCTGCATCCATTATTAACATCATACCGTCGCCTCCACGGAGCAGATCCGGTAAACGTCGGCATCCAGGGGTGCTCTGAGAGAATTAAGCTGCTGCAATCAACTTGGAATGTGCAGGAATGAGTATGATCGGCACACCTAAGACAGCCCGGAGCCTTTTTTTGTATGCCTGGATAATGTATTATTACAGATGAGCTTATTGATTAAAATTAAGCGGCGGCACTTACTGGAGGCGCAATTGACAAAAACTTATGAGGTATTGAAAACAGCAGCGGAATCCATAGGAATTGAACAAACATACAAAGATACTTCAGGTCTAACTCATTATACCAATCCAGCGACCGCGGCTAAAATTTTAGAGGTCAAGGGAGTGCGGATCGATCCATCTCGTCTGAACTTCGATTTCTCCGTGATAGTTGTGTCCCAAGCGGAATTGCCTGAAACCATCGCCGTGCCTCTACCCGTGGGAACGAATCTTACAGATCCCGATAAGCTGGAAGCAAAAGTCATCATGAGCCGTTCTGATCAATCAGGAGACCACACAGCTACCTACGAGTCGAATGTTGAAATTGATGCCGCCACAGGATCGGCTCAAGTTGTTCTCCCATATCCTGAGGAATTGTCGATAGGCCGACATGATCTCCAATTTGTAGTTGATGTAAATGGTGAGAGCTTTAAGACCGGAATAATTTTGTTCGTGTGCCCGGGTAAGGCATATTTGCCGGATGAACTAAAGGGAGATGGAAGATTAGCGGGAGTTCAACTGGCTTTATATGGTGTCAGGTCCAAAAACAATTGGGGAGTCGGCGATTTCGGAGACCTATTCGGCATCATTGATTGGGCCGTTGAGCGCCTCAACGTGGATTTTATAGGTTTAAACCCCCTGCACGCATTGGGTAACAAGCGTCCATTCAACAACAGCCCCTACAATCCTTCCAGCCGTTTTTATCGCAATTTTATTTACCTAAATGTGCCCGCAATTCCGGATTTTGCCATTTCGACTAAAGCTGCGTCGTTGATGGAATCTCCGGGAATGAAGAGAAAGATGGAAAACCTCCGTAACGAGGAGCACGTCAATTATGAAGAAGTGGCTGCGTTAAAGCTGGAAATTCTCAGGGAAGTGTTCCGCTCTTTCATGGAAAATCAGGGTCAATCCCATCTGGGTAACGATCGATGGACGGATTTTCAGGATTACATAAAGGCTGAAGGCGTTTATCTGGAGCGATTCGCGACGTTCTGCGCTCTTGAGGAGCATTTTGCCAATATGCCGCCACATCCTAAAACCTGGGGTGAGTGGCCCGAGCAATATCGAAATCCTGAATCGGCGGAAGTTATCAAATTTCAGAGAAGTAACGAACAGGCTTTACTTTTTTGGATGTACCTGCAGTGGCAGTTGGATGAACAGTTAAAAAATGCTCAGGATTACGCCCGCTATAAGGGTATGCTCCTGGGTTTATATAATGACGAAGCTTTGGCGGTGGATCGTAACGGCGCGGATTTTTGGGCCTGGAGGCAGTATTTCCATGACGGATTTCGAGTGGGCGCCCCGCCGGACCCGTTCGCTCCCGATGGACAAGACTGGGGTTTTCCTCCACCGGATTCCGAGAGAATTCGTGAAGCCGCTTATGAGCCTTTTCTCAAAAAATTACGGGGAAGCTGCAAACACGGCGGAGCGCTCCGTATCGATCATGTCATGCAACTCTATCATTTGTTCTGGATTCCTCAAGACGGGCAGCCAAAAGACGGAGTATATGTGAAGGACAATGAAGCGGACCTGCTGAATTTAACGGCTTTCGAAAGTAATAAAAGCAAGGTTATCATTATCGGTGAAGATCTCGGCACCGTTCCATTCGATTTCCGGGACAGATTAATGGCAAAAGGGATCCTTTCATATCGTTTATTTTATTTTGAAAGAGATTTGGCGGAAAATTTAACACCTTTTTATGAATATCCCGGGATGGCTCTGGTGTCCATCAGCACACATGATTTGCCCACATTGGCGGGTTTTTGGACCGGCAAAGACATTGAAATTCGCAAGATTACGAGCCAACTTGATGAGGCTAGAGTTCGCGCGTTTAAGGAAGAACGTACGCGACACAAGGCCAAGATTATAGAACGGCTGGTCAATGATGGTCGATTGCCCGCCGAAACGGCTCACGCGGCATGGGAGTCGGAATTTCCTACGGACCACTTACATACCGCGGTCTTGGATTTCGTGCTGCGAACCCCCTCCAAGTTAGTTGTAATAAATCAGGAAGACATATTCCTTGATTTAAGGCAACAAAATTTACCGGGCACCACTTGGGAAAACCCCAATTGGGTGACAAAGATGAAGTTCACGGTGGAGGAATTAAACAGTCAGCACGAAGCCGTCAGATACGCTGAGAAATTCAAGTCTCTGGCGCAGGCCGCCGGCAGAGGAATAAAGCGCCATTGACACCACTTCGTTTTTAACAAGATGCGATCTGCTTGAAGATCTTCTCCCTAACGCTCTCATCACTTTAGAGAGGGGACCGGGGGGTTTTCGAAGAGATCATCAATTTGCCCAAACGAGTGTGATGACGCTAAATTGTCAGGTTGTGATTGACTCAGAATCGCGAAAAGTTAGATGATTGGCTCCGATGGTCGGCCCTAAGCGGTAACTTTAGCTGAATCATAAGTCGATTCAGCGCCTAAGGGTTTAAAGTGCCCCTGACAAGGGGAATTTAGGGGGTTGTTCTCTTTCAGCGTCGAAGTAATAGATATTTTCCTTAGTGTTCCTCTTCTTTTTGTATCCAGGCTTATGTCCATTACTTTGAATCGAACCGCTTTAGGACAAAAAGGCGGTCCTCCGAAATTTCTAAGTTTGTTGTTAATTTCGCACATCTAATCGCCCACCCGGGCGGCCTACTTTTCCAGTCAGCAAGGGGCGGCGCATTCAGACGGTATTTCGATTAAGGCTAAATTCCACCACTCCGGTTTTGCCCATTCGGCGTTGGGCGTCTCGCTGTGAACGCAGCGAGCTTGAATAACGTCATCGGACTGTCCTTGCCGATGTTCGTCGCAACCATCAGACAAATTGTAAGAAAGCTCATATCTATGGATGCGAACCTCCGGGTCTTCCGTCTCATCAGCTTTGCCCTGTGAATTCAAAGAATAAAGGTAGCCCGGCGCCTCATCATCAGCCGTCTTACAAGGCCCGACCCGATGAGCTATCGCGATCGATCGAGCAAGCGCATCCAACAGCCGTAACGAAAGAGCCTTCCCGGGGACCTGTCGATCAATCAATCCTTTTTCAAGGGTAATCGGCGCTAAACCGTTAAGCCTTAGCTCAACATTCTCGGCTATGGTGGTCTTCCAGATGTTGGGAGCTTCCAGCGTCAGACGAAGGCTTTTGGAATCGTAATCTGTAAATATTGAAAGACATCCAACTACAAACAAGTTATCCGGCAGATATTCAGCTTTTTCGATGGCCGGCGCGCCCGTGGAATCGAAGTAGTCAGTTCCTCTAGCAAGACGCTCTAATTGGGAAAACTTATCGAATTCCTTTGCGTCCATTGCCGGATAATACTTGATCAAAAAGTCACCGGATATTTCCCGCGCATTCGAGCCGTCACCGCCGGAGTCATTGACGTTATGCAGCTCAAGCTGATAAGCCCCGGAGTCTCCTGCAATCCAAATGTGCCAACCCGGTAGTCCCACTATTTTTTGACTCAATCCTGTAATGCCGGCGTGGTCCATTGCGACGGGGTTTGGTGTGACGAGTCTGAATATGCCGTCAAAAACATTGGAGATATGTTCAATGGGATCGTTATGTTCAAGATTCATTATAGCTTTATTTTCCATAGTATTATGGTGCTCGATGATACGTTTTAAATGAGCTAAATTCAATCATATTGACCAGGACGCAAAGCTGATCTTCAACAAAAAGATTCAAAACCAAAAGAGCAAGCTGCGATCCCCATGCAGGGCCTACGGACCGGACTATGGTCTCCCGACGATAATCAGTATTGTTATGCAGACAAAACTACATAAGGTATCAGAATCACAATTGTAATTAATACTTCTGATGAACGACAATGTTCACTGAGGACGCATAGTGCGACAACACCGCTGCAGATTCAACTATAAAGATTACGATGCGGGCGTTTGGACCGCTAATTCATAAATGCGCCGAAAAGCATTCCGGCTACGCTGGAAAGCACGCATACGAGTATCAGGAACACCAGAGTCTTCTTGAATCCCATGACGCTGTTTATTACCAATAAGCTGGGCAACGATAACGCCGGTCCAGACAGTAATAGCGCCAAAGCCGGTCCCTTGCCCATACCGCTCCCGATGAGACCCTGGACAATCGGCACTTCAGTCAGGGTCGCAAAGTACATGAAAGCGCCGGCAACTGACGCAAGGGCGTTGGCGCCGATGGAATTGCCGCCGAGAGCCCATGCCACCCACCCACTGGGGATGATGCCTTCCTTGTCTGGACGGCCAAGCAAGAAGCCCGCGACGAGCACTCCAATGAGCAGCAAAGGCAATATTTGCTTCGCAAAACCCCAGGATTCGGAGAACCAGTCTTGAGGTTCGCCTTCAGTTGTGGTGGTCATGACGGATAACGCTACAACACCGGCAGTAAACGGCACAAGCGGCGAATCCGGGAAAAGCAAAGCAAGAAGGCCGACCGCTCCCGCTGAAATCGCCATCTTCGTAAGAGATATCCCGAACCATGTAACCAAAACAGCCGCAAAACCGAGGCTAAGAATACCGGTGATAATCCACTTTGCGGAGTAAACTGCAAACCAGGCGCCTTCTTGAATGTCCGGCTTTCCCCAATTTGCGAATACTAGAATGCCGATCATTAATGCAAAATAAATCACGGTTTGCCATAGGGGACGCGTCTCCTGCGAGAGACCGGCCATGGCCGCCAGATTGGTCTTAGTCCGTTCAGCTTCATCTTTTCGGAATATGAGATGCATCAGAAGCCCAATGATTACACTGAAGGATATTGCGCCGACAGCTCTCGCAATCCCCATTTCGGCCCCAAGGATTCGAGCCGTGAGGATGATTGCAAGCACATTGATCGCCGGGCCGGAGTATAGAAACGCCGAAGCTGCTCCCAGCCCTGCGCCCCTTGTCCAAATGCCCGCAAAGAGCGGCAATACCGTGCAGGAACAAACCGCGAGCACGGAACCGGACACCGAGGCTACAGGATACGCCACCCACTTTGACGCGGCGGGGCCGAGATATTTCATTACCCCTTCCTGGCTCACGAATATGCCGATTGCCCCGGCTATGAAAAATGCGGGAATAAGGCACAGCAAAACATGTTCCTGGGCGTACCATTTCACCAGATAAAAGGATTCCATGAGGGCGTTGTCGAAGCGGGCGTTTCCAATTGGAACGTAAAAGCAGGCCAGAAATACGGCTATTATTACGGCAAGCGCTTTCCATTGGTCTTGCCAATATTGAATGAAGGCGCTTTCTTTAACGCTCTGCGCAAGAGAGTGAGGAGGCGCCGGCGCATCGCCGACAGCGTGTGATTCGTTGACTGAGAGGTTTTTCTGGGAAGACATGTGTTCCTCTGGATAAGTTGTAGTTGAATTTTGATTTTAAAGAAGATGCATCCGGCGACGCGGCTTATTGGCTAATTTGTTAAATAGCTAAATATAAATTGGACACAATCTTCTCCCACGCGCTAATTTGAGTGAGCGGCCCTAAAGTTAACCCGCCATCGCCGATCGTTGATCCTCTAAATGCTTGATTGTGGCATTTTCCACACATTTAATGAAATCGATGGAGCAGGGCATGGTAAGTCGATACATCATTTTAAGGCCGTCTCGTCGATCGGCCACAATGCCGGTCTTTTTAAGAATAGACAGATGCTTGGAGACGTTGGACATTTCCGTGCCCACTTCCTCAACTATGTCGCAGACACATTTTTCCCCATGTTGGAGAAATTCTATTATCCCCAGCCTGAGAGGGTGCCCCATTGCTTTAAATACATCGGCCTTTAGTCGGAGTCTTGGGTCTTCATTAGAAGGCATATTTGATCCTTTAATAATCTATTCAATCAAATAGTAAATCAGTTAAGTCGGCGTGTCAACGGATCTTTTGATAAAAATGAAAAAATCTATAATTTTGCTGTTTGCACGACCAGGAAGCATGATGACCATTCGAAGAGCTATACTGATTCTCGAATCGGTCGACCATACGTGCCGCAAAAAGCTATGAATCTTGCCATTTATCGGGGCTTATCAACGTCATTCCAGCGGGAGCCGGAATCCAGGAAGATCTGGGTCCCAGCTTTCGCTGGGGACGCCGGGTCAGAGGCTTTATTCGATAGAACTTTCGAGAAACCCTATACATTTCTAAAGATACGCAATGACTAAGCCTGTAAGAAAGCGCCGGCGCCGTTTTATCGAAGAATCCCTCCTTAACCTTTTCCACGTCTGCGCTGAAAATTAGAAAAATCATTAAATGGGCCTGACGTTTGGATGATTTTCCTACGTTGAGTGTCATTGCAATTAAATTGCGCTAAGCCGCTTGCCTCCGGCGGTGGCCAATTACATGCGGAAAGTGGATGGTGATTATTTCTTCAGGAGCCTAAGGAGCTTCTTCCTACACTTAAGGAAATCTGATGAATAATGTTTGTTTACCTCGCAGCCGCTATCCCGGCATTAGCCGGCATGCTTTTCGGATAGGAGCATGGCCCTTTGCATTTTATCCGGCGACGGAAACGAAGGAACGCAGCCTCGAAGAAATTGAAGGGCTGCGTCGAATGGAAAATGTACCGGGAAAATTATGAAAGCTCGGCAAAGAAAGGGCTAATTCCGCCGAATCTAGAACTGGGAAACCGAAGTGACGGATACGGCGCCTCGTATTTTAACCAATCTTAATTATTTAATTAGTAAAAGGACTGATCCGCGAACGGGAGAAAACCAACGCATGAGCAAATCAGGTAAGGATGAACTTGGCTTTTGGGCCGTCACGGCCATCGGGGTAGGAGGGATGGTGGGAGGCGGCATTTTTGCGGTGCTTGGTTTGGCGGTGCAACTCGCGCATGGCGGCACACCGCTAGCCTTTGCGCTGGCCGGCGGGGTGGCGCTCTTGACGACATATTCATACGCGAAGCTCTCTGTCGCATATCCAAGCCGCGGTGGAACGGTTACCTTTCTGAACCGCGCGTTCGGCGCAGGCATGTTCACCGGCAGTGTTAACGTGCTGTTGTGGTTGAGTTATGTT
Source organism: Desulfomonilales bacterium (assembly GCA_038250835.1). Lineage (GTDB taxonomy): Bacteria > Desulfobacterota > Desulfomonilia > Desulfomonilales > Desulfomonilaceae > JBBSBY01. The sequence continues at coordinate 10,000 of JBBSBY010000051.1, read as the reverse complement.
GTGATGCTGTCGCTGTACTCCTACGCATTCGGCAGTTACGGAGCGACCGCGTTACCGGACGCGTGGCAAGGATTAGGTAAGCATGTGCTGATAACCTTAAGTGTCTGCGCCATCGCAGCGCTGAATCTCCTTAGCGCCGAGGTGATAGGCAAGGCGGAGAACTGGATTGTCGGATTAAAAGTGGTAATTCTGTTGTTTTTCGTTGTGGTGGGATTTTTCGGTATTCAGACATCTCGGGTAATGGTCGGCGCCTGGTCGCCCTCGTTGCAGTTGGTCGCAGGCGGTATGATAATCTTTGTGGCGTACGAAGGTTTTGAGTTGATAGCAAATACCGCCAATGACGTAGCCAACGTGGAACATACATTGCCGAGAGCATATTTTTCGGCTGTGGTGTTTGTCATAGTGTTGTACGTATTGGTCTCGCTCGTCACCGTAGGCAATCTTTCAGTAGATAAAATTGTTTCGGCCAAGGATTATGCTTTGGCTGAAGCTGCGCGGCCGTTCCTTGGGCAGGCCGGCTTCATTCTGATTGCCGCCGCGGCTATGTTGTCCACAGCTTCCGCAATCAACGCCACGTTCTATGGATCAGCGCGATTAAGTTACTGTTTGGCTAGAGACGGCCAACTACCGGAGTTTCTGGAGCGGAAATTTTGGGGTAGACCGGTTGAGGGACTGCTGATTACAGCCGGTCTGACGCTAATAGTCGCCAATTCTTTTGACCTGACCAGTATCTCGACCATGGGCAGCGCCGGGTTTTTGCTGATCTTCGCGGCTGTGAACACCGCCAATGCTCGGCACGCGCCCCATACTAAAAGCCGAAGTTGGATCTCCTGGGCCGGAGCCGTAGCGTGCCTGGCAGCCCTGGGGGCGTTGGTTTGGCAGACGGCGCGAACCGGACCTGAGAAACTGTGGGTTTTGGCGGGAATGATCGTTTTGGCGGTGCTGATTGAGGGCGCTTATCGGCTTGCAAGCCGTGAGATACATCTGGATAAATAAATGGGAATCCGCGCGGTTTGTTATCGGTAGGCTTCGCTTCTATGACGAACGGCCGTGACGATCACCAGCTTTTCGGAGTCATGGATCTCATACAAAATGCGGTAATCACCCTGACGGATGCGGTAGGTACTCTCTGCCGTCAACTTTTTCACACCATAAGGGCGGGGATTCAGGGTGAGTCCAGCGATCTTGGTATGTAGAAGCATTTGGGTTCGGCGAGGCATGCGGGCAAGACTCCCCAGAGCCGAAGCAACCGTGACAACCTTATACACGGCTATAAACCAAGTTGCTCTTTTAGTTCTTCAAGCGAATAGAACTCTTCCTCACCGTCATGATAGCGCTGCATAATTTCTCTGTGAGTTATCAAATCGTCTCGATCTTCGGGGTCCATAGGCGCCCACTCAGCAATGAACTCATCCCACGGTTTAGCATACTTGGGCAGCTTGCGCAGACGCTCAAATATAGCTCGTAGCTCGGCTTGATCGCGCTCGGAGGCCGTGGTCCGGCCGGCAGGCTGCTCGGTTATTTGGCTCATGGTTTAGCCTCCATAATTAGATAGTAGCACAACAGCGTAATCGTGGTCGACTATTCCTTCTACGCTTCTTTCACATTCATTTCGCTTGTTATCTGATTGACTTTGTTGAAAAACCTGCCATGCCTCTCAAAGAAATATAAAGCGGCTCTGTGGATTGTAACGTTTTCAACATGTCAAAGATCCATAAGTCTGATTACGGCCAACGTCGCCGTAACCAATAGAGTTGTTTCTGTATACTCCAAATTTATGCCGCATTGCGCGAGACGCAAAGTAAAACCGGGCGCCATCCATAAAAATGACAAGTTTATCGTTTCAGAGCGTGGTCTGCGCTTGACCGAAAAGACGGTAAATTATGATCTAATTGTTTGGCGCCGGCAACTCTCGAAGAAAGCCTTATGGGTTTTCGGCATATCGAATGTTATCAAACAACCAGGCTAATTTACTAAATTGATTTCCCAGGGACGAAGCAAGTATACTTGTTTATGTTGAATTTCTATATGTTTTACTGTATAAGAAAGCATACTCAGTTTTTCTTTATAATCAGATTTCAGGTTCCGAATTACGAGCCGTTATTTGCTCAGAATCTAAATGAGTTTGGTTTTGTATTTTCGTCGAGTCAGCGTCAATAGTGCGGCGCCTTTGTTTACAGCTTAGATCCTGAAGGCTATATTGCTGAACATCGCCGAACTTTTAAATTACGCTTAATACAATTATTTTTCGAGGGATTACATTGCATTACGCTATCCATATTCTTTTAGTTATTTTCTTGGGGATAATCGGGAGCGCCGATGTATTAGCCGGTTCTATGGAAGAGTCGACGCAGCCGGGCCGGTCAGTTTTCCACGCCAAGTCCGCTTCAACACCTTTGGTGTTGGCTCAAGCCAAAAATCATAAAGGCGCAAAAGCAAACAAATCATTTGATCCCATAGCGCAAAATGCCGGAAAGCTCTCAACTGCGGAAACGGTCAAGCTTGATAACATCATGCCTTTGTATACCTCACCAGGCATGCCCGGAGAAGGGGTTTGGGATTCATCAGGATCCCCTCTGGATCCATCCGGCAAACCCATAATCCAGCGGACGTTTTATAGACCCAGCGTGGAATTTCCCAATGCCATCGTGTACATGATGGTTATCGATATGTCCAAAGTCTATATGCAATACTATGTCGGATCCCAGGAACCGGCGGCCAATATAGCTTCGTCAGAGGTCGAATCCAGCATGCGAGCTAAAATCATGGCCGTTACAAACGCAATGTGGATGCAGCGACATTCGAGGGGCGCGGGCGCCATTTTTCGGGGAAAAGTTGTATATCCTATGGTCAACGGCATGGCCACCCTTATCGTGTACAAGGATGGTTCCGTGGATATACAGGAATGGGGTCCGGACATTCCCGTTCATCTAGTGAGGGATGCGCGACAATTACGTCACTTAATAGTGAAAAACGGGATGATAGTGCAATCGGTATTCCGCAATGGCAGGATTGAGGATTCGGAGATAGGTCTCGGCTTCTTGCTTGGCGGCGGCGGCAAGAATTTTGACGGCAAACACTTCTGGTTTGTGGCTCATAGAAGCGCATTCGGCATCCGAAAAGACGGCAATCTTGTATTTGCCATAGGTCATCATATCGGAAGTAAAGATTTGGCAAAGGCGCTGGTATTGGCGGGATGTGAACGCGGAATGCACGCCGACGCGAATCCGCATAATATAGTTGGAAATATTTATCTAAGAGACGGCGGCGGAAACCTGGTCAACAAGATTCGGTTGTCTCCGGAGCAGTCGAAGTACACATTAAAACGATATGACGACGGCTATACTAAAGACTTTTTCGCTTTTTTTCCAAAAGAGATGTACCCAAACGGAAATAAGAACCTAAGCCGCAATTAACTTGAAAGTCATTATAAATGATGCGCGGCCGGTTAGGCTTTACAAAAAACCTGGTCAGTCGCGCGCCTTCCAACCCATAAACATTTGGTTCAAGCCCCACTGAGTTCCGAACTTTTTTTTGCGAATATGTATGAACCCCGCTCGGGATAATCTTAGGCGAATTTCAGTCTCAGTAAGAAAAAATTCTTCATCGCTTTCCATGCCTCGAATATTATCCAAATCAAAATTGGTCTTAAAATATTTGTCATAGAAAGCGACAAGATTGTGGGCCAAAATTTCTGTTATGGGGAGACCCATTGTAATGACTATGTTTCCGCCCGGCTTCAATACTCGGTGGGCTTCAGCCAATTCAATATCTCTAAGTTTTTCAGGAACGTGATTTAGATTCGCAATAAAGGTGACGGAGTCAAATTCTCGCTCAGGAAAGGGGAATTGCGCAATATTTACTACAATGTGTTCCTCCGTCAAACCGTCATATTTGTAAACATCTATTCCTTTGCCTGCGCCGCACAAGAATTCTTCTAAAAATTTATTGTGCGGTCCACATCCCACGTCCAAACAATAACCTTGAACTTGTTCACTAACATAGTAGAATCGCTCGGACGCGAGGGAAGATAACCCCCAGAGATCGCGACCACCATGCAGCGCTAATGCGCGTATAGGAAAGGTTACAAAATCCAATAGCTTCTGCTTTTGCGATCTCCTCTTCATCAACTGTTAGGTGTAGGTTTATCAAGAAAGTTGTTTGAAGCGGTTTTCAGCGCCTCCTCGAATACCTCTCTTTTCTGTAAACCCACGATCTTGTGCTTTCCTCCTATAATGAAAGTAGGAGCTGCGGTAATTTCGTATTTTTGCGCCAACCTTCGAGATTCCTTCAGTTTTTCCTTGTAGATGCCTCGGGTCAGCGCTTCCTTTAGTTTGCCGGTGTTTAATCCGACTGAATCAGCCACTTCGACAACTATTTCAACTTTCCCTATGTCCTTGCAGTCAGTGAAATACGTTTTGAATATTAATTCGTGGAATTCTTCAAATTTATCGTGATCTCTGGCAAATTCCTCAGCCTCCAAAGCGGGTCCTGAATTGGAAATGCGTTCGTTGGGACAAAATGTCAGTCCATACGGGCGCCCCAACCTTTCGAAATAGGAGCTTCTTTTAGAAGCGTCGGCGCCCGGGAACAAGACCGACACTGGAATTCCCTCAGGCGGCATCGCTGGTCGCAATTGATAGCTGATCCATTCTTCCTCGATATCAAACTCTCGTTTTAACTCGTCGACAAGTCCCTTGCCGATATAGCAAAAAGGTCAAACAATATCTGAAAAAATTAACATCTTGATACTCATTTTTTTTCTTTCCTTATGTCTTCCTTAATAATTAAATATTCTTCGTGCGCTGAAAAGGCTTCGGAAACCGAATCCCAGCACTGTGCCAATTCTTCTTCGCAAAAATCTTCAGGTTTACGAAGGGCGTCAACAGGGCAAATGAATTCTCTTCCCGAATGATCCCGTACCCTAACGTATTCGGTTTTCTTTTCAATCATCACATGGTCTCCCCGCAGTAACCGCGTACTACCGACGATCCGAAGATGGTAGGTCGATTCAATACCTCAAGATAACGGACCACAATAAGCTGATTAATACCGTGAGATACCGAATCTTATCAAAAGGATTGACGTAACGCGAAACCGCTCATTTCATTTCTATTAACTACGATCTTACGGGTGAATGCAAACAGTATCCTATACCAAATTACAATTTAGTGATGAGCCGAGATTAAGCCGCATCAATCATTGTAATCGGCTGCGAACGATAATAACCGGGCTGATCAAATTTAAGCAAAAAAAAAAGCAATCCGATTTAGGAGGATTGCTTAAAGGGTATGGTTTAGGATTGATGACTACATTATAAGCAAGCGCTATGCCATACTCGTAAAGCACTGTAATTACTTGAATGACCTATTTTACGACTTAATTTACCGGTTGATGCCGGTCAAAAATTTCGCGCCGAACCATGACCGACGCCCTAAGGAGAAAAATTTGCGCACTTGAGACCCCATGCCGGTTCCTACTGCGGTCGAGCATATTTCGACTTGAGCCGGATCTTTGCATTAGCCGGAAACATGCCCGATAATCAATTGTTTGAAAGGCCGCTTGGGGTTTGGATTTATTTCAATTCCAAAGCCTTTCTATAGGAGCGCCGTTGATTTGGGCGCATGCGCGAAATTTTCACATGCATTTTAAGGGATTTTTGAAAGCTCGAGTTATACGAAAATTAGTCGTTGGAGATCTTCGGCGCTATGGCGGACCGCTGCGCCAAATCTCGTGGACACTCGGCGATCAATTCAATTATAATCAGAGACCGAGTACAAGGGAAAGGCGCACTCAAGCAAACCAGGAGCACAACGTGAATTCAAGTCTTGCCGATATTCTCGGAAAACAAATGAGGAGCATTAAAGCCGACGGGCTGTTCAAGTTGGAGCGAGAGCTCCTGAGCGCCCAGGGGCCGCAAATACAAGTCAGTCAAGGCGAAGTAATTAACTTTTGCGCAAACAATTATTTGGGGTTGTCGTCTCACCCGGAGATCGTAAACGCGGCCCACAGAGGTCTTGATGAACGCGGCTTTGGGCTATCTTCCGTCCGCTTCATTTGTGGTACTCAGGATGTCCATAGAGAGCTGGAACGCGGAATAGCGGAATTTCTAGCAATGGAAGACGCAATACTATATTCGTCCTGTTTCGACGCCAATGGGGGATTATTTGAGACCATTCTTACTGAACAAGATGTTGTGATAAGCGATGCGCTTAATCATGCAAGCATAATTGACGGCATTCGTCTCAGTAAAGCGGCGCGCAAGGTTTATAAACACGCCGATATTAAGGATCTGGAAGAACGCCTTATCGAATCGGCGGAATACCGAATAAAGCTTATTGCCACAGACGGTGTTTTCAGCATGGATGGAGATTTTGCCCCTCTTGATAAAATCTGTGAGGCTGCTCAAAAACGTGGAGCGGTACTGATGGTTGATGATTCACACGCCACCGGGTTTGTCGGGCCCACAGGTAGGGGAACACCGGAATTATTCGAGGTATGGGATCAAATCGACATTATTACTTCGACAATGGGTAAGGCTTTAGGTGGAGCGTCAGGCGGTTTTACCGCGGGGAGCAAGGAAGTTATTGAATTTCTGAGACAAAGGTCCAGACCATATTTGTTTTCAAATTCCGTTGCCCCTCCAATAGTATACGCATCTTTAAAGGCCCTCGATTTAATTAGCCACGCAGACGATCTCAGGCTGAGATTAGCCGAGAATACAAAGGTTTTCCGAATGGAAATGAAGCGATTGGGCTTTGACATCAATGAAAGTTCTCATCCAATTGTCCCGGTCATGTTGGGTGAGGCGCGGTTAGCTCAGGAAATGGCCGCCCAGTTACTGAACGAGGGCATATACGTCGTGGGATTTAGCTACCCTGTAGTTCCCAAAGGAAAAGCTCGAATACGAACTCAGATTTCGGCGGCGCATACTGCCGACCATCTTCAAACGGCCTTGCGTGCTTTTGAGACAGTGGGAAAACGCCTAAATGTAATTTCGTAGAATGAAAGTCTCAAAAGGTCTTGCCCTCCGTCAAGGAGTGTGTTAATTTTATTTATTACCTACGGGATTCGGCGCTTGGCGTCGGCCTTTATTCCGACGGATGTCTCACAATGGATTTTTCCGAGATGTTCGGTAGAAGGGATTTGATACTCCAGCCTGGAATCCGCTCTTAAAATTTGCGCCGTTATCTTTAAGCCTTTCGGCCGGTCTAGTATTTCGTCCAGAAAGAATAATTGTTCTATTTTGCCGCTTAGTCGGCCTTAGTTAATTTAGCATCCCATGACAAATAGTCGTCCATAGGATGTTGACGTGGGTTGGGCTTTCTCCACTCTCACGCGCGATAATCTGCGAAAGAGGGCGGCCTTATCGGGACTTTATTGAAAATTCGCCTGATGTCACGGGGAGAGGTTTTTGGCGCAATTTGAAAAGGATTCGGTCACATGAGCTTCGCTATTTTCATAGCTGAGCAGGCTAAGAAAAAAGTCAACCAGTCACTTTACCCGTATACTTTAAAATCCGCGATGTTGTCGCGGCAACGCCCTTACTAAAGGAGAATACTGAATGCCGGGAGTTTATGTAAAAGAAGACGAACCTTTTGAAAATGCTCTAAGACGTTTTAAAAAACAAGTTCAGAAATCCGGAGTTTTAACCGAAACAAAGAAACGTCGCGCATACGAGAAACCGAGCGTGAAGCGCAAGAGAAAAGCTATGGCGGCTCGGAAGAGACTCTTGAAGAAGCTTAGAAGAATGAGGAGCAGATAAGGCTTTCTCTTGAGATATATGGACACGGCCGGAAATTATGAATAAGTTACCGGGATGGAGGCTAATATTACCGGCAAAGCCAAACTAAAATTGCTACAGATGGTCGAGTTGATCGGTGTCAATCAGTTATATATTATTGTATCTTACTTGCTCATTGCCGCTACTATCGCGGCAGTGAGCCTTGGCCCCGGATTTTCGGCCCAGAGCTTGACCCCTTTAACGATCTTTTTGGTTGTCTTAGTCACGGCGATTGCGATCTTTCTCTTAATTTTTTCACTTTGGGGGTTAATATCGTATTTCGCGTTCATACCATCAATACAGCAAAACGGCCATGTCATTGCAGTTGTACACGCGACGCATCTTTTGCACCCCACCACCACCGCTTTTATATTGGCATTATTCGCTCTGTGCGTTTACGTAAACAGTGTTTCCGTATGGATGATTTGGCTTCTTCTGGTAGGCGTATACACGCTGCACACTTTATCTATTCTCAAATCCTTAAAAAATGACGAGCGATTACAGGGCATTGTAGGCCAAAACCCGTTAATCGACCTCTTGAATCTTATGATTGGTGGTGAAATTGTTACAACAGCGGCAGGGGCTCGCCCTATTGCCCCCTGGAAATTAGAAACTCTCCCAGAAAATACATGGATAGTAGATGTCAGGACCAAGGCCGAGTTCAGTTGGAACCGCATGGAAAGGGCTGAAAACTTCCCATGGGGGGCGGGTCTCGAAGAAACCGCCCACGGTAAGGATAAAGGCGCTCCCGTACTGGTAACGTGTTTTTCGGGTCACAGATCTCCGGCTATCGCCGTTAAGCTCAAGCGGATGGGTTTCAAAACCGTCTACAACCTTAACTGGGGGCTTTTGTATTTTATGCTCTTTCAGAAAAATTCTTCCACCTCGGGGGGGCCTTTTAATCTGACTAAAGCTAAACGTGATCCAAGCAGGCGTGGGAAAGATTTCAAAGGAATTTCCGTAGGATACATATCTTGCGCTACGGCAGTGCTGATTATTGCGCCTATCGAGCACCACATCAGGGGGTATCAATTCTCGTTATGGAACCAGGTGATTGGGGCTCTGTTTGCCGTAACAGGGTTGATTTTGGGTAGAATGAGTTTTAGGGCTCTTGGTCGAAACTTCAGAGTCTTCGCTGCCCCGCGACGTAGTGGAACACTGATAATAAGCGGCATTTATTCCCGAATTCGCCATCCTATGTACATAGCCGTTATACTACTTATCGGGGGGTACGCTCTCTTTTTTTCAAGTCTGTTCAGCATTCCGTTCTGGATAGGCTGCGCCGTTTTGTACATGATAAAAGCGGTCAAAGAAGAAGCCCTTTTGTCGGCAAAGTACCCAAATTATGCGGACTACCGGAAACATACATGGCGATTCATACCATATGTCTGGTAAATTATCCCAAACCTCCAATTTGTTCTGAACGCACTGTTTTTCGGACTCTGGTGCTCAACTTGGCCACTTCTTCGATCAATTCAGGTTTCATCTCACCCATAGTCAAATCTATAAACGCGGAATGACCTTCTTTTAGAAACATGTTTGTCAACCAACCAATCGGCAGCGCGTTTCGAGAAGTCACCTCAAAGCCCGCTTCACCCACAGCCCAATCGTTTCCATTAAAAGAAACCGCTATTCCGCCGGCTTCCTTAATCATTCTGAATGCCTGAATATCGGTGATACTGTCGCCAAAGTAGATAATTTCACTGAGATTCACCCCCTCGTGCTCGGCAATTTTAATCACTGCCAAAGCCTTTTCATCGCCTCCGATGGGGTTTGTGCTGCGCGCCAAATCATATATTTTCATTTCCGGTAGAACTTCCCAAAACAATCGATCAAATTCTTTTATTACGTTCAGATCTTCATCTGAGATCTTAGCTGAATTGAAAGATCGCTCAGGCAAATGGAATTCAGGCAAATCCAATATGTGGCTGTGGATTTCTTTTAATCTTTGTCTTTCGGAATCGTTTACTTCAAAATCATCGAGACTTACTACGGTCGAGAAGGTCTTCGCGAAGGGAAAACCGATGGCGGAACAAACAGCCGATATATATTGTGAATAACTGGTACTGACGATGTAGCACGGTAGTTCAATGGAAAGTTGCTTCAAGACTATATCCGCCAATGGAATAATTTCAATATTCCGTCTCGAGAATTTTTCCATGCTGCGATTATCCAGACCGTAGGCCTTGAAAAAGGGCAATATCAGCTTGAGCGTGT
>JBBSBY010000050.1:0-25832 GCA_038250835.1 Desulfomonilales bacterium | reverse complement strand
TTTCTATTATGTCTTAACGCAGTTCGACGCCAACCAGGGAGAAACCATGAAAAGACAGCGCTTGATTGTGGCCGTAGGTTTACTTCTACTTCTGCTTCCGTCCTCCTCGGGATGGAGCCATGCCGCAAATCTTACCGTTTATGCGCATCGCGCCTCCAACTTGGAGGGAGCGGAAGACAAATACGAATGGGCGGTAAGACTGAACTTTAATTACCCTGTATTTTTGTCCAATTTAAGTTCACTGACTACCGTCACTGTGGACGAAGAAGCCGATGATTCCGCGGAAATTGTGGAGGCTCCCGGTCAAGGAAAATCCCATGACGCCACAAGGCAATTTATTGTTTATTCAACAAAACACCATGAAAAACCGGTTTCGGTTGTAGTAACCATTGATAAAGGATTACAGGATTCCACCGGTAAACGAACGCTGCAAAAAAATCTCGTCTATAAATTTGTTACTACTGAAACTGTAGCTGTAAACAATATCAACGCTTTTTATAAATCTACCAAAGAAAAAGGACTCAAAGTACGATTATCAAATTACGTGCCCCCAGGTGAACTCTCAAAGGCCGTAAGAATAACCCCACATGTGGACAATCTTAAATATTCCGCTGAAGGTCGTACAGACGTAATTACCGGAGATTTCGATTACAACCGCGATTATACCATCCAGATTGCGCCCGTAACCTTAACCGTAGACGGTCGAATCCTGAGAGCTTACCAGCAGTCATTTAAGGGTCCCGGGTTACCGAGAGAAGCCATTTTCAAGACGAACAGGTCGGTTGTCGAACTTCTGGGAAGGCAACTCCTCAGTCTTTCCATCTCTAATATGCCGGCGATTAAGTGCAATCTCACTAAAATTCCAGCGGCGCTTTATCCTAAGATTTCTGAAAAATATAACGATCAAAGTGTCGATCAAATGATCAGGTGGGCCGAAGAAATGATAGCGGTAGCCGAAAAAGCCGACGCTGATCCAATTTTCTTTGATCCGGTTACTCAGGAAGCGGAAGCATTCTTTGCTCCTGAAGCTACCGATAAAGTTATAAACTATTCGCTCCCCTTATCCTTTCGTAAAAATCCGGACAAAGGCGGCGCCTGGCTTGTAGGCGCTACGGATCCCAACAATGTATGGAAGGGCTCCGCTTCTAAATTTGTTCAGATCTCCGATTTGGCCATTTCCTACAAAGTTTCTCTAAACTCATTACTGATTTGGACTACTTCCTTTCACAAAGCTGAACCCGTTCCTAATGTTTCGGTGGCATTGCAAATAAAAGACGGCGGCTTAACATTCATCGGAAAAACCAATGAGGATGGAGTCCTCATAGTTAGATCGAACGACAAGTTTCCTGTCGTGAATTTGAATAATATCGGCGCCGGTCAAAAATCAGAGGCGCCCCTCAATATTGAAAATGTTCAATGGATTATAGCCGCCACGAACAACGATTCCAGTGCTATAAAAATCAAGGACGTGGACCTGAAACCCACAAGGATTCAGAGAACAAAGTCAATAGACGACAAACCTGAATTCAGCACAGGCTATCTGTTTACAGACCGCGGAGTTTACAAACCCGGCGAAAACGTATTCTTCAAGTTTGTTTCTCGGAAATACGAAGACGGTATCAAGGCGCCTGTGGGCTCACAAGTGAAAATTGAGATCACCAACCCTCGAGAGGATATTGTCCTTAGTAAGCAATTTACTCTATCGGAATTTGGAACCTGCTATGACAAACTTGAAACAAAGAGTTTTTTCCCCACAGGTGTTTACACGATAAAAGCGACCATGAAGTCCGGCAAGGACAAACCAAGCGTCTTCACGCAAACATTTATGGTTCAGGAATTCAAAAAGATCCGACACTTTGTAACCATGGATATGAAGGCCGTTGAAAAGAAAGCTTCCGAATACATCGGCGTGAAACAAAATGAAGAATTGCTGGAAGTGGCGGTTTCAGGTCAATACTATACCGGAGGTCCGGTTAAGAATGGTCGATTAAAATGGAAGGCAATGCTTGTTCCAGCCAAAAATAATGTACACGGATTCGATGCGTACATCTTCGGCAATGAAGATAGTGAAACTCGCTTTCTTGAATCCGGTGAGTCGAGCCTGGACTCCGCGGGTAAATTGAAATTCACCATACCTATCGATCAGCGGCTAATGACCGGCGCATTTGCAATCCAGGTTTCGGCCACTGTCTTGGATATTGACGGCGAACCTGCCACGGAAGTCCAAAAGTATAATCCCAGGCCTCAGTACTTAGTAGGTATAGGCAATCATCCCACAAAAGTCGAAACAGGATACTCTACGCCAATTCCTGTGGTTGTTGTGAATCAGAACGGCGACCTGGTAAAATCGGGTGTTTTGGAAGCCACTTTGATGAGGAAAGATTTTTTCTATATGCACAAGAGAGACGAGGCCGGCAACGCCCTGGAAACGTGGGAGGAAGGATGGGTAAAAAGCTTCAGCTCCAGTCAAAAACTTGCCGGCGGAGAAGTGGAGTTCCCTATAACTTTGAATGACGGTGGAGACTACCTCGTAGAATTCAGCTACGTCTTGGATGATAAGAAATATTCGAGTCGAGCTAAATTCGAAGTCGGTTGGACATCAAGACCCATCAGAGGTCAAGACGAACAGGAAACAATCAACAAGACTGAAGTTATGATGTCCTTGAATAAAAAGGAATACAAGACAGGAGAGACGGCCAAAATCCTGTTTACCATTCCTCGTCCCGCGAAAAAATCTCTAATTACCATAGAGAAATCGTCAGTTCTTGACTACAAGCTCATTGAGGCCGGTTCAGGGACCATATCTTATTCGCTCCCAATAAAAGACGAATACAGACCAAACATTTATGTCTCTTCTCTGACGCCTGTTGGCAGGAGCGGGTATCCTGTTTACAGCAACCAATCCGATGCCGATATGCCGACGATATATTACGGTTACGCCGATATTTCGATCAGAAATGAAAACTTGGGTTTGAAACTAGAAATTGACCCCGGCATCGAGAAGTTTCGTGGGCGTCCCGGGGAAGATAAGAAGATTAGCTTCAAAGTCAGCAATTCAAAAGGAAAAGGCGTCGTTGCTGAAATGGCCGTTTGCGTGGTTGATGAGGCCATTCTGGCATTGACTCGCTTCCACACTCCGGATTTATCTTCCTTAAATCAATTTGATCTCCCTCTAGCGGTTTTCCAGGGGGATCTTCGCTTGAATTTAATAAGTCAGGATATTTTCAGAGTCTTAACTAAACCGCAGACCGGCGGCGGCATGGGATTAGGCGACGTAAGCTCCAGCTTGCGCAAGGATTTCAGACCCGTGGCCTTTTACAATCCCGCTGTAGTCACCAACCGAGATGGTATGGCCTCCGTAGAATTCAAGCTGCCCGACACAACAACGGCATATCGAGTGTATGCCGTAGTGTGCGATAAAACGGCGGGTTTTGTTTCGGGACAACGGAATATGGTTGTCACAAAAGAATTCTTTATTGAGCCTTCTCTACCCAGGTTCTCAATTCAAGGAGATAAATTCAAATTTCCCATAACTTTAAACAATAAAACCAATCTGAAGGGCAATGTTGTTGTTCAGGCTAAAGGCGGTATCGGTGTCGAACTTACAGCTCCCGAGGGAAAAATCGACCTGGAAGCTCAATCGATGGCAACCGCCCGCGCGGGCGCGACAATTAACGGCAGGCCGGAAAAGGCTGTGTTCAACTTTGACGGCGTTTTTTCTTCGGCAAAAGAGAAGTATTCCGATTCAATTGAGATTTCAATTCCGGTGTACTCAAAATTTCTGCCGATTACTCATGCCCAGGTTGGTGATTTTACTGAACGGGTCGAAATCGTAGCTCCGTTCCCAAAGTATCTCGCCACAATGGATCCGACTGCGATAAATCCATTGGATGTCAAAGCAAGACTTGATCTCAGCAGGACAAATTGGGCAAAACTGACTCCAAGCCTTCAATACCTACTGAAGTATCCCTACGGTTGTGTGGAGCAAACCAGCTCGGGAGTTATCCCGTTGGCGGGTCTAAAGGAGCTTGCGGAAAAGAATCTCATCCCAAATGTAACTTCCGAGGAAATAAATGAATTCATAAAGTCCGGAGTGGATAGGCTCTTGTCCATGCAGCTCAAATCAGGAGGTTTTGCCTACTGGCCGGGTGGTCTCGATCCTTCGTGGTGGGGCTCGCTGTATGCTACTTATGCCTTGTTTAGCGCTCGTGATGCAGGAATTGGGGCTCCAGAACTTAACGTGGAAAAGGCTTTGAATTTTATAAAAGATCAGCTCTTAAACGACAAAGGCCGACAAGATCCTTACGGCGACCGTAAATCCAATCGAGCATTAGCTCTGTTCATTTTAGCGACCGGTAATTACATTTCCGTTCAAGATTTTGACCCATTTTTTTCGGACTACGAACGATTAGACAATCAATCAAAGGCGCTGGTCCTGATGGCCGCCAATAGAATCGGGTACATGCCTAAGCAAAAACTTGCTCAATTGATGTCTAAGATCAATGTGAAAATGGACCCAACGCGTGATAATTACTTTAATTCGACTTATCGAGAAATTGCCTTCTGCCTGATGGCGGGCCTGGAATTAGGGATTCCTCGCCAAAAGTTTGATCAATGGGCCGGCTTGCTCATCAGAAGCCTCAAACCTGATGGAAGGTGGACCTCAACCGCTGATACAGGATGGTGTTTAGCGGCTCTGGGATCTTACTACAAAGCAAAACAACCTGCCAAATCCAGAGACGGAAAAGTGACGGTATCCCACGGAGGTAAGACCACGGAGATCAGTTTAAAAGACACGGTTGAATACGTGGAATTCAATGGTCCGGATATGTTGAAAGACCCAAAGATCACGCTGCAAAGCGACGGAAAAGATCTTATTAATTATTCGTTGACCTTGGTTTATCCGGAAAATCCATCAGCGACAAAGGAAAAGGGCGCTTTTGATATAAGCAAAACCGTCGAAAACTTGAACGGCTCGGACGCAATCAAGATTGGCGACGTGCTGAGAGTGACTCTAACGATAAATTTATATCAAGAAGGGTTGCGGGATAGGTATGAATATCTTGTGCTTGAAGATCCTTTACCCGCGGGAATAACAGCCATAAACTCGGAACTGAAGACGGAGGGGTACGGCAAGGAGGAAGCAAATGGCGATGATTCTTCACGCGCCGGTCGTTACAACGAATACGATTTTTCGCCTTCTCACCTGGAAATCAGAGACAATGCGGTGAGGGTATTCAAGAATTCCATTTATTCAGGAACATACAAATTTTCGTATTTGGCTAGAGCAGTGGCTGAAGGTGATTTCTGGATGAGGAGTTCGCGAATATTCCTGATGTACCAGCCCCAAAATTTTGGATTAATTCCAGGTAGGCCTGTGAAGATTTTGGGTGGGGAAGTTAAGTAATGATAACGCCAACTCTCCAAAACAATTACGGATGCAAGGATAATTTCTTGTATAAGTCGGCCATCCGAGTTACTTAAAGCCATAAAGCTTTGTCATGCATTCAGATTTATCAACGTCATTCAGGCGCAACCCGACATCCAGGGAGGTCTGGATAGGCGTGCGTTTATAGGCGCTATGCAAGACATCAACCCCCCAAATTCCCCCTTAAAGGGGGACTTTTTACCGATTCTTAAAAGTTGACGGATGCAACGATGAAGTCTTTAATCAGGAGGCTGTCAGTATTAATTAACGCCATAAGGCTTCATCCCGCATTCAGAGCTTATCATCGTCATTCCAGCGTAGCTGGAATCCAGGAAGATCTGGGGGTCGGTTTCCGCTGGGACGACGGGAAAAAAGGAGTCATTCCTACTTCAATTACAGAAAAGCCATTAAAACTTTGTCACGGCAAAAATCATTCGGCCTGCTGTGGTTTGCAACACGCTCGTGACTGTGACCTCTATGTTTCTATTTATGAATTTTCTGCCGTTGTCAACCACTACCATTGTTCCGTCGTCGAGATAAGCTATTCCCTGGCCGGGTTCCTTACCTTCTTTCATAACCTGAACTTTCATGGTTTCGCCCGGCAACACAATAGGCTTGAGTGAATTCGCAAGTTGATTGATATTAAGTACCTGGATGGATTGCACTTCTGCGACCTTGTTCAAATTGAAATCATTTGTCAAGATTGCGTGTCCGGTTTCTCTGGCCATCAGAATTAATTTTTGGTCCACTTCTTTGGTTGACGGATAATCCGTATCATCGATAATGATTTTAACAAAAGCTTGTTTTTTGATTTTGTTTAAAATATCCAGACCTCGACGGCCGCGCGTACGTTTGGTTGATTCCGAAGAATCCGCAATTGTCTGCAATTCTTTAAGAATGAACTGAGGTATGATTATATCTCCGTCCATGAAACCGGTTTCGCAAACATCCGCTATCCTGCCGTCAATGATGACTGAAGTATCTAAAATGCCTACTATTTTTCTATTTTCAGCCGCAGTTTCGACCTTACGCTTTAGGTCCCTCGCTTTCACTGTTCCAAGCTGCATACAAAGTAAGGTTAAAGTTATAAAAATTAGAACGGAAGTCAAAAATACGATATCCGTCTTTGGCGCAGTGGTCACTAAAACTATAGTGGCGGCCAAAGAAAGCAATGATCCAAATAAAGCCCCTACTGCGCCGCCGATAATTCTGTAGAGATCCAGAGACAGCCAAATACGTAAGATTTTTATGATTGAAAAGGAGATTAAAAATCCAAGAGCCGCAAAAGCGACAAAGTAGTTGATGTTTTTTGTGGCGTCAAACCCTATTAATCCGCATAAAATGACGATGCTCAATACTAAAATAGCGGATATGGTTTTTCCCGGCATCTGCGCAGGACCCTTTCACTAATTGCAATCAGTATAGGTATGATTATAGAGTAATTTGGGACTCAGGCGATGTTTCTGCACAAAGGATTAAACCAGCTATTTGTCTTGACGTCCAGTACGAATTGAACTCAATCCAAATTTATTATTCCTGGTCTTTGCTGGATTCAGGTCCGGTTGGATGAAAAATTTTGTTGATTGTTCGTTCTATTTCGGATTCATCGGTCTTTTTTGCTATGGATAGTTCTTTAATTAATAGATTTCTTGCTTGATCGAAAAGTCTTCTTTCTCCGTGGGATAAATCTTTATTTTCTTTAAGCAAAGTTAGATCTCGAAACACTTCGGCCGCAAAGAAAATACTGCCGCTTCGCATTTTATCCTGATAGTCTCGATGCCTCCTGTTCCAGGTTACGCTGCTTACTTTGTGCGCCCGATGTTTAAGGATCTCAATGACCTTAGGCACATCTTCTTCATCCACGACTCTTCTGACTTTGTTTGATTCTACTTTATCAACAGGAAGTTTTATGACGGGTCTTTCGTTTGCTGTTTTGATCTCAGTTTCGAGGATATAACAGAGCTGGTATGCGCCCCCTATCTTCTCTTCCTTGATGTCCATAATGCGTGCGACACCAAGAATCGGATAAACAACTACATCCCCTATATTAAACATTTTCCCAGCTCCCTTGTGAATTCTTGAACAATAAAAGTAAATTTCCGGCAAAATTATTATTAATTATAGATCCCCCAAATTAGTCTTGAGAATGAGATGGGATTTGCGAATTGTGTATGCCGACTCCATTTTCCCGGCTTGAAAAAGACATTATATGCGGATAGAATCCGCGCGCGCGTCAACCCCTCCGGAAATCCTAAGGTCATGTAAACGGGGGGGAGAATATACAAGGTATTGTGGTTTGTCAACAAAAAAGCCCAATATGGAGTAAATATGAGTCCATACGTCGTTTGCCTTGTTACTATTGATGAAATTGAAAAAGCCGCTAACATCTCCAAAACTCTAGTTGAAAAACGATTGGCTGCCTGCGCCAATATTATCCCAAAAATCCGGTCTATTTACAGATGGAAGGGACAAATTCATGACGAATCCGAAGTCCTGATAATTTTGAAAACAAGACTTGAACTCTTTGATGAATTGAAACAAGCCGTTAAAGACCTGCACCCCTATGAAACACCCGAAGTAATTGCTTTAAATATCCAAAATGGTTTACAGGACTACCTGGATTGGATAGATGACTGCACCAACTAATCCCAGTAGTCCTTTGGAATTACTAAAAAACGGCGTCCACAGTTTGGGAATCGCTCTGGACCTCTCTGCTCTCGAAAAAATGATTAGACACTTGGATTTACTGATGGAATGGAAAGACCTCACCAATTTGTCTTCGATCAGGAGTGTAGAGGATGCCGTAATTCTTCATTTACTTGATTCTATCACAGTTTTAAAAATTTTGCCTGTGGGAAATTTCAAGATTTTGGATGTCGGAACAGGGGGGGGGTTTCCGGGATTAGTTTTGGCCCTCGCTAGACCTGAGCTTAGGATCACTTTGCTGGACCGTAATCCAAAAAAAATTGTATTCGTAAAATATGCCGGCAAAGAAACCGGCGCTCAAAATGTCAAGTTCGTAAATACCGCTTTAGCTGATTTGAGGTTGCAAACCCCTTTTCCGACCTACGACTTTGTTGTTTCTAGGGCCTTTAGCTCCAAATCTACAGTTTTATTAAGCTTGACCCGATATTTGAATCCTCGGGGAGGACTCATCATGATGCTGGGGCCCGGCGCCGGCGAACAACCTTTGGAATTGGAAGGTTCCACTTTGGAAAATCGTTGGGACGGAGTTTTACCCTTCAGTTCGCATCAACGGTCTGTTCTATTATACAGGCGAAAATCTTATTCAGATATTAATTGACTCATGCCGTAATCCCAACTTAAAACAACCACCACCTTTCTCCGCTTAGGCTCATAGCCGCACATTTCAACTGAGAAGTAGAATCAACGACCAAAGAACGCAAAGTCCCCTGATAAGGGGGATTTAGGAGATTAATGATTGTGCGCTGTTGAAACTATCTCATTCCGTCATTCCGATGCAAATCGGAATCCAGATTTTCACGTTGCTTTTCTCGGTTGTCGGCTGCGCCTCATTAGCGCTTTTCTTCCTAGATACCCGCTTTCGCCGGTATGACGGACAATGGACGATCACCCTAAAGTGGCGCCTATGGAAGTACGCCTGCATCCAGATTAGACTCACTTTACCAATTTAACCGAAATCTTTTTTCTTCTATGGCCTCAATTTGCTTTTTTCAATTTGGTTTATTCCAGCTTTTATGATATTAGGGTCTGCCAATTCATACTATATCTTGTGGGTAGTGCGTAATGGGACGCGTAATCTGCGTTTGTAACCAAAAAGGGGGAGTTGGAAAAACGACAACGGCCGTTAATTTGGCCTCGTGTTTAGCTCTCTCCGAAAAACGCACACTTTTAGTCGATTTCGATCCGCAAGCTAACGCTTCAAGCGGATTGGGTATAAGACTTAAATCCGGAGACCGTTCGGTATATGATTTGATAATATTAAATGAGAATCCATCTGACGCCATAACACATACCGACCTTGAATTCCTCGATCTCCTGCCTGCTTCCCAGGATCTCACTGGGGCGGAAGTAGAACTTGTCACTGCGCCCAATAGGGAAAGAAAACTCCTCGAAGCATTGCGAACTTTAAGAAATCTATATGATTTTATATTCATAGACTGCCCACCTTCTTTGAATTTTCTGACCGTAAATGCTCTTGTCTCAGCTGATTCCGTTCTTGCGCCGATCCAATGCGAATACTATGCCCTTGAGGGTGTAGGAAGACTACTTGCCACCATCAGACGCATTAAATCCGGCTTCAACCCGGCATTGGAGATAGAAGGATTTCTGTTGACCATGTTCGATCCCAGAAATAATCTCAGCCGTCAGGTGGCCGAAGATGTTAGAAAACATCTTAGCGACAAGGTTTTTCAAACCGTGATTCCAAGGAATGTTCGGCTTTCCGAATGCCCAAGCTTCGGCAAACCCGTGGTGCTGTATGATATTACTTCTCGTGGGGCAATGAGTTATATTGCGTTGGCCAAGGAGATTTTGGATGCTGAAACCAATCGAATCAACGAAAAAACGTTCGGCATTGGGACTGGGGCTTGACGCTCTCCTGCCCTTCGAAGAAGCCCCTCAAGCGCCGGCAAAAAATGATCGAGATGTGTTGTACGTCCCCATAAACTCGCTGACACCTAATCCCAACCAGCCAAGGCGTGTATTTCCAGAAGAATCTCTTACGGATTTAAGCAATTCGATCAAAGAAATGGGGGTTATTCAACCTCTAATTGTGCGTCCTTCAACTAACGGCGGATACGAGTTGGTAGCCGGAGAGAGGAGATGGCGAGCCGCCGGAATGGCGGGTTTTAAAGAAATCCCCGTGCTGGTAAGGAATATCAGCGACCACGAATCTCTTGAAATAGCATTGATTGAAAATCTTCAAAGAGAAGATTTAAACCCAATGGATACTGCGGAAGCCTACGATACGCTTATCAAGAAATTTGCTTATACTCACGATTTTCTTGCAAAGAGAATGGGCAAAGACAGGACCAGTATCACCAATTATCTCAGATTATTGAAACTACCCGATCCAATAAAGCAGGATTTGCGCAACGATAGATTGTCCATGGGACACGCAAGGACACTGTTGGCTGTGGATAATCTGCCTACCCAATTATCACTCGGTAAAAAAGTGGTAACCCGAAAACTGTCCGTCAGGGAACTTGAAAAAATTGTTAATAATTTCAAGAAAAAAGTTGAATCCAAGCAAGTCCCGGCGGCCGGCAAAAGCCGAGATACACTTGAGCTGGAAAAGGGACTCTCGCGCTCTCTGTCCACCAAAGTAGCCATAACAATTAAATCTAATAATTATGGTAAAATAGCCATACATTTCCATTCACCTGAGGAACTGGAACGGTTGGTCGAGCTCCTGGGATATTCGGAAGATTTTACTTGATAACGATTAGCTCCGCGTGTTAATCTCAGAATCTATATCTTTAAATTTACATAACTTTTAAAAAATGAACAATATTTGGACGATGTGTAAAGAGGCGCTTCGAGCCAAGGTGACGGACCACATCATGAACACCTGGTTCGAACCGATTATCTGTGAAGAAGTGCAGGAGGACAGACTGCTGCTCTCCGCGCCGAATAATTTCTTTATTCTATGGATAAAAGATAATTATTTCAGTTTATTAAAAGAATCCCTTGATCAAGTGTCCGACAAACCGTACGAAATGGATTTCAAATCAAGGGACGACGCTCCACCGCCTTCAAAAGAAGATCTGCAATCCACAACCTTGGATGCCGTCAACATCACCGAGGAGTTCGCTCTTAAACATAATCTTAATCCAAGGTACTCTTTCGACAGCTTCGTTATAGGCGGCTGCAATCAATTTGCTCATGCGGCGGCTTTATCGGTGAGCGAAAACTTAGGTAGAAGTTATAATCCTCTATTCATTTACGGCGGTGTAGGGTTGGGAAAAACTCACCTCATGAGTTCAATCGGCTATGCCGTTTTGTCCAAAGATAAAAATAAAAAAGTCTCATTTAGCACTTCCGAAGAATTCATGAACGAAATGATAAACGCTGTGCGTTTTAGTAGAATGGGGGATTTCCGCGACAAGTATCGTACCATCGATTTGTTGATGATAGACGATGTGCAATTTATAGCCGGAAAAGAAAGGACTCAGGAGGAGTTTTTCCACACCTTCAACAGTTTATACGAGGCTAGGAAACAAATAGTCTTAACTTCGGATAGATTCCCGAATGAAATATCGGAAATGGAACATCGTCTTAGATCCAGATTCAGTTGGGGACTAGTCGCTGACCTGGGAATTCCGGATCTGGAAACCAAGATGGCTATTCTGAAGAAAAAGGCTTTTGAGGACGGAATAGATCTCCCGGATGATGTCGCCTATTTTCTCGCTGAACAAGTCGATACCAACGTCCGGGAACTGGTTGGTTATTTGATCAGAGTAATAGCCATGAGTTCACTACAAGGCATACCTCTGAGCAAACATTCGGCTCAACTTGCTTTGAAGAATATTCTTCACAGGAACACAAAAACAATTACCGCTGAAGATATTATTTCTCATGTGGCAAAAACCTTTAACGTGAAAACTGCGGATATCAAATCAAAGAAAAAACACAAATTGTATTCTCTCCCAAGACAAGTTGGAATGTTCTTGGCCAGAGAAATGACGGATATGTCTTACCCCGGCATCGGCGCCGCTTTCGGTGGGAAAGACCACACTACGGTAATTTACGCCATCAAAAAAATTGAAGAAAAGATGAAACTTGATCATTCAATGAAGAATCTTGTGGAAAGTTTGAAGAAGAATATTCGAGAGTGAATAACTCGGAGGATTCGCTGTTGGTAATCTGTATAATTCTTCATGGTTTGTCAACCCGTCCTTCTATTAACATTTTTTGATGTATTCCATCAACTTGCAATCCACAAGCGAAACTCTAATTTGGAGACGACTAGATATGTCATTCCACAAATTCACAGGTCCTACTAAGACTACTATATTTTTATTTTATTAATGTTTAAGAATTAGGAGGCCTTCATGATTTTCGATATAGATAAGGATGCTCTTTTGGAAGGTTTGTCCAAAAGCGTTCCAATAGCCGAGAAAAAATCAACTCTACCGATTTTGTCTCACGTATTGTTAAAAGCATCTGAAGATAAACTTGTGCTATCCGCCACAGACCTGGAAGTGGGCATTGAAATATACTATGATTGCAGGGTTGAAGAGCCGGGGACTATAGCTTTACCCGGCAGAAAATTTTTTGAGATAATCAGGGAATTGGCGCCCGGACCGGTGCGTCTAAAACTGCGAGACAACCAACGTATGGAGATTATATCCGGGGTCAGCGCTTTCCAATTGGCGGGTATGAAAGCAGACGATTTTCCTGTTTTCATGGTAGTTGACGACGTTCAGTCGGGGACGGCGCATTCAAGCAAACTAGCCGAGATGATCGAAAAAACAATGTTCGCCGCATCCAATGATGAATCAAGATTCAATCTAAATGCAGTGCTGATCGAGTTCGATGAAAACGGAACGACCATGGTAGCCACAGACGGTCACAGATTGGCAACCATCCACGACGAGGGAAATTTTGGTCTTAAGGGTTCACCTCTGGCGCCTAAAAAGGGCCTTCACGAACTTAAAAGGTTGATCGAAAGTCTTGATACTGAGCTGAGTATAGGTTTTGAGCCCAAAAATCTGGTAGTAAAAAGCGATAAGTTCACTGTAACAATCAGACTTATCGACGGAGAATATCCGCCATATCGAAAAGTTATACCTCCTGAAATCGATTCTAAGATAAAGGTTGAACGAGGATCCTTTATCAGAGCGTTGCGAAGAGTGGCCACTCTGGCTTCGGACAAACACAAAGGAATAATATTGAAAGTTGCTCCCGGATCTATAGAGGCTTCAATAGCTCAATCTGATATAGGAACGGCCCAAGATGCTATAGACATCGAATATGAGGGTGAAGAGTTTGAGGTCCTCGTAAATGTTTATTACCTTTTGGAAGCACTCAATATCATTGATACGGATTTCGTTAATTTTGAATTCAATGTCGGCGGTTTGCCCATCGTTATGCGACCGGAACCGGCAAAAGATTATTTCAATCTGGTTATGCCGATGCGCAAATAGGCGATCCGGAAGCAAATAGTCAAGGAACCTAAATTGGAACAGCAACAGCAATACGGAGCTGAACACATAAAAGTGTTGGAAGGCTTGGAGGCGGTGAGAAACACTCCAGGTATGTACATTGGAAACACCTCATCCGAGGGTTTGCACCAGCTAATATGGGAAGTAGTCGATAACGCAGTAGATGAGGCCCTTGCAGGATACTGTGATAACATTTCCGTGACCATTCATCTCGACTCCTCTGTTACAGTTGAAGACAATGGTCGAGGCATACCTACCGATATGCATCCCACTGAAAAAATCCCCGCTGCCGAAGTGGTAATGACGGTGCTCCATGCGGGAGGAAAATTCGAAGGAGATTCATACAAGGTGTCCGGCGGCCTTCATGGAGTCGGCGTGTCGGTGGTCAACGCTCTTTCTGAACTGCTGAAATTGGAGATCAGGAGGCAGGGTCAAGTTTATAGACAAACCTATAAAAAGGGCAAAAAATACACCGATTTGGAAGTAGTAGGCGAAACCGGACGTACCGGCACTAAAGTAACATTTAAAGCTGATCAGGAAATTTTTGGGAATTCAGATTTTAATTACGAGATAGTGCTCGCTAGATTGCGTGAACTGGCTTTCTTGAATAAAGGCTTGAAAATTACATTTGAAGACGAACGATCCGAAAATCCTCCTACGGTTTTCGAATTTGACGGCGGTATAGTCTCTTTCGTAGAGCATCTAAATAGGGCCAAGAAAACCATGGAAGGCCCTCCTATTTACATTCTTGGAGAAAAGGACGGAAGTATTGTCGAATGCGCAATTCAGTACAACGACAGCTATTCTGAAACGATATTCTCGTACTGCAATAATATAAACACATTTGAAGGCGGCACACACCTTTCCGGCTTCAGAGCCGCATTAACCAGGACGGTTAACCAATACGCCGGGGCAAAGGGCTTGCTGAAAAACGGCAAAACACCGCTTTCAATATCCGGGGAAGATCTTAAAGAAGGTCTAACGTCAGTAATCAGCGTGAGAATTCTCAGCCCTCAGTTTGATAGCCAAACCAAATCTAAGCTCGGTAATTCCGACATTAAGGGTATAGTCGAGCAACTGGTGAACGAGAAACTCTCCGACTATTTGGAAGAACATCCTCAATCGGCTAAATGGATAGTAAACAAAGCGCTTGAGGCCGGTCGAGCACGGGATGCCGCAAAAAAAGCCCGTGAACTTACAAGACGGAAAAGCGCATTGGAATCATCGGCTCTGCCCGGTAAACTCGCTGATTGTCAGGAACGCGATCCCGTAGAAGCGGAGCTGTTTATAGTGGAAGGAGAATCAGCGGGAGGTTCCGCCAAACAAGGTCGAGACCGAAGGATTCAGGCCGTATTGCCTCTTAAAGGGAAAATATTGAATGTAGAGAAGGCCCGCTTTGATAAGATGCTTCATAGTCAGGAAATCAGAACGCTTATCACCGCTCTCGGCACTGGTATTGGCCAAGAAGATTTTGACGTTTCCAAAATACGTTATCATAAAGTAATTATTATGACTGACGCGGATGTGGACGGATCACATATTCGCACTCTACTCCTTACCTTTTTCTTCCGTCAAATGCCGGAAGTGATCAATAGAGGCTACTTGTATTTTGCACAACCCCCTTTGTTCAAAGTAAAGCGGGGCAAAGAACAAATTTACATTAAAGACGAGAATGAATTCGATGATTTAATCTTGAAGAATGGTCTGGGGAGCATCAAGGTTAAAGACGCTTCTTCAGAATATATAGATGTTACCCTGCTGTCAAAAGTCATCAAAAACACTTTGAGGCTCGAGAAAATACTGAATATCTACGAACGTAAGAACGAGGAGCGACTGATTCTTAAAGCCTTTGTCTCAGAGGGATTTGACGAAAATACCCTGCAACACAAGGATGAACTGGACGCAATAGTCGAGCGAGTAATTAAACGGATAGAAAACAGGCACCCCGACATACTACCCATCAATATTAGTATGGAAACCGACAGTGAGCACTCACAGTTCATAGTGAACGTGAAAACGAATAGGAACGGGCTCACACGGGAAACTCGTCTGGATTCTAAACTCATAGAGTCCCCTTCTTTCACGGAAATAATTTCTATAATCCGGAGAATAGGAGCTGTAGTTCAAGCGCCGTTCACCATAGAGCAAAGTGACAAGACTATAGAGGCGCCGTCATTTACAAGATTGGTGGCAATAGTTTTGGAGAATGGACGAAAAAATCTAACTATTCAGCGCTACAAAGGCTTAGGGGAAATGAACGCGGATCAACTCTGGGATACCACGATGAATCCGGAGAATCGACGTATATTGCAGGTAGCCGTTTCCGACGCCGTAAAAGCAAACGAAATATTTTCTACATTGATGGGAGACCAAGTAGAACCCAGACGCGAATTCATCGAAAGAAACGCCTTGAATGTAGTCAATTTGGATTATTAATGATATTCCAATCTTGGAAATCCAATACCTCATCGCTGCTTAATTATGCATTTAGCAATGCCGCGCTAAATCGGCGTATCCCGCCATTTTAACGCAACCACCGGCGAGGTCAGGTCTTCAGAAAAAAAAAAGCAAATCCTGGATTCCAATTTGCATTGGAATGACGTAAGAAGATAAGAGCAGCTCAATAACAAATGGAATCATAGCGCCTCCGGGATTTGAAGTCCCCCTGATAAGGGGGATTTAGGGGGTCAATATCATTATGCCAGCAAAAAAGCCCAATCAATCGATTGGGCTTTTTTGTATCCTCACTCTAAATCTAAACGGTGGGTCTGGGCAACAGTTTCGCCATTTCGGCTATTTCTTTGACCTTTTCTTCCCATTCAATAGCCATAATGTGAACCCCGGCCACCCCCTTCATCTCTTTCAACTGCTCAATCGTTTCAACGGCGATCTTGATGCCTTCTTCAGCTTGCTTTTCTTTAGGCGTATCCTTCATGCGTTTTAGAAGGTCTTCCGGAACATCCATGCCCGGCACTGATGAAGCCATGTATCTAGCCATGCCGAATGATTTGAAGGGGGTCACTCCGCCAAGAATAAAAACCTTCTCATGGAGGCCTCGTTCAACAACACCCTTCATCCATTCTGCAAATTTCTTCAGATTGAAGATGCACTGGGTCTGGACGAACTCAACGCCTGCCGCGGCTTTCTTGGCAAGCCTGGGCACTCGAATTTCAAATGGGTCCGCAAAAGGATTTGCCGCGGCTCCAATGAACAATTTAGGAGCGCCTTGAATTTCCTTTCCACTCAAGAATTTACCTTCATCCCGCATGGTGCGGACCGTTTGGATCAACTGAATGGAATCCAGGTCAAACACATTTTTAGATTCCGGATGATCTCCAAACTTCTGATGATCGCCTGATAGGCACAGCATATTTTTGATGCCGAGAGCGGCGCCGCCCAGAATATCACTCTGAATGGCTATGCGATTGCGGTCACGGCAAACCATCTGCATGACGGGTTCAAGGCCTTCATTCATCATAAGCACGGCTGCCGAAATGGATGACATGCGGACCACGGAAGTTTGATTATCGGTGATGTTAAAGGCGTCGGCCGCGTCTTTCAGCAAAGCGCATTTTTTCTTAATTACTTCAGCATCGGCGCCCCTGGGAGGTCCACATTCACCGGTCACGGCAAAGAGCCCGGCCTTTAGGACTTTTTCGAGGCGGCTGTCGGTCTTGATCTCAGAACTCATCTTTGAAAGTCCTCCCTTATCATCTTGCGGGGACCGCCGTCTCGGTTAGTCCGCCAATCATTGATTTTCATCATTTCTTCGTATCTGTCCATCTGCCCCAGAGCCTTCAGGCGATCGATGATAAGTTGCCATGCGCAATCTACTGAAGGATCTATTTCACAGGCGCCTTTGGTGGAGCCTCCGCAAGGCCCATTGAGCAAGCTTTTTGAGCATCTGGCTATTGGGCAAATACCTGCCGTATAATATAGCTTGCACTCACCGCAAGTCTGACATTTTTCTACGTAATAGCCTTCTTTTTTGGAACCGCCGACGAAAGTGGTATTCAACGCCGGATATATGGGTGTCGATTCATAGCGTTCGGCCAAATATTGCACGCCCACTCCGCAAGCCATTGAGAGCACAGCGTCTACTTCGGGTATTTCACTCATCACTTGTTCTATGTATTCGGGATCACATTGTCTTTCAAGCGTTTTTTCAATAAGTTCTATTGGGTTGTCTTTCGAATCCCGAGCCATTTTTATTTGACTGGACAACACTCGAACCTCATCATGGCCGCCGGTTAAGCATACGGTTACGCATCCACCGCATCCAAGGACCATGATTTTCTTGTGTCCGTCCAACATTTTCATGATTTCATCAAAGGGTTTTCGTTCACCAACGACCATTTTTGCGCCTCCAACGCTTATTGCAAGACGAGGACGGTTTAAGCGGCTTTAAAATCAGCAGCTTTGACATGTTTGTTTAAAGGGCTGGGGCCCAGCTTTCTAATTCGCTCCGTAAACTCTATGGCCACTTCTTGGAATCTCGGTCCCATAGCAGCGCTCATATTATACATTTCTAATCTTTCGGGCTCCAGTCCAACCTCTTGTATTAGCTTCTTCGTGTAATTGACCCGAGGTTTTGCCACTAAATTGCCCTGTATAAAATGGCAGTCTCCCTCCAGGCAACCTGCGACGTATACTCCGTCAGCTCCTTTTTCAAAAGCTCTAAGTAAGAAAACCGGAGTGATTTTTCCTGTGCAGGGGAGGCGAATGATTCTGATATTTGTGGGATATTCCAGACGCATACTACCGGCCAGATCGGCGGCGCCGTAAGCGCAATAGTGACAACAAAAGGCGACTATAGTCGGCTCAAAATCTGCCATTTTCGCTCAGTCTCCTAAAATATTTTCAAGAACTGGAAAATTACGATGGGTGTGAGACTCGACTGTAAACTAATGAGGGACAAATTGCAAGATCGTAACGGGTTCAGCGTCTCTAAAAAAAAAGGAGGTGATGAATTTCTACAGTGACGTTCTAAAAATTTGTATTCTTATAAGGCTAAATCTGCTCCCATTTATTCTCTAAAGTAGTCTTTTCCATCATCTGCTTAATACAAACGATATCCTCTAATTTATCGAATTCACGCTTTGATCCCGATCCCAACAGATGATTCGAGTAAACGGGTCTCGGTTCCATCAAACCTTGCACCAACCCTGCCAAAGGATACCCAAGATTTTCTATTCCCCCTTCGTAGTTTCTCAATAGCCTTTGAGCTTCCTTACGGAGGTCAAGAATAAGGCTGAAACCGCGTCTGAACAAAATCTCCATGTGATTAGATTTCAATACACCAATAGCTAGCGAGACGTCATCCAAACATAAATCTTCCAGGGCAATGTTGATGTAACCGCCCACTTTTTCTAAAGAGTTCCTTAAATCAGATCCGGCGCCGGGGTTCAGTCCATCGGCTATCATAACCTTGTTGGCAAGGTGAGACAGTTCCTCAGCTATTCTATCTTTCAAACTCGAATCAGTGATCGCGTCTAAACTCTTTCTAAACAAATTATCATTACTGATGATCATCAAAGGATATCCAAGAAAGCTTCCGCCGGCGTCTTCAGATTCGGACGGATTTTCATAATCGGGGGGCGCCAGTTCGCTTTTCCGAATATAAGAATATATCTCCAACACTTCGTCGAATTCAGGAAATCCCTTTTCAGATAATCGAGCTTGTCGCCACCGATTGGCTTCGACCATATTTTCTGAATGAATCCCCACCGACAACTCTTCCATTAATCCGAAATAAAATTCCGTATTCCAACGAAACATCACCTTCAGCAGATTCTTAACAGCTTCTTCAACTTCGGGATCTTTAAAATAAATGAAAAATAAGTCGTCCAAAGTATACGGGGGCAAGCTGTCAAATTGTTCCAATAAATCCGTTTCCGAATCCCGAAGGGTAACTTGAATGAAAGTGTTGAGAGCCGTCACTAATAGTTCGGGGTCCGTGACCTGCAAAAATTGCAAAATTTTATCTTCACCGAGTCCCGTTAAGATATTCATCCAACGAGCGGCGGCTGTTTGATTGAACATGTCCTTTTTCCATAAATCTATATCAAGCAGATAGGTTAGTTGCTTTCCGGTGGTTAAACTCAGCAGATTAGGCGCATATTCTTCGCCCAACTGCTTAATGGTAAAAAACATTTCCTCTTCTGAAATTTTCCTGATGAGATTGGCGGGCTTGGAAATTACAGAGACCAATTCTTCTCGGCCTTCAGGTGAAAGTTTACTGAATGTGGTCACTTTCTCCGCCATAGGCAATGAATCAAAGGACGAGACAATTAGCTCTAATTCGTCTAGTGATGAGTCTTTCATTGTTAAAATTTATCCACCCTGGGCAATTAAATCAATCTTAATCGTAAAGTATAAGGGATGTGGTCCGACTATTACCGGCTTAACAACCGCTTAGCACGACCGACCTACGAGTTTATTGACGAGGCTGAAGTTGTATTCTACATTAAATCTAATGCCGAATGTTATTTTCATGTCAATAATAGCGAAATATCAAAGTATAATTATGTGCAGTAATTAAGGAGCGTCAAGTATGGAAAAATTAACCGGTAAAGCCATCATAGCAATGGGGGGCGGCCCGACGGCGGTAATAAACCAATCCCTGGTCGGCGCTGTTTTGCAGGCTAGACAATACGCGCGGATAACGCAATTTTATGGCGCATTTCGGGGTGTGGAAGGATTGGTGAACGAGGAACTCGTAAATCTATCAGAGGCAACGGGCCACAACCTTGAGATGGTGGCTGGGACGCCCGGCGCCGGTATCCGCAGCACAAGGGTAAAACCGGATGAAGAATACTGCAAAAGAATTTTTGATGTCTGTAAAGCCCATGGCATTCATTACTTTTTCTACATTGGAGGTAACGACTCCGCTGAAACTTGTAGGATAGTCAACAAATTTGCGTCCGAAGCGGGCTACGAACTTAGGGTCATGCACATCCCCAAAACAATAGACAATGACCTTAGAGTGACCGATCATTGTCCGGGATATGGTTCGGCGGCAAAATTTGTGGCCCAGGCCTTTATGGGCGTAAATTTGGATAACCGGTCACTTCCCGGCGTGTACATCGGAATCGTGATGGGACGCCATGCCGGCTTCTTAACGGCCGCGTCGGTCTTTGCCAGAAAATACGATGATGACGGTCCTCATTTGATTTATGTGCCGGAAAAGACATTCGATCCTGAAGAATTTCTAAGCAGTGTGGACAGAATTTACGCCAAATTTGGAAGAGTCGTAGTTGCCGCAAGCGAAGGTATACAAGACGCGGAAGGTAAGCCGATAATATCCAAATTGGTGGATCAAGTGGACAAAGACGCCCACGGCAATGTTCAACTTTCAGGCAGCACGGCGTTGGGCGACGCTTTATCGGATTTGGTAAAAAATAAGTTGAAGATCAAACGAGTAAGATCCGATACTTTCGGTTATCTCCAAAGGTCATTCCTGGGCTGCGTAAGCGAAGTAGACGCGCATGAAGCTCGGGAAGTGGGAGAAAGAGCGGTTCAAATCGCCGCCTGGCACAGAGTGGACGGCTCAATCACCATCGAACGAGTAGGGGACTACGGAGTGCGCTACAATTTGACACCGCTCTCCGAAGTTGCAAAACACACTAAGGAAATGCCGGAAAACTTCATTGACGGAGTCAATAATGTGACAACCGCGTTCAAGAATTACGCTAGGCCATTATTGGGCGTATTACCGATATATGAACGCATCCATGCGCCTAGAGTGGAGAAAATTCTTAATCCCGAATGATTTTGATGTTTAGTTTAACTCAGGAAAAATTAGATAGATAATCGGCTATTCCAGTAGTCAACTACATAGATCATATTTGGAGGCATTTTGAGGAGTGATATAGTTAAATCAGGCTTAGGTAGAGCGCCGTCCAGGGCTTTACTTAAAGCCATGGGACTCACCGACGATGAAATCTCCAGACCATTGATCGGAATTGCGAATTCCGCGAACGAGTTGGTCCCAGGTCATATACATTTAGACCTAATCACTGAAGCCGTAAAAACCGGTATACGCATCGCAGGCGGAACTCCCCTTGAGTTTTGCACAATCGGCGTCTGTGACGGCTTGGCAATGGGCCACATCGGGATGAAATATTCTTTGGCGAGCAGAGAACTAATCGCGGACTCCGTCGAAACCATGGGAATAGCGCATCCTTTCGATGGAATGGTTCTTGTTCCGAATTGCGATAAGATTGTCCCAGGTATGCTAATGGCGGCTTTGCGCTTAAACTTACCGTCAGTGGTCATCAGCGGCGGACCAATGATGACGGGGCGTTTCCAGGGCAAGAAAGCCGATGTTATTACCGTGTTCGAGGCTGTGGGCCGAGTTAAGGCCAATGACATGAGCATGGACGAGCTTGCCGAACTCGAAGAAAAAGCTTGTCCGGGATGCGGTTCATGCGCGGGAATGTTTACGGCAAATTCAATGAATTGCCTCACCGAAGCATTGGGTTTGGGATTGCCGGGCAATGGAACTATTCCGGCTGTTGAGGCGGCCCGCATCCGCCTGGCAAAACTTGCCGGGATGAAGGTTATGGAACTTGTCGAGAAGAATATTACTCCCAGACAAATAGCCGACCAAACGGCATTCCGAAACGCAATAGCGGTTGATATGGCTCTTGGCTGCTCGACAAATACCGTCCTGCATGTTCCTGCAATAGCTCGGGAAGCGGGTATCAAAATCGATTTGGATTTATTTGACCAAATTAGCTCCAAAACACCACATATTTGCTCCTTGTCCCCAGGAGGACCAAACCATCTTGAAGACTTACATTCAGCCGGCGGAGTTCAAGCAGTCCTGAAAGAGCTGGCGGACGCGGATCTGGTGGATACTTCTGTTATGACGGTAACCGGGGATACGTTAGATAACAATCTGAAAGCCGTTTCTGTTTTGGATTACAGTATAATTAGACCCGTTACTGAACCCCACTCTCCTAGAGGGGGCATTGCCATACTGCGCGGAAACTTGGCGCCGGATGGAGCTGTTGTAAAACAAGCCGCAGTGGCTGAAAATATGCTGGTCAATAAGGGCAAAGCCCGAGTCTATGATTCTGAAGAAGACGCCATAGAAGCAATTCTCGGAGGAAGAATTAGGTCGGGCGACATAGTGGTAATTAGATATGAAGGACCAAAAGGCGGCCCCGGCATGAGAGAAATGTTGAACCCAACTTCGGCTTTAGCCGGTATGGGACTGGATAAATCCGTAGCCCTCATCACTGACGGTAGATTCAGCGGCGGCACCCGAGGGGCGGCCATTGGGCATGTGTCTCCGGAAGCGGCACATTGCGGTCCCATAGCGCTAATCCAGGAAGGCGATGAAATACTTATCGACATGAATAACAAAAAGCTCGACCTGCTGGTTCCTGAAGAGGAAATCGCCCGCAGACGGGAGAAATGGAAAGCCCCGGCGCCTAAAATTACTAAAGGCTATTTGGCGAGATACGCTGCTCTGGTTACATCAGCAGCGGAAGGCGCCGTTTTGGAGTAGCCGCCATTGCCTCCGAATTCCAATAATTCACGCTCCCGAGACATTTGGTTCATGGGTTTTGCCCTCGAGCAGGCTCGTATGGCGGCTACATTAGGTGAGGCGCCGGTTGGAGCGATTATAGTGATTGAAAATGAGATTGTGAGTTCCGCCCACAATAAGATTGAATTGGATGCGGATCCCACCGCTCATGCTGAGCTGTTGGTGATTCAGGCGGCTGCGCGAAATATTAAAGACTGGAGGTTGCCCAAAGCGACGCTTTATGCTACTTTGGAACCTTGCGTCATGTGCGCGGCAGCCGCTTTACACGCCCGAATTCCAAAAGTGGTGTTTGGCGCAAACGATTTACGCTGGGGCGCATTCGGCAGCTTATTTGATTTCAGTCATGATCGAAGGTTGAATCACGAGATTGAAGTAATCTCTGGAGTATGTGCAGAAGAGTCATCGCATCTACTCAAGGAATTTTTTAGAGGTTTACGCAGGAAGTAATCTCAGTATCCACATTGTCACATTTCCAGCGGAGAGATGCCCGAGAGGCCGAAGGGGGTTGACTCGAAATCAACTGTATCGCTTGCGGTACCGGGGGTTCAAATCCCTCTCTCTCCGCCAAAATCGTTTGAAATCAAATAATTATCAAAAGACATTTCACACCACTTTTTTCCTCAAAATTACCAGTGCGGGACTCATTGCATACGTGGTGACAAGCTCCTGAGCGGGAAGGGCAAGGGACACTGCCGCTTAGTCAATTGAGTCTACAGATTAATTCCATGTGTACTCGGAGTCTGTCTGGACAGACTCTAAGCAAGTCACTACACAGGCGATCGCGAAGCGCTGAGGCACAAATCGACCAAATCATCCGTCATCGCCGTGCCCACGCACATCACCGTATCAGCTCCACCCCAATAGATCTTCACAGTGCCGTCGTCTTCGGGAATTGCACCGCAGGTGAAGACTACGTTGTGTACATATCCGGTGACCTCCCACGGATCTTCAGGTTGTAGTATCCAATCGTCGGCAATTCCTAGAATCTTGGCGGGATCATTAAGATCATGGAGGGCGCATCCTAGTCTGTAAATGGCCCCATCCATGGTCTTAAAGACTCCATGGTAAATACTCAGCCATCCCTTTTCAGTCTCAATCGGCGACGCACCCGGCCCGATCTTCATCTGATCCCAATGGTAAGGAGCGGGTCCCATGACGACTCGGGAATCGCCCCAGTGTATCAGGTCGTGAGAATAGGAAATCCAAATGGACCACGGCGCTATCTCCGTGTGCGGACGGTCGAGTCGAGCGAAGCGGCCTGAGAACTTCTTTGAGAAAAGAACCACGTTCCGATGATCGGCTTGAGTGATGATTGCAACGCGTTCAACTGACTCGAAATCCGTAGTCTTAGCCAGCCCGATTCTCACACCGTATCTGGAGTAAGCGCTGTAGGTAATGAAGAACTCTTCCCCGATCCGGCAGATGCGGGGGTCTTCAACG
The DNA here is from genome assembly GCA_038250835.1 of Desulfomonilales bacterium. Taxonomy (GTDB): domain Bacteria; phylum Desulfobacterota; class Desulfomonilia; order Desulfomonilales; family Desulfomonilaceae; genus JBBSBY01. The sequence continues at coordinate 1,258 of JBBSBY010000050.1, read as the reverse complement.
CCGTACTCTTCGTATTGAGAGAAAAACCCTTCCGTAGCCGGTACCATAAAAGGCCGCGGGTCAACACTGAATCGCAACCCGTCTTTGCTGCGAGCCAGCCCGAGGATCGAGCGCCCGTTTCTCAAGTGTGACCGAAAAACCAGAATGTAGTCGGTTCGGGTTTTGACTGCCGCGGCATTGTGTACCGTCTCAACTGCGTACGGCACCTGTTCCTTGGTGAGTATCGGATTCCCGTCGTATCTGCGAATGGGCAAACTCTTTGATCTCGTTGACATTGGTTCCCGCTCTTCCGTAGTCGTCTTCAAACCGCTCAATATCGTCTTCGCCGAAATAAGCTCCCGTTTGCACTTCTATGAAAACCACTGGCTCGTCTCCAGAATTTGAAACGCGATGCCGACCTCCCCTGGAGATGTCGATGGAATCACCCGGTTTCAACAGAATGTCCTCGGCATCAAGAGTCACAAGGGGATTACCACTCACGACCGTCCAGTGTTCCGCTCGTCTCTTGTGGCGTTGCAGACTGAGCCGTTTTCCCGGAAAGACGACTATTCGTTTTACCTTGAGAGGTTGTCTCATCATGTGCTCGTTTTGTTTACCATAAGAGACGAATAGGCGTTTCTGTACAATTTTGCGCTCAGTTTCCATACGTCCAGTGTTGATTGAAAGTCGCGGAATGTCAAGCCGCCCATGTTAACCGTGCATCTCACGCCTCTGTCGTCCGCCCTAACACAGTGTTATTGTGATCTGCCGGGCCGGTACGATTGACAAGAGTTGCTCAATGCTCCACGATGGGTCATCTTTAGGAACTCTGGTAGAATCGCTTCGTTCATGGAATGGATCAACACCCGCGCGGGCCTTTCAGCGTAGGACATGAAACTGCGCAGGGACAGACATGGCAAGAATCAAACTCGAAAATCCTATGTTGGTATCAGATCTTGATGTAGTCTACGTGGGATCATTTGTTCCTCGAACGTGCGGAATCGCGACATTTTCCAATGACCTTGGCGCTTCCGTCGCACAAGAGATGGGCGGCAAGCCATACCGCGTCGTTGCCATTACCGACCGACCGGAAGGGTACGATTACCCGCTTGAAGTAACGTTTGAGATCCGGCAGAACGTAATTCGCGATTATGCTCGAGCCGCTGAATATCTTAACGGTTCATCCGCTCAGATCGTTAGCCTTCAACACGAATTCGGCCTCTTCGGAGGTGACGCGGGCAAGTACCTTTCGGTGCTGCTGTCCCATCTGAAAAAGCCG
>JBBSBY010000049.1:0-26067 GCA_038250835.1 Desulfomonilales bacterium | reverse complement strand
TTCACCTTGAACTGATTATTGAAGAAATTCAGTAGTCCTAATCCGGACGCGTCGCAGTTTTAGATGGAATCAGGTCGTCCATAGAAAGCGATTGGATAAATGGATTTCACGGACTATACTCGAGAGACTCTCAAGGGAATAGGTGGTGTAACGGTTATAGTGGAAACTCTGAACGCAGAGGCTGAAGCGGGTGCTCTTGACCTCAATATGAGACAGGAAGATGTGGAGAGTAAACTGAGCGGCGCGGGCGTAAATGTATTTTCCAGGGACCAATGGCGTAACTCCCCCGGTAAACCGTGGCTGTACATAAGCGTAAATGCCGTAAGATATTTAATGAGCTATTTTTTTAGCATAGACGTCCAATTAAAACAGGACGTGACTTTGTCTCGAAATCCCTCTATTATAACAAGTTGCTCCACGTGGGAAGTAGGCTCCTTTGGATTTGTGGACGCTCCAAACATGCCTGATAAGATCCGTGAGCACATTACCAGGTACGACGTTGACAAATTTATTGATGATTACAAGAGCCTAAACAAAATCTAAATATATAGCGTTTTGATCCTCCACGGACGGGTCGCAATCGGCTCGATGGAACGACTTGCGCAAATGATTACCGGATTATTGTATGAGTGAAACTTCAAAAAACCCTACTCCAACCATATTCTCGGAAATTGGCGAAATTTTTTCTTCGGTTCGCACTACCATCTCGCTGTTGTTTCTCTTGGCCGCGGCATCAGTGATAGGCACTATTATTCCTCAAACTCCGTTCCCAGAAATGTCGTCCCAATTCTTTCAACGACTGACTTTGATTCTTGATCTTAATAATGTTTACAGGAGCTGGTGGTTCGTCCTTATCTTGACTTTCTTGGCGCTTAATTTACTTGGTTGTTTAATTAAGCGCTTGCCGAAAATATACAAAGAATGGAATGAGCTCGACACCAAGGCTCCAATAAAATTTTCTAAATTCTCCAATAAATCCAAAGATTCACTGATTACTGAATTATCAGCCTATGGTTCAAATCTCCTGGGTTCAAAGCCGGAAGTAACAGCCTCAACAGGTTCAACCAGCCTCAAATGGATAAAGCATAAATCCTATTTATTGGGTTTTCCTTTCTTGCACATTGCCATCATTGTTATCCTGTTGGGTGGAACAATAGGTCTTATCTATGGAAGTCGAGGACATGTTTTAATTCGTGAAGGTGAATCCGCGGCAAAGTATAGTCTGCCTACCGGACAATCCGTCCCGCTGCCTTTTGAAATTTTAGTGAGTGGGTTCACGTTGGTCAAATACCCAACCGGAGAGCCCAAGGAATTCAGGAGCGATGTGCGATTACTTGAAAAAGGAAAAGAAGCGCTCACAGGATCTATTCGCGTCAACCATCCCTTGACTTACAAGGGAATTTCTCTTTACCAATCCGATTACAAGGTGGTAGGGGTTAGCCAAGTTAAATTTGAGGCGCTGAAACCCGACAATTCCACAAGTGAGATTATTCTCACTCCTCGTCAAAAGGCGACAATACCGGGAACCGACATTCAGCTACAATTGCGCAGCTTGGACCCCGGCGCCACTACCAAGGGAGCGGGGGCTCAAATTTCCGCAATCAAAGGCGATGATCAGCCTATCATTGTCGACGTTTACAAAAACACAGAACCAGCGGCTATTGGTGATATTCAATTAAAATATGTTGATTATTCTCCCTTGTATGCCACCGGTTTGCAAATTAGCTATGATCCGGGGTCTCCATTTGTTTGGATTGGTTCTATTGCTTTAATTTTAGGATTTCTGTTAATTCTATTTACCAACTACCGCCGTCTCACAATGGAGTTGGCTCCGAAGAACGGTAAAGTCGAGGTGAAAGTATTGGCGCAAAGTCGTAGGCTGCGTGGGGAGTTTAGGCAAACTCTTGAGGAGAGTATTGGAAAAATTGTGAAATAGGATTTCTTAGAACATTGCCATCTTCCGAAGTAGAATTCACGTGAAGTTCAGGATGCGGTTTTCCGCGGTCTTAGACCACAAAAAGATTCGTATAGCCGAAGGTTAAGAGTTCATAAAATCAAATATAACGGCCTACACCTAGGCATTAATCACAATATGGGTAATTAATGAGCAGCGTCGAACTTAACTCTTATGTTGTCTTTGGTTATTTGCTGTGCGGCTTTGCATATCTAATCGGCTACGTTGTCGCCGGCAAAAACAAAAGAGTGACTGATATTCTGTTTGGATTTTTCATAGTGATATTTGTGGCTCACACGGGCGCCATACTCCTCAGATGGATTGAATCATATCAACTGGGGATAGGACATGCGCCTCTATCGAATCTATATGAATCGATGGTGTTTTTTTCCTGGGCAATCGCGTTGGCCCTTATTGTGGTGCGACTTAGATATCAAACAGATTTGATCATATTATTAGGGTTGCCGGCAGTATTTCTTACCATGGCTTCAATTTTCTTGCTTGATCTGGATCATAAGATCAAACCTCTCATACCTGCCCTCCAATCGAACTGGCTTATTGCTCACGTAATTTCTTGCTTCCTGGGATATGCAGGGTTTGCCGTATCTTTTTTTGCAGCGATACTCTTGGTGCTCACCAGGACGGTCCCGGCCTTTAAACGGATATTGCCCGATTCAAAACTCTTGGATGAGATAGTTTATAGATCAATTCTCGTGGGTTTGCCCATGCTCACCATAGGAATTGTAACTGGAGCGGCTTGGGCCGATTACGCGTGGGGCACGTATTGGCAATGGGATCCTAAAGAAACTTGGTCGTTGATCACGTGGCTTGTCTACTCAGCCTTTTTGCACGCGAGATTGGCTCGCGGATGGACCGGCGACCGCAGCGCATATTTATCTATTCTCGGATTCCTGGCGGTGATATTCACGTTCTTTGGAGTGAACTATCTACCTGGAATGCACAGTTACTTTTAAATCATATCTTCGCGAACCTCAGACGAGAGGAAAGAGGCGCAGAGGCTTCATTAGTTCTTGCTTGTTCCCACAAGGATTTAATTGACCACAAATCGGTTAATCAACCAACACTTGAACTTGCTTAATAATAATCCGCAATTATTTAAATTGACAAGGGTCTACAAGAATTTTATAAAGAATCTATAAAATAACAATACTGTTCAGCCTACCGAACTACATCTAAACCAGTTAACTTTTTTTGATATGGGATGCTGGTACTTTGCCTGTGAAGCTTTTGCAAGACTAGGTTACACATGAGAAGATATATCTTCCTGATCATCATCGTCGTAGCTCTGCTCACCACGGGAAGTTCTTTTGGCTTCGCTGCGGGTTCCGAACTCAGCTTCTCCCGCATGATAATCGCCCAAACAGCAGTAGAGAAGGCGTCCGGTTATGTCATCGGAAATCGTCCTATTACCATACTCATGTTTTCAGTTGTAATCGGTCTCATTTTGGCAATTGTTATTTGGGCGTCTCGTCGAACTCAGAATGTAGCGGATTTTTATTCCGCTCGCGGGGCTATTACCGGAACACAAAATGGCTGGGCCATCGCCGGAGATTTTTTGTCCGCAGCTTCTTTTTTAGGGGTTTCCGGCCTCATAGCCTTGTTCGGTTTTGATGGTTTTATGTATGCGATAGGCGCAATAGTAGCATACGTCACAGTTCTATTGATTGTCGCGGAACCGTGCAGAAACACGGGCAGGTACACGGTGGGCGACGTTGTTTCGTTTCGATCTTCGCCGCGTATAGTTCGCGGTGTGGTGGCATGTTCGACCATCCTGATTTCGACGTTGTACCTCACCGCGCAAATGGTCGGCGCCGGCAAACTAATAAATCTTTTGCTCGACATTCCATATAAGTGGGCAATTATTGGAGTCGGCTCGTTAATGGTGGTGAGCGTTACTTTCGGCGGCATGTATGCCACAACCTGGGTGCAAATTATCAAAGCCGCCTTATTGATGGTTGGAGTAGTGGTTCTGACGACTCTCGTAGGCTCAAGAGTGGGATTCGATCCGCTTCGGTTGTTTGCTGATGTGACCGACAATCAGTACATAAAAGATTGGGTGCAATTGAGACTTCTGAATGACGCAATTCCAAAACCCGGCTTAGATTACGGTACCCGCTTCCTTCAACCGGGGTTATTATTGAAGGATGTTTGGGACCAGCTTTCGTTGGGAATGGCCTTTGTGCTGGGAACCGCCGGCATGCCGCATATCCTAATGCGGTTTTTTACGGTGCCTACGGCTCAAGATGCTCGTAAGTCGGTGTTAGTCGCAATGTTTATCATCGGCATATTTTTTATTTTTACCTTGATTCTAGGTATGGGGTCAGCTCTGTTTGTGGGTCCGCAGAAAATTTTCGCGGTCGATAAGGGCGGAAATATGGCTGTTCTGCTCTTATCGCAGAAGCTGGGCAGTATGTTTTCTCCAATTGCGGGTGATTTATTGCTGGCTTTCTTATGCGCCGTAGCATTCGTGACGATTCTAGCGGTGGTTTCCGGGCTGGTGCTGGCCTCTGCCGGGGCTATGTCCCACGATATTTATGTGAACATTATTAAGAAGGGCGCCGCAAGTCCTCGTGCTCAGATGAGGGCCGCACAAATTACTTCTCTTGCTGTCGGTATCCCCGCCATACTTGTTGGAATGGCCGCGGAAAAACAGAATGTGGCTCATATCGGAGTTTTAGCTTTCGCGTTGGCCTCATCAGGGAACCTGCCTGCAGTAACCCTATCCCTTTTTTGGCGAAAAATGAATACAGCGGGGATCTGCGGCGGCTTAATAGTGGGCACTTTAGTTTGCCTCGGGTTGGTGATGGTATCACCGAACGTGAATTATCCCAAATTGACGGCTGAGAGAGCTCAAAAAACCATCATTGCGTTGGAACAGAAGCAAGCGAATGGGGAAACCTTGAACGCCAGTGAAACTGATGCTCTTACTCAAGCACAGTTGGATTATGCAGACAATAATCAAGGTAAATCCATGTTCGGTTTAGACAGGCCTTTATTCCCTCTCAAAAATCCCGGCATCGTTTCTATTCCTGTTGGTTTTTTGGCGGCAATTTTTTTTGCGCTGGCGTTCCCCAATAAAAAGGAAGAGCAGGCGTTCGACGAACTGTATGTTAAACAGATTACAGGAATCGGAGTGTCCAAAGCGATTAGCCACTAAAAATCAGCGTATCGAAACATTTGGGGGGAAACAAAACCGCTTTCAAGCAGGCAGAAGTTAATTTCAGCAGAGTCCATTATGATCATAGATTGTCACTGCCATATTTTCACTGAACATATCGTTAAGAATGTGGCGAGAAAAAAGGAGATGGTCCGGGATCTTCGATTGGATGTCACTGAGGGTCTAAATCGCACGACGCCGGCGAGTTTGGAAGCATGCGCAGAGACAGCCGATGTGGATCGTTGTATTTTACTGCCTACAGCCGCGCCTGATAAAATCACCCAGGAAAATGACAGACATATATTGTATGCGGCGGCAAGCCCTCGAATCCATACTCTTGCGACCCTGCACCCCTTTGCGCCTAATATCAAGTCCGAAATTAATCGTATTTTCGATTTGGGGGTATATGGATTCAAGTTTTCAAGTTTTTCACAACGCTTTGATTTAGATTGGCCTGAAACAATGGCTATGGTCACGCTTATTCAGAAAGCCGCTGCGGGTCGTAACATTTTCCCTGCAATCCTTTTGGACACTTTTAACCAAGCAGATAAATATTTCGGAGCGAACCCGGAACACATTACGACGCCCGAAAAACTGTCCCGCATTGCCCGCTGCAATCCCGGTATTAATATAGTGGGCGCACACATGGGCGGATTAAAGGCCGACTTTCGAGACCTGTTTGATTGTCTTCAACCCGCCCCTAACCTCTTTCTTGACACGTCAAACGCAGCGCATACTTTAACCGACGATCAATTTATTAGACTGCTGGAGAAACACGGCCCATCACAAATTTTGTTTGGGACGGATTGGCCGTGGTTTGCGCAAGAATCTGAGACTGAGATAATCGATGGATTACTGGCACTCACCGGCTTTAGCGCTTCGGAAAAGGTACGGGTGTTCGGCGGAAACGCTCTTCGAATCTTTCCACAGTTGGCGCATGTTCCCTGTCCCGAAGTAGAAATAACGGGATGTGCAAAGACTTGATTATAAAATCACGATTCTTTTGATGGCGGCAACGGCGGCCGCCGGATCATCTATACACTGGAATAAGTCCATGTCGTCGGGGTAAATCATTCCGTGCTTCATCAACATCGTTTTCTTGATCCAGGAGATCAAATCCCTCCAATAGTCTTTGCCTATCAATATTACCGGAAAAGGTTTAATGCGGTTCGTTTGAATCAAAGTCAGCGCTTCAAATAACTCATCCATCGTGCCGAAGCCACCCGGCAAAATTATGTATGCTACGGCGTATTTTACGAACATCACTTTTCGCACAAAAAAATACCGAAAATTCAATTTGATGTTCGCATACGGGTTCGCCGCCTGCTCCTTCGGCAGGTGAATAGATAGTCCGATGGATTTGCCGTGGGCTTCGGCAGCCCCTCGATTGGCGGCTTCCATGGCTCCCGGGCCTCCACCGGTAATTACTGAAAACCCGGCCTCGGCCAACAGTTTTCCTGTTTGTCTACCCAACTCGTAAACTGGGTCCGATTCAGTGGTTCGAGCTGATCCAAAAATACTGACAGCGGGGTAGATCTCGTTTAGAGTTTCAAAGCCATCGACGAATTCCGCAATTATCCTGAATATACGCCAGCTTTCCTTGATACTAAACTCATCTATCAAGTATTGTTTTTCCGACATCTACGGTCCTTCCGCACGCATTGCGCAGTTTTTTCTTTTGTCTTCAAGCTTATATTGAATGTGCCCTCCCCTGTTTCTCTAATTTCGTGAGAGACAGGGGGAAGTGTGCAAACATCACGCTTTTCATACGAGTCGCATTCGATCTCAAAGTCCGCAACAACGGCGTCAATATAAGGGCGCCGTCACTTTGGTGTCAATAAATGATCTCTGGGGAATGAGAGAAAGACCAATCCTCTTGTAGCCTTCGAATATAGAATGGAATAATCGATTATTACTTACGCCGGCATATGAAGAATGCGCGAATTTATTATTAAAAATTTGAACGTGGGATTTATCATGAAACAAAATATAGGCTTGGCTTTACCTATTATATAGGACTATGAATTGATTAAATCAGCGGAAGCGAAGTTCTAATTAAGAGCGATCTATGTGAACATTCTTGACGTAATGTGTTTCGTTTCAACAGCTCTCACGGCGTAGTTAAATAATGAACAGCATCACCAAAAATAGGCTGATCCGTTTGTAATGTAGTCGTCAACTGGGATTTCCGATTTAATAATTTTTATGTGCCGACACTTTTTCAATACCTCACAATAGCCGGGCATCTGCAATTATGGAGAAGGCTTGTTCCTCGAAGTTAATTCACTCGAGGTAAATAAATACTTTCATAGGAGGCGCCGAGCAATGTCCACGCAGAAAGAGTTTGTCACAGAGATGCTTTCTCTTTGCGGCATTACGGTTAACGGTCGGAATTCGTGGGACATACAAGTTCATGATGATGGCGTTTACCAACGAGTCCTCAAGGACAAGAGTCTTGGATTGGGGGAGACATATGTAAGCGGCTGGTGGGATTGCGAAAGAATAGATGAATTTATATTTCGGATCAGCGTGGCGGGAATAGAGCAAAAAATCAAAGGAAGTTATAAGCTGCTTCTTGCATATGTTGAGAATTTGCTGCTCAATCGCCAATCAAAAACCAGGGTAAATGAAGTGGCCCACAAGCATTACAACCTAGGCAACGAACTATTCTTCTCTTATCTGGATTCTCACCTCCAGTATAGCTGCGCATATTTCATAAATTCAGATGATTTGGAAAAGGCTCAGCGCAACAAAATGGATTTGATCTGCAAAAAGCTCGATCTCCATGCAGGGGATCATGTCCTTGACATAGGTTTTGGTTGGGGAGGATTGGCCAAGTACATGGTAGAAACCTATGACTGCCAGGTAACTGGCTGTAATATCTCAGAAGAACAAGTGAAATTCGCCAAAGCCGCATACCGCGACTTGCCGATATCTATAGCGCACTACGATTATCGAAATCTACACGGCAAATTCGACAAAGTGGTTTCAGTGGGAATGTTTGAGCACGTCGGGCCAAAAAATTATAGAACTTACATGGAAACGGCTCATAGATGCCTGAAGGATAGTGGAGTTTTTTTGCTCCACACGATAGGTGGAAACGAGACTAGAACTACCACCGATCCCTGGATTGAAAAGTACATTTTCCCTAACGGTTGTCTGCCGAGTATTGCGCAGGTTGGTAAGGCCATTGAAGGATTATTCGTATTGGAGGATCTCCACAACCTGGGGCCTCATTATGATAAAACCCTTATGGAATGGAATAGACGATTTAACGAGGCTTGGTCCAGCCTCTCCCATAAATATGATATGAAATTCAAAAGAATGTGGGAATATTACCTGCAATGCTGCGCGGGATCGTTTAGAGCTCGGGACATACAGCTATGGCAATTTGTCTTTACTAAAAATTATACTCCTCAGCCGGTGTGCAGGTTTTCATAACAGACGAGGCTTCGCAGAGCTCCCCAGGTAAATGCCGGGCCGAAAGTTGAAATGATTTTGATATTTCCGACTTACGTTCACGTGGATTGCTCCTCGTCAGCTATGTCTTTCAAACAGGACTGTGATCCGTAACGTATGCAATATACTTTGGCCATTTCAGCGCCGAAATATAGGACCTGGGCTGAGTAATAAACCCAGACGAGCAAAACAAAGAGTGAGCCTGCCGCTCCGTAAACCGATTGCAATACTGAAGAGGTAAGATAACTCCCGAAGAGAGTTTTGCCCACATAGAATAATAGTGAAGTAATTGCAGCGCTGATCCATACATCTTTCCAGGTGATGTTTTTGTCCGGCATTAACTTATAAACCAGAGCCAGCAATATAGGCAGCATGCCGAATTGTGTGATAAACCGGAGAGTGGTTAAGATTATTGAAGGAACGTAGAATGTGTTTGAAAAAAACGCGCTTATGGAAGACAACACCGTATTGGCAATAACAGAAAACAATATGAGACTTCCGATGCCGACGATGAAAACAAAGGAAATGATCCTGGATCGAATCAGGGTCACGATACCGCTTTTTTCTTTCTCTGAAACTCCCCAAATTATATTGAGTGACGATTGCAGTTCAACAAACATTGCCGTGGCGGCAAGTATTGCGCCGCCGATGGCCAGGAGGGATAGTCGATTATCATCCAACTGGGCGCTTAATCCCGTAACAAGCCCTTTGACATATGCCGCTGATTGTGGGTTCATGAAGTATTCAAATCTGGAAATCAGCTCAGCTTCCGCCCTCGTCGAGCCTATTATCAAGCCGGCAAACTTTAGAGCGATTAGAAATGCCGGCACAATGGAGAACATAGTATAAAAAGCTAAGGAAGCAGCCATCCTAATGGCGCCGTCATTAAAAAATTCCATGATGCTTTGTTTAAGAAATTTAAAACTCTCAACTGCATACCAACGAGATGATTTGGTCCAACTTGATTTCAAGGCGCAGGCTCCTGATTAGGCTATTTAAAAATATCAATTTACGACTTGCGATGCTGAGCCATAGTCCACTTTAATTTATAATAAACCATATCTCAATGGACTGAAATAAGGATTGCACATTTTGTGGGTCAACTTAATTACCATGGAAGAAATATTTAAGACCGTCAGCATGTATTTGGCTACGGGGGTGGAGTTCGCCGCAGCTCTTATTATTGGCTATGCTGCTGTGGAGGCCGCATTTTATTCGGTAATTCTAATCATCAAAAGAGATAATCTCCAGTCGCACAAGGAAGACATACGACTTCACCTTGGCCGTTGGCTCGCTTTATCATTGGAATTTCTCCTGGCGGCGGACATATTGCGAACAGCGGTCGCGCCGACTTGGAATGAGATAGGACAACTTGCCGCAATAGTAATAATACGTACAGTGTTGAATTATTTCCTGCAAAAGGACATAGACGCCGCAGAAGCTCGAAGGGGAAACCAGCAACCACGGCTATCTTCGGACGACAATATTTAGCAATGTTCAACCATCTGATAAATCTGATTGAATTCGTAGGAACGCTGATAATAGGATATTACTGCGCCTCGGCCGTGGTGGATTTACTACGTTATGGATCAATACCGATTGCTCAAAACATTGTGGCAAGAGGCGCCATCGCAGGCCTAACGGTCAAAACCATCTCCACTTTTTTACGATTCGTGGAGCTTAGAACATTTGATCAAATTGCCGTGTTCGCTGTCATATTTACGCTTAGGCAACTATTGAAGCGACAATTTAAGCTTGAAATGGGGGTGCGATCAGCTCCGGGGGTTAGATGAATAAATGAAACATGAAGCGCTTTTCAATCTGATTCTTTCGGCAATTCAAATAAAAAGTCTATCCAATGGTCGGGATCGGTTTCACACCAAATTCTGCCGCCGTGAGTTTCAATAATTCTACGGATGTTGAATAATCCGAGACCGGTTCCCCGCTTGTCCTTAGTGTATTCGTTGTGCACTCTGTAAAATTTCTCGAATATTTTCTCTTTTTCATCCAGGGGAACACCCGGACCTTCATTCCACACATTGAAGAGATATCTGTCGCCGTGATCTTTTACACCGTACGCTATTTTGCCGTTTGGTGAGCGATATTTTAGAGCGTTTCCAAATAAATTTCTGTAAACCACTTCCAACAGAGCGGGATCACCGACGAGTTGAATCGCCCCCACCCCGCCCATGCTGGAATCATACGTCTGAAAACTATCCGGGTACCGTTCTTTCAGTCCCATCATTGCAGGTAAAATTACTTCTTTGTAACAATTTTTTATGAGCTTTTTCCTGAACTGAAATTCACCATGTTCAAGTTCAGCCATAATCAAGAAATCTCGGCTCATGGATTCTAAAAATTTTGAGTGATGATAAACAATTTTAAGCTGATCTCTACGGACGGTATCAGTCTCATTTTGTAGTAGCCGCCTTAGGAAACCTCCCATAACCACTAGTGAATTCTTTGCTTCATGGTTTATGAAATGAATGGCTTCTCTATAATTTTGATTTAAACGCTCCAACTCTCTTCTAATAGCGTTTTCTTTGCCTATATCTTTACTGACCCCTACGGTTCCAAGAATCCGTCCTTCAGCATCTTTAAGCAAAGATAAGCTCAATGAGATTTCCTTCAGATCGCCGGCTTTAGTTCTTAAAGCCGTCTGATAATTGCGAATACCTCCAGTAAGCATAACCTGGTTCATTAATTTTTCACGTTCTTCCGAATTGACCCAAAGTTCGGCAATTTTTAAGCCTTGGACTTCTTCCGCCGAATGATCCAACATTTTTTCGGCGCCTGGATTAAAAGAGACTATTCTAGAGTCCAAATCAGTCGTGATGATCATGTCTTCAGAGCTGCGTAAAATTCCTTCGAGATACGCGCGTTCCTGCACCAGAGCTTCGGTACGACTCCACATTTCCTTTGAAAGATTTCCGGCCAATTTCTTGTAACGTTCTTCGGATTGCCGGACCATACCCCACAAATTGTCAATTTCGAGTTGACGATCGATCAGCTCGCCGGCTTCCTCAAGGAAATAGACTTCCTCAGGCGCCAGTGAACGGCCTGGCGATAGATAGACATAAAGCTTGCCTCTAACTTTACCATCTACTTTTATAAGTTCGGTATGAACCAACCCCTCCTCGGATTTTTCCACAACCGAGCCGTATGTTTTGTTGTCGAGTTCTATCCAGGATTCCACATCCGGATAATCGAGCACATTTTTGATGGTGTCAATTACGTGATCGATCTTTTCATTAAGAGTCAGATTGCCCATAAGCCCGCGACTGATGATGAGAAGACCGGTAAGCTTTTGCAGTAACATCGGTAACATACTTCGAGCGCATTCTTCCTCGGTGAGGCGCCGATCGTTGCGCACCGGTTGTATGGTCTCAAGAATTAGGCCGGGGTTACCGCTCTCGGGCATATGCTTAAGGTTGACAAGTGACGCTTTGCCGCGTCTAACGTGGAACATTGCGGGTAGGTTTGTAATAACGCCTGAAGCGACATCAAAGAACTGACAAAACGGGCACATGTCAGAAGCTCCCGCAAGGGCTTCGTAGCACGTTGTTCCCACTTTAGCTCCCGTTAATTCAGCGAGCTCATTGTTGATTTGTCGAATTTTGAAATCCGGACCAATAATGCAAGCGCCGGTAGGAAACATTTCCAAAAAATCGTCAATCTTGAGGTGAACGTTTACAGCGTGGGTCGGGCTGCAACTATGTGAATGGTTTTGCTTCATTCAATATCTATTTGCCCTGAAATAGGGTCGAAGAAGGATGCAATTGTTGTTAAGCCGGCATATCTAAGAAAATGCAACAGCTCAATATGATTTGTTATGTATCATTAAGCTAACGGAGCGGACGTTTTAATTTACAGAATGGTGCTCTACAGCATTATACTATAGATGTTTGCCGACTTCACTTCAATAATTCCAATCGTCTCGGGCAGAACAATAACAGGCGGTTGCGCCTCGGCGCATTATAATTTCAATTTTATTGGATGAACTCTGAGAATTGTGCCCCCGGGTGCGCTTATCGTGAAAGTAAGTTTTAGGATTGGAATCATAATTTTGAATTATAATTCTCGACAGGCCTCCGGGCAGATCTTGAATAGCGTAGTTTCAGACCCAAGTCAATCAATATGGAGAGACTGGTAAATATATTAAGGAAGTATAACGTCCTCTCCAGTGTTCAGCCCGGAAATTATTTCCATTTTATCATTATCCAATTTTCTGCCGGTTTTCACGTGGCGATTAAATACCCGACCGTTTTCCCAAATTTTTACGGATTCAAGTTGACCCACAGTAATCACTGCTTTTGCAGGAATAACTACAGTCTTAGTTTCACGAGTATTGAAGGTGAGCGCCCCGTATAATCCGGGGTTAAGGCCTGTTTTCGGGGGAAGAGAAGCTTTGATGGTAATGGATCTGGTTCTCTCGTCGCGTTGGGGAACAACCTCTCTGATAGTCGTCTTTTCGCTGTAACTTATTGAGGGGATCGACACCTCCACAGGCGCTCCGATTTTCAAATATTGAGCATATTGCTCTCCGGCCTGTGCTATCAATTCCAGGGAGCCCGGCATATAGATCGTCAAGAGTGGTTTGCCCGGAGTAGCCAAGTCGCCCACATTCACGCTTCTTTCGGCTACAATGCCGTCAAATGGAGCGGTGACCGCGCCGTAGGAAACCATAGTCTTTGCCTCGTCAACAGCCGCTTGAGCCCGTGATTCAGCCGCTTTGGCCACTTCATATCTAGCGTACGCGTCGTCATAGTCTTTCTTGGCTACGGACTCCTTTTCGTACAAAATTTTATACCGCTCAAAGTCATTAGCCGTCCTGGTTAATTCGGCTTTGGCGCTGTCGAGATTCGCCTCCGATTGTTGCAACCTTTCAGAAGCTTCTTTTGTGTCGATACGAAGCAAAACCTGCCCCTTCTTTACAGCGTCTCCTTCGTAAACCTTAAGTTCAGTTACGTACCCCAGAACACGCGATGCGACCCGTGCCATGTCCTGAGAAGTCACCGTTCCTGATACGGTCACTGATCCGCTGCTCTCAAACAAAGCAGCTTTTACCGTGTTTGGCGGCTCTTTTCCGCTCCTGTGTAAATCAGTTTTTCCGGGTGGAATTTTTGAATGAAAAGCGCCCTGTATCCAAAGCAATATTCCAATTAACGCAATAACGCTGACGGAGGCGATTAGTAGTTTGCGTTTCACGATTATTTTCCTCAACAAACAAGAATGGCCAAGCATGAAATCTTGGCCATTGATTTACCACTGGAGCAGAAAAAGCAACATCAAAAATCCTCCGCCCAGACGCCTTAACTCATATGATTCTTGGCAAAGTCGGCTATAGCTCAGGCCTATTAGCTGCTGAAGCGGAATGCGTCGTCAAAAATGAGAGCGCTTCCTGAATCCTCAAAAACCTTGGTATATCGATTTTGATTTTTCAAAAAACGCTGTGCGATTTTAAATACTAATTCTCAGACATTATTACATCGTCGTATTCCACTTCGAATCTAAGCTTATGTTTCGCTTCTTCCTGGGCCAACATCGTAAAAGTGACTTTTAGATTCTCATCATCAGTGGCTTCAGCGATGTCGCTATACATTTTAAAGGCCTTTTTCTCTTTCTTCATAGCTACAACCAGAGCTTCCTGGTAATCCATTTCCGGCCCCGGTTCCACATCAGTCAAATATTCGGATAGTTTAAGATCCAAGACTTTCTTTGACGAACCGGTTAATAGTTTGCCTGATTTAATCTCAAGGAGTTTTCTTTTATGACCATTTTCTTCTTGAGCAAAATGTTCAAAAATTTCTTTCATCCATCCTCGCTGCATTTTGCCGGCCAATTCCATATAAAAATCATGAGCTTGTTCTTCCTGGCCGATCGCGAAATCCAAAACTTCGTCAACTGATTTCCATTGTTCCATTAAATACCTCCAAAATTATGGAAAAACATAGCCGTAAAAACACTTAGCTTCCACGGCCGTTTTGTGTTATTGCAAATTCCTCTAGATTATATATTCCTTAGAACATTCAGAATAGCATTATAGTTCGGTTCATTTGCGAGTTCACCGACAATTTCTTTGTATTTAACTATCCCATTCTTGTCCACAACAAATACAGCCCTGGACAGCAGGCGTAAATCCTTTATAAGGACGCCATACGATAGCCCGAATGAAGCGTCGCGATGGTCCGAGAATGTCCGGACAGCTTCGGCGCCCGCAGCTTTGCGCCATCGTGCCTGTGCAAAAGGCAAGTCCATGCTCAAGGTCAACACAAGGACGTCAGGACCTAAACTCTCAGCTTCCTCGTTGAACTTGCGCGTGGAAACATCACAAACCGGTGTGTCCAAAGATGGGATTACGCTGAGAATACACGTTTTATCGGCAAACGAGGAAAATTTCACAGGTTGCTGGTTATTGTCCACGACCGTGAAGTCAGGAGCCTTATCTCCAATTTCAATTTCCTCCCCCAGTAGAATCAAAGGGTTGCCGTTTAGTGTCACCAAACCCGAAAATTCTTTCATTTAACTGATCAACTCCATTAGAGGATTAGTAGGACGCTTCATTCCTATGCAAATGCTCTTCAGTTACCTTGTTCTTAAATAACCAATGTACCCAGGCCTGATAAGCAATGACCAAAGGAATGAAAATCAAGACTACAATCAACATTATCTTTAGTGTCAATGGACTTGAATTGCTGTTGAAGGCGGTCAAGCTGTACGATGGATCAAGACTCGAAGGATAGAGATTGGGGAACAGCCCTATGACTCCAAAAGCAATGGACATGAAAACCGTAACAGTGGCGGCCGTCCATGCGGTCCACCACCGGCGTTTGGCAATAAACCAACGAACGGACAAAAGAGCCGCAACCGCTATCAGAGGGACAATCAGAAGAATGGGAACGCGCAGATAATTGTTGTACAGAGGGGTGGCAAACCATGTAAAGATCAAAAAACCCACGGCAACCAAGACAAGCCAGACCCACAGCTTTGAAACTACGGAAATTGTCCGCTCCTGAAGTGATCCCTCTGTTTTTACAATCAACCATAAGCCGCCGGTAACCAGGAATAACGAGACAAAGAACACACCGCCGGCCAATCCATAAGCGTTCAGAAGTCCCAGGATACTGCCATAATAAACGCCTTCATTATCAAATGGAATACCTTGAAAAATATTGGCGAACGCTACGCCAAAAAGTAAGGCGGGCCCAAAGCTTCCGATAAACTGACAAGTATCCCACAGCTTGCGCCAGGCCGGACTCTCATATTCATTGCGGAACTCGAAAGATACCGCCCGAATAATTAAACAGAACAAAATGAGTAGAAGCGGGCTATAGAGCGTGCTGAACATCACCGCATACGTGGTGGGGAACGCGGCGAAAGTAACTCCACCGGCGGTTATGAGCCAAACCTCATTGCCGTCCCAAAATGGCCCCATAACGTGGTTAATAATCCTGGTATCAGTGTCGCTTTTCGATATGAACGGTCTTAAGGTCGCTAATCCGAAATCGTAGCCATCCAATGAAAAATAGATGGCCCACAGAAGTCCCCAAAGTCCGAACCAGATGATTTCCATATCAGTGGGCTCCTTCCTGGACGGGCTCCATAGACGTTGGCGTCGGGGATTCGGGTCCTTTAATTACGGTTTTAATGATAAGGGTGGCGGCAGTCAATCCAAGTAGCGTATATATTACGATGAAGGCGACCAGGGAAATTCCGACCTGCGAAACGACTATTGGAGACGCCGCATTTTGGGTGCGCATCATACCGTAAACAATCCAAGGCTGACGCCCCACTTCCGTCACGATCCACCCGAGTTCCGCGGCAACCCACGGCAGCGGGAGGGAGGCAACCATGACCCAGAGATACCATCGATTCTCGGTTAGGCGGTTGCGAACCGAATACCCTATGATCGTCAAAACAGGGAATAAAAAGCCAAGACCTACCATTAGTCTGAAAGAGTAAAACACTGTAGCCACAGGAGGACGATCTTCCTTTGGCCATTCTTTCAGACCTTTCACTTCTGCATTTGCATCACTGTACATTAACCAACTCAGGAATCCGGGTATTGCGATTGCTTCTACACGATTCCTTTCGTTCTTTGCATCAGGAATTAAAATCATATGAAACGGGGCGTTTTTCTGAGTTTCCCATTGAGACTCCATCGCAGCCACTTTGGTGAGTTGGTATCTGGAAACCAGCTTTCCATGAAAATCGCCGATAATGACTTCTCCGATTGAGAAAACAAGGCCGAAAATTAGAGCCACTCTAAAGGATTTTACATAAAAATCTACGTGTTTGTCTTTCAATATTTGCCACGCGCTCATACCCATCACGAAAAACGATCCTACAATGTAACCGGCGAAAACCGTATGAAGGAACGTAAGGATGGCAAACGGCTGAGAAATAACCGCCAAAAAATCGGTAAGCTCAGCTCTGCCGTCACGTATCACATAGCCGATTGGATGCTGCATCCAGGAATTTGCGACAAGAATCCAATAAGCTGAAAATGTTCCCGCTATGGCCACCAGCCACATACTCAATGCATGAACTTTGGGAGACACCCTATTCCATCCAAATATCCAGACGGCAATAAATGTGGATTCAAGAAAAAACGAAGTGCTTGCTTCAATCGCCAGGAGCGATCCAAAAACATCACCGACGTACTTTGAATATCGCGCCCAGTTGGTGCCGAACTGAAACTCCAGCGTTATGCCGGTAACAACTCCGACGGCAAAGTTTATGACGAAAATCTTGCCCCAAAACTTAGCCATCCTCTTATATTCTTCATTTCCCGTCCTGACATAGATTGTCTCCATTATTGCAACCAGAACCGACAATCCTAATGTTAAGGGGACAAACAAAAAATGAAAAAGAGTAGCTACTGCAAATTGCAGCCTGGATAGCCATTCTACATCCATTCAGATTCCCTTTCTATTTTGACGACAGTCCACACGGCATTACTTGAGGACCGTCAAAACTGCTATAAATTGAATTGAAGCTTGCGATTAAAATCAGGCTTTATCCCACTCATTCTGATTGGTCTCGCAGTTTGGTTAGAGCTTCGCCTGCCAAATCCGAAACTCTCAGTGTGTCCACATCCCCGGATATACAATGCTTTTTTATTTCTCCATCGTCCGACAAAAGTTTTTCCAGGACTGCTTCCAGCGATTTGATCTTAAGATTGCCGATAGTCATCGCCGCGTAGCCGCGCACGGCACTGTTACCGGAACCGAGGTACGGCTCGAGATATTGCGCCGCCCGGATGATCAATTCGGGACGAGTTTTCGATAATTTTGCGAAACCCCAAAGTAAACCGGCTTGCAATGCGTCGTATTCAATTAAATTTCCGTCGGGGTTCAGATACGATACATATACACTTGAGTATTCGTCAGCGAGTCGGCCATTTACGGCCATAATTTCGGCCATTGCCTCCGGAGCGCCCCATCCAATGCCGCCGGACTCGTCATTTAAGCTCCACATGAATCTGCGCATTACAATTCGAGCGCCTTCCATATCGGATTGCGCCATCTTGTCCACTACAATTCCCATCGCCCAAACAGCGCGTGACCGAACTACCGGGTCTGAATTAAGCAGTAATGAAAAAAGCGGATTTACGGCCAACTTAGGCCTATACTCCAGAAGTTCGGTTCTAAAACCTTCCGAATCCCAAGCATCGTTTGAAAGTAATTCGGTCAATTGCTCTTTGGCTTTCTTGCCGCTTACTGATTTGCTTTTGCTTTCGATTTCCAATTGGTGTCTCAACCTGCGAACATTGCATTGTAACAGCCATGTCTATCTGAACGGGAAGAACATTTATATTGTTGATCATTATCGATGGAAACTAAGCTTAATAGTTCAGCAATAAGGCATCGACACTTATTCAGGCTGCGATTTCACATGTTGAACCACGCTGGAAATCGCAGCGACTAATGAACTTACTGCACTTACGCTAATTACGAGTTTTCAGTAATAGCCTTGCCAATCTGCCGACCTAAGTCGACACATTGCTTTAGGCCTTCGTGTTCAGGCATAAACTGGAGACTCACCCCTTCATTGACGACATTGACCTTCATTTCTTCCAAAGCTTTTGTAAGTTGCTTTACGGATTCCCCGCTCCAACCAAATGATCCAAAAGCTGCGCCAATTTTATTCTGTGGTCGCAGGCCCTTCATATAACTAATAAAATCCGCCATTCTCGGAAGCATTCCATTATTTAGAGTAGGCGAACCCAATAGAATGGCCTTTGCGTCGAGAAGCTCCGTCATGACGTCACTTCTATGGTTCATGGCAAGATCCAGAAGCTTTACACTAACATCGAATTCTCCCAGACCATCGGCGATAGCTTTGGCCATCATCTCAGTGCTGTGCCACATGGTATCGTAGACCACTAAGGCTTTTTTATTAGGAACTTGCTTGCTCCATTCATCATAGGCTCCGACAATTTGAAGGGGATTATCGCGCCAAATAAGACCGTGATCCGGAGCAATCATTTCAATCGGTATATCAAGTTTTTGAACGTCCGCGATTAATTTTCTAATTAATGGAGCATAAGGCATAAGTATATTTGCGTAATATTTAGTAGCGTGATCCATGAGCTCGTGGCCGTCGACTTCATCGTTAAAACGTTCACTCGTGGCCCAGTGTTGACCGAAGGCGTCGCTTGATATAAGAAGAGCGTTTTCTTTGATATAGCTGAACATGCTGTCGGGCCAATGCAGCATTCTCGTTTCGATAAACTTCACCGTTTTCTTACCGAGGCTGATCTCTTGACCTGTTTCAACTACCTCGTACGGCCAATCCTCACGATGGTAATGGTCTAAGAGAGCCTTTTTCCCGCGAGAAGAGCAAAAAAGTTTTTCCGGCTGAATCAGTTCCATTATTTCAGGTATCGAACCGGAGTGATCTGGTTCGACGTGATTCACAACCAGATAATCTATTTTCTTAGGATCAATGAGTTTATAAATGCAATGAAGCATATCCAGTTTAAAAGATTTTTTCACTGTGTCGAAAAGGGTTACCTTTTCATCCATTGCAAGGTACGCGTTATATGTGGTTCCTTTGTATGTGGAGTACCCGTGAAAGTCTCTGACATTCCAATCAATGGCCCCTACCCAATGGATGTCGGGCTTAATCTCAACATTGGTCCGCAAAATGTGCCTCCGAAAAATCGAATGGGATAACCCGTTTTCGACTAAAAGTCGAAAACGGGAAAAAATAATTATTCAGGTGAAAAACTTCCTTTATCCGCTCCACAAACAGGACAGACCCAATCATCCGGCACCTGCTCGAACGGAGTTCCTGCGGCTACACCATTGTCGGGGTCGCCTTCGGCAGGATCGTACACGTAACCACACACCTGACATACATACTTTGTCATAAATTATCTCCTTTTCGATTCGTAAATTCCAGGATCCTACAAAACCTGGCAGTTGAAAGAGCATGTAATCGGAGTTTATACAATTACACTATTTCGGTTCATTACTCTGATAACAAGCGCCACTCCCTGAGAAATGACCGACTAATAGAACTTTTTTAAAACAAGATACCAAACGACTTGAAAAATTATACGGATTCTCGAAAGTTATCAAGGATATAGTAATAATTTCTTCACGAGTCGGCTATCCGAGTTACTTGAAGTTATAAAGCTTAGTTATGCATTCAGAGCTTGCCATCGTCATTCCAGCACAGGCGAACCACGTCCGGGGCAGGCTTCGGACGACGGGTCAGAGGCTTTACTCGAAGGAACTTTCGAGAAATTCCATGATAGGGAAATAATTATCACTGCGTACAAATCAGCCGACAAGGGCTTTAGCGATTTCTTTGCCGTAATCCTGGGCCATCTTCGCTCCACCGCCCAGATTTATATTCTTCAGTCTTAATGGTCCACTAACCATGTGCATTTGAAACACGTTGCGCATGGTTTCAAAGATTCTGTCGGGCGCCTCACCGCTCCAACCAAACGCTCCAAAAGAGCCTCCGGGTTTTCCCTTCAAGTCGAGCTTTTCTGCTAAAAACAGCAGAGTTTTCATGGTCTGCATCATCTCACCGTGGTATGTCGCCGAACCAAAAACAAACCCATCGTAACTAGACAAATCATCCGCTGTTTTCAATTCATTTGCATTGACAACTTTGGCTTCGGCGCCGCCAAACCTAATACCCTCGGCGATGTAATCGGCCATGGTTTGGGTGTCTCCCGACCTGGATGCGTAAGCTATAAGAACTTTCGGCATTTACACAACTCCCATAATGTTAAGATAGTTGGCTCTTTCAATTTCCAATGCTCCGGGAAAAGCGGCATTAATTTTGTGCGATAATTTGGTCTCTCTGAGCTCATGATAAAAACATAGTGATTCCGGAAACTAATCACGGATATAATGACAATACATTTGATCAGCCGGCTAACCGAATTACTTAAAGCCATAAAGCTTTGTTATGCATTCAGAGCCGATCAGCGTCATTCCAGCGCAAGCTGGTACGACGGATAAGATGCTTTATTCGACAGAATTTTCTATAAATTGTATAAAGTTACTTGTCAGCAATACGTTAAGGGTCATAGATCACGGAGTGGGGACCATCTTTCGTGTTTACGGCAATTAACGTCGACGGCCGAAAATCCATTATTCTCCGGCGGCCTTTGTCCCCAGCTCGTAAGCTTGAGCAATCATCTCAGGATGTTTCTTGATATCGCCTTTACCTTCCACTGATCGCGCCAATACGGCGCCTTCGTAACTCATGTTGAGCGCGTCGTAAAAGTACTTTGCCGTAAGCTCGATACCCTGGAACAAGTTGGCGCCTTTAGTCGCTCCGACGGAGAGTAAATAGCCTCGGCCATCGGAAGTCTTGCGTCGACGCTCCTTATTCTCCTCCAGCATGCCTCTACACCACATGGCCTGACAACGATCGATGAGAGCTTTAGACTGCGCAGGCGCTCCGTAAAAGAAAATAGGCGCGGCAAGAATAATTGAGTCCGCTTCGAACAATTTTGGGTAAACGGATTGCATGTCATCGTCAATCACACACTCTCCGGTTTCATCGCAGCCGCCGCATTCAATGCATCCCGAAATGTTCAAGTCGCAGGAACGAATCTTTGTAATTTCTGCGCCTCGGCCTTGAGCGCCTTTGAGAGCTTCATCGAGTAAGACATCAGAGTTGCCGCCCTGCCGTGGGCTTCCGTATATTCCAAGGACTTTCATTCGTTCTCTCAAAATACCAGGATTTCATAGCCGTCGGAAACATACGACGACATGCCTGGGTGACCTGACATTTCATCTTTGATAGGTAGTCCGGACTTCCGCACTTCATCCAAAACTCCCATCTGTGTTGCACATGCCTTGCACACTGCGTCAATCAAGTTCTTCTCTTTAGCGTCGGCATATAACCTGGGAAAAGGATTTGACTCGCCGTCCAATAACGGAACCAATTTCGTAGCAGCGCCTTCGATAATTATTTTGGCATCATGACCTTTAGCGTTCAAGTCAAGGGCGTTCAAGAGGACATGTACGAAACACATCGGCTCACCATTGAAAACAAACATTGCAAATTTTTTCATTTTCCTCCTCAAAATACGCACTTTACCAGGTCGAATTCACCGGCTCCTATGACAAGTCTTCCATCCAGTCGATGTGGACGGATTAGACTCGAGGATTAAGCCGTTATCGGTGAGACTCCATACTCGCCCCTAAAGATAAGAATTCCCTTTGAGGGACCGCAGCTCAGCTCAACTTTGGATTTTCCCCGCTGAAACCACATTCAGGAATATAGCAAGTTACATTTAGGAATTCACATTCCTCCTTGCAAGAAGGACATATCTTAGGTGGGGGCGTTCCGGCTTCAGATTCAAAGGTATAGCCGCACTTTCCACATTTCCAGGTTATTTTTTCCATTTCAATCTCCTTGATCGGGCTCATTTCTGTTTCGGAACGGCAGAGCCGGAGTTATCTTTTAAACCTTTCATTAGGTTATAATGATCCAACATTGCTTGTATGTTTTTCGTCAAGTACCAGCGCCCGTTGGCAAAGACTCCGTAGTCTGCGCCCATCATTGCCGAAGCAAAGCGGGTTGAGTTGGCATAAAAAAGCCATTGTTGAACCCATTGTTTTTCCAAAAATTCATCGAACAGGCTTACTTTAGGATCAGCTATATCTTCCTCCCAGGCCTTGGAAATTATTTCTGTGGCAGTTTTGGTCATTTGGTTTGAAGTCTCCAGAGTATTCTCCACTCGAGACCATTGACCGTCTACCCAATCCTTGCTGTGACACGAGAGACAAACCTTGTGGAGAGTTTCAGTCCTTTTTTGTTGTTCTTCCGGGCTAATCAAGAATTCCGACGCGAGTTCGCCGTCAAGCGAGACTGGTAGCGGTTGACCTTGTTTGTTCCGTATAATCGAGGTGTCCGGCGATTTGGGATGCGGGTGGGCGTAAATTAATCCGAGAATTCTCCAGGGCAGCCGATCGTTCATCTGATGTGTCCGCTTGGAGACGACTTGGCCTGAGTCATCAACCACTAAACTCACGTGACAAACAGCGCAGGTCGGAGCCGTAAAGTCTTTACCCACCGTCCAGGGCACTTCCTTAAAATTCCAGTCGCTCCATAAACTACTGAACATATTGCTGTGTTTACTTACTTCATAAGCCTTGTAAGCCGGCACATCCGGACCTTTATGGCACTGTGAACAGGTGTAAGGTTTCCTTGCCATCACAATCGAAAATTCATGTCTGGAATGGCAGGAGCTACATGATCCCTTGCTGCCGTCAGGGTTAAATCGACCCACTCCTTGATTTGGCCAGCCTTCTATAACGGGAAATTCCATTTCTCCGAAATCAGTATCACGGGTCTTTGATCCTTTGACCTTTAGATCCGTGCCGTGACAATGAAAGCACGAGTCCGCTTCCGTCTTTTCATTGGCGGGAGTGATTACCGCTTTCATGTCTTTCAGGGTGTGAGTTCCATTCACATTGGCGACTAAGCTCGAAAATAATGGGTTGTTCGCTAAATTGATGCGAGCATGCGACATAAGATTCTTGTCGTACTGGATATTTTCTTCGGAATGACAAACAGCGCAATCCCTGGGGGTCACTGTTAGGTGAACTTTTTGATCAATGTGATTAAAAGAATCTTTATGGCTTTCAATATTGAGCTGATGACATTCCGCGCATCCCACCACGACTTTAGATAGCGGCTCAGGAATATTGGAGGCGGAAACCCTTCTATTGAGTTCGGATTTGGCTAACGCCTCACCAGGCGCAATCTTTGCGTGTCTGCTCCTTTTCCAATCAGCGACGATCCCTGGAGTTACGCTGCTGTGGCAGCCAATGCATTCTTGAGTAGCGTCTGATATCGTGGACTCGGAATAAACTAAATTAGGAGACAGAGTTGCGAAACATATTAATAATGCCCCGGTAATAAGGGTTTGTCTCTCCATTACCAAGCCTCCTCATTGTAATTTCAAATCAGACCAACGAAGCTAACATTTGACCGTTACGGCATTATAGGGCGCTGAAACAATCCGAAATTATTTTGGTAATTTTTCCAGTTGAGCGAACAACTCTTCGAGTCTAGGCGCTGAGTTAATGTCATGCACATCAATGTATCGAATAATTCCCTGCTTATCTATAATGAATGTTGCTCGTTCAGCAACTCCGTCGCTGCGTAAAATCCCGTATTTCTGAGCGACCTGGCCATGCGGCCAGAAGTCCGACAAAACCGGAAACCACAGATCTCCCATTTGACTGGTCCATGCGTAGAGCGACGGTACATTATCAGTGGAGATTCCCAATATGGTGGCGTTATATTTGTCGAAGTATTCCTTGACTATGTTGTATCCGGGCCACTGCTGTGAACACACGGGCGTGAATGCCGCAGGAACGAAGGACAGCACCACGTTCTTCTTTCCTTTGAAATCAGACAAAGACACTTTTGAGCCATTGATTGCCGGCAATGTAAAATCCGGAGCGGCATCCCCGACTTTCAGTTTGGGAGCGCTGTCCGTGGCTTTAAGATGCCCCGGATTGTATATTGTAGCCCCTGCCGATTGGCTTTGACAAAAAGCGATATTGGTCATAGGGAACAACATACAAATAATGGTGACGTAAATTCTTAAACTAACCATTTCCTAATCCTTGGAAGTGAGACCCTGAATATTTGAGACGGTGAATCTAAGCAAAAACCTTCCAAATTGCGCGTTGTTACCGCTAATGAAAAGCCTTGAAGAGACTCGTATCATATGCCGGGAAGCATCTCTTTGAGGAATTCGCTCACATCTCTGATTTTACCCACATGCATGGCCACTACTTCGATTGCCTTATTACCGTTTTTGCGCAGTGTAATGAATGTCGGAGTCCGGAGAGGCTCTGAAAAGGACTTTTGCAGCGCAATTGCGTCATCAGGAAAAAGTGGAAACTTTATATTGTATTTCTTGCGGAAAATATCTACTTCCAGGGGAGTATTACCTACGCCGATACCAATAACTTTAACTTTACCCTTCAATTTGGGATTATTTTCGATTGCTTCGTAAACTTTGTTCACATGCGGCGCTTCACCCTGGCAAATCGGACAATACATGCTGAATATTTCTAGAATCGTGAAATCCGCTCCAACGTCGGACAGAACGAACGGCGCTTTGCTCTTGATGTTTAAGTACTGTTTAACCGTTGCGTCTGATGGAGCTAATTGCAGTTGATTCAAGGCTGCGGTATCCACCTGCTGCGCGGCTGCTGCGACAAACGGTAAAACCAGCGCCAAAGCAAGGGGTAAGATCAGTAGCAATTTACGCATTTCATTCTCCCAACCCAACTATTTATAAGGTGCAAGCCGGAGTTAGTAATATGTTTGGTTAATTTTAAGAATTATTGCCCCGCTTAGATTCAGGGCATAGTGTTTAGCCCGCAGTTTTTGGCGTCGGCAACGGAACGGGTTGGAACATTTTCTTGCCCGCGCCGCAAATGGGGCATTTCCAATCGTCAGGCAATTCTTCAAAGGTTACACCTTTGGCGATTTTGCCTTTTCGGTCGCCTCTATTGGGATCATATATATAGCCGCAGTTCGAAGTTTGGCACTGATACATGCAACCTCCAGAATAGTCTTTCGTGTCGTGGCGAAATGCGAGCCGCCCAAGTCAAAGGCGGCCCGCCGCCGTTTTGCGATAAGGTTTAGCTTGATTTATTGCAAGATCATAGGACCAGCCCTTAACTCAAATCAGCTATGCCAGGCTCACAAATGGGTTCAAATAAAACAGAATTACGCTTTCCACAAACCATGAAGATTGCAGTACTCTCTCGCAGTCCATTCACCTTCTACTGGAAAAACCGCCTCCGGCGCCTGACCCGGTGATAGATGTTGCCTGTAAGTTTTGTCGCCTGAGATGATCTCAATCCATTCAATATAATGCTTTTCTTCCATGGGATGCGGAACGCTCCCGACCTTAACCTTGAGCCCACCGTCGGTCTTTTCTTTAACGGGAACGTGTTTTTCTTTGGCT
>JBBSBY010000048.1:0-26281 GCA_038250835.1 Desulfomonilales bacterium | reverse complement strand
ATTCCTTGGGCTTTGTGGCCGACTTTGAGCCATTTTGCTTTCATAATCATGTTGATATTGTACTTTATCGTAAGGCCCATTGGCCCGTCCGGAGATTCTACGGCCACTTACCTATTCTTAGCTTTCTGCACCGTTGGGATATACTCAGTCGCCATACACATAATATCCACTGGAAACTTCGCAGGAGTTCAGTACTCTTCTTATATCATCGTATTTTGGATTCAGGCTTACTTTTTCTAGTTTGCTAGCCGAGCAATAAATTGGACACCGGCTAGAATTGAAAAAGCATTGGGACCATTGCCGGAATTTGCGGGCTAGTGGTGGCTATTGCCATTTATCTGCAATTTTTGGGCATCTTGGATTATCGTGCACTGGTGTCCCATTTGCCGGCTGGAGCAAATTCGGGTCCTTGGGGAGTGTACGCTACCTACGAAGCCGATGTATGCCTGGGAACGCTCAACTATCACAGATCCACAACGGCATTGTACCTTATCATGATGGCGCTTGTGATGATCACATTTAAAAGGAGGAGCAATCTCACTCTTGTACAATATATAGCAATTACAGGCGGAATTCTCCCAACTGGCTCGCGATCAGGTTTAGTAGGTCTTATTGTTTGTTTGGGTCTTCTTTCTTATTACCAAAAGCAGATCCTTAAACTTGTCCCCTTGGTCGTTTCTTTTTTGGCTATAATCGTAGCGACAGGCGCCGGCTTTCACGGAATTATTTACAGCGGGATGGGGAATGAGGATTCAGAAGAGCCCCCCATAGCGAGGATTCTCTGGCTCTCCGGTCTTGAAGCCGATGTACACATCGAGGAGCGGGAACGCCTTCAGGAGCTTTCTGTAAAAAATCTTGGAATAATTGGCCACGCAATCGGAAGGGGGTTCGGGTCGGTTGCCGATGAATCAGAAGCTTTTGTGCAAGCTCATGGGCAGATTTTCAATACCTATGCTCAGACTGGAATTATTGGGAGCATTGTATTCTGGCTATTTTATTTTAGGCTTTTTAACCTCTCTTGTCGGGAGGAAGAAGGACGGAAAATAGCTGTTCCCTTCATTGTATTTATCCTGCTTAATTCATTGTGGAATGACATCCTTTTGCCGACTGCCGGAATGGGATTACTCCTCCCGATAATATTTCTGGTTCTGGGCGTTTGTTCAAGAATACGTGTGTCAAATGCCAAGTATATGTATGCTGGATAAAAAAACACCTCGAAATGAATCACTGCGGAGGTGAACTGATGGACGTTTCTGTTGCACTCGAGATGAGATTCTCCCAAACACCTGATGGGACCGTGTGGACTCCGCACGTGTTTGCGTACACTTTTTGGACCAGATATTTAACGATCTTTGAAAATGTTCATGTGATCGCTCGAACAAAGCCGGTATCTGAGGTACCTACATCTTGGGTTCGCTCAAGTGGTGAAAGAGTCTTCTTTTCATCCCTTCCACATTTCGTGGGTCCCATGCAGTTTTTGAGAAAAATCCCTGAATTGGGTTTGGCAATAAGAGAATCGACTCGTGCCCCCAGTGCTGTGATCCTCAGAATACCGGGCGTAATAACGTCTTTGACTTTTCAGGAAATCCTAAGGTTGAAGAAGCCATTTGCAGTTGAAGTTGTAGCAGACGCGTTCGATAATTTCTCTCCAGGGGCTTTAAAACATTTCCTGCGTCCCGTTTTTCGTAAGACATTCACTTATTTTCAAAAGCAACAATGTTCGCGTGCATGCGCGGCAGCATATGTGACTGCCGAAGCATTGCAGAAGAGATATCCCGCCAACCCGGAATCATATATTACAAACTATTCCGATGTAGAGTTGACGTACGAAGCTATTGTGAAAAGCCCTCGTACCTATATCGAAACGCCGAAGCCGCTCCGATTGCTTACTATTGGATCAATGGATTTGCTCTACAAAGGCCACGATATTCTAATGAAAGCGCTCGTTTTATGTTTGCAGAAAGGTTTTCAACCCGTACTTACATTGGTAGGCGACGGGATGAATCGAGCCTTCCTGGAAGAAATGTCGCGGGCGTTGGGTATCAGTGATCGCATTAGCTTTACGGGTGAACTGTCCGCGGGAAACAACGTGAGAAAGAAACTGGATGAAGCGGATTTGTTTGTTTTGCCCTCCAGACAAGAAGGTTTACCGAGAGCTTTAATCGAAGCAATGGCAAGGGGGCTCCCGTCTGTGGGGTCACGTGTTGGCGGCATTCCCCAGTTACTGCTTGACGAGGACATGGTACCTCCAGGGAATGCGATTGCTCTCGCGACTAAAATTATGGATATCGCATCAAATCCTCTCAGAATGAGTGAAATGTCTAAACGAAATGTGCAAAGAGCCGGGCAATACACCGAGCAGAAGTTAAGAGACCGTAGAGATGAATTTTATAGTTATGTAAGAGACCGCACGGCTGAATGCCAATAAAACTTTTCTTTTTTAACGACTTCTGCTGTTTCTATTGAGCTGTTAATTTGCAGTAGATAAATATCACACGTGCAGAGAAAATCCGTCAAACGGAGACTTAAAAATGCAAATTCCGCACGACCCGTCTGAGAAACTGCTGGGTGGATAGTCAGTTCGGATAGTTCAATACCAATGCGCCTGAGGTCTTCGCCCCTCATTGAATTCGAAAATATCAACAACCGGAATTGTGAATCGCCGGCAGCTACTCGGAAATCTCTAATCGATTATATTGAGATCACCCTACGAAGATGGAAATTGGTGTTTGGCGTTTTCTTCGGTGTAATGATCGTCGCCGTGATCATAGCGTTGATTTCAGATTCGTTCTACACGTCCAGCGCCAAAATAGAAGTTGAACAGAAACAGAGTAAGCTGAACGACAATGTGTATGGAAATCCGGATTATGTGGAATTTAAGAACTACCTTGTCACTCAGGAACAAATTTTCAAATCAGAGAGTCTTGCAGACGATCTCATGCGCCGCATGCATCTTGAAGAATCAACAGAATTTAACAAGAATTCTCCAACTGTAGTGAGCAGGTTTTTTTCTTGGATTGTCAGGTCAGCCCCCTCGCGAGTAACTGAAGCAGACGGCTCTGCTTCCACCCCAACTTCATTAAAAGATGACACAATAGTCAGGCAAATCGTTGATAGGATCTCGGTCAGGCAAATCAAGAACAGCAACTTGTTGGCAGTAAGAATAGATGCCAAGGATCCGAAATTGGCCAAAGAAATGCTTCAGAACCTTCTTGCCTTATATCTGAAAAATAACCTTGATCATAGACGAAAAGAAAGTCTTGAGGCGGCAGGCTGGCTGCAGGCGGAAGCGGCCAAATCGGAAAGTAAGCTGCTTGAAGCACAGTTGGCCTTGGTAAACTTTTCTATCGACAATGGTCTAGTCGATTCGATGGATGGTGGAATGAATCAGGTTGTGAATGTTTTGAACAAAACCATGGAAGGTCGTATTAAGTCGCAGCAGACGCGAGCCAAAATAGAAGCCTTACGAGCGCATGGAGTTCCAATCACCGGGAATTCGTTGCCGGAAACAATGAAGAATGAATATACGGATAAACTGAAACGAGATCTGGCAGCTCTGGAATCAGAATATTCGCAAAAGAGCATAATATACTCAGCCAATTTTCCAATTCTAACAATGCTCGACAATAGAATAAAGACCCTGCGAGATCAAATTGTAAAGACGAATGAGACTGAAGTTTCGTCCGCGTTGAACGCTGCACGAGATGAAGACCGGCTTTTGAAGCAAGATTATGATCATGCAAAAAAGGAAGCCGATCGAATCAAATCTCTTGAGGCGCAATATTCAGTTCTTAGAAAGAAGGTCGATACAAACTCAGAAATTCACAAAATTCTTTTAACGGAATTCAAGCAAATGGAGATTAGGGCGAGGACGACCAGTAACAACATCAGGATAGTAGACCGCCCCACTTATCCTACAAAGCCGTCACGCCCACTGAAAGGACTTCTCTTGTTATTTGCGTCTGTAGCTGGCCTTTGCTGGGGGGTCGTTGCAGCCATTGTCGCCGAGAATCTTGATAATACAATTCGTAATCCGAGAAAGCTGCAGCCCATCCTCGGAACAATGTCCTTATGGATCGTGCCGGATGCACGCAAGATAAGCGAAATGAAGGGCTTGCCCGTTAAGCGCGGAGATCTTGATCTGTTTGCTTATCAATATCCAAAGTCCCCAATGGGGGACGCTATTAGGAATATGCAAACGGCCATCACTTCTGCTGGTCTGAAGAAGCGGGTCACCTCTTTAGCGGTTTCGAGCTCGACTCATGGAGAGGGGAAAACACTGATCGCTATATCGATTGCAAGTGTTCTTTCTCGTAATGGGAGAAAGCAGGTTATAGTCATAGACTGCGATATGCGTAAGCCCCGTCTGCACAGCGCCTTTGGTTCGAACGAGCCCGGACGAGGGTTGTCGAAATGTTTAGACGGCACAATCGACGACGTTTCAACTGTGATTCGTTCCTCCGGTATAGGCGGGTTGTCCTACATATCATCTGGGCAGCTTCCCAGGGACCCCGTGGCTTTGCTGCAATCGGAACGTATGGGTAAGCTGATCGAAGAACTGGAGAATTCTTTTGATTATGTGGTGCTTGATACTCCGCCCATACTCGGATACGCTGATACACCTATCCTCTGCCCTCTTGTGCATGGATTGGTGATGGTAGCCAAGCAAGGGCATGTTGGGCTGGAGGAGCTGAAGGACGCTATCGATGTGATACATTCGTCAAATGGATGCAGAATTTTTGGTGTAGCGCTGAACAAGGTGAACAGCAATAGAATCGGCGGGCGTTGGTTATCAATGCCGGGACACTGTTGTGATAGCTACTATCGCTATGAATCTACAGTAGATTTTGAGCCGGCTGTCCGAACCATCAAATCCAAGGAGTTTCTAAATGACGTTCGTCTTGGAATGTCAAAGGATGATTTGATGACAAAGTATGGACTTTCACCACAAGGCTTTAGGCAAATCACGAAATCTTTTATAGACCATTGGAGCAAAGCCGATTTCAGCCGAGATGATAGAATGAGTTGATGCAATGAAAAATCCTACGGATCTCAGGAAGCAACCCCAAGCCAGTCAAGATGGTTAGTTAGAGGCATATTATTATGGAAGAGATTAAACCGATCAAAATTGCTAATATAGCCACAAATGCAATTCATTCTATGGCTCTTTTTTCGAGGTCAGAACGAATTTTTAATTGAAAAAGGCTTCGAAATTCATGCTATCACTTCTCCGGGAACTTTCTTTGAAAAACTGAGTCAGACTAACAACTTACATGTGCATGAATTATATATCGCTCGGCCTATTTCCGTGTTTAATGATTTATTGAGTCTCTGGAATCTGTCTTACGTCCTCCGGACAATCAAACCCGATATAGTCTTGCTGAATAATGCCAAAGCATCCTTTCTTGGAGCGGTTGCTTCTTGGCTAATTTCTGTTCCGGTGAGAATCTTCTTGTGTAATGGTCTTTCATCTGAGAATGCGACGAGAATAAACGGTCACCTCTACAGATTGTTGGAGCGTGTCACAGCTAAACTGTGTACAGAAACGATATGCGTCAGCGAGTCTCTTATGAATTATGCCCGTTCTGAAAACATTCTCGCCTACAATGAAGGAAAGGTTTTAGTTAATGGCCCGACGAATGGTATCGATTTTGTCGAATTCGACCCGGACTCGGAATCCGTAAAGCAGAGAGCCCAAAAATTAAGAGATGATTTAGCCATACATCCCACGGATTTTGTCATTGGATTTGTGGGACGTCTAGCGAAAGATAAAGGGATCGATGATCTGGCCATTGCATGGAAAGCTCTCAGGGGCTCATATGAACATTTGAAGCTACTCCTGGCGGGATACTGGGAATCGGAATATGCTGAATTGAATAATCCTACCAGGCTAATCTTCCAAAATGATAATGGTGTACACGAAATTGGATTTGTAGAAGATGTTGCTCCATATTATGCGCTGATGAACTTATTAGTACTTCCTTCACACGGCACAGAGGGATTTCCAACTGCAATAGCTGAGGCCTCCACTATGGGCATTCCTTCAGTAGGCACTAAAGTAGCGGGATGTATGGATGCCGTGATTGACGGCAAGACCGGGTTTCTTGTCCCCAAGAAAGCTCCCCAAGTTTTAGTTGAGAAAATAACCGTTTATATCGAAGATGATGCTTTAAGGCGGTGCCATGGAAAAGCGGCGCGAGAGCGGGCTTTGAGAGATTTCAGTCCCAAGCGGGTCTGGGAAAGACTTCATCAAGAATATATCAGGTCATTAGGAGAAAAGAATCTGCCTGTACCTAAGTAATCTGATTCAATCGAACGCAAATGGCGTTAATCCGTTATTGAGCATTGAACAGAAGTTGTAAGGGTTTCACGACAATTCTGATATGAAACAGAATTTCTAAAATATTTATAATTGATATCAATAAAGCCGTTTTCGGATAACCAAGTTCCTATTTCGTTTGCGGCAATTCTGTGCCCCCATTCATTGGGATTGCACCCATCCAGCAAACTACCCCCACCTCGGTAGAATAGAGTTATCAGGATGCAGGGGCGTGACAATTCTGCAAGCTTTTCAATAAATTTGTATGATTCATACTATTTCGTTTTTAAATTTCGTAACATGCTGTAGAAGATTAGTCAGAGTCCCTTTGTAAGGAGGGGTTTCAGCTCGTGTGAATTCAGCGCCGTCGAGTTTTGAAATTATGATACAACAATCCATTATTATAGAGTAAAAACTGTGTTTCAAATTAGAGGAGAACTGGAAGGATTATTTTGATGTATGCGCAGGCTTTATCGCCAGTCGGTTGATCAGGCATGCCTGAAAGCCCGCTCCGAATCCGTTGTCGATATTGACGACCGACACTCCGGACGCGCAACTATTAAGCATGCTCAATAGGGCGGCCACTCCGCCGAAGCTTGCGCCGTAACCAACGCTGGTGGGAACTCCAATTACGGGGCTGGATACCAGACCTCCAACCACTCCGGCCAAGGCTCCCTCCATTCCGGCCACGACAACAACGGCATTTGCTTTGAATAGGTCCTCGCTGGAATACAACAGGCGGTGGATCCCCGCCACACCGACATCATAAATACGGTTCACATGGGCGCCCAGCGTCTCAGCCGTAACCGCGGCTTCTTCCGCAACGGGAATATCGGAAGTGCCGGCGCTGACAACGGCGATATTGCCTACAAGGTCTTGTTGCAACGGGTTGACAACTATGATGCGTGCCGGATCATGATAGACGATATTCTCAAAGACATCTTTCAGGCTCTCGTAAACATTTTTATCCGCTCGAGTGGCGAGAATGTTGTTGTGATGTTCGGCCAGATTCTCAACTATGGCTCTGATTTGGTCGATTGATTTACCCTGGCAGAAGATGACCTCAGGGACCCCCTGACGTATACTCCTGTGATAATCAATTTTTGCGAATCCAAGGTCGTCGAAAGGAAGTTTGCGGAGTTTTTGAACGGCGGATTCAGTATCGGTTTGTCCCGAACGCACGCTTTCGAGGAGTTCCCGCAAAAGCTTTTCATTCATTGATATACTCGCTCATCGGCTCTATCACCGTAGAATGAGACAAGTTCTATTAATTCTTCTCGTGAGAATCGTTTCAGCATTGATTGATCATCTTCTTTGACCACGGACTCCATCAGTTTGCGCTTGCGACTTATTATAACATCAATTTTTTCTTCTAATGTATTTTCAGTTAGAAGTTTAAAAACTTGCACGCCGCGGCTTTGCCCAATCCTGTGGACACGGTCCGTGGCTTGATCCTCGCGGGCTGAATTCCACCATCGATCATAGTGAATGACGACTGAGGCGGCAGTGAGGTCTATTCCTAAGCCGGACGCCCTTAAGGAGGCGCTGAACACCATACAATCGGGATCATTATTGAATCTGCGAATGGCTTCCCCTCGATTGCGGGTCGTCCCCTTTATGGTAGCGAATTTGATCTGATTATCCGTTAAATAGCGTTCGAGAAGCCCCAACATTTTTACGTACTGACTGAACACAACCACTTTTTGTCCGGAGCCCAGGCTCTCCTGCAAGAGTTCGGTGAACAAGTCCCATTTGCCGGACGTGTATTTAGTATAATCGAAACTGCCTTCGATCAATGACGGATGATCGCAAATTTGCTTCAAATAGTTGAGTATGGCAAAAACGTGCATATATGGCACATTCTGCCCCGGATCTTTTAATTTTTGCACGAGATTTTGCCCTTGATTGTTCGCAACATCTTTATAGAAACGAATTTGATCCTCAGACAGAACACATCTGCGCACATCTTCGATCTTGGGCGGCAATTCGGTGAGGACTTGCTCCTTTTTGCGGCGCAACGTAAATGGTTGAATCATTTTGGCTAATTTTTCGCGAGTCCCTGAATCCTGATAATCCTCGATCGGCGCGCGAAATTGTCGTTCAAATAAGGAGTCCGTCATTAAATAGCCCGGCAAAACCACATCAAAAAGCGCTTTTAAGTCGGTCACGCTGTTCTCAATGGGAGTTCCCGTGAGTCCGATGGAACAAACCGACTCAAGGTTTCGGATGGCCGCGTAGGTCTTAGTGGACTTGTTTTTGATCGCCTGGACCTCATCGAGGACCATTAGATCATAGCGAAATAGCGACAGCATTTCGACGTCCCTTAACGCTATGCCGTAGCTTGTTATAATGAGACTGTGTTCCTCAAAAGCCTCGCTGAATGATCGATCCGTCCCATGATAGATATAAGGGTCCAGGTCCGGGCAATACACCGTCAGTTTTTCTTTCCAGTGGCTTAATACCGTTGTGGGGCAAACAACCAGAAATTTTAATTCGTGCGGCGCTTTGTCGACGCGGCGTGAAATGCCTGTCATAAGCGCCATTATTTGATGTGTTTTACCCAAACCCATGTCGTCGCAGAGCAAACCTGAGAATTCGTTTTCATAAAGAAACCAGAGCCACCCGAAACCATTCTTCTGATACGGTCTCAATTTGCCTTTCATGCCCTTGATCGAAGGCAGTCTCCCCGGTGGCTTTAATGTTTCTAATGCATTAAAGGATGTCTTGAGTTTGGTCGATGCGAATTTCTTTTCAAGTCGATCGTGGTAGGCGAGAATTTTGAGATAATCGATCCGCTCGATTTTTAAAATATTATCTTCAGTTATGGCTTCGGGAGAAATGCCGGCCAGCCAGGTAAATTCAGCGGTTTCGGTGTCGATCCATTTATCGCCCCGCACTACAAATCTACGCTTCTCTGATCGAGCTTCATAAATTTCACGCAGACCGACCGTGAAACCGCCGTAGTCGTAATCGATCTTTAAGATTACTCCATCGGGTCCGAAGCCTTTATGGTCTATTACGGCTTTTTCGTAATGTTCAATCGTTTGCCTATCAAGGATTGCTTCATCCAGGAAGATGTACGGTTCGGCCTTAAGCATTTCGCCGAATTCAGAGATGAAGTGGGTTATGTCCTCCGGCGGCACAATGGTTGTTTTCTGAGGAGAGAAGTATTCGGCGGGTAAACCCGAAATATTGACTGAAATGCGATGAAACCCGCTATTGGAGAAGTAGTAGTACGAACCATATAACTGATGTTCCATCTCAGTTCTATCCAGATACGGGGGTTGACCGGCGTCCTCCGCATCGGGATTTTCAACTATGGGAGTGATTCCAAGGGCTGAAGTTTCGGAAAGACCGATGCTGTAGCCGGTCTTGAGCGGCATTGGATTAATGTATATATCGGACCCAATGGCTCCGCTTCGTTCTCCGATTTCTATCAATGCGCCGATGTGATTACGGGGAGGAGTAAATCTAATGATTACATTGTCGTCAGCGTCGCATGCTTCAATTATTAATTCTTGTTTATGCTCCACAAATTTAAAGCGAAAGTAACCTCCCTCACGACCTGCGATGAGGAATCCCACCTTGGCTATTTTGTGCCACATGCTGTCTTCGAAGTGTTGGCGAATGGATTTTAAGCCTCGGCGGTTAATCTCATCTTCGGAATCGGAATATTGCCATGGCCTGCGTCGTAGCGAAGGAACATTGGGGTCTTTGAGTTTTTTTCCGTAAATTCGCCTGAACACACCGGGATCGATATCCCTGCGGATAATCTCGAAAAATTCATGGAGGAATTCTCCGATTAAACGAATTCCGGGCATAAATGACAAAATCGGCGCCCCTCGGTCCGAAAAATTAATCCTAATGATGTCGTCGGCGGGATTTACTTCCGCCCGGAAGCCCAAGATGGAATCACTGAAGTTTCGATAAGCGTACCAACTGAAATCATACCAAAAGCTATCATTAAAATCTTCTCCAAGGGTGCGCAGCCTGGCGGTCTCGGGATCTCCCCGGAGAATATATTTTATAAAAGAAACAATATGGTGGCAGTAGGTTCTGGTATTGGATCTGAAGCACCCGCATGTAGCTTTGGTGAGTGTTTTCGCTTCCGGATCAAGTGAGATGTGGACGTTTACCCCTTTTTCGCCTCCTTCCGAGACGAGGCCGAAGTAGAATTCTCTTCCGAAGTTAATGTGTGAAATTCGCGAAGCCTCAGCAAGCCGCAGACCGCGTTCGAGAACATCCGATTTGAATTGACGGGTTATCTCTGCGGGTAGCTCCCCATCTTTCTCCACACCCGAGGCATCCCTCTTGAGATGGATAATTTTTCCAAACACTGATAACTCCTATTCCACACCAAACAAAATAAATTATACGGGGCCTGCGATATCATATTAGATTAGGCTTGTCAATCATTAAAACTATTAATTAATATAGAATTATAACAGTTAATGTTGTTGATCTAATTATTGTTTACATTACCCTATCAGGTTAATATTTTTTACCAGGATTTTAACTCGCGAATTAAACTATATAATTGTATCTTGTTGTTATTACATCCGCTTGTTTTGGGATACAGACGCGAGGCGGCGCACCATTCAAACGAGCGTCCGTTTGCCCGCTCAGAATCAAGCATGAAAATCACAAACAGAATTATAACGATCATGTATAGTTATAACAGTTAGCTACATAGCCTTAGCAGGTATGTGACTATTGTAAAGACTAAACACGGGATGATCATTCTCTGAGCGATTTATAGAAGTCAAGGTTTGTTAATAGGTTCCTGCCTGGATACCGGCTTTCGCCCGTATAACGGCCACTGGGCGGATCTCCTTACATTAGGCCTATGAGCTTTCGTTGGGACGACGGAAAAAAGACTCTATTCCGAAAGAACTTTTGAAAAGCGCTATAAATCAATAACTGTCGTTTAGGCCCCACAACATCTTTTGTATTTTTTTCCTGATCCGCAGGGACAAGGAGCGTTTAACGCCGGCGCCTGTTTAGGCGTCGCGGGCCTGGGTGTAGGAAATTGCCGGGTGTAAAAATAGTATCTCATTAGTATTCCAACGGTTACGCCCACTAATACCGCCCAGACAATAACTAAGCCGACCTTTTCAGTGGAATTGAATATGTCGGCGATTAAAAACCAGGTCAAAGCGATAGTCCAAATGAATATCCAGGTTATCCCATACCAGGGACTTTTAATCTTTTTCATACTTCTCCTAAATCACTCAACCTTTTATATTTCCACTCAAAATTTTATCGGAATACCCATTGAGCTGATCTTGCGTTTGGTGTTATTCTGCGATTTTGCGTCGCACGTGAAAGTCTATACAAAATTCATTGTTGGTTAGGTGAACGGTGTCATTTCTCTTTATTAACGTCAATCACGATGTCGGTTACGAGTCTTCGGAAAGTATACCAATTTCTCTTGGTTACATACTAGCCAGTCTGAAAAAACGGGGCGATGAAGGCGTCATTTTGGACGACCTCAGGGATCGTCCATTGTCGTTGCGGAATCTCGAAAAATGGATATTCAAAATCAATCCGCAGGTCATTGGTTTTACCGCATACCAGAGCACAATGGAACGCATAAGATACCTGTGCCGGTTCATTAAGTCTCGGCGCAGAAAAATACTGATATCGCTTGGAGGCCCGCAAATTATAACCATGCCGGCGCGTGGTTTGGAAGAACTCGAGGATGTAGATATTCTCGTCCGCAGTGAAGGCGAAGCCGTAATGAACCATATGGCTCGCGTACTTGCCGCCGGCGAACCAATAGAAACCGTGGAAGGTCTTCTCTGCAAGTCGCAAGGGCAGATAGTTGACACCGGTCCTCGATCTGCGCCGCCGGAAGATCTCGACGAATACCCTTCTCCATACTTGACCGGCAATCTGAACCTGGTCGGGAAAGACACAGCTATACTGCTGTCGTCTCGCGGGTGCAAACACGTATGTTGGTTTTGTATAACACCACAGATTTGTAAAGGAAAGATTCGCTACCATTCCATCGGACGTGTGGTTTCCGAAATGGAGATGCTGTCCAAAGCCGGCATTCAAAGATTTTGGTTTGCCGATCCCAACTTTACTGAAGATCGGGACCGCACCGAAAGATTACTTGAAGAAAAAATCAGACGAAAGATCGACACCCCTTTTTGGTTTCAGACTCGAACCGACCTGATTGATCCCGCTTTGATGAAAAAGCTCAAAAAGGCCGGGGCGGATACCGTGGCGTTCGGCCTAGAATCCGGGAGCCCCGGAGTCCTTGAGCGTACCAACAAAGGCATAGCCCTTGAACAAATTCGGGAAAATGTGGCCGCGGCGCAATCTTTGGGCATGGAAACCGAACTGTTCACCATCTTCGGCCTTCCGGGAGAAACCTCCGACAACGCCCGCGAAACGCTCGAATTCGTAAAGTCCCTGGGCATTCCAATCCATTCAAATTCCGGATCTCAGCAGATGCAGCTTTATTTCGGA
This sequence comes from Desulfomonilales bacterium, assembly GCA_038250835.1. Classification (GTDB taxonomy): domain Bacteria; phylum Desulfobacterota; class Desulfomonilia; order Desulfomonilales; family Desulfomonilaceae; genus JBBSBY01. Next base: position 13,485 of record JBBSBY010000048.1, on the reverse strand, counting down.
TCGTTGTACGAACGCAATCCCAAGGGATTCGGAATAATGCCTCGCAATACATATAAACCTGCTTATATTTCCACGGGTGAGCAGTATACAACCTCCGGCATGGGATCATCGGAAATAAGAAAAGTCCGGAATATGTGGACACTGGCCAACGAACAATTGGAGCAGGACGTTTACTATAAACAGCGACTGTTTGAAATTTTGGACTTTCTCCTGAGCAACCGGGACGACTTAATGGATGATCCGGCGTTTTACGCTTACGGGGCGCTGTCGGCAGGCTCCATTGAGGAACGGGAATTGCTTGTCGATTTTTTAGAAGGCTATTCCCAGTTAAAGGGAGTTACCGAAGATGATGTGGCGGAACTCATAGGAGCTCTCATCTTTTTCCAGGAAACGGACGATCCTATTACGGAAACGGACAGAGTTATTTTTGATTCAAGAAGCTGGATAGATGGGGTCCCGTTTACGGGTATTTCCGGCAAATATTGGGATGTGCTGCTCGGTAGGGGCCTCTTACTGAAGGAATTTGAGAGCGGATTTTATGGCGCCAAAAGAGACATGGAAGTAGATTTTGGCTTTGTTTTTCCCGATGATTACGTGCAGGAAGAATTGCGTGGGAAAGAAGTGAAGGTCCACGCTAAAATACATAAGGTGTTTAAATCACCCCAAGTTTCGAGTTTGGATGATGTAAAGAACCTCGGCCCAATAAATCATTATGATTTTAATGATTTGGATTTATTAAGAGAACAAAATGAAATCCTCTATTATTTGGCTGTACGGGATGTAAACCCCGGGCAATTACTTAAAACGCCGACTCACTTTCTTATGTTGGCTCATAAATACGCCAAATTGGGCAAAAAGGTGGAAATCGACCAACTCGCCAAACTGTTGAATGGAAAACCGACCGCTATGAATGCTTTAGCGGACACTATGGTGGGCGCGGGAAAGTACGAGTGGGCCCTGGAACTTTACAAACAGCTTCAGGATCAACTACCCTCCACCGCTCTCAAGAGAGTGCGATGTTTTCTCAATATGAGCGCCCCGCAAAAGGCTCTGAGCCTCATAGAAAATATGCAGGAAGCGAGTGATCTCGAATTCCAGGAGACGTTATTGCAGTGTTTAAGAGCTGCAAGACCAACTTCAGGTCGTATCCCCTCCCTCGAACACCATGTCATGGACTTAAGAGTTGCCGCGTCACTTGGTCGTGAGGCTATGGGAAAAACGGGCGTAATGCCTCCGCCGATTGCGCATGGTCTGGAAGATTAAAGGTCGTTTGATGTCGGCTCAAGGGTGGACTGCATTCCGGCGCCAAGATTCGGTCGCAAGCGCGACACACATCAGCCTACTAATTTCCTCCTGTCAGGGGTACTTCCTATTTTTCTCATGTATACTGATTCTCGAAAGTAATCACGGAACTAATGACAATTGCTTCAATCAGTCGGCTATCCGAGTTAATTTGAAGCTATTATATAAAGCTGCGTCATGCTTTCAGTGCTTATCAACGCCATTCCGACGGAACTTTCGAGAAATCCTTGAAGCAGGAGGTGGAAAGTAGAATGGCGGATTTTTCCTTTTCCCATTCGAGGGGTCCGGGATTTAGGATTTGTCTTTTGCCTTGCTGCTGCAGCAATTCAACAGAACCCATAATCCTCCAATTACGTAGGCAAGGCGACTAATCCCTACCATCTTGTAGCAACCTGCGCCTCATATCCAAACGCCTGACCCAATAACGCCTCGTTTTATTTGTGAATATCTCTAAACGCATTTCCGTGGCATGATCTTGGCACTCGGTTTGTTAGGGACATTGGTATTTTACTGATGTTTGTCTCTGAAGTAATCACGGATATAACGATAACTTCTTCAATCAGTCGGCTATCCGAGTTAATTAAAGCTATAAAGGTTTGTTATGCGCTCAGAGCTTATCATCGTCATTCCAGGCCAAGCCGCATCCAGGAAGATTTAGGTCCAACTGTTGTTGGGACGACGGGTCAGCGGCTTTATTCGATGGAATTTTTAAAGAATCCTGTGGCCCGAAATTTGTCGCTTAAACAACATTTTATCCTCACTACAGATCAAGTCGAAATCGCGTTAAGCATTCTCATAAATTCAACCGTAAAAGTAAAGAAAATGAATACAGCGGCGCCGGTGTTTAAGGTAATGGAAACAAAAGTCAGTCACTTAGAATTAAAGGTCTTATATGACATAAGCCGCATCATTGGGCAGGCTCTGAATTTAGATCAGATACTCGAAATAATTTTGGGAATCTTGTCCGAGTATCTGTCCATGAAGAGAGGCGCCATTACTTTGAAGAATGACGACAATACTCTTTCAATTCGAGCGTCCCATGATCTACGTTCCAAAGAGAAGAAAAAGGGAGTTTATCGTTTGGATGAAGGCGTTACCGGTCTGATTTTTCGGACCAATGAACCGTTTGTTGTCCCTTATATAAGCAAAGAACCTCTGTTCCTTAACAAAACCGGGTCAAGACATTTTCAGAAAGGTAAAATATCATTCTTAGGTGTGCCGATAGTCTTAAACGGAAAACCTGTCGGTGTATTAAGCGTAGACCGTCTCTTCGGCGAAGATGTCTCATTCGAGGAAGACATAAGGTTCCTGACCATTCTATCGGCGCTTGTGGCGCAACTTATCGGGTTAAATAATCAGGTCAAAGCTAGAGAGCAAAACCTTATAAAGGCAAACCTATCTCTGAAGTCCGAATTATCGGAAAAAAGCAGAAATTTTTTTGCCGTCGGAACCAGCCCGGCCATGTCCGAAGCGCAACAACTGATCAGAAAAGTAGCCTCCACCAGGGCTTCGGTATTACTCCTCGGGGAATCAGGGACAGGCAAAACTTTGATTGCCAGGATAATTCATGAACTGAGCGCCAGAGCGCGATCTTCATTCATTAAGGTCAACTGCGCCGCTCTCCCCGACAATTTATTGGAATCCGAGCTTTTCGGATATGAAAAAGGAGCGTTTACCGGCGCCGTGGAATCCAAAGCAGGCCGTGTTGAAGAAGCGGATGGCGGCACAATCTTTCTTGATGAAATCGGCGAATTGCCCATGCAGTTGCAAGTAAAACTGCTGCGATTCTTGCAGGACCGTGAATTCGAAAGATTGGGGAGCACAAAAACCAAAAAGGTAGACGTTAGGATCGTTGCGGCGACAAACAAGGATCTCAGCGCAGCCGTGGCCGATGGATATTTCAGAGAAGATCTTTACTATAGATTAAATGTATTTCCGATTCAAGCTCCTCCTTTGCGTGAGAGAAAGGAAGATATTGTAAATTTAATCGATTTTTTTTGCGAAAAAATCAGTCGTGAGTACGGTTTACGGCTCCAGTTCAGCGGTTCGGCTCTAAACGCTTTTGTACGCTATTCATGGCCCGGGAATGTCCGTGAGATGGAAAACCTCATTGAGCGGCTCGCCATAATATTTGAAGACGCTACAATAGATTTGCCGGCCTTATCCACCTATCTCAATCATGGTATTAAATGCCGCGAAGTCTATGAAGGAAAGCCGTTGGGGTCTCTCCGGGAACGTGAAAGACAGGAGGTTATTGACTCACTGGAGCGGAACAACTGGATTCAATCCCATGCCGCCGACGAGTTGGGAATAACCCTGCGTCAGATGGGCTACCGTGTGAAAAAATTTGAACTTGAAGATACTATCAGACAAAAAAAAAAGGCGGCGGGTTGAACTACCGTGCGTAAGTACCGACGTTACGGTCTTGGCCTATCGCGGCGCAAAGACATTGAACCTCCTAAATCCCCCTTGTCAGGGGACTTTACATCCTCCAGGATCACCTTAGTCCCTTTTTGGGTTTGATTAAAGCGGGTGGACGTCGTAATTCCACTTTTGATTACAGCGAAACCAATCTCTACGCTGTTAATCCTTAACGAGAGGCGGAGTCTTACCCCACTTATGCCGAACTCATTAAATAACCACCCTATAGAAATCCGCAGCGGTTTTGCGCAAAATTTGATCAAGGTGTTCAGGCTCTAAACCAAGCTTTAAGAGGCAGTCCAATTCGTGATTCCACGCAAAAGGAATCTGGGGAAAATCCGTCCCAAACATGACCCTGTCGGCTCTAAATTCCGTCAATTCAACCTTATCGCCGACGGGCATGTAGTCCGCCAAAACCATTGTCGTGTCGAGCCAAAGATTTTCGTATGATTCCACCAGTCTCTTATATTCGGTAAACTCATCCGCGCCAAGATGTGGGACGCAGAAACGCAGGCCGGGATGGTCTTTTAGTATCCGCTCAACTCCATGGGAATAGCAAAGCTTGTAAGGATCTTGTTTGTAGGGATACTCGGGATTTTTCGGCGCCCTCCCCACGTGCATAACCAGCGGTTGACCACGTCTTTCACAGATTTCGTATATATTTCGTGCGCCGCGGCCGGCCATATCGAAGTACTGCACGTGAGCATGCAGCTTTACGCCGATAAGCCCATCGTCGAAAGCCTCCATCAAGATCTGTTCGGTGTGGGATTCTCCTGGAAATATTGTCGCGGTCCCTTGCACTATGGGAAATTTCTCCATCAGATTAAGCATGAATGCATTAAGATCCCTTGCTATGCCGGGTTTGTGAGCATAATCCAGCCCGATTATTTTGCTGATCCCCTTTGATTGAAGGAACTCGATGATCAGCTCTGAAGTCATTTCGTAGCGGACGGGCCACGCCCAATGTTCAAACCAACGCCAAATTGCTTTGAATATTTGCTGTGGGAACAGATGAACGTGAGCGTCGGTTATCGGAGGTAAACCATCCGGAACCCTCGATGCTTCGGGGTCGCTATTTAGGGGAAGCGGATAAGAAAGCATAAAGTTTAACCATTTAGTCTGCGACTGCATCAAAGGCTTATTAGTAACTCCGCACTAGCGTTAAGTTTATCTATACTCCATCCATTTTGCGGGAGCGGATCTGATAAATGCTGCGGCTGACTGCAACCGTTTGACCGGAAGTATCCTTTACGGCGCCCTCGAGTATGAATTCAGCCTTGCCGGTTTTCTCAACTGAATGCGCAAGTTCGTTAGCTTCAGTTTCGGAGATGGACGTCTCAATAATCAGATCCGTGAGAGCGGGTCTCAAGAACTTGAGATTCATTTCCTTGATAATGGGATAATACTTGGTTGAATCAAAGCCGGCAAGGCAAAGCGCTCCGCCGGGGATTTCAGCTAAAGTGAACTGAGCGCCGGCGTAAACTCCGCCGACGTGATTTTCATTTCCCTTCAATGGAGCAAAAAGCTTCACGTAACCAGGTCTAACTTCCAAAACCTTCAGGTTCATCCGCTCCAGGAAGGGTATACCGTGTTCAACTAAACCTTGGATCATTTCAGGCGGCAGGACCATTGGTGAAAACCTCTTATTAACAAGTATCGGTAAAACCCCAAACCGGATTATTTTTCCTGTTGTTTCAGTTTTTCAGCTATGTCCTGCCGTAGCTGAGTCTTTATAATCTTGCCCACGGCATTTCTGGGGATCGCCTCCACAACTTCTACTCGTTCCGGAAGTTTGTATACCGCCACGCCGTTTTGATTCATAAACTCGGTCACGGACTTCAAATCAACGGACTTGTCGGGTTTTGGGACAACATAGACGCAGGTTCGCTCGCCCAGGTTTTCATCGACCATGCCGACGGCGGCGACATCCTGAATGTCCGGGTGGGCCAACAGCACATTTTCAACTTCTTGAGCGCTGATGTTGTATCCGCCGCGGATTATAATATCTTTGGCTCGATCAAAAAATTTTATGTAATGCTCTCCCTTAATCTGGAAGAGGTCTCCAGTCCTAAAATAGCCGGCATCGTCAAAAGCTTTCTCTGAGAGGTCCGGTCTTCTGAAGTATCCAGGGATGACATTCGGGCCTTTGTAAAGAAGCTCCCCTACTTCATCCATAGCCGTCAATTCTTTGCCAAACGGATCCACCACTTTTGTTTTGATAAACTCGGTGACGGGAACGGACCATGAACTTGCGGGGGCTCCGTATTTAGGAAACTGATCGACACGACGAGTCACGTCCGGGACATCGCTTGACCCGGAAACGATTGCCGTGCCCTCATTTTGTCCCCAAATGTTTCCGATATCCACATTCCATTTGGCTTTGAATTCCTGCATTGACCAAAGCGACGGAGGCGCCGATCCCACTGTTATGGACTTGATGGAGCTAAGATCAAACTGGGAAGCAGCGGGATGCTTCAAAATTAGGTTTACGATCGCCGGCACAAGCAACGTGTAGTTGATTTTCTCGTCCACCATTTGCTTTAACAGCAGCATGGGATCGAATGGATGATGCAGGGCCATTGTTCCGCCTAGAAGCAGCCACGGCACGAACACAGTGCCGACTGAAGCCATGTTAACCAGAGGCCCGGCTGTGAGCTGAACATCCCCTGCGACAACTCCGGCTGCGCTGGTTAAGCTTGATTGGCATCGCCAATTGTTGTGGCTGAGCGGACATCCTTTTGGTTGAGCCTCAGTGCCTGAAGTCCAGCAAATCGTGAATACATCGTTACCGACGACCTTCACTTGATTTAGCGCGGGATCCACGGGCTCGTTCATCATTTTACGAATGTCTTCGTACGTCCAGATGTTTTTCACTGAGGGATTTTGTTGTTTGACGCCGTCGGCCATGCCGTAGTGATCAAATCCATGGAAGCTTTTCACGGTGATTATAGCTTTCGCTTTGGTCAAGTCCGCGACGTAGTTCAGTTCCTTTGAACGCCACTGCATGGGAACAGGAGAAATGATCCCGCCGGCTCTGGTCACGGCCAAATACAGCATCGCCAGTTCCCAACAATTGGGAAGCTGAACCAGCACGATATCGTCCTTTTGAATACCGGATTGTAATAATGAGCTTGCCGTGCCGTCCGCAGCTTTGGCCAAATCGGCGTACGAAATGCGCTCAGGGGGAACTCCAAGAAGAGCCTCTTTGTTGAGCGGGTCGGTGATTGCAGTTTGACCGGGATTATTCCGGGCATGCTCAGCAAAGCTATCCAGAAGAGTCGCATCGTTCCAACACCCTTTTTGAGTGTACTCTTTAATTGCTTCATTGGACGCTAAAATCATTTTGTTTCCCCTTTGCGATTGGATGTTGATTTACAGGCCCATGTATTTGGCCGCGATTCCCTTCATGATTTCGTTTGTTCCGGCAAAGATCGACATAACCCGCACATCTCTCCATGCTCTGGCGATGGGATACTCTTCGCAGTATCCGTAGCCGCCGTAAAATTGGAGGCAGCCGTCCGCTACTCGCTTAGCCATATCAGTAATCCAGTATTTCGCCATGGACACTTCGAGCACGACGTCCCTTTTTTCCATGTGATCCACGATAAGCTTATCAAGGAAAGTTCGCCCAAGTTTAATCTCAGTGGCCATCTCAACAAGTTTGAATTGTGTATTTTGAAACTTGGAAATTGGTTTGCCGAAAGCGGTCCTTTCTTTGCAATATGCGATTGTCATATCCAGGCAAATTTCTGCAAGCGCTTGTGCCCCGACGCAGCAAACCAGCCGTTCTTGCTGAAGCTTCTGCATCAGCATTACAAAGCCGCCGCCTTCTGACCCGAGCCGATTGGACTTTGGGACTCGGCAATCATTGAAGTAGAGTTCCGCCGTGTCCTGACTGTGCCACCCTATTTTCTTGAGTTTCTTACCTTTTTCAAAACCGGGAGTTCCCGCCTCAACGACATAGAGGTCGATTGCCTTGTGTGGATTATCAACTGTGGGATTGCGAACCGCCAATACCACCAGATCCGAAAGAATCCCGTTGCTTATAAAGGTTTTCTGACCATTGATGACCACGTGATCGTCGTCATCGCGCGCCGTAGTGCGCATTCCGGCCAGGTCGCTGCCGGCGTTGGGTTCGGTCATGGCAACGGCCGTAATCATGTCTCCGGATACGCAGCCGGGTAAATATTTCCGCTTGATTTCGTCCGAACCAAAGGAGGTTATGTATGGAACCACGATATCGCTGTGGAGGTATGCGGCAAGCCCAAAGTGGTTTGTTCGCCCAAGTTCCTCCATCAGAATCACGGAATAAAGGAAATCTGCGCCAAGGCCGCCGTATTCTTCTTCTACCTGCATGCACAGGAAGCCGTTTTCCCCCATTTTTTTCCAAATATCCCGGGGGACTATGCCGGCTTCTTCCCATTCTTCAACATATGGCGAAACTTCTTTCGCAAAGAATTTGCGAATTGAGTCTCTGAACATTCTATGATCTTCGGAATATGGAAGTATTTCCATGGGAATCTCCTCTCTTGCTCCGTCATATAGTGATTCTCAAAACCAATTGCGTATATAATGCTGATATCTTCAGTTGGTTGGCGACCCAAGTTATTTAAAGTAATGGAGTTTCGTCACGCATTCAGAATCTATCATTGTCATTCCAGCGGGTTAGCGGCTTTATTCGACAGAGCTCTCGAGAACTTCTATATACAGGGGTGAATATGTCCAGCGGGAACGGAACCGGGAGATTACCAGGCTAAGGGGCTCATCGAACTATTTGCGCCGCTTACGTGTTGGCGGACTATTCGACGCTATTCCCGCCAAGGTGATCTCGTATAGCTGTTCCGAAACCTCATCCGGGTTTAATTCTCGATTAAAGATTACATTCGGTAGGCATGCGTGCTCAATTGCTCCAAGAATGGATTGCCTAATAATCGCCGCGGGTATATCGCTTCTGATGGAACCTTCCTGCACGCCGTCCTCGATGATTTTCATCAGCAGATCCGTATAACGCCTCACCATTTGATAGGCTTCGCTGTTGAAATAATCCGGATAGTTACGCACTTCGACAACAAGTATTTTGGCAAACACTTTATTTTGAGCGTACATCGTTACGTGTGACCAAATAATCTTCCGCAATTTATTCAGAGCGCCTTTTGTGCGTTGGATGTCCGATTCCGCTCGGCTGATGAAAAAATCCAAATACTGAGCAAGCACCTGGTGAATCAAGTCACGTTTATCTTTAAAATACTTGTAGATAAGTCCTTCAGTAACACCGGCTGTTTTGGCTATTTCAGCGATGGTTATGGAAACAAAGTCTTTTTCCGCAAGCAGTGTCTCAAGGGCTTTAATTATCTTCACTTTGCCCGGAGGCTGGGGTTTATCCGCATCAACCGGATGCTCGTCCGTCGATTGATTTGAAGAAGAATTTTTCGATCCATTTACATAAGTCATTGAATGCTCCGACGCTATCATATGTGAGTATAAGCGGCGCTTTGTTGCGGCCTACCGTCTGGAATTAAATAGAATATATGATTGCATCGCATAAGCCAAATGTCCGAACGACTATTATCTCTGAAGATCAGCGGGTTGCCCGTTTGATTTGAAGAAACGGAAGTCCCGCTGATGGGCCATCCTATAAATGAATCCTCCTTCGTCATACCGGCGTAGGCCGGTATCCAGGAAGAAACACGGCTCATGATCCGGTCGGCGCAGCCGGCACTAAAGACTCAAAACTAGAATTCCTACTTCCGATTTTCCTTGGAATGACGAACAGGTAAAAAAATCCATTTCCCAGCCCATTCCTGCAGTAAACGGAAGGTTCGGTAGTTCCCCGTTATCCTTGATGCGGAAGGCAGAGATCGGAAGTCCCCCTGATAAGGAGGATTTAGGGGGTTAATGTCTTTTGCGCAATAATCACACTCTCTCGATTATCATCGCCGGCGCCATACCGCCACCAGTGCACAAGGTGATCAGACCGTACCTGCCGTTTATCCTCTCCAGCTCGTGTAAACACGTGACAACCAGGCGAGTCCCCGAACTTCCCACAGGGTGCCCTAAAGCGATTGCGCCGCCATTAGGATTCACCTTTTCCCAATCAGGCTTGTGCTCAATACCCCAGGCCAATGGAATAGGCGCAAAGGCTTCATTTATTTCGATTCTGTCCATCTCGTCTATGGTCAACCCGGCATTCTTCAACACCTTTGCAGTCGCCGGGATTGGAGCGGTCAGCATCATTATGGGATCAGCGCCGGCCACCGATGATGTGACAATCCGGGCCCTCGGCTTCAGTCCAAGCTCTTTAATTTTCGCCTCGGACATGACCAGCACTGCGGAGGCGCCGTCACTGATTGGGCTGGAATTCCCCGCGGTGATAATCTTTGTCCCAAACACCGGCTTCAGCGCGGCCAAAGCTTCCATTGAGGTTTGCGATCGAATAGTTTCGTCGACCTTGAGAGTCGTTTCTTCACCTTGATCGTTCTTGATCTTCACAGGGACTATTTCCCGCTCGAAACGGCCATCAGCGTGTGCCGCGGCGGCTCTCTTGTGACTCCTGAGGGCAAACTCATCCAACTGCTCTTTTGTCAAACCCCACTTTTCAGCGATCAGCTCCGCGGCTTGACCCTGATCCACGAATTTTCCCCCGGTCCGTTCAAGGTAAGCCGGTCCCAAAGGCATGCCGGCGGGTTTGCCGTTTGCCAGAGTCAAGTTCATCCATTCAGCGCCTATGGAATATTTGCTCATAAGCTCGGAACCACAGGCGATTACGCAGTCTCTCCAACCGGCGATTATCTGCGCCGCGGCAAAGCTTAAGGAGGTCAAAGAAGATCCACATTGTCGGTTGATTGACACACCCGGAGTGTCATCCGGGAAACCGGCTGCCAACACAGCCATTCTAGCTAGAGTGAAGCCTTGTTCACCAACCTGTGTAACCGTGCCGCCGATGACGTCATCCACATGAGCCGGATCGACACCAACCCTGGCCATAACTTCCCGTAACACGATCCCCATTAATTCATCGGCTCGCAGATTGGATAAACCACCTCCACGTTTACCCACAGGCGTCCGTGCTGCGCTGACTATGTATGCTTCGTTCATGGCGGTGTCCTTAAATGAGATTTGAATTCAGGCCGCACGCAATCAGACGGTCAAATTCAGGCGCGGGCTTCAATCCGGGGATGTCAAATTTTTCGGCCAGCTCAATCAATCTATCTCTAGTTTCTTTAACACCCTTGAGGCTTACGTACCTGGCCGGTCCATGCCAACAGTCCGGAAAGCCAATCCCCAGCACAGCCCCAAGATCCATGCTGAAATAATCCTTCAGCACTCCGTCAGTCATACACCAGAAAGCTTCGTTAGCCATTCCAAGGAGCAAGATATCCTGAGCTTCCTGCGGAGTCGGCTTTGGAAGGCCGGATTTGTGCTCAATGAAATTGGCCGCCTGGGGATTGGGTGTCATCTTGCGTTCATCCAGGTAAAAGCTTGGATTGCCCGCGCCGGTGAATCCGGCTTCATACAATTTTTTCAAGCTGTTGGGTAATTGCAAACGATCTGGGAATTGAGAGGCCATGTACCGACCTGCGTGGTAGACCACATTTCCGCCGGCCGTGCCGTAGATATGCAGCGGCCCCTGGGGGAAGCCTGCGTTTAGGCCGATCAAATCAACTTCCCACGGTGAAAGGCCAAGTTCGGCCAATCTAAAGCCGTTCATTACATAGCTGCCGAATGTGCGGCTCGTGTAAAAGCCTGGAGCGTCGCCAACGAGAATCAACGTCTTGCCCATGGCTCTACCGGCTGTTACCGCCGTGGCAACCGCAGTTGGGCTCGATTGCGGACCTTCGATGATTTCCAAAAGCGGCATCAGCGGAACAGGCGAGAAATAGTGCATGCCCACCACCATCTCAGGTCGTTTGGCGCCCTCCGAAATAGCTGACATAGGCAAAGTGGAAGTGTTGGAGGCGAACACTATGTCTGGATTAACATCCTGAACTTTCGCCAGTATCTGTTTTTTGAGGTTTAGATCTTCAAACACGCATTCAATGACCAAGGGGATATCTTTTAGCTTGGCGTAATCGTCGGTGTAGCTCAGATTCGCCATAAGAGCTTCTTTTCTGGCCGGCGTCCATTTGCCGCGTTTAACTAAATCATCCAGTGTGGCGCCGATCTTCTCTATAGCTTTTTTGGCGACCTCCGCGTCCACATCCATGATAAGGACCTTGATTCCCTTATCCGCTGAAACTTGAGCAATGCCGCTTCCCATTAGTCCGGAACCGATCACCGCCAGAGTATCCACTTTGATCGCTTTTTTCGGGTCCACCTTGACGAGCTTTGGCCCAAGACTTGTGGCAAGGAAAAACAAATCTATCTTATTTCGAGTGTTTGGATTCACGAACAAGGGAGCGAAGACGTCCACATCTGAGCGCGCGGCTTCATCTATCCCTTTGTTAAGCCCCTGTTTCATGGATTGAATTGCGGCTAAAAAGTACAGTCGATAGGGTGAAATTCCGTACCTCGCTTCGGCGTTTGCAAGGATCTTACGCTTTTCGTCATCACTGATTGGATTCGGTTCGGTGAAATCAGGATCATAGTTTCGGTTCACCACACCTTGATTATCGTTGATCCAATTGACTGCTAAATTCACCAAATCAGCGGGTTGTCCGATGGCCACAAACCCAGTTTCAGCAAAATTTTGGGCGGAAGCCACTCGACCGTTTAAAATGGAGTCAACCGCCGCTTTGAAACCGATTACTTTCGGTAAGGCTTGAGTTCCACCGCCTGCCGGGAATAATCCGACATTGACTTCAGGTAGGCCCATCTTTGATTTGGGCGTGGCAAAGACTTTGTCGCAGCTCCATAGGAGGAGTTCAAAGCCGCCGCCCAGGGCTGATTGGTTGTTCAATACTGCGGTTACTGGAAAGGGACTCCTGGCGAGGTCCGCCATCGCTTCCTGATAACGCAGGGTCACATGGCGGATATCCGAAGGACCCGCGTCCGCGAGCAATTCTTTGAGATTTGCGCCGTCCAGAAAACTCGCCTTCCTGGGGGATACTATTATGACGCCCCGGACGTTATCCTGCTTTGCGGCCATAACGACTTTTTCAAGATCGGAAATGAACCTTTGGCCTATGACATTGACCGGCCCCGCCACATCGATCACAAACGTAGCTATATTCGTTGTATTGTCTTTATGATACGCGATATCCGACATGTTTCCCCCTCTATACCCGTATTAAAACGGCTTCGCCTTGTGTCAGGCCCCCGCAAATTGCGGCCACGCCCATTCCGCCCTGTCTTCGCCGTAGTTCGTACATCATGCTCATGGTGATGCGCAGCCCCGAGGCGCCCACCGGGTGACCAATTGCTATGGCGCCGCCGTTTACATTGGTTTTCTTCAGCAAGTCGAACCACTTGTCGGTGTCTTGATCAGCCAAAATTTTAGTGCTTACCAGAGGCATCGCGGCAAAGGCCTCGTTGATTTCAATTAGATTGACATCCGTGATGGGAACATCCGCTTTGGCGAGAACCTTTTTTATGGTCAGGGCGGGAATCCAGGATATGCCGTACGGCATGTCCGTCGCGCCGGCCATTTCGATGATTTCGGACAAAGGGGTCAGTCCCAGCTCTTGCGCTTTCTTTTCCGTCATGACAACCATTGCGGAGGCGCCGTCGTTTAAGCCGGGAGCATTACCCGCCGTGGTCGTCTTTGCCCCGAACACAGTGGGGAGCTGCTCGACCACGGCAAGTTTGCTGTCTGATCTCGGGCAT
>JBBSBY010000047.1:0-26567 GCA_038250835.1 Desulfomonilales bacterium | reverse complement strand
GCATTCAAATAGAACAAACCGCGCTCGTAGATGAAAAAATCTGCCTTGGTTGTGGAGTTTGTGTCAGAAATTGTCCAACAGGCGCCTTACAGCTTACCGCACGTCCGGATAGAGTGCTCACGCCGTTAGATACAACCCATAGGACAGTTCTCATGGCTATCGAGCGAGGTTGTCTCCAAGAGCTGTTGTTCGACAACAAAGCGCTCCTAAGCCATAGGGCGCTCGCTGCCGTGTTCGGAGTAATCCTTAAGCTGGCGCCGGTAAAGCGAGCTATGGCGAGCCGTCAGTTGAAGTCGCGGTATTTGGAAGCGTTACTGCAAAAGGCGAGGCCCTAATTAGGTTTACTCCTGGATTTTCACCCGGACAGCCGCAGTCCTCTTTGGTAAAGTCGCTGATTAACAAAAGTTGTGAATCCTATTCCAGTACGACGGCATCTTAACTAATGACGCAAATATACCACCTTTGAGGAGGTAATATTACATGAGCGTAAGAGAAGATTTTAATGAAACGATAAACCAGGATTTCAGTAATAGAGTTGAGTCGCAAGGGAACAGGCCGGGCGTAGAAGTTTGGCCTCAGGAAGAGGACTTTGGACGCTGGGTTGCTTCCCATGAAGATAGAGTACGTAGCGTAATATGTGAATCCCCTGAATTCAAAGACGCTCCATTCTGTGGACGCGGTTATCATTAACATTCTGTAATTGAAACTTGACATCTCATAAACCAGTGTCGCTTAGCAGGCGAATTAGTCGTATGCGACACTGGTAAATTAAATTATACAAACATGAAAAGTTCTATTTCGCCTCAGGCTGAGCAGGAAGGAGTGTGTGGTGAACTTCAACAGATTGAAATGTCCAGCCAATAGATGACTATCCGGATCGATGCCTCCAGGTCTAAGAGAGGCGTCTCTGCTCCTTGATTACCGACCTTACTACGGGCTCAAGAGTAGATAACGAACAACGTGTTTCATTTTTCCGGGGAGCCCGTATGAAGTCGTTAACCGAGACCCAATAATAAAGCGCATTTTAGGAGACGATAATGAATTAGTTTAATTCTAAAGATTTATCGTCAGAATTCTAACCCAGCACACTTACATTCATGGGGTGTATGTGCTCAATGATTATTAAGGAGTAGAATCATGGCTGAACCTACAAGACCGTCTGATCCTCTGGTTTGGGTCAAAGATCGTGAAGGTAACGAATTTATGTGCCACGTTAATAGCCTAAAAGATCCCAAGAAGGTGAGCCAAGAAGAGCGAGACCAATGTGTCAGTTCCGGGTCGGCTGCCTATGATCCAAATAGCTGATAGCAGTGTAACAATTTCGATTAGAGATATCTAATTATAGGGAGGTCCGAAAAAATTTTGGATTTCCCTTACCTTATTTTAGAGGCGATTTAATGATTACAAAGGAGTGACGTATGAAGCTGCCTCAATACATTACGAAAGAAGAAGTGCAACGAGTGTGCTCGGAACTCGGTATTAGTGACTGGACTACTTTGAAAGAGGCTTCCGTAACGGCTGAAGAAGCGCGCGTTATCCAAAACGCAATCGGAGCTGAGACTGCCGCCATTAGCGCCGATGATTTTGGTCGAGGTCTTGAAGTCGAATTGGAGCACGGCTTGCAATTCCCTGATGCCAATGTTACCAACAACCATCCTTTGCTCACGGGGATGATAGTCTTGGCCCATCTTAAAGAGACGCTCGATTACTATGCCAGACTTGAAGTAGCTGAGTTGGAGGGAGATATTTTTAACGCTCTAGCGAAAGGCGATGCGGAAAAAGTGGCCAAGAAATACAGAAAACTCGTTAGCGCACGTTTGGCGCTAAGTTCCAGTGAGTCCGGGAATCTGTAGTGTCTGCTCCGACATAATGATTCCCAATGTGTTCGCAGATTAATCAAGGCCACTAAAACATGAAAATCTAGATTCTGTTTTCACAACCGAATATTGGCTCCGTCGCCGCTCTCATACATGTCGTAGTAATAACCGCTCTCTATAGCGTCTGCATACGAATCCCCAGCTTAGCCGGGGATTCTTGAATGACATTCATGCTGTTGATGTGGGATCAGCTTGCATCATTTTGTTTATCCATCTCGAGTTTTTTCAATTCTTTACGTAGGATTTTGCCTACAGCGCTTTTGGGAAGTTCATCAACAAAGTCCACATATTTGGGGACCTTGTACTTAACAAGACGTTCTTTGCAATAATCGATAATTTCGAGCGGGGTCGCTTCTTCCCCAGTTTTCAGCACTACAAAGGCTTTAATGCGCTCACCGGAATAAGCGTCCGGGACGCCTATGGCGCAGGCCTCCATTATTTTCGGGTGCTCGAATAATACTTCATCCACATCTCTGGGATAAATGTTGAATCCGCCGGAAATGATCATATCCTTTTTTCTATCAACAATACTGAAAAAACCATCTTCGTCAAATATTGCAATATCACCGGTCAATAACCAACCGTCCTGTAGAGTCAATTCGGTTTCTTCCGGTCGGTTTATATAGCCTTTCATTATCTGAGGACCGCGTACGCAAAGTTCCCCGGGAACATTAGCCTCGGTGATTTCCTTGTGGTAATCGTCTACATCAACCAGCTTGGCTTCAGTATTTGAAACGGGTAATCCTATTGTTCCAGGTTTGGTTTTACCGCCGTATGGGTTAACATGCGTAACTGGTGAGGACTCCGTTAATCCGTATCCCTCACATATCTGAGATCCTGTGAGAGCCTGGAACTGTTTGATGGTCTCCATGGGCAAAGGAGCGCCACCTGAAAAACAGCCCTTCACTGAAGTAATATCGTATTTCTTCAAATCCGGATAATTGATCATTCCATTATAAAGCGTAGGGACTGCAGGAAGATAGGTGGCTTTATACTTAGTAATCGACTGGAGAATGGCTTGGGGTTCAGGCTTGGGAATCAGCACGTCCGCGTAACCGTAATAGACACCCATGTTCATGGCCGTAGTCAAGCCAAAGGAGTGGAAAAACGGCAAACAGCCCACCACTATTTCTGTCCCTTCATTAAAATCCGGAAACCACGCGCCGCATTGTTGAACATTACTTGAAAGATTACCATGACTTAGCTGAACACCCTTTGACACTCCCGTAGTGCCGCCGGTGTAAATAAGGACAGCGGTATCGTCCCACTTGGGAATCCATGGATCTGCAATTAGAGCGTTTTTCTTTATTATATCCGTAAATTCGTAAACTTCTTCAGCAACCGGAGTTTTCAAATACATGTCTTTTCTGACGTACGGGAACAACTGCTTCAATGGAAAGCCCAGGTAATCATTAATATGGCAGGAAATGATTTTGCCGATCTTGGTCTTGTTGCGTAAATTTATCATTCTTGGGACCAATTTGTCGAAGCAAACCAGATATGTTGATCCTGAGTCATTGTATTGATGCTCCAGCTCGCGATCCGTGTACAGAGGATTATTGAGGGCCATCACAGCTCCCGCTCTGAACGCTCCGTAAATGGCCACCACAGTTTGAACCAGATTTGGCATCAAAAGCGCCACAGTGTCTCCGGGCTGCACCCCTAATGATCTGAGGCCGGCAGCAAACTTGGACACCATTTCATCAAATTCTTTGAAACTAATTGTCTTATTCTGGAATATGAGAGCAGGATTTGAAGGAAAACGCTTTGCCGTATTAGTCAGAGCTTCCGGCAACGTCACCTTCTCGAAATCAATTTCATGGGGCACAGAGGGGGCGTAGGACTTGAGCCAAATCTTATCCATTGAAAACTCCTTTGGTTGAAATTTCCGAAATATACAAAAATAACGCTGAACCTCATCTCACCGAAAGCAAGACAGCGCGTAGCGGATGAATAGCCACAATAGGGTCGGCGCCATAGTCACAAAATCAGTTGATCACCTGAACGCCGCTCGATGCAAAGTCAAGGATCAAACCGAGTGCGTCGAAAAGTCGCAAGCCGGCAACCCATAGAGTAATATTCATTTAATTCGGATCAATTTGTAAGCCGCAGAGCAGAAATGTAATTTTACATGATTGTTAGTAAAATCAAAAGAAAAAAGCTTGAATACAGCGGTTTTTTGCGTTCCGGAAAAAAGCTGTCTTTGATCGTATAAAAATATATACTGCTGAGGATCCCTCAGCTTTACAATTGAGCAATTTATTCGCGCAATCTCTTTTGGAGTCAACTGCTTTGAACGACTGGATGATGTGCCGATAAACCACAGTTCCTTGAGACTATTGAATAGAATAACTTTTCACGCAAAAATTGTGTCGGCAAATTTCGTCTTGCACATTTGTTGCTGCATCCGATCTGCAGGTTTTTCCGAATATAAGTTTGTTTTTCGATTATTTTGATCAGTAGGACTTATAATGGTTTTCAAAATCATAAAAGAAGTTTTGATATTACTTATATCGTTGTCCGTGTTCCCTGCCATCGTAGTCGGTTTGTTGACCTATTCGGATTCCGCGATGAGTGGGGTTCGGATCAGGGAATTTACCTCACATATATCTAATTTTTGGATTCACATAATTTTGCCCTACCTTGGGATTCAGGCCATAAGAGCGGCTATGTGGGCTGAAAGAAGTCTTGTTGGGCGCAAAATCGCTAATATGTACTTTGCCTTGCTTGCTCTGGGAGTCGGCGCGTGGTCGTTTACCAAAGTGTGGGATTTATTTTACTTCATGTACGCCCTGGGCGATATGCCGCAAGAGTTAAGACAGCTAATGGAGTTGGAATTCAATAATATTTTAATTACAATTGTCGCATTAATTGTTGCGGTCCACAGTTTCAGAATTTTCATGAATCCCGAAAGGCGTCGCAGACCTAAAAATCGTACACGCTATTGAACTTGATCACGCCCGCTGGTAAACTGAAAAATTGACTTAGAGGGCGCTGACAGGAAATACCCGATAAAAAGACAGTCCGCTCGTACTTGCTTGTTCAGTCTACCGGGCTGGAGGTTATATGGACTATAAAGATACGCTAAATTTGCCTAAAACGACTTTCCCCATGAAAGCCAACCTGCCTAAAAAAGAACCCGACACCATTAGATACTGGGAATCAAACAATATTTATACCAAAATTCTTGAAAAAAGTAGGGGCAGAGACAAATACATCCTTCATGACGGACCGCCTTACGCAAATGGTCACATTCACCTTGGAACGGCTTTGAATAAGATTTTAAAAGATATGATCGTAAAATCAAAGTTCATGTCAGGATTTGATTCGGATTACGTGCCGGGTTGGGATTGTCACGGTCTGCCCATTGAGCATCAGGTCGATAAAGAATTGGGCGGGAAAAAAGGAGAAATGTCGGCAGTGGATATCAGGAAGCGTTGCCGACAATACGCTGAAAAGTTTATTGACATACAAAGGGATGAGTTCAAAAGACTGGGGGTACTTGGAGAGTGGGATGATCCCTACTTAACGATGAACTACAAGTACCAAGCTACAATAGTGAGAGAATTAGGCGAGTTCTTTCAATCAGGGGCGGTTTACCGCGGCAAAAAGCCCGTGCACTGGTGCGCATCGTGTGTTACTGCGCTGGCTGAAGCGGAAGTTGAGTATGCCGATTCACAATCACCATCCATCTTTGTTCGATTCAAAGCTGTAAACGACTTCTCTACAAAAGTTCCTGAAATCACCGGCGACGACGTTTATGTAGTAATTTGGACCACAACGCCTTGGACAATACCCGCCAATCTTGCCATTGCCGTCCATCCTGAAGAATCCTATGCGGCTGTGGCCGTAGCCGACACAATCTATATTTTGGCTGAACGTCTTGTCCCCGTTAACATGGAATCTTTTGGGATTTCTAACTATAGAATTTTGGCTACTTTCAAAGGTAGCGTCTTGGAAGGGTTGAAGTGTCGCCATCCTCTTTATGATCGTGAATCACAAATTGTTTTGGCTGATTTTGTTACCCTGGATACAGGTTCCGGTTGTGTGCACGTTGCGCCGGGTCATGGTCAAGAGGACTATGAAGTCGGACTAAAATACGGCATCGAAGTTTATGCCCCGGTAAATGATTACGGCGTATTTACGAAAGATGTCGGCCTCTTTGCAGGCAAATTTGTTTTCGACGCAAATAAGGACGTAATTGAGAAGTTAAAAGAAGTGGGGGCGTTGATGGCTTCGGAGAATATTCAACATAGCTATCCCCACTGCTGGCGATGTAAAAAGCCCGTACTCTTCAGGGCCACTCATCAGTGGTTCATTTCTATGGATAAAACCCAATTACGGCGCCATGCGTTAGAGGCCATAGATACCGTCAAATGGATACCCCGATGGGGACGTGATCGGATCTACGGAATGATCGAACATCGGCCGGACTGGTGCATATCGAGACAGAGAACCTGGGGTGTGCCTATTACCGCAATGCGCTGTCGTGACTGTGACGAAGTTGTAGCGCCTCCGGAGCTGTTCGAGAAGGCCGCCTCACTATTTGAAGAGAAGGGCGCGGATGTGTGGTTTGAAGCTGATGGCGCCCAACTGGCCCCCGAAGGCATGGTTTGTCCCAGTTGTAATAGCGGCAATTTAGTCAAAGAAACAGACATTCTGGATGTGTGGTTCGATTCCGGAGTTAGCTGGGCCGCCGTGTGTGAGCAAAGACCGCAGCTCAAATATCCGGCCGATTTGTACCTGGAGGGCTCGGATCAGCATCGAGGCTGGTTCCACAGCGCTCTTCTGACGTCCGTTGGGACGAGGGGCAAGGCGCCTTATCACGGCGTTCTGACACACGGTTTTGTCGTGGATGGTCAAGGCAAGAAAATGTCTAAATCATTGGGTAACGTAATCCAACCTGAGAAAATAATAAATAAATACGGCGCCGATGTTCTGAGACTTTGGGTTTCAGCGGAGGATTATAGAGACGATATTCGGATTTCACCTGAAATTCTGGAACGTTTATCGGAAGCGTATAGAAGGATTCGAAACACCTGCCGGTTCCTCCTGGGCAATCTTTCCGACTTTAATCCGGCGACTGACGCCGTGCCTCCTAATGAAATGAAATCATTGGATCGATTTGCGTTGGATAGGCTCAATTATGTGACTCAACGTGTGGTGAAAGCCTACGATAGCTTTGATTTTCATGTGGTTTTCCATACTTTGTATAATTATTGCAGCGTTGATTTGTCCTCTTTGTATTTGGATATCCTCAAAGATAGACTTTACGTGGAAAGCCCCAACGGAATTATCAGGAGATCGGCTCAAACGGCTCTACACAGGATTTTAGACACATTAGTGAAATTGATGGCGCCCATACTCGCGTTTACAGCAGAGGAAATTTGGTCGGTCTTTGGAGATGACCAGGAACAGAGCATTCATATGACGGCATTCCCCACAATAGATCCTCAGACCGTAATCAACGATGATGAGCGATCAAGATGGGAATTAATCTTAAGTATTAGACCTGACGTTTCAAAAGCTCTCGAGGAAGCTCGAGCGTCAAAAATGATTGGCTCTTCACTTGAAGCGAAGATCGTAATCCATACCTCACAGGAAATTTGTGACGCAATTCAAAATACGGAAGATCCGGAAGGTTTTTTTATAGTGTCTCAACTGGAGTCATGTGTTCCTGATATGCCGGCTGCAGAGGGTGAAAAACCGGCCAAAATCGAAGTTACTCGAGCATCCGGCGCCAAATGCCCGAGGTGCTGGATGTGGAAAAAGGACGTTGGGCAAGACGCTGTTTACAGTGAAGTGTGTCCACGTTGCGCCGCTGTCCTTAGAGATTCCGGCATTACTCCTGAGCCTTCCGAATAGGGTCTTGCGTGGACTTCAACTTTAATAGGAGAGTGGGTATATTTTTAATCGCCGTTCTCCTGCTGTTGATCGCCGATCAAGTTACTAAGTATCTGATCATCCATGCCATTGAATTAAATAGCGGATTTGAGGCAGTCAGCGGACTGCTCACGATCGTGCACATACGGAATCCCGGCGCTGCGTTCGGCATGTTCGCTAATTCTTCGTCTCATTTAAGATCTGATTTTTTTATAATCCTTTCCGTTCTGGCGATTGCAAGCTTGACCGCATTTGTATTCTTCAGTAAGAATTTGAATGTTTGGAGCACATTAGGAGCTTCCTTTTTTGTGGGAGGCGCTCTGGGTAATCTTATAGATAGATTTCGTTTCGGTGAAGTTGTCGATTTTCTTTATTTCCATCTGGGGAGTTATTATTGGCCGGCATTTAATGTCGCAGACGCAGCGTTGTGTTGTGGAACGGCATTCTTTCTGATTAGTTATTTCAAGGATCGGTCTAACAACGATTTGCCGTGAGACAGGTAATGTTTTAACTTTAAGTGTGGTTTTCGATCCCGTTGTAGAGGGTTGAGGAAAGGATCTTCACCAAGACCGTACGGTATTAAATAAGCTGTCTCTCCGGCCAAAAACCTTATTCGGGTCTTCTTATGCCTCGCAAGACCACCCAACAAACAAAGCTGTCTTACTCCCATCCTCATCACACATGAGCAACTCATCCAGAATTGTTAACATCATATTAAAATTTCATTTGATTTACTCGGCTGAATGAGCAATCCTCAGTCGATATATTCGTTAAGATCAGGAGGGCGCAATATGAAGACATGTTTTGTGATTGTTGTAGGGCTATTCACGATCTCATCGGTTATCTCGATGGGAGTCGCGGCAGATAAAAAAATGATCAGGGTAAATGGAGCGGCAATGTCCGCACAACAGGTTCTTACCTGGTCGAATGAGTTCATACAAAGAAATCCCGACTATTCGATTACTGTTACAGGGTCCAGCGCGGGGAAAGGCTTCTTGTCGTTGTTTGAAGACAATACCGAGGTAGCACTGGCAAGCCGTGGTATTACCGCAGGGGAAAAGAGAGCGGCTAATGAAAAGGGAATTACTCTCGAGGAGAGGCAGATCGGGCATTCAGCCATAGCGATCATTACGAGCAAAGCAAACCCGATAGCCGAACTCACTTTAGATCAAATTAGGAATATTTTCACAGGTCGGACTACAAACTGGAAGGAATTGGGAGGTCCGGACATCCCAATCCGAGCGTTCAGCAGACGAATCCCCGAATCTGGCGGCGCCGTTTTCTTTTGGGAACATGTGCTGGAAAAAGAGCCGCTGGGCTCCAAAGTCACCATAGCTGAATCTTTCAGCTCAATCATTAAGGTCTGCGCCGTAGCCAACGATAATCCAATTGGTATAGCCCCTGCCGGCAATGTAAAAGATGACGTAAAGATCATCGGCGTAAAGATCGACAATTCCTCAGCCGCAGTTTTGCCAACGGCCGAAAACATAGCGTCACGGGCATATCCTATTATTTTGAAGTTCAGCATGTGGTGGAACGTGCAAAACAAAGATGACAGACTCATGAAGTACGTGGACTACTGTGAGGCTAGAGGACACGGCAAAAAACCTTAACTGCTACCACATTGGGTTTAATCTCATACAACACTCAGTAATGTTTATTGGGCATTGGAGAAGCTTTGATCGATTTGTGGTCGGTAGCGAGCGGGAAATGCTTTAGAAGAGTTCCAGCCAAAGCTCATGAGCGCCATCTTTAGCTGAAATCAAAGATAGGATTAGCTCCAAGGGGACTTAAAGCCGACTTGTAAGGAGAGTTAGATAGGTGATGTCGTTGTGACATGAAACTGATCGAGCTTAGTGTCACACCCTCGGCAGACCAAGTTCCTCCGGGCGGCCTAGGATATGCCATTTCCATAGTTCGTATTTTAAAGCGAGATTGAATCTAAAATTCTCAATTACTCCAAAGGTAAATCCCGTCATGGTTCCCCAAAAAAGCACGTTGAGTGTGAGATTTATTATTACCACCCCTTCTAAAATTCTCCTTTTAACCAATCCGTAGTGTTTTTCAAAGAATAAATAACGGGATCTATAAAACTCGATTCTGGCGTCGGCTTTGTAAACCTTTGCCGTAGCCCCTTGTAAATGAACGGCAGTTGCGGATGGATGATGATAGACCAGCATTCCTAGACTTTGAAAAGAGAGCGCTAAGTCGGTTTCTTCTAAAAAGAAAAAGTATCGTTCATCAAATCCGCCGACTTGATCCAGAGCAGATTTGCGAATAGCCATCACTGCGCCGATTATGGAATCAACGGGAGTTGGTGCGCTGAACTTAATGCGCTTTCCAAAATATTTCTTAGGAAAGAGCCTTTTCAAAAGGCTCCGATTCAATGTTTCGGTCGCTAAGTCCGGAAATGCCTCGTAGGAAGTTTGAAGTGTACCGTCGGAGTTAAGCAACTGAGGTCCCGCCATTGCTATCCTGGGATCGGATTGCAATAGATTAATAAGGGTATCAGCGCAATTGTCGTTCAGAAGCGCATCGGTATTTACCAGAATTACATAATCACCGGCTACTTCAGTCAAAGCTAAATTGTTTGCCCGAGCAAAGCCCAGGTTGCGCCCGGCTTGAATGATTTTGACCTCTGGGAAAATTGCACGTGTCCGACCCACGGAATTATCATTTGAGCCGTTATCTACTACAATGATTTCAACTGATACGCTATTCGTTGATTTGTAAATATGGTCGATACATTTCAGCAGTAAATCGCAGGTATTTCGATTCACAATCATAAAGGAACAAGAAATCATTCCTTTATCCGCCGATCAGATTCATCCCGTCGCAAAGACCGGGTCTTTCAATGGGTCTACCAATCGGCTTCGATCCTACGGCTTTCAATATAATTTGCGTTAGTTCGTCCTTGGATGCGCCGCTCCTCAAAGCTGATTTAATATCAATTTCGTTTGAACTCAACAGGCATGGCCGCAATGTGCCGCGTGCCGTTAGTCTCAGTCTGTTGCATGCGCCACAGAAATGGCCTGTAATTGGATCGATCACGCCGATTCTACCAAGCGCTCCGGGTATCTTAAACATGGACGCGGGACCATCCATTTCCCTGCGGTCTAATGCTTCGAGATTGCCCCAGCGGCTTCTGATTATGTCTAACGCTTCCAGGGCGCTGAAGCTATCGGGGGCATTAGGCGCATCCTCCGTCCCAAAAGGCATTCGTTCAATGAATCTCACATCAATGGGATATTTTAGGGTTAATTCGGCAAAGTCCGGCACATCCGCCTCGTTAATTCCTTTAAGCAGCACCACATTTATCTTGACCGGAGACAATCCCACTTTCATGGAAAGTCGTATTCCTTCAAGCACTCTTTCTAAAGCATCGAAGCCGGTAATCGCTTTAAAGACTTCTCGTCTCATTGAATCCAAACTGATATTAATTCTGGTGAGCCCCGCCGCTCTCAATTGAGGCGCCATTTCCGGCAAGCGTGTTCCATTGGTGGTGAGACCTATGTCATCTATTCCTTCCATGGTTGCCAGTCGTCGCAAGAAATCAACTACTCCGCGTCTTACCAATGGTTCTCCACCGGTAACGCGAATTTTGCGCACACCTAGATCTCTCGCCAACTCTATTATAGTTAGAATTTCCTCGTAACGTAGAATATCATCGTGGGTGACGAGTTTAACCCCTTCGGGCGGTCGGCAGTACACGCAGCGGAGATTGCACAGGTCCGTAATGGAAACTCTAAGGTAATCTATTGTGCGATTGTAGGCGTCAACGAGCTGTTTTGACATGTAAGTTCCAAAAGTATGTTGGCCGTAAGCTCAGAATCCGGCAAGTCCGTTATTACGAGGTTTAAAAGAGCGGTACGAGCTGAAGCCAACTCGCATCTCAATATCGACAAATTCCGTTCCACAAAAATTATGACTTCACCACAAAGCCTATATCGGGGAAGTAGCCAAGTGGAGCTACAGCGAATACATAAGCTAAATTACTCATCGCGAAGAAAATTGTAAACCTATAATACTATAATTTCGCAATCATATTGACGATAGAGGCGGGATTATTGGCAAATAAACGTATCATCGGGACTTTACCCACAGCGCCCTTGTCGTATATGGCGTCGGGCACTTTTCCGAGTTCTTCCATGACATCCTGCACGCCCCAGGCAAGCGTGCTGCCTTCTTCCTGCTGAAGATCAGGAGGAGTGCGGTTCCTATCAAAGGCTGCGACCGTATATCCAAATGATTTGATTCGATTCACAATGGAATCGGAATGGTGAATAGTCATACACGCCCGACGATTCGAATCGTATTCCATTGCGGCAAGCACTAGATGATGGATTTGACGAGAAGCTCCGAATTTTGCGGAAGCCAGAGTGTCGACCGTATTGACGAGTCTGATGATTCTACCGGGAAAAGAAGCGACATCGTCAACAGTCTCTGCAAATGGGATCGCGTAAGCCAGGTTGGATTGAACTTCAGGTATTAGATGACCTATATTAAGGCGTTTCAGTCTTTCAAGCGCTTTATCCAGTTCCTCGATCACGTGTGTCCTGGCAATTTCTCTGGTCAACGACGCCAGGTGATTGGTCGGTCCCACTCCTTTGCCGATATTCAAAGAAAAACGCAGAGCCCGGTAAAGATATCTCTTGGCCTGATCAATACACTCCATAAGCGATAGATTACGAGCCAACAATGTGGCGATTGCCGAAGCTAATGTACAGCCTGTGCCATGTGTGTGACGAGTGCGCACACGTTGAGTTATAAACTCATAGTTTTGAATGCCGTCGTGGAGCACATCAATGGGGTTCTCCAAAAGATGGCCGCCTTTTATTAAAACGTATTTGGGCCCCATGTGCTGTAATTTCTTTGCAGCTTTTTTCATGTCTGAGACATTTTCAATCTTTCTGTCGGCTAGAATTTCAGCTTCAGGAATATTGGGGGTGAGAAGATATGTTTGGGGAAAAAGCTTCTGCGTCAA
This sequence comes from Desulfomonilales bacterium, assembly GCA_038250835.1. Lineage (GTDB taxonomy): Bacteria > Desulfobacterota > Desulfomonilia > Desulfomonilales > Desulfomonilaceae > JBBSBY01. The sequence continues at coordinate 13,823 of JBBSBY010000047.1, read as the reverse complement.
TGCTTTCCTACCGGAGTCATCGAGAAATGTCACTCCCGAAGACGAAGCAAGCACCGGATCGACAACCAATTTCTCCAATTTGTATTTTTCAATTTTGTCGCTGACCACCTCCACTATCTCGGAGTTAACCAGCATCCCTGTTTTAACGCAATCAGCGCCAATGTCGCTCAACACCGATTCAAGCTGTTGGTCTACAAACTCAGCGGACATGGGCGCAATGCCCTGTACTCCCAAAGTATTTTGAGCCGTTACGGCGGTAACAACGCTCATGCCATAACCACCGAGCGTGAGTATGGTTTTCAAATCCGCCTGAATGCCGGATCCGCCTCCGGAATCTGAACCGGCTATGCTTAAAACTTTGTGCATCAATTGCCGCCGATTTGTTGGAATTGTAGCCTGAAAGCGACCCATGTTCCTATAAGTTCCGAGAGGTATCGTTAAATGATTCTACAAAGTAAATACCACACTCTGCCGAAGAATAGAATACAAAGAATGAAGCGCCTCGATTTACCCGGTCATTCCTTGAAGACCTTGCCTCCGTTATGCAAGGAGATATGTTCACCACTGAGCAATAGATCCTTGCTAAGGCGCCGTACTGTAAACTGGGCGACTCTCTGAACCAGCGCAGCAGGGCCGTCGTTTAGCCACTGTGAAAGTTCTTGCCCATGCGATCACTACTGGTTTAGAATACGGTTTGATTCCTCAATTGACAATTCTCATGTTTTTTCAGCTTCCGACCTTAGCTAAGAGTTAAAGTGAAGATTAGCGCGGTCATAGAAGCAGGTGAATCAACCAATCTCAGCTAGTCTATCCTCAGGATTCGACCACTTGGAACTTTCTTCAGATTATGCGAGAATTCCGATCAATGGATAAACAAACTTATATTTTGAGACTGGTTGGCTGCAACCCCTTATTCTTATTACTCAGCATTCTCACATTGCTTTTGAGTTCCGTATATCAAACAGTCGCGCAAAGTGGAGGTTTTTCGAATGGTTCATACTCTCTGCCTCCATCAATTAATAAAGCTTATAAATTCGCAGGCGCCAAAATCCCACTGGACAAACATGATGCTCAGAGCAGAGTTCTGGAACAGTTGAATTACCTACTAATGGATCAGAGGGCAATTCTTATCAATACTCTGCAGAAAAATGACGAATATGGCCCCATGATGACCAAGATCTTAAAAGATGAAAAGACGCCGACTGATTTAATATATATCGCAGCCATCTTAGGCCGGTTTGATCCTAGAAACAAAGCTAAAACGGGAGGAATCGGCTGGTGGGCTTTGGGTCCGATTAAAGATAAGAATGGGGAACAATGGGTAAGCGACGCCGACTGGGATGATAGACGAGACCCGTTGATCTCAACCAAGATTGCCGCAAGTATTCTACAGAACTTACGCAGTCGAAAAGATATTACCGATTGGCTCTTTGCCGCTTCCGCGTACGTTGATGGTATAGACAAAGTTGAAGCGGTTATAGATAAGGCTAAAGGTTTCGACTACTGGCAAGTTGTCATGCCGCATTTATCGGAGGTGTTTATTCCGCAGCTTGTCGCCATGAAGATAATTGACGAAAATCGCGACTTTTACAACCTTCCGAAACCGAAAAAGGTTCTATTCACATACGATTCGCTTGATAAGCTGAAGGTCCTGAAAGATATACCTCTGCACGTTGTCGCCGAGTGGTTAAAAATTCCTGCTAGAGTGCTGTGGGAAATGAATCCGGCGGTAGACCCTACTCTTGGTGTGCTACCGGCTAAAGACCGAAAAACCCCTACCGCGAATTTTATCCGTGTTCCCAAAGGCACAGGAGCAGAAATAAGGAAATTACTCGTAAAAAATGGATTTGTAGCCAACTAATCGGAATTGATATAAATGCTTTTCGTAAAGCTGGGAAAGCACGACAAAAATGAAGTTACCTATCGATGCGCCTATTGCGGTTCAGCTATAAGCCATTCCGGATTGATCTTCGAAATAAATGGGGCAAAAGAGCACTCGTACGTCAATCCATCCGGAATGAAATGCAATTTTATCAGCTTTTTGAACTGTGAGAATGTTTTAACTCCGCCGGAACTATATGCCGAACACAGTTGGTTCACCGGGTACGGCTGGCGCTTTCTATTATGCGGTGTATGCATGAGACACTTGGGATGGAAGTACGAGGCGATTCGTAAATCCAAATTTCCTGTTGGATTTTTCGGGTTACTGATAGATAAAATCAGCTCTCATACTTCACACTAATTGTTATCAGCTCCTATCAAAAAACCTCCCACCATTTCCGTCTAACAGGCGCCTGAACTTCCGGAAATCCCAAACCTGCTTTCATCCAAATCGATTGCTCCATCATCACCCGGCAATATGTGTGAATATATGTCTATCATTTTGCTACACCGTCAAATCAATAATATACAAAATTCATTGATAAGTTACGCCGCCGGAAGAATGATTATTCAAACTTTTTTAAAAAATCGTCACGGGAGCAAATACTGACATTTTCCGAAACATTTCCCTGGACTATTCTCCAAATTATGATATGGAGGCGCAACAAAATGACCTGTGGAGCGTGAAATGTTTAGTAATTTAGGTTTGTCGGCTGCGGAGGTTTCAGCAAAGAGTCTCAGGCTGCTGGATTCACAATCATTTCTCAAATTGATCGTACAACGATTTAATCCTCTACTTACGGCAATCGTTCCTCTAATTATTGTCATAATCCTCACGTCCGTCCCCGTTATTGCTCAAGCCGACGATGGCCCCGTGAAGCTCATTCCCGTAAAGCCGGCGGAATCATTCGAAACACCTGAGCCACAAAATTCACAAGACGGACCCAAATCGACATATCCCGCCCCACGCGATCAGATGTATGTTTTTTGGATTGCAGGTCGCATAATAAGCTTTCCTATTGATCTAGTAGAATCGTTCATTAATAAACAGAGGGCCAAGTATTCGACCAGGGAAAATAAGGAAGGCAAGCCTGTGCCGGCTTCCGCGGGAGCAAATCAAAATCCATTTGATAAGCTGAATTGGCGCGAAATTCCCCCGGCGCCTCCGGTATTGGACCGCAGATAGTGGGTCAATAGGGATTGCAACAGAAAAGATAATATTATTCATATTTTTCACCGCGCCCTCTACTCGGGGAGTGTTGGGAAAAGGTCTTCAACTGAATCTTTTAAAAACCAAGAAAGCGCGATAAATTTACCCCTAAGCCTTTGTCTTACACTTTGGACATTTAAGAAAAGGTCCCGTGCGCTTGGAAGCGTGCTCTTCCATTATCGGGGAATCACAATCCGGGTTGGGGCATTTACTTTCCACCGGTTTGTACCAAAGTGAATAGTTGCAATCAGGATAGCGGCTGCAAGAATAGAATACCTTGCCTCTCTTTGTCTTGCGTTGGGCAAGTTCACCCTGGCTACACGTTGGGCATTTAACGCCTGTTGTAATTGGTCTGGCGGATTTACATTCAGGATATCTGGAACAGGACAAAAATGGTCCGGACCTGCCGCTCACCAAAACCATTTGGGCGCCGCATTGGTTACATTTCTCTTCGGTGAGGACAACCTCCCTGGGCGCTTGCTCCGTAAGGTTTCTCGTATAATCGCACTCGGGGTAAGCCGAACAGCCCATGAACAAGCCGAACTTTCCGGATCTCACCAGCACGGGTTCACCGCACTGAGGGCAAACCTCACTTGTCGGAATACCCTCTTTTTTAATATTTCTCATGGACTTTTTGGCTTCTCGTAAAGAAGCCTGAAAAGGCGTATAAAAGTCAGTCAATGTTTCCTTGACGGACGCATTTCCTTCCTCAATAAGGTCCAATGAGGATTCCATTTCAGCGGTAAAATGTGAATCCAACAGTCGGGGAAAATTTTCCACTAGCAATCCGGCGATAATTCGGCCCAGCAGCGTAGGTTTAAATCTCTTATCCTCAATTTCAACGTACTTGCGTTTCTGAATTGTAGAAACTGTTTCCGCGTAAGTTGACGGTCTACCAATGCCAAGCTCCTCCAGTTCTTTAATCAAGGAGGCCTCGTTAAACGCAGCCGGAGGCTGACTGAAGCTTTGTCGAGCAGACACTCGCTCCAGCTTCAATTTGTCGCCGGCAGTCAATGGGGGGAGGCGTTTGTCAACGTCATTCTTGTCGCCGGGGCCATCTGCATCTTCATCCGAAGACTGACCATAGATCTTTAAAAAGCCATCAAATTTCATAATAGACCCGGAGATGCGAAACAGTAAATCCCCCGCCAGAATGGAAGCGGTCGTGGAGTCGAACACAGCGGGAGCCGCCTGGCTCGCCAAAAATTTGTTCCAGATCAGCGTGTAAACCGCCAATTGAGTTTTATCCAAATATTTGGCAATTTTATCGGGAGAATTATTCAGGGACGTCGGCCGTATTGCCTCGTGAGCTTCCTGCGCGCTCTTACGCCCCTTGTACACGTTTGGTTTTTTAGGGACATAACTATCGCCCAAAGTTTTTCTAAGAAACTCCAAAGCCGCAGCCTGGGCTTCGGGCGCAATTCTCGGACTATCGGTTCTCATATAGGTGATAAGTCCCACTGCGCCTTCAGGACCAAGTTCAATACCTTCATAGAGCTGCTGCGCAATACGCATTGTTCGGCTGCCGGTTAATCTCAATCTTCGGGAGGCTTCCTGCTGCAAAGTCGACGTAATAAATGGAGGCGCCGGTCTCCTGATGCGCTCCTTGTTGACGACTTCAGATACCTCGAACTCGTGCCGTTTAGCTATCTCAGCGAGTTCTCGTGCAGTGGAAATATCTGAGATGGAAACTTTGCGTCCATACCTTTCAATTAGTTTGGCTTCAAATTGTGGAGGTTTCGAGCCCTCCAAAAGCGCCGATACACTCCAGCTCTCTTCGGGGACAAAGGTGTCAATTTGATTTTGTCTCTGTACGATGAGTTTTAAGGCTACGGATTGGACCCGACCTGCGCTAAGGCCGTACTGAACTTTGTCCCATAGCAATGGGCTAAGTTCATACCCCACTATTCTATCTAAAATACGTCGGGCTTGCTGCGCATTATATCTGTTTTCATCCAATTTAGCAGGGTTCTTGACTGCTTCTTTTATAGTCTTCTCAGTAAGTTCATTGAAAAGAACTCTAAATATTCGATCTTTGGGCTTTTTCAGTTCCTCTCGGAGATGCCATGCAATCGCCTCGCCTTCACGGTCCGGGTCTGTGGCTAGATAAATATCATCCACTTTGCGGGCTGCGTCGTTTAGATCTTTGAGAATTTTTTCTTTTCCCTCGATCACCTGATACTCGGGAAGGAACCCGTCCTCTACCCGCACCCCCAACTTTTTCTTAGGAAGGTCTTTCACGTGGCCCACAGAGGCTTTAACCTCATAACCTGAGCCCAAATACTTCTTTATTGTTTTTGCTTTGGCCGGTGATTCAACTACGACCAGAGTTTTTTGCATTAATGAACACTCCGATATTCTGTCGTTCCGACGTCCTGTTTAGCTGGATTAAATTTGCCGTATGAAATAAGAAAGCTCGAGACGGAGTTTACAATTGGGCAATTGTAATTGATTTGGCTTTAATCTCTCGCAACATTCCGTTGTAGATTCGTTCCAAACCCTCTCTGAGCACGAAGAGGGAACAGGAAAAGTTTCGAGAATATTCCCAATTTACCGTAAATGGTCATAAGCTCAAAAACAAATTAACCTCAGCCGATATCATTACATATTCCGTAAGACTTTTTTTAGCAAGGGGTTTGCTGAGAATGGCGGAGAAGGAGAAAGTTAAAACGTTGGTCAATGATCGGGTTGGTGACGCCTAATTAATCATGAGATCTGGCGAACATCTTGCCGGGATATTGCCGCACAAATCCATTTAACTCCAGTTCCAGCAAAAGCCCGCTGACTTTACCGACTTCTATTTTAACCGCTTCACAAATCAAGTCTATGTGTATTGGGTCCAGATCTATGGTTTCGTAAATTCTTTCCGCTTCGGGCGATAAACTGAGGTCGAGTGATTTTGGAAACAGCGTTGGTTGTCGAATGGAGACTGCGGGCGCAAAAAGATTTTCAATCACATCCGACGCGCGTTCAACCAGACCGGCGCCCTGTTTCAACAGGTGATGCGGTCCCGCCGATCGGCTGTTTAATGTGTTACCGGGGACGGCAAAAACATCCCTGTTCTGGTCCAAAGCGTGTTTTGCGGTGATCAATGATCCGCTGCCCAGCGCAGCCTCCACCACGATCACCCCTTTGGACATTCCCGATATGATCCTGTTGCGCCGATAAAAATTTGTGCCGAGAGGCTGTATGCCGGGGCGAAATTCGCTCACCACTGCGCCGGCTTGGGCCATTCCGTCAATCAACGGACCATTTTCCCTGGGGTAAACGATGTTTATTCCGCAACCCAGCACCCCAATTGTCTTTCCACCTTCTTTAAGGGCCGTCTTATGGCATTCAGTGTCTATGCCGCGAGCAAGGCCGCTTACCACAGTGATCCCCGCGCGAACAAAATCCCTGGTCAATGATCGCGTCATATCTAATCCGTACGCGGTTGGATTCCTAGTCCCCACGATCCCGACCGCTCGATCATTACACGCAGCAATATTACCGCGCACGAATAGCATTGCAGGAGGATCGTGGACTTCCTTTAAATCGCTCGGATAAGACTGATCCCAACGCAAGATGAGCTTCGTATTTGTTTCCTTCAAAATCTCGATGTCTTTGCGGATGTCTTTTTCTGGAGGGACGTATTCTGAGATAATTTCGGAAAGCTTTTGGCTCAAACCAACTTGCCGGCGCAGATCCGCTGCAGAAACCTCCAGCACAGTTTTGGGATTACCAAAAACCGCGATTAACTTTGCAATGGTTAGGGGACCCACTCTAGGCACTCGTTCCAGCGCCAACCAGTAATATAAATCAAGTGGGTTTTCAACTTCCGTATGCGTCAATCTGAAACCGTCTTAATGATGTCTCCGGGCAATATTTCCTGTTTGGACAAGGTTATAATGACGGTAGAGTTCTTGTCAAAAGCTTTTAGCACCATTCCTTCCCCAATGTGCTTGTCAGGTAACGTCATGCGTCGCCCAAAATGAGGATCAGCTTCAGGGTGGCTTGGCCTGTAAATATTCAAGAGCATGCCTTCCCGCATGCCGTCACAGTCTCCTCGATCCACGAAAACTACATCATTTTCTATGCCGTAGGCGGAATCGCCAATGAATGTGTCTCTTGCCGCGGAATTCAGGATGGTGCCGGTTAATAACCGATGTGTCTTCGAAGGAACAATGTCGCGACTGCGAGGAGTAAATAAACAAACTTTGTCGCCCTTAGTCAACTCAACATAACTTTCAAGCACTATTGCGGAAATAAGATCGTTTCCCGTGCTGATTACTTCAATTTCTCCAACAATTTCACTTTGAAAACCGATGGACACGTCTGGATTCAGCGGGTGAGGCACGGGACCTTTTTCCCTAAAAATACCGAACCTGTCTCCCACTAAGACCGCCTGTTTCTTGGAAGGCCTGAAACGTATGTAAACTAAATCGCGCTCCAGGTAATAGGATTTATAATCATCAGGTGAAGCGAAAATGTACCCCCAAACCTGCGTGGGCCTTGGTTGCAATTTATACGAAAAGAATTTTTTATCGTAAGGAATACCCTGGTAACGAGTTTTCAATAAACGGAATCGTAACTCTTGTGGGAGGCCTGTAGGCGGATAATGAGTTTCATTAAAAACAACATATGGATCTTTTACGTCATAGGCGTCTATCCTGACCCCACGGGTCAACTGCTGCTTTTCGGGTGTGGTATTGGTTTCCCTAAGCCGAACCTGGGGATTCTGATTCCATAGAAACGGCCAAAGCGCCCCGTTTCCATACAACCTTTCCGAGAGACTAAACAGGGTATCGCCACGTCGAACCGTGTGAAATTCACTCTGCGGTCTAGGGAAAAGTTCGAATCCAAAAGCCGTCTGGCAGCATAATAAAACCAGAGCCGTTATGGCCGACATTTTGAATCGGGGATTTGCGAACATCAACGGCCTCCGTAACCTCGTGAATTGGTTTAGTACATTTCATTAAATCGCTATTTTCTTATAATATTTTATGGAGACGTTGTCAAGGGAGTTGATGCCGGGATAGGTAAAAATATCAGTGAATTGTCTTAAAAAGATAAAGTGATTAGTAAATCTGACGTAATCTAAATAGGGCAATTGAGGAGCAGTTTAGTTCGACATCCCTATGATTGAAACAGTTTTGTCAATCTCCTCAAGCTCAGATTGTAATTCCAGCCATTTAATTTCTAATTCCTTGAGTTCTTTACTTACAGCAGGCGCCTCTTCCAATAAAGGAAGAAGAAGATCTCGATTATTATAGCTTTCCGGATCGGCCAGGATCGAATTTATTTCCTTTTTACGTTTCTCTTTCTTTTCCATAACGGTTTCAAGCGACTTCAGTTCTTTTGTTATCGGCTTTTTTGCTTTGGTCAAGGCGGCTCGACTTTCTGCTTCGCGTCGTTTACGTTCTTTCCGGGACTCTCTTGATTCTTCAGCAACTTCAGGTTCTACCCGACTATTAATCGGGGTTTCAGTTTCAGATTTAACTTCTTGTTCCATTATGGTCTTCTTGTACTTGTAGTCTTCATAATTGCCGAGAAAAAGCTCTACCGACCCCGGTTCGACTTCAAGTATTTTGTTACAGACCGAGTTCATCAAAGTGCGGTCATGCGTGATCAGTACGAGAGTTCCGGAATAATTCTTCATTCCTTGCTCAAGAATTTCGCACGAGGGTATATCAAGATGATTGGTCGGCTCATCCATGAGCAAAAGATTTGGAGGCGCCAGTAGGATTTTCGCAAGCGCCAGCCTACTTTTCTCACCCCCTGAAAGAACCTTTACCTTTTTATAAACATCGTCGCCTGAAAACAAAAATGCTCCCAGTAAACTGCGTATCTCCTGTTCGTTTATTCCTGACGAGCTTGAAGCGGTTTCTTCGAGGACGGAGCGTTCGGGGTTGAGATTTTCAGATTGATGTTGAGCAAAGTAGCCTTGAGTGACTTGATGCCCATACTTAACGGCGCCTCCGTCGTAGGAAATTACGCCGGCGATTATTTTCATGAGGGTAGATTTCCCCGCGCCGTTTGGACCGACGAGACCGATTCTATCTCCCCTTTCCAAAGCGAGAGTCAAACCGTCGTAAACCGTCAAATCTCCGTAGCGTTTTACTAGATCGGCAATTTCCACTGCTCTCTTGCCGGACGGCGGAGGTTGTGGGAATGTGAATTTCACAGTTTTAATCCTGGGCGGCGGCTCAACTTTTTCTATCTTGTCCAACATTTTCAGTCGGCTTTGGGCGCGGCTGGCGGTCCGCGCTTTCACCCTATTCTGAGCCACAAACTTCTCGATACGTTTAATCTTCTCCTGTTGATTTTTGTAGGCGGCAGTTAGTACTCCTTCCTGCATGCTTTTGTTACGTTCGTAATCGTCGTAATTGCCGGTGTACGCAGTCACTTTACTCCGATCCACTTCAATGATACGAGTCACCAGCCTGTTTATAAAAGCTCTATCGTGCGACACCAAGACCAGGGCACCTTTGTAATTAGACAGAAAGTCCTCAACCCAGATGAGGCTTTCAAGATCCAGGTGGTTCGTAGGTTCATCCAGAAGGAGCACATCAGGTTCGGCAAGCAGGATTTTCGCTAACGCGACTCGCATTCTCCAACCGCCGGAAAACTCACTCCATTTTCTTTGGGAGTCTTCATTACTAAATCCCAACCCGCCCATGATTTTGGATGCTCTGGCCTCAAGGGTGTAACCCTGGTATCGTTCAAATTCATGTAATAAGCGACCATGTTCTTCGATCAAAGCCGATGCGCCGGCGTTATCCTGGGAGATCTCGGCCATTTCAATCTCTATCTGCGACAGTCGTTCACGAATGTCTTTGAGTTCATTGGAAATATTCATCACTTCTTCAATTATTGGACCGTCGCTTCCATGAATAACTTCCTGGTGGAGAATACCCATGCGAATACGCTTTTCTATGGATATTTCTCCTGCGTCGGGGCTCACCGTACCTTCCATCATTCCGAGGATTGTTGATTTGCCTGCTCCGTTTGGTCCGATGATCCCGATGCGGTCTCCGCGGTGAACACTTATGTTGGCGTCCTGGAACAGTGGTTTTCCATTGAAGAATTTTGCTACATTAGATAAGAAGATCAATTAACCGACTCCAGTTGGAAAATGTGTCCGAATACTGCTTCAACACCGAATAGTATTACGATATCATCTAAAATCATAGAGGACGCCTCTATAGATCGATTTGTTTAGAATTCTATTAAATGAATATAATTGCACATATCGGAATTAGAAGTGTAGGCCTGCGCGGTCGGCGCTTATTAGCTCAATTCACCAGTTGCGCTTCCGAAACATCTCGGGAGTATTAACGGCGCCCCATGCTCAGGTCAACATTCGGCAAAATTGTCCGTCTCACGGGAAAGGCAATCGGAGATTTCGACTTAATCAGCCACAAAGATCGAATTCTGGTTGCGCTTTCAGGAGGTAAAGATTCTTGGTCACTATTGTACGCTCTATTGGAGCTCAAACAAAGAGCCCCCATTAGTTTCGAGTTTCAAGCAGTCACTATTGATCCGGGATTTGAATCTGAGGCCCTGGACTCATTAAAAAAAAGAACCGCTCACGACAATATCTCTCACGAGGTAATCGTCGGGAATATCGTTGAAGTTGTAAATGATTATATTACGCCCGGCACAAATCCATGTTCCTTTTGTTCAAGATTGAGACGAGGCATTCTTTATAGTCACGCAATTTCCGGTGGTTGGACAAAGCTTGCCCTTGGGCATCACCTGGATGATTTTGTTGAAACTTTGCTGCTGAATCTTTTTTATAACGGCTCAATAAAAGCGATGGCTCCGAAACTTCTCGCGGATAACGGCAAGGTCCAACTTATTAGACCTCTTGTTTACGTGCGAGAAACCTTAACAGATCAATTCGCTCGAGATATGGATCTACCTATCTTCGGATGCGCGTGCGCTTACCAAGGAATGAGCTCTTCCCGACGCCAGTGGGTTAAGGCGAAATTGAATGAAATCGAAAAAGAAATTCCGTCAGTTAGGTCGAGTTTAATTGCCTCGCTTAGAAGAGTTGACACACGGCACTTGTTTCCGAAATGTCTGAAAAGTGATTCATGACAAACAGTGGGGAGCTCGATGGTAAAATTGAGAAGAGCAACCGTAGGTTTTCCTCTATTGCATTTATAAATGCATTGAACATAAACTAAAGTATTGACTGACGCGCCTTTGGCAATGACGGCGCTGTAGTCGACTTTGGAAAAAACAGCAAATTGCAATTATCTCTTATGCTCCAAACGGCCCAATACCTGAAACTTGTTTTGTTACTACTCTTAGGAACCCGTAAACACACATTCAAACTAATGCCGGAGACTATAATTCGCAAAGGACTTTAATGTTTACTGGAATTATTCAAGCCCGAGGAAAGATTGTTTCCATTAACACTCAAAAGGATTTTGTGCGGCTCCAGATAGCCACTGATCTTGATTTGTCCGATGTTTCGGAAGGAGACTCAATAGCCGTTGACGGCGCCTGTTTGACGGCCACTGAAATTAAATGCCCATCGGGGGAGTTCGGCGCCGATGTGTCACCTGAAACAATGGGGGTCACAACGCTGGGCCTAAGGAAAATTGGCGACGGAGTTAACCTGGAAAAAGCTCTCAGGTTAGATTCCAGGCTTGGCGGCCATCTGGTCGCCGGACATGTTGACTGCGTCGGTAGAATCATTGAAAAAAGAGTAGTCGGGAAGGGCTACTTGATCGGTTTTATGGCCGATTCCGGCAAGTATTTAGTAAATAAAGGAAGTGTGGCGATAGACGGCGTGAGTCTGACCGTAAACAGAACCCAGAATCGAAGATTTTGGGTAATGATCATCCCTCATACCTCTGTTCTCACCGGATTGACCGACAAAAATGTTAATGATAAGGTGAACATCGAATTTGACCTTATTGGAAAATATATTGAAAAATTTGTAACGGCAAGTCATGACCAACCTGGGCTTGACGAAAACAAACTGATAGAACACGGTTTCATGTGAAGGAGGGTCCCTTAGATGGGCGTTCTTGTAGGTGTTGAAGAAGCGGTTGAGGAAATTAAACAGGGTCGCATGGTAATACTCGTTGATGACGAGGATCGTGAGAATGAAGGCGATCTTACCATGGCAGCGGAGAAAGTCACTCCCGAAGCTATTAATTTTATGACTAAATACGGCAGAGGCTTACTCTGCTTATCTATGACCCCCGGTATCGTCGAGAAGCTCGAATTGCCTATGATGGTCAGAAACAACAAGTCTCCCTACGGCACGGCTTTTACCGTTTCCGTCGAGGCGGCAAAGGGCGTAACAACTGGAATTTCAGCGTATGATCGCGCTGTAACAATACTAACCGCTGTAGATGAGAATTCCGGACCAAAGGATCTCATTTCTCCCGGACACGTTTTTCCTCTGAGAGCCAGAGGCGGCGGTGTACTTGTTAGGGCCGGCCAAACCGAAGGCAGTGTGGACCTTGCAAGACTGGCGGGATTTACCCCTGCCGGCGTAATTTGCGAAGTTATGAATGAAGACGGCACCATGGCGAGATTGCCGGAATTAATGCAAATGGCGGAAGAGCATAATCTCAAAATTTGCACGATAAAAGATTTGATCGGATATAGAATGCACAATGAGAGCCTCGTTCGCAGAGGCGCCGAGACGGTGCTTCCAACAGAATTTGGCGGAGATTTTAAGCTTATCGTGTATGAGAACGACGTTGACAATCACAATCATGTGGCATTGGTCAAAGGCGAGATCAGTCCTGATGAACCTATTCTTGTCAGAGTTCATTCCGAATGCCTAACCGGTGATGTTTTTGGATCAAGAAGATGCGATTGCGGCAATCAATTGGAAAAAGCCATGAAAATGGTTGAAGCGGAAGGCAAGGGCGTTATTCTCTACATGCAGCAAGAAGGTAGAGGCATAGGGCTATTGAACAAAATAAAGGCGTATGCTCTACAAGACGAAGGTTGCGACACCGTGGAAGCAAATCTGAGGCTGGGCTTTAAACCGGACTTGAGAGATTACGGGATTGGGGCCCAGATGCTTATTGATCTGGGAGTAAGAAAGATGAAGCTGATGACCAATAATCCCACCAAAATTATTGGATTGAAAGGCTACGGCCTTGAAGTTGTAGAACAGGTTCCCATTGTAATCGAGCCGTGCTCCACGAATTTGCGTTATTTGAAAACAAAACGTGAGAAAATGGGACACCTGTACGAAATATCCGGAAAATAGCGGGTCGGAGGTTCTATGACGCAGACTATTGAGGGCGGTTTCGACGCAAAGGGCCTCAAAGTTGTGATGGTCGCTTCTCGATTCAACGATTTCATTGTCTCTAGACTTATTGACGGAGCTGTGGACACTCTCATCCGACATGGCGCTTCAATGGAGGACATAAGCGTTGTTCGAGTTCCCGGAGCTTTTGAGATTACTCAGATGCTTGGAAAAGTGATCCGGTCGGGGAAGTTTGACGCAGCCATTGCCCTGGGCGCCGTAATCCGTGGGTCAACCCCGCATTTTGACTATATTGCCGCTGAAGTAGCGAAAGGTGTAGCTCACATTGCAATGGACGCTCCGATCGCCGTCAGTTTTGGAGTCCTTACCACGGACACAATTGAACAGGCCGTGGAGCGTGCCGGCTCTAAAGCGGGAAATAAAGGCGCCGACGCTGCAATGTCCGTAATTGAAACCGCCAATTTAATGAAAGCGTTTGATTGACGCAAAGCAGCATACATGACG
>JBBSBY010000046.1:0-26738 GCA_038250835.1 Desulfomonilales bacterium | reverse complement strand
CTATCCAAGTTAACCCGGGACGAGCAGAGAGTTTTGCAAGAGTTTATAGAGAGATACGGCAAGTCAATTGCTCAGTCGGTAGAGAATGATTGCAAGTCCGGCAAGATCCGCAAATGAAAATTGCATATTCATCTCGGCTCTCAGGTATTAGCGGTACGTAAATTAGCCACCTTCTCTTGATCAGTTAGACTATAATAATGGCGCCTCCGCTCGTGATAAAAGGGAAAGGCCGTCATTCAGCTCTTTCCCTGCTATAAAATTACATGTGTAAAAGAACTAGATACATTCAATTCTGCTGGTTTTGCGCTCCTTTTTAATATAATCGTCCGGCCCGAAAGGATGGCCGCCGAAGCCGTGTCGCATGACGGCTATAGCCCGATAGGTGTCGCTGTCCTTTTCTCGTGATCTGAATAGCTCCATCACCGATTGGGAAATTACGGGAATGGGAATTTCCTTGTTTATGGCGTCCTGCACAAGCCAATTTACTTCGCCGGTGTCTTCCACATAGGACTGCACATCGCCAACTTTACGATCTTTCAGGCCCTGCGCCATTAATTCGACGAGCCAACTACGTATGACTGAACCATGGCTCCAGTTCGTGAAGATGGCCTCTAAATCTAAATCGAACCCGCTTCGGGTCATGAGCGAAACGCCTTCTCCTATTGCCTGCAGCATTCCAAATTCAATTCCGTTGTGGACCAGCTTCACGTAATGCCCCGTGCCTGGGGCGCCCGTATGGACATATCCCCCGGGAACAGCTAATTTTTTCAGAATGGGTTCCACAACCTTAATTCCTTCTTCTTTGCCGCCCACCATGAAGCAGGCGCCGTGTCGAGCGCCGGTAATTCCGCCGCTGGTGCCTGTATCCAAATAGTAAAAGCCCTTTTCGGCCACCCGTTTTTCTCTGTCAATGGAAGGTAATACAATTTTGTTTCAACCAGCGTTTCTCCAGATTTAAAGGGCGTGGGTCGTAGCAGTAATAGCAATGGAAAGGCTAATCGATTTCCGACCAGTAACATGAAAATGCAACTAAACACCGTCAAAGTTCTCTATCAGGATCACTCTCGCCGGCGCCCCATCGCTTCCCTTTAGTTTCAGCGGCAGACAAGCCATAAAGTAGCGACCGGGACTGATTGCGGAGAGGTCTAATCCTTCAATTGGAATGGCGCCCACACTCAATAGAGCCCGGTGAGTCGGCGCGGCGTGATGGTATGGAGCGATGGAAAGATAGTCGATTCCAACCAGTTTCACTCCTTTCTTGATAAGCCATTCAGCTCCATCGCCGGTGATCCCCACGAAATCCTCGGAAAATTTGTGAGGCTGAGTTTTCCAGAGTTCTGAATTTCTTGTCCGAAACAGCACCCGTTCTACGCCTTCCGGAATATCCAGCTTCTCCAAAGTCGCGGCTGAAATGACATCTTCCTTAGTGGCGTCGATGACCACAGCGGGTCCTACGAGAATATTCAGATCCAGTGTTTCTGCGCCTGCGCCTCCTTTAATGAAGTGGACTGGAGCGTCGACGTGCGTCCCTGTGTGAGCCCCCATATCCACTTTGGATAAATTTGAATCATGTTCTTTACCGATGGAATGAGCGCGGGTGATTTCCACGCCGGGGTCCCCTGGGAAGGTGACAATTGAGTCCGAAATTGTGAGTGTAACATCATGTATTTTCATTCTATTATTATAGGAGGCTTTACTCGCGATGAACAGAACTCGAATGGGGGAAGTTGAAATAACTGTATTTTAAGAAAAATCTATTCGTCATGTTGTAGCTTGTTTCAAAACTCCGTAAGTTAATCTTGTAACTTTTGTCTTTGCAATGTATAGTCTGTAGTAGATATTGAGGTGGACTCTACGATAGATCTACTGATGCGTAGAAAATCTTTAATATGAAATATGGCGATTAATAAAAATGCTTAACCCGATTCAACCCATGAACATACAGTCTTCAGCCGAAACTACCGCCCGCGGTTTTTTTGGCTTTTTTTGGTTCTTTAGACTCGATCCGCCTGGGTAAATCGAAGGAATAAAGACCCCCGGGTGGATCAACGGATCCCCCGGGGTTTTAAATTGAACCCCGAGGAAAACTCCTTGGGGTTTTTTATTTTCAACAACTTGCATAAGGGGACCACAATGATTTTAGTGCTGCAAAACGGAATCACTGACGGAGAAATCGAGGAACTTAAGGAAACGCTTCAGGCCGAGGATTGCATCATCAGAGAAATCAGAGGCGTAGAAGAAACGATTTTGGGTGTGGTGGGCAGTTCCCACAAGGACTTGAGCTACTTTGAGTCTCTAAAAGGAGTCGCAAAGGTCGTGCCTATTTCCAAGCCCTACAAGCTGGTAAGCCGGGAATTGCATCCCGAACCCTCGGTCATACGAGTCGGCGATGTCGAAATCGGCGGTGATCGCCTGGTGGTGATCGCCGGCCCCTGCGCGGTGGAAGAACGCTCACGCACGCTGGAAATTGCTCGATTGGTGCGACAATATGGAGCTGTGCTTTTCCGGGGTGGGGCGTTCAAACCCCGCACCTCACCTTACTCCTTTCAGGGCTTAGGGGAGGAGGGACTGAAGATTTTGGCTGAGGTCAGGCTGGAAACAGGCATGGGCGTTGTAACTGAAATGACTTCACCGGGTCAGGCCGATCTCATGGTCAAATACGTCGATGTGGTGCAGATCGGCGCGCGCAACATGCAAAATTTTGAGCTTCTAAAGATAGCCGGCCGTATGAAAAAGCCGGTGCTCTTGAAGCGTGGATTATCCGCGACAATTGAAGAATGGCTTATGTCCGCTGAATACATTTTGTCCGAAGGCAACGATCAGGTGATTCTGTGTGAGCGCGGCATAAGAACATTTGAAAAATTCACTCGAAACACTCTGGACTTAACCGCTGTTCCTGTTATTAAAGCTTTGACGCACCTGCCCATTATCATTGATCCGAGCCATGCGACAGGCATTCGGGAAAAGGTTGCGCCGATGGCGAGGGCCTCCATTGCGGTGGGCGCCGACGGACTTACAATCGAAGTCCACACTGAGCCCGACAAAGCTCTGTCTGATGGGCCGCAAAGTCTGTACCCTGATCAATTCAAAAAGTTAATGCGGGATCTCCATGTCATAGCTCCTGTAGTGGGCAAGCAGTTGGATTTCCATTATCTTGAAAAGGCCCGTAATACTTATGGGAGTATTGAGAACGGGCATGCGAAAAGCGTTACTCATGCAGGCGCGCCGGGATCCTACAGTCACAAGGCATGCGATCAATTCTTCGGCGCAGGCGCTCTGAAAACCGGCAAGTCCACATTCAGGGATGTTTTCGAAACGGTGAAAAGCGGTGAAGCCGCTTACGGAATAATTCCTCTTGAAAATTCTTTAACGGGCAGCATACATGAGAATTATGATCTTCTGCTGGAATACGATCTCAGAATTGTCGGGGAAGTAACCTTAAAAATCGAACACCACCTGATATCTAACTTTGCGGAAACCAACATTAACTCAATAAGGAGGGTTTATTCGCATCCCCAGGTGTTTCAACAATGCAAAGAGTTTTTACAGGCTTACCCGGATTGGGACCTGGTGGCATGCAAGGACACGGCGTCCGCTGTTTTGCGTCTGAAGGAGAACAATGATCCCTACGAGGCGGCAATTGGCGCGTCGGAAACCGCCGACGCGCACCAAAGGACGATATTGCGACAGGGGATCGAGACAAGTCCGAGAAACTTTACCAGATTTGTGGTGATCTCATCAGGAGCCGCTTTGGTTAAAAACAGAAATAAATCTTCATTGATCTACTCAGTGAGCGATCAACCGGGTAGTTTGTATGAGACGCTGAGAATCTTCGCGGAACAGAAGATCAATTTGGTCAAGTTGGAGTCACGCCCAATACACGGCAGGCCCTGGGAGTACATGTTTTACGCGGACGTTGAAGTTGATATTGAGGATAACGAATATGCCGGTTTATTGGAGGAGTTAAAGGAAAAGACCGAATACCTGAAGGTTTTGGGCAGTTATTCGAAGTAGGCGGATTTCGTGTCTGTCAGGAGCGGCAAGAGCGGGAATATGTGATCAAAAAAAAACATCTTATAGGCGATGCTTTCAACATCGACATTTCCCGGTTGCTCCTCCCAACTCTCCGCACAAGCTACAACCACCCTTGAGATTTGTACCAATCGGCTGTGTAACGCACCGCGGCTTTTATGGGAGTTTTGGCGGTCCAACCCAGCTCATTTCGTGCTTTTTCAGCCGAACACACCCAGGCAAGCTCCTTAATTTCGTTAAATTTGTCGCTGCGCAGAAATGTCGGCTTTCGCGTAAGTTTGCCGGCGATATCACCTACGGAAGTAATGAATTTCATAAAGTCCAAAGGAATAGGGATCGTCAGGACCCGGCCATTCACTAACTCAGCTATCATTTTAACTAAGTCGGCCCAAATTACAGGTTCGAGATTCGCCAGAAAATAGGTTTGTCCCAAAGCGATTTTTGATTCCGCGGCGGCTACGATGCCTTCGACCAAATCGTTCACGTAAATGATGCTTAATGTTCGGGTGGGACCGGAAAGGATAGGCACGAATCTAAAATTAGCCATCCTGAATATAGTGAACATATCGACGTCTCTGGGCCCGAAGACCGCGCTGGGTCGAACGATGGTTATCGGTAATCGTTTGGAGTAGCCTAAGGTAAGCTCTTCAGCGGCCAATTTTGAGCGACCGTAATCGCTCACCGGTTTGAGCGCATCCGTCTCCGAAACCGGAAGACCGTCCTCTCCGCACGGACCGGCCGCGGCTTGCGAACTCACCAAAACGAACTTCTGTAATCCGGGTCGGGATTCGGATTGACTAAACGCCGCAAGTAAATCACGAGTCAAATCGACGTTAGCATGAGCGTATTCGTCATAGCTCAATGCCCTCGTCGCGCCGGCTGTATGTAATACGTAATCGTAAGAAGCGCCTGCTCTGATAGACTCCCATAACTGAGGAAATGTGAGCAAAACGACTTTTTTGCGGTCAAGATAGCGGAGCCGCCCCGTATTGCGAACAACACAAGTTACCTCATCGCCGCGGCCGCTTAGGAAGTCCGCTAAATGAGAGCCGACAAATCCGGTTCCCCCCGTTAGTAGGAACCTCATCAGGACTCCTGGACGTACTGCTTCAGTTCATCACGAATCTTCACAAGATCCGCCGTTTTTGGCGAAAAAGGAAAATTTCTAATATCAGGTCCGGGTTTTTCATTACCATATGGTCGATTGCAAGCCGTTTTTCCGTCAATGCCGGGGCATCCCGAAGTTTCAAAGGGCTCGCCTGAGGCAACAACATTGTCGTAATGCTCATCTGAAATGCCGAATTCCGTAATGCGGTCCGCTTTGTCAAAGGATAAGTCTGAAAATCTGATCATATGGTGGTCCAGCAACCAACGAGACAATTGAATACGTCTGTACGTGCCCATTGGAGGCGGAAGCATGTCCTGCATGGCGGAGCCCTTTTCAGGAAAAAATGAGAAGAGGTGCGTTCCACCGCCCATTTCCGCAGCCTTTGCCATCGCCTGGGCAAGCTCTTTTTCAGTCTCACCGATTCCGCAAATCAGATGTACGCCGACCATACCCTGTCCAAAAACCTGAAGGGCGTCTTCGTAGAATCTCCAGTAGCGTTTCCAGGTATGAGGGCCTTTTACAAGTTTGCCTCTGAGTTTCTCAAACAACTCGGGAGTAGCCGCGTCAACAGCGACTCCGATTCTTTCGGCGCCTAGATCTTTCAACCGTTCCAGATCGCCCGATCGCATGGCGGAAGGCGCAATGAGAATTGAGACGTACTTATCAGTTTGTTTTGCAAGTAGTTCACAGATTGCGAAAGTGTCTTCACGTGATTTGGGATGGGTCACCATCGACAGACAGACTCTTGAAACGTAATCCGGGGTGGTATTAATCCTATCAATGACATCATCAATGTGAAACGTTTTCCACGGAACACGAATGAATTTGCGGTCCATAGGTTGTTTTAGCTTCTCCCCGGCTAGACCGCAAAATGAGCAATTGGCCTTGCATCCATCATCATAGGTCAACAGCAAGTTAACGCACTTTAATAAGGCGCCGCGAAAAAACCATCCTTTTGTGTAACCCAAAGTCATTGCGGCTGCTAGAGACAGTCTAATATATTCGGGGCTATCTAAAATGGGAGTGGGAAGTGGATTCAGCATGATTCCCTCTAATAGTGGTCATGGAATTAAAAGTTGTTGGAGCTAAACCATTGGGTCCAGGGAACAACAAGTTGAATTGTAACGAATGGGTAGCCCGAGTTTCTTGGCCTCGGCCAAAGCTTCATCGGAATACAGAGCCATGGAGTTGACGCCGGCGTGGATCGCCAGGAACTCCAGCCTTTTGGAGTACCTACCTCGCGGGCGTGCGCAACCCAGACCGGCTTTGCACAAGGGTAATTCGAGCCGTGCCGTGGCAATGAAGTTGGCGACCAATTCAGGCGCAGGCGCCGCAATACCCATCATTGGCGTCTCTCGGTTAGGCGTTAAGACCACTATGACGTATTTTTTGATGTTGTTGTAACGAGCTATGATTTTCAAAGCTCGGTCTTCTCCTAATTGATTCCCATAATGCAATCCAAAAACAATGTGCGGAACAGTTTCAATGCCTACGGAGCACAGGGCGGCCAGAGTTGATTCTATACCGTGAACGCCATAATGCGCATGATAGACTTGTTCAAGTGTTTCATCCGAGCCGACGACATCCACAAGCGCCTGATCTATCCCGCAGTTCTTGAGTAATTCCGCCGTCGAACGGCCAACCATCCCGGTGTGCGCCGTTATGACTAATCCCAGTTTCTTCAAACTCGTTACTGCTCCAGCGAATTTTCCCCATGGTAGCCTTCCGTATTCATCGCACCCGCCCGAGACTAAGAGTCCGGTATGCCCGAGGGATTTGATTTTTCCGCCATATTCCACAAGATCCGCGGGAGTCGATAAATCGGGCATTGTGTTCAATAGAGATCCGCCGCAATGATCGCAATTTAGAGCGCAATGACGCCCGGTTATCGAGACGGCGTGGTATTTTCCTCGATGGCCGTTTATACTAAACATTCCCGGAACATACACGTCCAGATAATTACCGTGTAGACTTCTCGATAAATCATAGGCTCGTTTTAATAACTGAAAATCCAATGTGGGCCCATCAAGCCTCGGCATTTTTGGCTTCGCGTTTGCCATAACCTTTAAACCCAATCCACGTCCTATCGCAGAGGCGGCTGAAATCTTCGTCGTCCCAATGTTTCTCCCATACACGTCGCTTGGATAGAGCGTGAGTCATGACGCCTTCGTATAATTCTCGTATCTCCGTATCATAGTGCAGAATGAGATTAGGATCATTCTCCTTTATTGCGTTTGCGACTGCTTTCCCGGCTAATTTTCCGGACATAACAGCTTGAGCGATACCGGAGCCGGTTATGGGATGAGTTACTCCCGCGGCGTCTCCCACATACAGAACATTATCAACAATAAGGCGCTCCCGTAAACCGGAAACGGGTATTGCCCCGGAATACCTTGCCAAAGCGCCGGCGCAGATAATATTCATCTTCAGTAAAGCGTAAATGAATTTTTCCAAAAGTTGCGCAGGCGCTCCGCCGCCTTTTTCAACAACCCCCAGACCAACATTCGCCACGGCGCCTTTAGGAAAAATCCAGGCGTAACCGCCTCTAAAGGCCGGGCTGAGAATAACCGTTGTTCGAGTAGACTTTGTGACCAGCGGCGCCTCAATCTGACTGCCCAACAATAGAGCCTGTGATTTTAATCCTTGAATCGCGGCGGTAGCCGAGTGCGGTCCATCCGCGGCAATTACGAATTTTGGCGTCACGGAGAAAAAAGATCCCGAAGTGTTTATCAGCCATTCGGAGCCCGTTAGCGACGCTATCGAACTTGAGCTGATTACCGTTGCGCCTGCAGCGGCCGCAGAACGGGCCAGTTCGCGATCGAATCTGACACGATCAATTATGTAGCCTTTGGACGGAGATTCCGACTTGCTTATGACCCGGAAATCCGGGTCAATGGACTTCCGGATATCGAAGTCGGCTAGCCATGACTCCATAGTGTCTATTTTTTGGTGGATAAAAGCAGGATTAAGTTCCACCTCGGAGAACAGTTTCGCGGAGACAAATTCACCGCAATGGGGTTGCTCACCAATGCGGGCCTTGCGGTCAATGAGCAGGGTTTCGGCTCCGCTTTTTGCAAGCTCCAGGGCTGCGCTTGAGCCGGCGGGGCCCGCGCCGATCACGAGAGCGTCAAATGTTTCAATTTTCATTCAACAACCTCAATGTTTTTTCGATTAGTGGGACATTGAGTTCAGTTTTGTTGTCGAAATTCCCCTTATAGGCCTGGGAACCTTTGCCTAAATCATAACACGTAGTGGAATCCAAACATACAAGCACGCCTCTGGCCGCGACGCTTTCCATTTCGGCCTGGTGCTTTGCGTAAAACGCCTCACAACATGATCCGATAAATATCTCCTCATGATTGGCGCAAAGGTTGACCAGCGTCTCCATGAGATGTTCAAAGCTTTGGATCGTGATCGGAACCATATTATGCATAATCGCCAATTCGCAAAAATGGCCTATTTCGCATTGCCCGCACATATCGCAACCTTCAATTTCCCGAAAGTCACATCCCAGATTTTTTGAACAATACGGCAGTAACAACCACTTAGGTGTTAATGTCGTCAAATCGACGGGTCTTAAATTGACTAAGAATAGTTCATTCGATTCCGCAGCGGAAAAGCTGTCTTTGAGGACGACTCGATCAGCCGCTGAAACAATAGTTTCGGTCAATTGGTCCGAGCTGACTCCCAGTACTGCGCCGTCATAGCACTCCAAGAAATGTTTTGTATGTGTCCACAACGATTCTTGATCAAAAGGCGCCCCCACAAGGGCGGCTTCCAAATCGTGGATCATCCTGGCAGGGGTGGTGAAAAAATCCCCCACTATCAATGCTCGACGAATCGACCGACCTCCGGGCGCCGGCCAAAGATGTACCCGAATTGAACCGCCCTTAGTTTGAGTGATCGACCGAAGAGGATCGCCGCCCGGCGATTTCCGGTTTCTGCCGGCAACCCAATCCGAACTTTGATAATATGCCAGTTCCTCAGCCAAGCGATCGCGTTCCTTTTCCATAAGGCCGCCGGTCTCGAATGAAATACCAAACCGCTCCGAAAATTCCAGCGTGAGATTCAGCTTGATTTCGTCAATCGTCACATCTCGATGCAAGATATCTTCCAGAAAGCAGATTCGATCCATCAAGGATTCAATTTCACGTTTTTTTAACTTTTCAACCGGGACGCGCAGCGCCTTTAAAAACAATTCCACTTCATTTTTGACGAGAAAGGTGCCCTGGAACATAAAGGCTCCGGAAATCATTGCTCCACCGGTTCCTGAAATTTTGCGACCATCGATCTCGATGTCGTTTCGGGGTCTGAAGGCCGCCTGAACGCCAAAACGGGATATACCAGCAGCCGCCGCGCCACAGACGGAATGCAAGATTTCTTCATACGATCCGCGGAAAGGAGGCGCGCCCAATGGGGCAAAAATTTCCCATCCGAGGGACGATTCCTGAAACAGTATACCGCCGCCTCCGGTTATCCTCCGATTCACGTCGATTCCGTTTTCACGGCAATAGGACTCTCTGATTTCAAGATCTACATCCTGATGGTAACCCACTAAGGCCGCAGCCGGTTCAAATTGAAGAAACCTCATAGTCGGGGGGGAAGCGCCCTCGGCAGTTTCTTCAAGGATGATTTGGTCAAGGGCCATGTTTTCGGCCGCGGAAATACACCCGGTATCAAGAAGTCTGAAACTAATCACGTGAACCTGCGGCTATTTGGTTTCCAAAGGCGGAGCGGCGTCCAACTCCCTGGTTATTTTATCGGTGAGGTCCGTAATACCTTCCGAGTAAATCATCAGCTCGGTTCTAAAGATGGCCGCGTAGCCTTCCTCTTTAGCGATTTTGTCGATTATTGCTTTTATCTGGGCCCCAAGCGCGCTCTGTAAGGATTTCTGGCGAATAGCGGTTTTTACCTTTACCGCTTGATCTTCAGTCTCAAATTCCTGGCGTTTACTTTCCAGTTCAGTTTCAATTTTAACCTTTTCTTCGGCCTTGACTTCCGGCTTTGCAAGACGTTCCTGCAATTTTTTAACATCCTCTTGCAACGCCATCATCTTCTTTTGACCGTCAATTTGCACCATCTGGATCTCTTCCATGGCCGAGGCCGCCTTCTTGGAATTCTTTTGAATGTCAATAAAGCTGATTTTTCCTAGTTTGGTTTCTGCGGCGCAGACGCTGGTGACGGCCGGTAAAACGGCGATCAAGGCAACGGCGCACACTCTGAAAGCAGATGAGAAAAATTTCATGTCCGGCTCCTTTTGCTGTCGATCTTTAATCGTAGGTCATTATTCGGCTCACTTAGCAATTCAGGGGAGCCTGTGACATTACGATGTGAAGTGCTATCGGCAGGATAGTTGAATCGATTGTTTAAGTAAACGGTTTGTGAGGGGTGCGGTCGAAACGATTGACTAAATCAAACGATTGATTTAATATTCAGCGCAGATCGTAAAGGTAGTAGTCTCCGGGCATGAAAAACACCACTGAACAAAATAAGAAAACTCACGCCCCTGAAGAAACCAGGAGAAGACTACTCGAATCCGGACTCGAACTATTCGGCGGATACAGCTTTGATGGAGTCACGACACGAAATCTCACGGATCGCGCCGACGTGAATCTAGCCTCAATTCAATACTATTTTGGGGGCAAAAAAGGCTTGTATTTGGCTGTAGCCCGACACATTGTAGATCAGGTAAGCTCATGGGCGTCGCCGCAGATTTCAACTATCGAGAAAATTCTGCGTGACCAAGATCCAGACAAACGCGCCTGCTTCGACCTTTTTACAAGCTTTATGGATGAATTACTGAATCACGTTCTTGGAAATCCGGAATCCACAAGATGGATGGGGATTTTTCTGCGGGAACAAATCAAACCCACCGCCGCCTTCGATATTCTCTATGAGGGCATCATGGCGCCCATTAATTGTTGCGTATGTAAACTGGTTGGTAAACTTCTAGATTTGCCGGAATTAGATGAAGAAACTAAGTTGAAGTCTTATGCTCTTATTGGGCCGTTGCTGATTTTCCACATTTCCCGGGCCGAAATAGTCCGAACTCTTGATTGGGAGGAATATGACGCAGCGGCGATAGAGGCTGTCAGAAAGGTGATTCATGATCATTCAAAAGCCGTTTTAGGTCTAGACGGCGCTCCGCTGAAACTTGAACAATCACATAGAAAATAGACCCTCAGCCTGAGCCGAGAATTGAGTTTGAATATTCTGACGCTCAAGAGAATCTGATTTTCTAATGAAAATAGATATTTTTGTACAGACCAACGTTAACCGACTATTTTGATTAATAAATACATACAATTCACTGCCGGATGATCGGATTAAAGAATGAAGAGTAAAGTGTCTCTATTAGGCGTAATGATATTGATGTGCGTTACTTTTGGTCTAAACGCCTGCGGGAACGCCCCGGCGCCTCGAATCCCTCCTCCACCCGAAGTTACCGAGAATGCGCCCGTTCTAAAGGAAGTTACCCAGTACCTGGAGTACACCGGCACCACCGCGGCTGTTGAATCAGTTGAAATCCGAGGGCGAGTAGGCGGATATTTGCAGGAAATTCATTTTAAACCAAGGGCAAAGGTCAAAGCCGGTGACACGCTGTTTGTAATCGATCCAAGGCCGTATGAAACCAAAGTGAAACTGTCCCAAGCCGCTCTCGATTCTAAAAGAGCGGCCTTGAGGATCAGGGAGATTGAACTGGACAAATATCTCAACCTGGCGACCAAAGAAGTTATTCCTGGACTAAAATTGGACGATGTCAAAGCCACTAGGGATATGGCAAAAGCTGAAGTCGAACAAGCGGCGGCAAACCTCGATTCGGCAAAACTAGATTTGGCGTACGCTCATGTAAAATCGCCGATTGACGGCAGAATCAGCAGACATTTGGTTGATATCGGTAATTTGATCAGTCCCACGGACAATAGCTTGCTGGCGAATGTAGTTCAGGATGACTCCATCTATGTTTATTTTAATTTGAGTGAAATCGATCTCCTAAAATTGACTCGTAAAGCCAATAGAAATAAAGAAAACCCCACTCCCGGGGAACTCGACACATCGGCTTACATGGCCCTGGCCGACGAGACCGGCTATCCCAGAACCGGAGTTTTGGATTACACGGACATCAAGGTCGATCCTTCTACCGGCACCATTCAGATGAGAGCTATTTTTAAAAATCCGAAAGGCATTTTATATCCCGGTATGTTCGCCAGGGTTAGGATTCCATTGGAAACACAAGAAGCAATGCTTGTGCCGGATGTTGCGGTGTTGAACGATCAAGGCGGAAAATACGTTTTGGTGGTTAAGGCAGATAATGTTGTGGAAATCCGGAGAATACAAGCGGGTGCTTTATTAAATGATATGCGGATCATCGAATCGGGACTAAAAGTTTCGGATAGGGTTATTGTGAGCGGCACTCAGAAGGCTCGCCCAGGCTCGAAGGTGACTCCGGTAACAGCTATGGCGAATTCTTCTTCGCCGACTCCTGCGGGCTCCACACGAAAATCTAAAAATTAGCCGAGGCTTTTATATATGTTCAGTAGATTTTTTATTGATAGACCGATTTTTGCATCAGTCATTTCGATTTTGATTGTTGTTGCCGGGAGTATTGCTCTATTCACCTTGCCGATAGCACAATATCCGGAGATAACCCCGCCGGTGGTTCAAGTCTCGGCAAGTTATCCGGGCGCCAATCCGCAAGTGGTGGCGGATACCGTCGCGGCCCCCATCGAACAAGAAGTCAATGGTGTGGAAAACATGCTCTACATGAGCAGTTCTTCCTCTAGTGACGGATCTTATAATCTACGAATAACTTTTAGTCTCGGAATGGACGCCGACACTGCGGCAATACTCGTGCAGAACCGTGTAGCCCGCGCTATGCCCAGATTGCCTGAAACGGTGCAGAGGCAAGGGGTAAACACCAAGAAAACTTCAACGAGTTTCGTTGGTGTGTTTAGCCTTTTTTCCCCAGATGACGCCTACGATGATTTATATCTGGCGAATTACGCCAACATCAGCATCAAAGATCAAATCTCTCGCATAAAAGGAGTGGGAGATATTTTCATATTCCCGACCAAAGATTATTCAATGAGAATTTGGTTGGATCCCGGGCGTCTCGAGCATAACAGGCTCACGTCGGGTGATATTGTGGAGGCCTTGAGGCAGCAGAATGTCCAGGTTGCCGCAGGTCAAATAGGACAGCAACCGGCTAAACGGGGACAGCACCTTCAGCTTAATGTCAGCGCTTTAGGAAGACTGACCGAAGTCGAGCAGTTTGAAGACGTTGTTGTGAAAGCCACGGAAGGCGGCAGGCTAACACGAATTAAGGATGTCGGAAGGGTGGAGCTCGGCGGAAAAACCTATGACACCGTTTCCTTTCTTAGAGGCCATCCATCCGCCGCAATGGTGGTTTTTCAGTCTCCGGGCGCCAACGCGTTGGATGTGGCCACTGCGGTAAAGGGCAAGCTTAATGAACTGAAAAAGAGCTTTCCCAAAGGCCTCGATTTCACGCCGGTATATGACGCTTCAAATTTCGTGCGTATTTCAATTCACGAGGTTGTGCTAACCTTAATTGAAGCTTTCTTCCTGGTATTCCTTGTTGTGTACATATTTCTGCAAGATTGGCGAGCCACCCTTATTCCCGCGATCACAATTCCCGTGTCGTTAATAGGAACATTCGCTGTAATGGCTTTGATGGGGTTTTCCATCAATATGATCACGCTTTTCGGAATGGTTTTGGCCATTGGAATCGTGGTGGATGACGCTATAGTTGTTGTCGAAAATGTTGAGAGAAATATGAGACGTCATGGACTGGCGGCTCGAGACGCCACTATCCGAGCCATGAGTCAAATTACAGGCGCAATTGTCGGTATCACATTAGTTCTTATGGCTGTTTTCGTCCCTGCCGCTTTTCTGCCCGGAATAACAGGTCAGCTTTATCGGCAATTCTCGTTGACCATTGCGTTCACCACTCTTTTTAGCGCCATCAACGCCCTGACTTTAAGCCCGGCTCTCTGCGCGCTGTTTCTCAGACCGCACACCGGCAAGAAAAACATATTTTTCCGAAAATTTAATCAAGGTTTCGAGAGTTTGACCAATTATTATTCTCGCGTCGTGGGATTCGCGTCACGGCGGCTAGCCATTACTTTAACGGTTTTTCTCGGACTTGTTGCAGGGGCTTATGTGGGGTTTCTTAAACTTCCCGGAGGTTTTTTACCTGATGAAGACAACGGTTTGATTCTTATAAACGCTCAGTTGCCCGATGGAGCATCCTTAGAGCGCACAAAAGCAGTGATAGCAAGGGTAACGGAAATTCTCAAAAACACTGAGGGCATTGGAACTTTTACTCTGGTGCCGGGATGGTCGATAATAGATGGAAATTCGGCAAACGTCGCCGGCGGCTTTGTCGAACTAGAACCCTGGGATGAGAGACTTAAGCACGGCCGCACGCTTCAGGCAATCAATGGCGAGCTGTTCGGTAAATTCTCCAGAATACAGGAAGCCATCGTCTTTCCATTCACCATGCCCCCCATCCATGGCGTTGGATCATCCAGCGGCTTTGAAATGTATGTACAGGATCGAACCAGTCTTGGGTTAGTAGAATTGGAACAGGCCGCCAATGAATTGGCTGCAGCGGCAATGGCGCAGCCCGAGATACGTCAGGCCAGAGCCACTTTTCGTTCACAGGTCCCGACCTTGTATGCCGATGTGGACAGAGTCAAGGCTCTACAATTGAAAGCGCCTCTACAATCCGTGTTCGACACCATGCAGACGTACCTGGGCTCCACGTACGTTAACGATTTCAATAAATTCGGACGCACATGGCCGCTCATGGTGCAAGCGGATACCGCATATCGGATGACTCAACAGGATATAGGCAAGCTACAGGTGCGAAACCTTGACGGCAAGATGGTTCCTTTGGGCACTTTGGTCCACGTGAAGGAAGCCCTCGGTCCACAGAGGATTGAACGCTACAACATGTATCCATCAGCCAAACTGCTTGGAGAGGGAAAACCGGGCGTTAGTTCAGGCACAACTCTACAACTGATGGAAAATTTGGCCGCGGAAAAACTGCCGCCGGGTATGGGCTTTGAGTGGACCGGCATGGCTTATCAGGAAAAAAGTGTGAGTGGTCAAATGTCGATGACTCTGGGTCTAGCGGTGTTTGTGGTGCTGCTCATTCTGGCGGCTCAATACGAAAGTTGGATAGATCCGCTGGCCGTTGTTCTTACGGTGCCTCTGGGCACCCTGGGAGCGATTATTGCCCTGATGGCTCGCCATTTGGATAATAACTTATATACGCAAGTTGGTCTGGTGCTGCTGGTAGGTTTGGCGGCAAAGAATGCCATCCTCATAGTTGAATTTGCTAGAAATCGCTTGATAACCGGCAAAACGCCCATAGACGCGGCAGTGGAAGGATCCACGATTCGGCTGCGTCCTATTCTCATGACTTCGTTTGCGTTTATTTTCGGTGTGCTGCCTCTGGCCATAGCCACAGGAGCGGGCGCCGCCAGTAGACAGGCGTTGGGTACTGCCGTGGTCGGAGGTATGATCGGAGTGACTGCGCTGGGCATCTTTTTCACGCCGGCCCTATGGGTGGCTCTACAGAAGTTGAAGAGGCAGAAGACCAGAATGTGGGCGGGAACGGCGCAATAAACATTATTTAGTTAGTATAGACTGCCTATCGTGAGCTTTGGCGATTCCTTTTAGCGCAACGACATCAACCTGCTAAATCCCCCTTGGCAGGGGGACTTGAAATCCCCTGGTCGATGATTCCAAGTTTGTTTTCAGCTAGAGTTAGCCTTTAAGGGCGTCCGGCCATTAAAAAAGTTCATGTGCTGGACGCGATAATATGATCTTGTTCTGATAATGGTTCGCAGTAAAACATATAACATCGCTAAATCCTATTAGTTCCCTCTCCTTCCGTGGAGAGAGTTAGGGTGAGGATCTCCAACAGGATGTTACGAAATGTAAAAGCGAAATGGTATGACTACTCCCCTCATTTCCGGAGACGCCGCCCGAGCGAAGGCATCAAAGAGCAGGCGCAGCGGGGTTTTTGCTATAAACCGAAACCTAAATTAGGGAACATGGCGCCGACGCCAATATATAGCCCTACCCCGGTCAATAGGGCCCCTGCCGATTTTTTTAGGACCAGATTGGCATAATACATCCTGGCTGATCCAATTATGGTTTTAGCCGCTCCTGCCGAGGTTCCCACGGCGAGAATCAGCAGGCAATGCCCAATACCGTAAAAAAGCATCATAGTTCCGCCGAAAATAGGGCCTTTTAAAGGAATGACGCTAACAATCAAAAGCAAAGCCGGGCCGGTGCACGGTAAAGAGATAAGCCCGAATAGGAATCCAAATAAGGCCGCGCCGACATAGCCTGTGGATTTCGGTAACCTATCCTGAGAGATTGGAATTGAGATATGGAAGAGGTCCATGAAGTGAAGACCCAAGAGTATACAAATCACCGCTACTACATAGACCATGTATTGGGACTGTAGAAAAGGCGCAGCGGCAAGACCGACTGAGAACAGAATTGCAAGCTCGAGACTAAATCCCAAAATAAAAACGAGAGTATACAAGAACGACTTCCTCATGGTCATTTCTTCATTCATGCCGCCTACAAAGCCTATTAGCAAAGGCGCCATTACCAGGACACAAGGGTTCATGGCAGTCATTGCCCCACCAATAAATGATCCGCCTGCGGCCAACCAAATGCTGCCTGAAGAAATCCACTGCTGAATTATCGAAAAGAGATATTCCATCGTATCTTCCTCTTGTATACTGTATACCGCATACAACCATCTTGAAATGCTCGGTTGCTCGGCTTACTTCCAAACGGTTTTGATTATGCGCTAGTGATCGTACCGCATTGTTCTTCAAATTTGATCAATCCAGTTCACAGGCCACATCACTTTGGCGCTTCCACTCCCATTTTTGTAAATACCTGTTTGATTTGTTCCCGTTCGAGGGTTCCCTCATTCCGGGCGAATTCTCGACCATCGGCAGTGAGAAAAACCTGAGTCGGCATTAGCCTAATTTTGAAATCTCTCACTAAATCCTTGTTTGCGTCCATATCGACGGTCATGACCACAGCCTTACCGTTGTAGGTTTTCGCCATGTCATCCAAGATGGGCTTCATGTACTTACACGGTTTGCACCATCCCCGGCCAAATTCCAGTAGGATTGGGACCTTTTTCGCAGTTAAAGCCGGCAGATTGATTTTGGCATCGGCCGCGAAAAGTAGAGAGGTGGATAAAATTATTCCACACGCAATGATGAAAATAAACGTATTCTTTACGACCCTCATGAACAAAACTCCCGATAATTTTTATATGATTTATTTGGAAATCCATTTAACGACATCGGCTTCTTTCGGCAGTTTGCCGGCAGTCTTTACCTCTCCGTCTATCACAAGGGCGGGAGTCATGAAAACTCCGTACTGAGCAAACACCGAAATGTCTTCTATTTTGTTGACTTCAGCGTCCACTCCCTGATTTTGCACAGTCTTTTTTACCAAATCGTAGAGTTGGTTGCATTTCGCGCAACCTACACCCAGCACTTCTATTTTCATTAAAGACTCCTTTTAAGTTTAATTGCGACTCACATTGGAAATCAAGCATTCGTTCAGTCGTTACTCACGCATCGAATTCGGGCCCGGGAGCGTATTTCCGCGTGGTAAAAAAAGTTCTTAACTTGCCATCAATGCCCGTTGAGCTTCAAGACGTTCGAGTATGATGTTACCGACACACCGGTTGAAGTCCAAAGCGCAAGGCAAGGCTAAGTTGTAATAAACTTTTAGCCCCTTTTTGCGATCAGTCAAAATGCCGGCGCTTTTCAGTATCGACAAATGTTTGGAGATATTGGATGTGTCCGTGCCTACATGCCCAACTATTTCGCACACACACTTTTCCTCTTTGCCCAGCATTTCAATAATAGCCAATCTGATGGGATGCCCCATGGCTTTAAATACTTCAGCTTTGAGTTTTAGTTTTTCGCGTTGGCGGGACGGCATTAGGTTCCTCTATTTGAGAATATAGTCAAATAATATACTAACGAATTTACTTGTCAACTCTTTTGTACCTTTTATTTACTCAGATAATCGTTCGCTTTAAGCCCCAGCTTCCGCAAACGGTATTGCAAGGTGGAGCGGGGAAGCCCCAAAACTTGAGCCGCGCCGCGTGGGCCTCCAAGAACACCTTTGCATTGCATTAGCGCTCGCTCTATGTGACTTCGTTCCACTGCGGTCAATGCGCCTACAGGTGTTTCTTGGTCAGATGGAAAGGTGTTCAGGATCTTGTTGATATCCGCTTCTATTATGCGTTTGCCCGGACGCAGTATTACAAGTCGTATAACCAGATTTTTCAGCTCTCTAACATTGCCCGGCCAATGATAATGGATCAGCCTCTCAATCGCGGGCTCCGTGTATTCAGGGGCGGTACGATTCATCTTGTTGGCTTGTAACGCGGTAAGTCGTTCCACAAGCAGGGGAATATCTTCCGGACGATCCTGTAACCGAGGAGTATGCATGTTCACCATGTTGAGACGATAATAAAGATCACGTCGGAATGATCCCTCACTAATCGCCTTTTCCAGATCTCGATTTGTAGCCGCTATAATTCGAAGGTTTACCCGGATAGGGCGGCTCTCTCCAACTCTCTCGAACTCACCGTCCTGAATTACCTGCAGCAATTTCGCCTGCAAATTCGCGGGGAGATCACCTACTTCATCCAGGAAAACGGTACCCCTGTCGGCCATTTCGAACCGACCCATACGCATGACGTGCGCTCCCGTAAACGCTCCTTTTCCATGACCGAACAGTTCGCTTTCAATCAGGGAAGAAGTTAAGGCCGGGCAGTTGATCTTTACGAAAAGATGATCTCGTCGGGAACTCAAATCGTGGATGGTGCGAGCCAAATAATCCTTGCCTGTGCCGGTTTCTCCGGTAATCAAGACTGAGGCGTCCGTATCAGCCACCAATTCGATCTGGTTCATGATTTCAGTCATTGCCGGCGAAGCGTAAAAAAAATGATCATGAGAATAGTCGGCGCCGGCGTTTACCATGAGAAATCGTTTCTGGCGCTCAAGATTCTCCGAGTATTCAGCCAACTCCGTGTAGCTGAGCATGTTATCCACGGCAATCGCCACCTGATTCGACACATCCGTCAAAACTTCAGCCAACCGGTCAACATCTTCAGGCCTATTTCTGAAGGAAAAATGGACGGTTCCCAGCAAACGGCTGCGCACCATCAGAGGAAAGGCCAGTGTGGCGGTCAGACCGGAATGCAACATGGAGATCACCGAAGGCAAGTCTTCGTAGAGGTTCAAATCCTCTATAATTATTGGCTTTTTGGCGCTTATGACCATTCGCGCAATTGATCCTTTGGCTAAAGGTCGGCTCCTCCTGTTTGAAATACCCTCGGGAGCGATTCCATCCGCGGCTGCAAAGTAACTCAATGACTCTGTTTTGGAATCATAAAGATTAATGCTGAGACGATCGTAAGGGAAATGTTTCCGAATCTCAGTGGCCAATGTCTGAAAAAGTTTTTCACGAGAAGTCTGCGTTATTATGGCGTTATTTATAGAGAGTAAAATTCTATATCTTGTTTCGAGATCCCAATGCATTAAAAGCCTCAATAGGTAGATCTGCGTAATCTGTTTTCGGGGTGGCTGCCGGAAATTGGGCGCAATGCTCCTTTTCTTATGCGTCATGTGAGCCCGCCTCCAGTTAGAGGTAGTAGGCCGTCCGGGGAGTCTGCCGGCTTCCGTCCGAAAGCCAAAACTATTTTTCGGCGCGTGCGCCCAATATTGGTCACGCGACTAAACCCAACAATCTCAGAATGTCGACACTTTGTCAATTAACTCTACAGGTTGCCGTCTCTCTTGCTTGGGCATGATTATTGCTCAATAATTGAGAGATGTTCCGTTCATAACCACCCGACCCTTTGGTCCGGCAAATTATGGAGATATTTCTCAAATACGGCCAGACAAAACTACATCTAAAAATCCCCGACAAAGCGGATGTAACAGTTCTGCGCCCTTCGACACTGCCCATAGTTGAAAATATCCCGGCAGTCCTCCGGCAATCCTTTGCTCAACCTCTCAATTCAGGTTCAATTTCGGACTTGATCCGTCGGATTGCTCCGAAAAGTATTGCCATTGCCGTACCTGATGAAACCAGGCCCGCGCCGTTGGATACGATTCTGCCGGTTCTATTTGATGACATTAAGCGAGCCGCGCCTGATTTGGATTCATCTAATATCAGCATTGTGGTGGGTGGTGGTCTGCATCCGCCGTTAGATGAGCAGACTCTGCGTCGTATGATTCCATCGCAATTACTCTCTCAGTGCGGACTTGTTGCTCATGACGCCCACGCTTCATCTATGACTGATTTTGGTCTCACGAGCCGCGGAACCCCGCTCCGTGTGAATGCGCTTTTCGCGGAAGCCGATCTTAAAATAGTTATCGGACAAATTGATCCTCACCAGTTCGTGGGATTCACGGGTGGATCAAAAGGAGTGGTGATCGGCCTGGCCTCGGCGGAAACCATTGAGCGTAATCATGGGCTGATGTTCAGTTCGGACGCTCAAGTAGGGCGGCTCTCCGGCAATCCGGTGCGGGAGGATATGAATGAAGCGGGCAGAATGGTCGGTATTCACTTTGCTATAAATTTAATATTGGACACTGAGAAACAGCCTGTCGGCATACTCACAGGTGATCCCGAAGCAGTGCTTGCGACAGGCGCGGACATATGCAAATCCATTTATGGCGTAACGATTTCCGAGAAATTTGACATTGTGATGGCGTCTTGCGGCGGGCATCCTAGAGACATCTGTCTCTACCAGGCTCAAAAGGGATTAAATCTCGCTTCGCATGCACTCAAACCCGGGGGCAAAATACTATTGCTTGCTGCGTGTCCCCAGGGAGTTGGTGACGACGTTTACTACGATTACGTTTGTAGGTTCCGCGAACCGCAGGAGGTTCTAGAAGACTTCCGCAGCCACAAATTCAAGATGGGGGCTCACAAAGCTTACCTGTTCGGCCGCACGCTCACCGGCTTCGATGTGGCGATTGCATCGGAACTTGAGAAAGCTACATTGGACAACTGTCTGCTGAGGCAGGCGGATCCTCAGACGCAATTAACGCAATGGATAGAAGAATTTGACGGACGACCGAAGGTGGCGGTAGTTCCAAATGCCAACACCACGTTTTTCATATTTAAACCGTTTTAACATTGCGCTCCCGCAAGAAGCGGTGAGCCTTTTTAGAATTACATCCCAAGAGGAGAAACCATGATACAGTTTCTGGTTCACGAAAAATCAGACAATGTAGGAGTGGCCACGGTGGATCTCAGGGCCGGCGAAACCGCAAGAGGGTTATTTATGGATTCCCAGGCGGATATCGAGATGAAGGCTTTAAATGATATACCTTTGGGCCACAAGATTGCGCTTATCGATTTCAAAGTCGGCGATACGGTTATTAAATACGGGCACGATATCGGACGAATTGTTGAAGACGCTTCGGCCGGGGCGCACATTCACATTCACAATCTGAAAACAACGAGGTGGTAATTATGAATATACCCAAATTTGCCGGTTATCGTCGAGAGAACGGGAGAGTCGGGGTTAGGAATCATGTGGTCATTCTGCCTCTGGACGATCTTTCCAACGCCGCGTGTGAAGCCGTAGCCAACAACATAAAGGGAACTCTTGCGCTACCCCACGCCTACGGGCGCCTACAGTTCGGCGAAGACCTGGAGTTGTTCTTTAGAACCATAATCGGTACAGGCGCAAACCCAAATGTGGCCGCAGTTGTGGTCATTGGTATAGAACCGGAATGGACTAATCGCATCGTTAGCGGCATTGCGGAAACAGGAAAACCCGTGCAGGGTTTTTCCATTGAACGCACGGGAGATATAGGCGCCATAGCGGCGGCCTCTCGCAAAGCCTTGGAATATGTGCAGTGGGCAACGGAGCTTCAAAGGACCGAATGCTCGTTGGATGAGCTGTACGTGTCCGTCAAGTGCGGTGAATCCGACACCACATCAGGATTGGCGTCCAATCCCACCGTCGGAAACGCTATCGACAAGCTTGTCGATATGGGCGCAACGACATCCTTCGGTGAAACATCTGAGATTACGGGCGCTGAAATAGTTTGTAAAGAACGCGCCGCGACACCGGAAATCGGCGAGGAATTCATGCGTGTTTGGAACGCCTACAATGATATTATAGTGCAATTCAAAACGGATGATCTTTCCGGGTCTCAGCCCACTAAGGGTAACATCCGAGGCGGCTTGACGACAATTGAAGAAAAGGCTTACGGCAATCTCCAAAAAATTGGTAAAAAGTCCAAATACATTGGAGTGCTGAAGCCCGCCGAAGCTCCCCGGGGTAAGGGTCTGTGGTATATGGACACTTCGTCCGCGGCCGCGGAGGCGGTTACCTTGTGGGCCGCTTCAGGCGCGGTGGTTCATCTTTTCCCCACCGGTCAGGGTAACATTATCGGGAATCCCATAGTGCCCGTAATAAAATTGTCCGCTAATCCTCTGACGTGCAGCACCATGAGCGAGCACATTGACCTGGACGTTTCCTCCATCCTCAGAGGTGAATTGACCCTTGATCAAGCCGGGGACAAGCTTCTCGATATGATCGTGCGCACTTCCAACGGCAGACTAACCGCCGCGGAGGCGCTTGGTCACCGGGAATTCGTATTGACAAAGCTGTACATCAGCGCTTAACCGACAACTATATTGACTCCTCTAAGTCCCCCATTGATAGGGGGACTTTAACCTCATTGATCGCTGAGTTCATTTTTTGATTTCAGCTAAAGTCAGCGCCCCTTTGATAATTTCAATCCGATCCTTTCATGCCGGTTTGAAAAATAGAGAGAAACGGTATGGCGAAAACACAAAACTTCTATGACCGAATCACATCGATCTTCTTCTTATGTGTGGGCATTTTCTTTGCTTTGAACTCACGTCGTGTTGATATTGGTAGTTGGAGTGAACCAGGACCTGGATTCCTCCCATTTTGGGCCGGGCTGACCTTGTGCATAATGGCTGTGGCTCTTTTCATTACCAGTCTGCGTAGCCCAGGGGACATACTCCCGGCTTTTTTCCCGGAATCAGATTCATGGAAGCGAGTTACCGCGACATTCGCGGCCATGATCTTTTACGCTCTTCTTCTCGATTTCGTTGGTTTCACATTAACAACTTTCGTTTTCGTGGGCTTTCTTGTGCGATACATTTTCCCGCAATCGTGGACACGAACAATAATTGTGGCGACTCTTAGCGCATTAGGCGCTCGGCTTGTATTTATCAATTTATTAAAAACCCAACTCCCCCTGGGGTTCCTCGGGTTCTAGGCGGCCATGGAATTACTTAGCCATATGGCGCTCGGCGCCGAGGTGGTTTTCACCCCCATAAACCTGCTATTGTGCTTTATCGGCGTGCTCCTTGGCACACTCGTGGGCGTGCTGCCCGGGTTGGGACCGACCGCCGCAATCGCTTTGCTCTTGCCCAATACCTTCAGTCTTTCTCCGGTTGGCGCCATAATCATGTTGGCCGGAATTTATTACGGCGCAATGTACGGGGGCTCCACCACATCGATTCTTGTCAACATTCCCGGAGAAGCCGCGTCCGTTGTCACCACTTTGGATGGCTACCAGATGGCCTTGAAGGGTCGCGCCGGTCCGGCGTTGGGGATTTCGGCTTTTGGATCATTTATTGCCGGCACAATATCAGTGCTGGGGTTGATGTTGGTAGCGCCGCCGCTGGCAAAATTTGCATTGGCCTTTGGTCCTCCTGAATACTTCAGCTTGATGTTAATGGGCATTCTCATCCTGATTTATTTGGCGTCAGGTTCCATTTTAAAGGCGCTCATGATGGCGGTGTTTGGATTGCTTATCAGCACCATCGGAATGGATTCCATTTCCGGATCACAGCGTTTAACCTTTGGACTGGTTGAGCTTAGCGATGGTGTAGGACTGATACCTGTAATTATGGGACTATTCGGAGTGGCCGAAGTCTTGACGAATGTTGAACAGGCCGTCAAGCAGGAGCTTGTGACGGCCAAGGTGAAGGGTCTTCTTCCGTCCTTACAGGACTGGCGGGATTCGTTTTGGCCGATCATCCGAGGCTCTTTTCTCGGTTTTTTCTTAGGGATTCTTCCCGGACCCGCGCCCGTCATTGCGGCCTTTAGTTCCTACGCCATGGAAAAAAAGTTGTCCAAACATCCGGAAAAATTTGGAACCGGGGTCATAGAGGGAGTAGCGGGACCTGAATCGGCCAATAATTCAGCAACGGGGGGCGCATTTATCCCGCTCTTTACATTGGGAATACCGGCCAATTCAGTCATTGCGATTTTACTGGGCGCATTCATGATACACGGCATTCAGCCGGGGCCTTTACTTATTTCCCAGCATCCTGAAATTTTTTGGGGAACCGTCATAAGCATGTATGTGGGCAATGTTATGCTCGTCATACTGAATTTACCTCTAATAGGTTTATGGGTGAAGCTATTGCGAGTGCCTTACCCGGTCCTATTCCCTCTCATTCTCGTGTTCTGCGTAGTAGGCGTCTATAGTCTGAACTACAGCATCATGGAAGTCGCGTTAATGATTGGGTTCGGAATTTTAGGGTACGTCGGCAGAAAACTTCGCCTCGAAATGGCGCCTTTGGTTTTGGCTTTGGTAATCGGGCCGATGATGGAACAAAACCTCCGATTATCTTTGGTCATATCTCAAGGTAGTCCCTGGATCTTTTTAGAGCATCCTATTTCTGCAGCGTTCTTGGGTCTTTGTCTTTTCCTGCTCTTATCACCTTTTATTCCTGCTATTGGGGGTAGGCGCAAGAAATTGCAAGAAAAAGTTGAAGGTGAGGAAGTCTAATCAGAAAGGATCGTAAGATGAAAAGGCGGCATTTACTCTTCATCCTCGTTGTTCTGTTCGCCTGTGTAGGAACATCGCTCGGCGCCGATAAATTCCCTACGGGGCCGATTACCTACATCATTCCATTTAATCCGGGAGGCCAGTCCGATGTCGAGGCTAGACTCCAGCAACCTTATCTTGAGAAAAACTTGGGAGTTCCTATCGTAATTACGTACATTCCAGGCGCAGGCGGCGCTCTGGCCTGGACGAAATTTGCTCAGGCAAAACCTGATGGTTACACCATTTGCGGAATCAATATCCCGCACATTATCCTTCAACCCCTAAGTCAAACCGATGTTACTTTCAAGACGGAGGATCTCAAGCCTGTTTGCATCTTTGAAGCGACTCCCATCGGTCTAGCGGTGAAGAAGGGCTCGAAAGTCAATAGTGTGAAAGAATTCATTGAATTCGCCAAAGCCAATCCGGGTAAAGCCACAGTTGGAATGTCCGGCAAGTTTTCAGGGCACCATATGGCGGCGCTGCAATTCATGAAAATGACCGGGACAAAGCTGACTTTAGTGACGTTCACAGGAGCGGCGCCTCAGATCACGAACTTGCTTGGTGGACATGTGGAAGCAATCTTTGGAAACTCCTCGGATCTGGTAACATATCAGTCCGAAATCAAGGTTTTGGCTATAGGCTCAGAGAAGCCCATGGAACAACTTCCCAACGTGCCCACTTTCGAACAAGAGGGATTGAAATTTTATCCTCGCATCGATCGAGGAGTGGCCGTGCCGAAAGATACTCCGGCGGATATTACGGCTAGATTAGAAAAAGTTTTTCTGGAAACCGTAGCTATTGACGATTACCGTAAGAAAATGATTTCAGCGGGATTCGTGCCCATGGGGCTAAACAGCGAACAATCTAAGAAGTACATAGCCGAGCAGACCACGATATTTAAACAATTGCTTGCGGAACATGGCCTGCTGAAAAAATAGAGCCCCCATATTGCAACGCATTTTGATAGTCTCTTTAAGACCGGAAGGCAATTCAATGATCAGCCTTCCGGTTTGTCTTTTCGTGTAACAATGGAATGGATATCTGTTGAATAAGGAGGTTTTGGTGGAAGCCGGTTATCCAGGGGATCTGGTTTCCGGCGTCTTTCGGTAAGACGAAAGTAAAACAATTCCGACAAGACTTCCGAGAAACTCTCTATTTTAAGCATTCACGCTGTCGGAGACGGCGATATACATGGGAAAAAAATAATTGGATTACTCCGAGCAACACCAATACGATTTGCCTTAACACGACTTTTTAAGTCTTCCAATATTGAGTAACGGAGCGGCAGGCCCGGGTCTTGGTTTTGGCGCTTAGCTCCAAACCGGGGACAACTTCCACCCCGAGAATTCGGCCTTCTCCAACAGCTTTGTCAACCCCAGCCACCGAATCGTGATCAGTGACGGCAATTGCTTTGAGCCCTTTTTCCTGAGCCGGCCAAACAACTTCCTTGGGAGAGCATACTCCATCAGACGCCGTAGTATGCACATGGAGGTCGATCAGGGCGTTCTCTTTTTGATTGGTAATTTGGACTGATTTTATACTTCTTCTCGAAATTAATCATGACTAAGCGTAATCGCGTCGATTTCTGCCGGTGTAATATAATATCATTGATGATGAATTTTGCGGACTCTATTAAGACGTAGTGCTATATTCAACGAGTGCCGGTGTGG
>JBBSBY010000045.1:0-27945 GCA_038250835.1 Desulfomonilales bacterium | reverse complement strand
CCCTATTTCACGATGCACCTGAAAGCTGAAGATTGCGAAAACCAGCACCGATAAAAAGCAGAACAGGAAAGCCAACATAATTTTACGTCGAATTTTAAAAGAGATTTTTTTCACGGTGAACCCCTCCGGCGCGAAAGTGATGGACGTATAGAGAGACAAAGACTACGGCCGGCGCAATGGTCAAGAAGTTCTGGGACATGCATAAAACAATTGATTTCTAAAGTAATCACGGATCTAATGGTGATGTCTACTTGGTCAATTATTCAAGTTACATAAAGCTATAAAGCTTCGCCATGCATTCAGAGTTTGTCATCGTCATTCCAGCGTACGTCGGAATCCGGTAAGATATGGAATCTAACTTTCCCAGGATCGCGTCCGGGGCAAGCTTTAGAACGACGCCAAAGACGCTGTTCCGCGGAAGATTTATCGAACGCTATAATATGTCTGAAAAGCTTGTCTCCCCCAAATATGCCCGTTTCAAGGCCGGATTTTCAAGCATATCCTTAGCGCGTCCCTTTAGAACCACTTTACCCGTTTCCAGAAGCACCGCATAATCGGATATTTTCAAAGAAGAGTTAGCGTTTTGTTCAATTAGTAATACCGTCACCCCTTCACTTCTTATTTCCGTGATAATCCTGAAAACCTCGGCGCTTACCATCGGCGCCAAACCAAGCGAAGGTTCATCCATCATCAAGAGCTTGGGTTCCGACATCAATGCCCGCCCAATGGCCAACATCTGCTGCTCACCGCCTGACAACGTTCCTCCTAGCTGATTGAACCTTGCGCCGAGTATCTCGAACTTTGCGCAAACACGATCCATCATGTCTTTCACTTGCTTTTTAGCGCCTTGATGGTAAGCGCCCATTACAAGATTTTCGCCAACCGTCAAATTCGAAAAGATTTTTCTTCCCTCCGGAACTTGAACCAAACCTAGTCGCTGAATTCTATGAGCCGGATAATACTTGATTGAAACTCCTTCAAACAACACATCACCGGAGGCTATGGGAACAATGCCGGAAACGGCTCGCACCGTAGTGCTCTTGCCTGCGCCGTTCGCGCCCAGCAAACTCACTATAGCGCCTTTCGGAACCTCGAAACTCACCCCTGAAAGGGCTCGAATTCCGCCGTATGAGACGCACAGGTCAATGAGTTTCAGCATTTAACGTCCATTAAAGCTTCCTAGTAATGGGGCTCTTCCCTACCCTCTCCTCTCCACATAGCTGGAGTCGAAAGGCGACTCACTCTATCGGAACCCCCAAATACGCGGCTATCACATTGGAGTCACTTTGAATTTCCGATGGTGAACCCCAGGCAATGGGCATCCCGTGATCGATTACTTTGATTTTATCGCATACACCCATGACAAAGCTCATGTCATGCTCTATTAGCGCAATCGTGAGCTTCAACTCCCGCTTTGCAGTTTGGAGAAGCGTCAGAAAATCGGCGGTTTCACCTGGATTCATTCCCGCCACCGGCTCATCCAACAGCAGCAACTTGGGATTCAGAGCCAAAGCTCTTGCGACCTCAAGCTTTCGTTGGCTCCCATAAGGAAGCGAGTCAGCTTTCTCGGATTGGAGTGAGCCCAGTCCCATCAAACCAAGGAGCTCCATTGACCTATCGCGAATTTTCGTCTCGTCTCGTTTGAACCGGCCTAATCCGGCAACCGCTTCCAGAAACGAATACGTGATGGAGCAATGGCCGGCAACCATCACGTTCTCCAAAACACTCAAATCATCGTATAATCTAATGTTTTGAAAAGTCCTGGCAATTCCCATTTTTGCAATCACGGAACTTTTAAAGCGGGTTATCTCTACATCATTGAAAAAAACTTTACCGGTGGAACTCTTCACGATACCGGTTATGGCGTTGAAAGCCGTAGTTTTACCCGCGCCGTTTGGTCCAATCAATCCCACAATTTCGCCGGGATAAATCTCAAGGTCCAAGCCCGCCACGGCCGACAATCCACCAAAGTTTACCCCAAGTTGTTCAATGCGAAACAGGGGTTTCATTGAGGCGGTCTCCCGAATCTTCTCTGAAACAAATTGAATAGGCCTTTCCAGGTAAATTCGTTACGACCCATTAATCCTTTGCGAGCAAAAATCATGACAATGATCAGCAATGTTGAAAAGATTACCATACGCATTCCGGGAATTCCCTTATATGAATACCCTAGAAATGAGATAGGTTCCTCGAAAAATCTAAGCAACTCACCGCCCCAGGTGATGATAATAGCTCCGAGCACGGCGCCGGTCGTGCTCCCCAGACCGCCTACGACAATCATGCTGAGCAGATTAAACGTGAACATGAAAGTAAATAAAGACGGTGAAATTGTAGTGATCAGGTGTGCAAGAAGACCGCCGCCTATGCCCTGAAAAAAGGCGCTTACCACAAACGCTAATGTTTTGGTTCGGAAGGCATTGATTCCCATCGCCTCGGCCGCAGTTTCATCTTCACGGACGGCTTTCATGGCTCGACCATAGGATGAATTAACGAGCCTGACTATGCAAAATATAGTCAGAAGACAAAGGCCCCAGCTCCATGTAAGATTAGTGTAGGGGGTAAGCGACTTTAGGCCGAGTGGTCCATTTGTAACGGAAACAAGGTTATTGGCGAATACCTGAACCACTTCACCGAAACCTAGCGTTACAATCGCGAGATAATCGCCCCTCGTTCTAAACACCGGCACAGCGATGATAAGGGCAAAAAAAGCCGACACCAGGCCTGCCGCAATAAGGGAGACGGGGAAGGATACGGAAATGACGGAAAGCGGCCAGATCAGCGGTTCTATTATGAATGTATTGATCTTTTCTTCAGGAGATAAACTCAAAAGTGCGCTTGTGTAGGCGCCGATGGCGAGGAATGCGTTGGGCCCGAGCGAAAACTGACCCGCGACACCGTTGATCAAATTGTAACTAACCGCAAGCATGATGAAAATAGCGATATTGTTCAGAATTCGAACTGAGTAATCACCCATGGAGCGTTCGGCATACCATAGGAACGAGGCGAGCACGCACAGGGCCAGGAAAGTCAGGATCCGATCGCGAGTGACCATAAGATTTCTATCCGGGCAATTCTTCACCCATAATGCCCGTGGGTCGAGTCAACAAAATAAAAATGAGTATAGTAAATGCCGTAGCGTCTCTGTACCCGGACCACTCAGGCCAGACCGCGACAATTACGACTTCACTTAGGCCTAATAGTATTCCACCCAAAGCCGCGCCCGTTATGCTCCCTATACCACCGAGGACGGCGGCCACAAACGCTTTGAGACCTGGAATAACGCCCATAAATGGTTCAATGGCCGGATATTTCATGCACCACATTATTCCACCCGCCGCGGCTAAAGCTGAGCCCAACGCAAACGTGAAGGAGATGACCCGGTTTACATCTACCCCCATCAAGCGCACAGTGTCCATGTCCCGGGAAACAGCCCGCATCGCCATGCCTATTTTGGTCCGATTTACTACCAAAAACACTGCGGCCAAAAGTCCCCCCGTCATTACGAACACCCAAATCGAAAGATTCGGAATCTGAATACCTGCGAGATTTTGAGCGCCTTCGAAGAGAGGCGGCGTAGGAAAGGTTTTGGGACGGCCGCCGATAATCACGAGTCCTAAGTTTTCCAATAAAAATGAAACGCCGATGGCGGTGATTAGGGCGCTGATTCTTGGACTTTTCCTGAGCGGTCGATATGCGCCTCGATCTATCAAAATACCCATGAACGAGGTCAGAAGGATAGCGCCGATGAAGGCTATGGGCCAGCTCAAGTTGTAAATCGCCATGCCAAAAAA
The DNA here is from genome assembly GCA_038250835.1 of Desulfomonilales bacterium. GTDB lineage: Bacteria > Desulfobacterota > Desulfomonilia > Desulfomonilales > Desulfomonilaceae > JBBSBY01. The sequence goes on along the minus strand of JBBSBY010000045.1, from coordinate 24,154 downwards.
AACCAAATAAGCCGCCACCATAAGCAAATCGCCGTGGGCAAAATTGATTAGACGAAGGACTCCGTAAACCATGGTGTAGCCAATGGCGATCAGACCATATAGACAGCCAAGCGTCAGTCCGAAAACTATTTGTTGTATTAAAAAGCTGTAGTCCATTGGATCATGGATTGACGGTGGTTACATGCACGAATTTTCCATTTTTCACTTTATTTACAACCATTGCCTTAAGTGGATTGCCGTTGGGCTGCATCACTATCTTGCCGGTTACTCCTTCGAATTCTTTGGTATTTGCTATGGCGTCCCTGATGTTTTGAGGGTCTGCGGAACCGGCTCGGCTGATTGCGTCCATCAACAAGAAATATGCGTCCGCCGCATTGGCGGTGAAAGCGTCCGGTTCCTTGCCGAACTCTTGCTTGAAGACTTTCAGAAATTTTTTACCGATTTCACTGGTCACCATATCTTTATGGAAATGCGTTGTGAAGATGATACCTTCAACAGCGTCGCCGCCGAGTTCCAAAAGCTCAGGCGCCTGAACTCCGTCACCGGCGAGTATAGGCGCCGTAATGCCCATTTCTCTAGCCTGTTTTGCCGCCAGGGCGCATTCGGTATAATAAATAGGGGCGTAAATTACGTCGGGCTTTGCTCCTTTAATTGTCCCCATTTGCGGAGTAAAGTCCCTGTCGCCACTCTTGAACTTGGTCTCGGCAATTACCTTGCCGCCGGCCTTCGTAAATTCTCGCTTAAAGAAACTGGCTAAAGCCACTGAATAATCCTGAGAAATATCCATGATAATGGCGGCTGTCTTAGCCTTAAAGAGATCACGCGCCAGTTTTGCGGCGATTTTTCCCTGATCGGTGTCTATAAAGCAAACTCTAAATATGTATTTTTTATTTTGGGTGACAAGGGGATTGGTGGCTGTAGGACTAACCATAGGGATTTTCTTACGTTCGGCGTAGTCCGCTCCCGCCAGGGTATTCCCTGATATCATTTCGCCGATTATGGCGACTACTTTGTCTTTTTCTATTAGCCGGGACACGGCGTTGGCTGATTCCACTTTGTCGGACTTGGTGTCCACGAGTCTAACTTCAACAGGTCTCCCGAGAACCTCCGGACGCATTTTCTTGGCTATGCTGATCCCATCCCATCCCATTTGGCCATACGACGCTACATTGCCGGTCATTGACAAATAGGCGCCGATCACAATGGGATCGGCAGCTAAGCCATTCGAGCAAATCAAGCCAACCAGAAACAGCGCTCCAAGCAGTCTTTTCATCCGCCACCTCACGACAGTTATGTGAATTCCGCAATAGAATCCCATTGATGAAAAAAAGACATTTGTCTGAACCGGCTCATGGCGATTCAGACCTCCCGGCAGGTTTGATACAATAATACGTTACGAGTCATGTGGGAAGTAAAATCTTGCGGGATTTATTTCGGATCTACACATACGGCCCCTTTCTTCTGTGAGCGCAATTATGCAGTTGGAGAGTGTTGGAGGGCGTAGGCATATCCATTGCCGACCTGAGTGAAAGGCGCCTTATGCATAGGCTAACTTGCAAATCGGGAGAAGCGTGCCCTCAGCATCCTTAGAGATTATCGTCCCTGGGGCTATGTCAATGGATAAGGCGGTAATTCTTTCGCCAACCCAGCCGCCAATTTAATCAGCGTCATGTCCGCATTTGGAGGGCCGATCAGTTGAACACCCACGCTGAGTCCATCCTCAGTCCTAAAAGGTATTGTGACCGCGGGCAAGCCGGTTATACTTGCAGGAGTATTAAACGCTAAAGTATGGAGGCGAAATTTCATTGCGTTTTCAAAATCCGACAGTTCCGCGAGTAACGGCGCCGGGCCGGCGGAGGCAGGCAATACAAATATACCGTCGCTCCCCACAATTTGGCTGAATTGAGCAGAGTACATGGCCATTGACGAAATTGCCCTGCCGATTTCTTGCACTGAAAGCTTGCTCGCGGTTTCGAGATGGAGCGCCACATCTTTGCCAAGCCTCGGATGATATTGTTTCAACCATTGCTCATGGACCGCAAAAACCTCGGCGTACTGAACCACTCTTTGGGCATCGAGAGCGTCGGCAAGAAGCGTAAATTTGATCTTGTCCGATATATTTGCTGAACGATTTTGCAAACTTTTTATTACGGAGGTAACGAAATGGTCGACATTCTCATCCAAACTCGGTATTTCAGCTACAGTGACTATGCGGTTGACCGGATATGCTGGGACATTGGTTTTCTCATCCAATAACACTCCCGCTACTTTGCCAAGCAGTTCAAAATTAGCTGCAAAGATTCCGACGGTGTCCAATGAAGGGGATAAGGGAACCAACCCGTCAACTGGAATACGTCCATACGTCGGCCTCAAGGAACATACGCCGCAAAACGCCGCAGGGACTCGAACAGAACCCGCCGTATCGGTCCCAAGGGCAAAAGGCGTCAACCCTGCAGCAACTGCGACAGCGGAACCGGAACTCGATCCGCCTGGAATGCGGTTGGAGTCCAAGGGATTGATGGGTGTGTCATAGTGAGGGTTGATTCCGGTAATCCCATAGGCAAGCTCGTGCATATGCGTCTTGCCGATTAAACGAGCGCCCGCATTCAGAAGAGCGTCCACAGCGGCGGCATTCTTTGTCGGCGTACCACGGTATTTCGCGTACTCCGGGTTCCCGGCGTAGGTCGGCAGACCGGCCACATCGAACATATCTTTCACGACGAAATCCAATCCGTGCAGAGGTCCCTGATTTGTGGCGCTGATACCCGGCTCGATTGCGGTGATTATCGCTTGATGTTTATCCTTCATGACGCTCCCAGCAGCTTACAAATTGAAGTATGTCAAAAAGTCACGACGAACGAGTGATTTGAAAAACTATACCCCTAAAAACTTATGTAAAGTCTCCTGGTCCTTTTTAAGATCCTCTACCTCACCTTGGTAGACTATCCGACCCGTTTCCATGATGTATGAATAATGTGAAACGGCCAGGGCGCTGTAAAGATTCTGTTCAACCAACAGCACGGCAATACCTGTGGAAGACAGATCGGCGACAATTTTCTCAACCTGCTGAACGATGACGGGAGCCAAGCCCTCCGTGGGTTCATCCATAAGCAACAGTCTTGGATTCAGCACCAGCGCTCTTCCAATTGCGAGCATCTGGCGCTCGCCTCCGGAAAGTTGTGAGCCACGATGCTTTTGACGCTCGGCAAGCCTTGGAAAAAGATCAAATACCCGTTCCGTAGTCCATGATTGGCTTGATGAGCTAAATCGCCCTTCGAATACGTGGAGATGCTCAGTCACGGTAAGCGAATCAAATAGGCGACGACCTTGGGGTACCAAAGCTATCCCGAGGGCGGCCACTTTATGCGACGGCAAGGCGGTGATATCACGGCCTTCAAAGACGATGGTACCAGAAGACTTTTCAGGCTGCGGCATGCCCATAATACTTTTAATCAAGCTGCTCTTGCCCATCCCGTTACGACCCAAAAGCGCTGTAATACGACCTGGGGGGGCTTCCAAATTCACGCCCCTCAAGGCCTTGGCTTCGCCGTACTGAGCAGCGAGATTGCGCACTTCAAGCATGTGAAGCTCCAAGGTAAACTTCTAAAACCGTTCTGTTAAGCTTGATGCGTTCCGGGGTATCTTCGACGAGGACTTTTCCGGACGCTAGGCAAGTGACATACTCCGCTAATCCTAGAGCCAATTCCATGTCATGTTCAATCATGATGAGGGTCAGAGATCTCGGTAGGGAACTGATCACGGATGAAATTCGTACTCTTTCGGAAGCCGAAAGCCCCGCGGCCGGTTCATCCAGCAGCAGGAGGCTGGGTTTTGTGGACAACGCCATGGCTAATTCAACCTGACGTTGCTCACCATACGAAAGCTCTTTAATGAGGGCGTCTGATTTTTGTTCTATTCCACAAGCCTCCATGGCCTCCAAGATGTCCCGGTGTTCTTCTTTTGTGGCTCGATTGGACGATACAACTGCAAACTTGCGCCAAGACTTACCGCGGACGGCAATTTCAAGATTTTCTCTTACGCTCAACCCATTAAGTAGGTTCGTTATTTGGTATGTTCGTCCTATTCCCAGAAGTGCTCGTCTGTAAACGGATTTCCTGGTTACGTCGGCCCCTTCAAAATAAATCTTGCCTCTTCTGGTGGAACAAACTCCGGCAATAGCGTTGAACAAAGTGGTTTTGCCGGCGCCGTTCGGACCAATTAGTGCTCTGCGCTCTCCGTGTCGAATCGATATGGTTACATCGTCGTTGGCTTTGAGGCTGCCGAAGGCAACCTCAATTCCTTTGAGTTCCAGAATAGGTTGTCGGTTGATATTAGAAGTCATGCGATCTATGATTTAGTTTTATCATATCCTTGAAATTCTCGAGAGTAAGCGGGCTGCTTCATGTATTCTTCCGGATCGTATTTCCAGAACTGTGAAACAGATGGATAAGTGGTGATTACTTCGTTCCAATACTTACCATCAGGTCTCTTCACGACTTTTCGAATGTATACGTCGTAAATCGGATTACCGTACGCGTCGAGCGTGACCTTTTTACCTAACGGAGAATCGACCAATTCAACCTCTCGCACGGCCTTGAGAAAAGCGTCGGTATCTTGAACGTTACCGTTTACTTTCTTTATTGCCTCGGTTATCCACATTGCTCCGGTGTAATGGGTAAAAGCGTAGAGTGACGGGAATTTATTGAACGCCTTCTCATAAGTTTCAACGAATTTCTTGTTTGCGGGATCTTGGCGACCCTCGCAGAATTGCGCGGGTGAAATGAGCCCTTCAACTTCCGGACCCATTGTTCGTATAACAGATTGGTCAGCCACATTCTGGGCTACATAAAACGGAATTTTACCCTTTAAACCAAAGTTCGACCACTGCTGGACCACTCGTGTACCGTCGGCGCCGGTTTGGACCGAATACACGACATCCGGCTTGATAGTCATTATCTTGGACAAATAGGGGCTATAATCCGCCGTGTTTATTGGATGCCACAACTGATCCAATATTTTTCCACCGCCTTCGGTAAATGTCTGACAAAAACCGCCGCATTGCTCGTGCCCGAATGTATAATCCTGGCTTATTGTGACCGCTGTTTTAAAGTTCTGTTTGAGAGCGTAATCAGCGAGAGGTCGCGGCATTTGGCTGGCGCTGTACCCTGCCACTCGAATTACATTCGGAATTCGTTGACGCTGGGTTAAATCATCAGCGGCTATTACAGGGATGAAATAGGGAGTTCCCGTCGTCTTGACGAACGAGGCGACAGCCAATCCCGTATTTGCTAACAGGTTTCCCACCAGCATATGAACCTTACGCTGTTGAATCAATCTGCGGGCCTTCTGTAGAGCCGTATCAGGGTTGCTTGCGTCGTCCTCCTCAAAAATCTCTATTTTGCGTCCCGCTACTTCACTACCATTTTCCTTCCACCATAAGTGAAAGCCATCCATGATTTCCCGACCTCCGGAAGCTACAACCCCCGTTAGAGGCGCCATAAGTCCAATGCGAATGGGTTCATCTTGGGCAAAAACATTCTTAAACGAGCCGGCGCCCGACGCAAGAAGCAGGGCCGCCCCGGTCTTTACAAAATCTCGACGATTCATCTTTCCTCCTGTGTTTCCTCACGCAATCTCGGACATTTTGGTTGGAGCGGCGCCGCCGGAAGATCGACCGATTCGCCGCAATTTTCCTATTATTCCTTCAGGGGCCAAAATAACCGTCAGAACAAAAAATACACCCAAAACCATGGGCCAACGTTCAGTGTAGAGACTCACGTAGTTCTGCAAGAATATAATCACCGCCGCTCCAACGGCTCCTCCCAGCATTGTTCCAACACCGCCGACGATTACCATCAAAAGCAATTCCACTGATTGGGATAGAGCTACTGTCGTGGGGCTGACGAACCCATTAAACAGAGCATGGAGCGCCCCTCCGATTCCGGAAAAAAATCCGGAGAGCATGAAACCAATCAGAATGTGGAGCGGCACGTTATAACCAAGACTACGCATCCGAGATTCACTTTCTCGTATTCCTTTTAACGAAGCGCCGAACGGTGATTTTACTACACGAGCTATAACAAATCCCGTTGTGATTGCCACGGCAAGACAACAATAATAAAATACCGTCGGATCAGTAACTGTTTCAGGCCGAATCATTCCCCTGATGCCGTTTTCACCACCGGTGACCGAAGTCCACCGAAGACAAACACCCCATACAATCATTCCCAAAGCCAAAGTCAGAAGCAAAAAATATACTCCGGATACCCTCATTGAAATTAATCCAAAAACGCCGGCTAAAATAGTTGAAGCCAAAATGCCGGACAAGATGGCCAAGGGTAGGCTCACCCCATGAACCGTAACCAAATAAAGTACCGTATAGCTCGAAACGCCAAAAACCGCTCCGTGGCACAGCGAAGTGCGCCCGGCATATCCGACCAGGATATTGAGCGCCATTGCGAGTGGGGCAAAAATTGCAATTTGCGTCATGACACTTATTTGATAATCCGAGGACACAGTGAAAGGAGCCGCAAGAGCAATCAAGAGTAGAATTGACGAAATAAGATAATTTCTCAACTGATGGCGTCCTTATTCAAGCCTTGCGCCCCAGAAGCCCCAAGGGCCGGAACGCCAATATTAAAGCCATGGGGCCAAATACGACGAAGTAGGCTAATTCCGGGAAGGCAATTTGACCATACGTGAGGAGCAGTCCGACAAGAATACTGCCTATGGCGGCCCCAACAAGACTGCCGCGACCTCCAATGATGACGGTTGCTAAGCTGAATACCAAAATTTCAGAATCCGCAGTTGGATACAATGTTAGAAACGCCCCTCCGATTACGCCGCCAAGTCCCGCCAACGACGAGCCCAGCATAAAAGTGAGAGCAAATACCTTCTGAATATTGACGCCCATCGCGTCAACCATTTCGTGATCATCGACCCCTGCTCGGATAAGCGCACCCAATTTGGTATAATTTAGGAGAAACCATAATGAAATAAACACTATTACTCCTATCGACAGCACAAACAAACGATATTTCGGATAAAAGAAATCACCCCAAATAACTACTCCGGTAAGCGTCGACGGCGGACGAATGGAAAAGGTGTCCCCTCCCCAGATAACGAGGATCAGGTCGTTTAAGACCAGTCCCGCTCCTAAAGTGAGAAGCACTTGCCGTAATTCTTGACCTTTTACATACTCGAGCAAACCCCTATCCAATATCGCGCCCACTATTGCAATTGATATTGCGCCCGACAATAATCCAAGTAGGTAACTGGAGGTATAAACAGAGATGGTGTACCCAATGTATCCGCCAAGGAGATAAAGCACGCCGTGAGCCAAATTCACGATGCGCATGAGCCCGAATACCAAAGTAAAACCACTTGCCACTATGAACAAAAGAGCGGCAAAAGTGAGACCGTTTAGTAGGTTGAGGAGAATAATGTTCATACTTTAGCGGCTTCCAGGAGCTCTGCGTGAGTTAGGTTGTAGTAAACGCCATGGAATTCTCACGTTTCGGATCTACGTTACGGAAATTTTTTTAAGAGAATCCCACCAATTAAGAATTTCAAGTCCATTCCAGTGAAGAACGCCGGAAAATTGTTGCACATAAGAATAAAATTCTTCAAGGTACTTGATACGATGGGGCATACCGCTGATGTAAGGATGAATGGCTATGGACATAAACTTGGCTCGATTTTCGCCTTCAAGGTATAATCTATCAAACTGATCTTTTGCTCTTTGAAGAAAGTAGGCGGACTCATGGTGCTGCACAATCATCATCGGTATATCGTTCAATTCAAGTGTGTACGGTAAGGTAACCAGTGGGCCGTGCTCAGTGCTAATCTCCGTGGGCTCGTCGTCGTAAACCCAGTCGCCAATGTAGCGAATTCCCGCTTCACGTAGCAAGTCCGGGGTTTCATAGGTTTGAGTTAAACCGGGTCCAAGCCAACCTACTGGTCTGTTCCCGGTGACGCCTTCCAGGAGATCTAAGGATTTGTGGATCATTCCACGCTGATCTTCTATTTTATGGATGGGAGCCTGCTCATAAGCATGAGCCATGAATTCCCAGCCTGCGTCTCTACAGGACTCAGCGACTTGCGGATAATCCTCACACACTCTTGCGTTAATTGATAAGGTGGGATGGAGCCCCAAATTATCGTAAAGAGATTTGAAGCGCCAAAAGCCAACGCGCATTCCATATTCGTGCCAAGCCCAGTTGGCCACGTCAGGTATAAAAACTTGACCAGTCGGCGCGGGCAGCACCTGTCGAGCCATAGCGCGGGAAATATCCCAAACTTCTAAGTTTACTATGGTCCAAATTACGATTTTGGAATCGTGCGGTAAAGCAAGCGGTGCTCGTTCTACTATGGGACTGTATCTGACTCTTTCGCGTGGAAGGGTCATTTGACGTAATCTCCTTTGGAAAAGAGGGTATTAGGTTCATATAGTGGAAAAATCTATCTTGAATCAATAAAGGAACTTGAAAACATTGTCAAGAATTGATTATATGCAATATGTCTTGTTCCAAATAGAGGAACCTATGCGCTTTCCAGCCACCCCTCGATGGAGACATTCTTATGAACCATAATGAGAACAGTTGCCTGGAAAACGACAGTTCGGACGGCGCAACTCCAAATGGAGACGGCACGCAAACTGTCGGGCGGGCAATAGCCATTCTGCGGATGGTGGCCTCAGCGCCATACCCAGGACTACGTTTGAAACACCTTATTCAAATGTCGGGATTCGGCAAATCCACGACGTATCGATTGCTACAACGGTTGGTTGCAGAGGGAATGCTGTTAAGAGACCCTCAGTCCAAAAATTATAAACTCGGATCATTGGTTTACGAATTGGGACTGGCCGCTTTGCCCGCTTCAAAATTGCGTAATCTCTGCGAAACGGAGCTACGAAATTTGGCCGCGGAGACTGCAGACACTGCCTTCCTTGTCGCCAGAAGTGGTGTGGACTCCGTGTGTTTGGATAGATGGGAGGGATCGTTCCCAATTAAGACACTAACGCAGGGAATAGGAGATCGTCATCCCTTAGGGGTCGGCGCCGGAGGTCTAGCTATCCTCGCCTCCATGCAAGATCATGAAATTAGCGGAATCTGCAAAGCCAATATGTCCAGGTTGTCAAGATATGGACTCACACTCGCGCTGCTTCAATCAGATATTGAGCAGGCTCGGAGCGTCGGCTATTCCGCAAACTTCGGGCGAGCTTCTTCAGGAGTTGCCGCAGTGGGTATTGCTCTCCACTCGAAACCCAATATCGTCGTGGGTTCGTTCTTTATTGCGACTGTTTTGGACCGAATGACTGAAGATAGAGTTCGTTACGTGGTCAAAATATTAATGAAAGCTAAAAATAAATTGGAACCCATTCTTGCAGTGGAATTTACGTCTTAATTACCTCGTGCTGTAAATAACTTCAGTGGCGGCGTAGATTTAAGATTAATAAGAAGTCACCTGGTCTGAATGATTGATAACAATTTTTTCCTAAATTCCTTGCAAAACCAGTGATGGCGCCGCTGGGAAAAGATTCTATAACAATAAGCTTCTTAGACTGTTATTGTGGATAATAAACTGGACCGTTCACCTTTAAGTTTAAATTTAGTGACTCAAAGGCACGTGTTTCATCATCTCAATAGTAGATCACTCACAATTTGAATCCAAACGGAGGTGTTTCGATGAAATCATCGGCTCTGATTCTTCTTATGTTGATCACAATCCCATTTGTCGCGCTTGCCGCAGACACATTTCAAACCGATACTATCAAAACTTCGCAAGGAGACCTGAAAATAACCTTTATTAGTCATGGGACGCTTATGTTGCAGTTCAACGACAAAGTGATTCAAGTGGACCCTTGGTCGAAACTGGCGGATTATTCCAAATTGCCCAAAGCGGATTTGGTTCTTGTTACTCATGAGCATCAAGATCATTTGGATTTGAACGCCATAGAAAAAACAAAAAAGAGCAATACGAAAGTCATCATGAATAAGAATAGCGCCGCAAAGGGCGCAGTCGGAGAAGTGATGAAAAACGGCGATGTAGAAACCGTGGATGGTGTAAAAATTGAAGCGGTTCCAGCTTACAACCTTGTCCACATGCGACAAGGGTCCACTCCGTTTCATCCAAAGGGCGACGGTAACGGTTACATCCTTACCGTTGGAGATAAGAGAGTTTACATTGCGGGGGATACGGAAAACACGCCGGAAATGAAAGCATTAAAAAATATAGATGTGGCGTTCCTGCCGATGAATCTGCCCTACACAATGACACCGGATATGGTAGTCGATGCGGTGATGGCTTTCAAACCCAAAGTTCTATACCCGTATCACACCGGCGATACCAATTTAGACAAACTTTTGGAAAAAATGAAATCCGTCAAAGGCGTTGAAACTAGAAAACGCCAAATGAAATGATACCGATTAGCAGAAAAACGGCTAAACATTTACTAAATCCTTATGACTCCCTCTCCAACTTTGGAGAGGGTTTGGGAGAGAATCTTTAATCAAATATTGCGAAATCAAAAACCGAAATTGTAAGAGAGTTCCCTTTATTTGGTTGGCTAGTACGGGCAGGGGCGAGACACGGGCGGCTGCGAACCGCCCTTCATCATTAGTAAAACAATGATGAAATTGAACTTTTGGCCCGCATTTTAAGAGCGGCAGGTCTGTGAATATCGCTCCACACGAGATTAATTGCTTTAATATCGCTGCGCCATCTATCGATTTTGCGAATTGCTTCCGCCTCCCACGGGAGCCACAGGGACCTTCTTTTGACCCTGATTGACGCTTCAAGTTCTTCAGGAACGGGAGGTTCAAACAATTCCTGATCAGGGGCCTGAGCATGCGCTACGTATTGTTTGATGATTTTTGCTTGGCGACGATTGAGGCGTTTGGTGAAATCCAAAAAATGAATATCCAAAAACTGTTCGAATACATTGGTCAAGGAGTCATTACGTGTTCGACAATTAATGAGTTCACTTAAAAATCTATAATTTTCTCTAAATTCGCCGGGTATGCTGGAAAGATCGTTGTCCTGCGCCGAGTTATCCGCTTTCATGAGATCTCCCTATATCATCCGGCGCATTGCCGGGAATACCTGAATAGGAGTTGTCAGGCGTGGGAAAGCGGTAACATTGGAATTTTTTATTGTCAAGTGTTAGTTTTACATTTATTCATAAAATTCTAGTTTCATTGGTAATCTACTTCGATGAGCCTTCCTTATATAATTGCTGATGTTTTTTAAGGACTTCGGGATCGATCTTAATATCTTTATGCTTTTCCTTATATTCAATTAAATTCTTTTCCTCCTGATAGGAAAAAACCGTCGTCTCGATGTAACCTACAATTTTTTCGCCGTAAGGTAGCTCGCGAACAAACGCCACGCCGCTCATAAGCGTCGGCTGATTGGTCCTCATGCCGTGTATCCAGCATCCAAGAAGTACTCCTACTCCCGCAAGAACAAAGAACAGCAGTAGGTACTTAAATATTTTCATTATTCAGTCCTCTACATTAGATTTTCGGAGCGCGTCATATTATCCGCGCCGGACCGGCGAGTTGCGCCGGCGCGCCCATTAAAAGTCGTCAAAAGTAAATTATCGCTATGCATGCGACCATCCACACTATAGCGCAAGCAAGAAGTGGGGGGTCCGTTAACAGCAAAACGGTGGGAGATCCTCCATCTTCTTTGAGGTAAATCAGATACATGTATCTAAATACGCCGTAAGTGACCAGCGGGATGGTAAACAGCATTTTTTCCGCATGAGACCCTGCGCCGTAAACTGAATAAAGACAATAAAATATAAATGTGGATGTGGTGACGACTTGCAGTAACTGATCCAGTAAAACTACATTATAGCTTTTAAGCACAGGTCTATGGCACATGGCGTCGTCGCAAAGGATCACCACCTCGTGACGGCGCTTACCCAGAGCCAAAAATATTGCCAGCGAAAAAGTGCATAGTATAAGCCAGCTCGAAACGGTTACGCCTATGATGGCGGCGCCGCCCAAAACACGGAGCAAAAAACCCAACGCTATCGCAAGCAAATCTAGGATAACGATATCTTTGAGTTTTGAGGAATATGCCACATGCAACAGTAAGTAGGTGACCAAGATCACATATGTATTTGCCGTAGCGTTCACTACGAAAGCCGAAGCGATCATCGCCGCCAGAGTAATAATTATCATAGTAAGAGCGCCTGAAACTGAAATGGCGCCTGAAGCAAGAGGTCTCATCTTTTTTAAAGGATGAACCTTATCTTGTTCCATATCCATGTAATCATTAAAAATATATGTAGTTGAGGAAGCGAAACAGAAAGCGAAAAACAATCCGATTACTTTAACGACATCTTCGGGGTGTGATAGGCGTCCACTGAAAATCAGCGGCATTAAGACAAACCCATTTTTGATCCATTGAGTTGGCCTCATGAGCTTTATTGCCGCTTTAAACGCCGTCATGTAAAGTGATCCTTTTCGTTAAAAATAAAGTGTAGTTCCTATCACAATGAACAGCTTAAGTAAATGAAAACGTGTCTGATTATCGTTTCCTCCGCACATCCCCTATTCGGCCTATGGGTGGGGACTACGCCGGCGCCGAGTTAAAAATGGCGAGCGTACAAAGATTTCACCAGAACCTCATCTTTAGTGGCGTTGGTTTGCCGTAAAGTTCGGGATATTGAAGTCGAAATACATGAATGAACAGTAAAGTTCCTCGAAATGAATTCTGAGTGCATCGATTTATCATCTGACAATTTAACACTATAGTGCTGCCGGATGATAAATCTGTCGACAACTTGGAATTTCCGTGTCTTAGATTGCGGGAGCATAATCTTAGGCTTATATTCTTCAAAATGACTTTCTGAAAGGTTCAGGGCGCCTGAAATCTATTATCTACATATTTAAAAAGTAATTGCCTGAGCATTATTCCGGCGAACCAATAGAACGGCGGCCCGCAAATGGAGAGACGCATGACAACAGATTCAGTTACAGAAGAAAATCGCCGCATTCGTCTGTTAAGAATATCTTCCGATATGCTCGTCAATCTGGTTTATTTACATCAAGTTCCCTATGATGAAGCCGAACGCTTAATTATTGGACTTAAGAATTTGGCCTCGAACTTATTTCCAGGCAAGGAGGATGTATTCGATCTCATCTATATGCCTCGATTGAGACGCGCCTTAAGGGACGCCGGTTATAGTCGGGAATTTGAATTAAAACTGGTTCCCGCCAGGAAGCGAGACCATCTTAGGCCGGTATAACCGATGAGCGAAGATAACCATCTAATTAACGACGATCTCGGCGCCTTGTCTTACTAATTCAAGCGCTCTAGCTTTACGAATTCCGGTAGCGGCGCCGGTTACAGGAGCCTATATAGCTAATGCACGGATTTAACCTGGCCCTGTATCCAATAGTCAGTTTCGGAAAAGGAGGCCACCTTTAACGAAATCACTGGGCGTAGATCAATTCCATGAAAAGCTTTCCTGTTACCAAAATTGAATCCGTGGGGCGAGATTCACAACTCTCGCCCTTTTTGGCTTGAATTTACCGGGAAAACTCCTGGGGAAAAAACATTCGAGCTTGACAGGTTGGTTCACAAATGAGATTATCAGTGGCGCGCCGAAGTGGCGGAAGTGGTAGACGCGCCAGGTTCAGGGTCTGGTGGGCGCAAGCCTGTAGGAGTTCGAGTCTCCTCTTCGGCACCATATCGTTAGGTAACATTCCTTCTTCAGTTTTTTACCTCAGCTAGTCGATGGCAAGTCGCCAAGAGAACAACTATTCGGCAACCTCAGAGAAGAACACTTCAAGCAAAAATCATAAGCAAACGTAGGGACGCCTTCCTGAAATTTTTATTCGCCAAGAATCCAGGAAAGTGGGAATCCGCTGGGAGTTTCATACGACTCCACCGGGCAAAACCGTTCCTGTCAAAAATTGGCGGAAAAGGGCTCCACCTTCACCTTTTCAAGATACGTATTTCTTACATCAACTAAAATTAAGCATATCTGGAGAAAGCAGGAGTTTCATTTGCCAGTCAATATACGGCGATCCAGATCTTTACCGCTATAGCTCTCTATACTTTTTGGCTAACTCGCGGATATCGTTTTCAGTGAAACCAACTCCTCGTTCTTCGAGCAAAATGTTTTCCACTTTCAATAAATCTTCAAGTCTTATATCACTGCCAAACACTCCGATCATCTTGTGCTTCTTGTCTCGAATCGGGGATGAAACCGTGATGCACAACGCTCCTGTTATCCTGGAGGTAAACGGCCCTAAGATATGAATTTTCCCATCTTTTATCGGCTTAATAAACCACGGCCTGTTTGAAAAATCCTCGTTGGGTTTGATTTCCTCCATGTATTTGGATTTCTCAGTTATGTCGGTAATGTTCTCGGTCATTTTCATGCCCTGCATGTCGGCTGCGTAACAGTATTGAATGAATGGATTCCTGTTAAGGAATTCCTGCATGGCCTTTTCCATTTGATTGGACTTCCCGGATTTCATATCCGGTGTTTCCACGAAGCTCTCCACGATTTTATAAGCCAGTTCTCGCGCAATGAGTTTCATTCTGTCCCAATCTGAAATGAAAAGTTCCGGCATATAACGTTTTACCAGGAGATTCATTTCCTTGTCGGACATCGCCGTTACTCGGCCTTTGTTGTACTGATCGATAATAAAATCGTATATTTTGGCGATGGCCGGATTGTTCTTGTCAATTTTATCTTCTTTGGGAATATCCATTTTGGTGTTAATCCAATGAGCTATTCCCGCCATCCCTGATTTATCCGTAACATTGACGACCGGGGTTCGACCTAGAATTTTGGTTGTATCGAATATATTGTAAATTTCCTCATTTTTCAAAACTCCGTCAGCGTGAATGCCTGCGCTGGTGGCGTTGAAAGCCTTGCCGAGTAGGGGGTAATTATCGGCTATTGGATGCAGCAACTCCGTTTCAAAGTATTCGGCCATATCCGTAATTGCTAATGTATTCATACCGTCCGCATGACCGCGCAAACTAATGTATTCGATCATTAACGCCTCAATCGGTGTATTACCGGTGCGTTCTCCCAATCCCAAGAGGGTTCCATTTACTGATGAACACCCATACAACCAAGCGTTTACGGCGTTTATTAAACCTTTATGAAAATCATTGTGACCATGCCACTCAAGCAAATCCTCAGGCACGTTCGCATCGTCAATCATTGCACGGATTAATTTAGGAACGCTTCTGGGGAGGGCAGCGCCTTGATACGTCACGCCGAAACCCATTGTATCGCAGAGTCTAATTTTAATATCCACTCCCGATTCTTCTCGAATATCCATCAGCTTTTGGGCAAATGGAACGCAAAAGCCATAGATATCGGCTCGGGTAACGTCCTCGAAGTGGCACCTTGGGGTAATCCCTTTTTCCAGAGTCGCTCTAACCATGTCCACATACTTTTCCATGGCTTTGCGTCTATCCAAGCCCATTTTCAAGAATATGTGATAATCGGATACTGAAGTTAGAATACCGGTCTCCGTTAATCCCATGGAACGCACATTGGCAAGATCCTTCTTTTGGGCGCGAATCCAGCCGGTAATTATCGGATACTGATAGCCCTTCTTCATACACAGATCGACAGCCTCACGATCCTTTTTGGTGTAAACGAAAAATTCGGACTGTCGGATAATGCCTCTCGGCCCCGACAATTTGTTTAGAAAATCAAATAGCTTGCCGATCTGTTCGACCGTAAACGGCGGGCGCGCCTGCTGTCCATCCCGGAATGTCGTATCCGTTATGAGGAAATTTTTAGCAGGGCTAATCGGTAAAATTGCAAAATCAAAGTCAACTTTAGGAACTTCAGTGTATGGAAAGATATTTCTCAGCAGGTTAGGTTTTTCTACCTCGCGGAGGGACCTCTCCTTATTAAATTTGTTGAATTCATGATATAAGACGCCTTTCTTGGGGTCCCAACTCGCCATTACAAACTCCTTTTGGTAAATTTGAGGCCGAAAGGCCGACAAAGGATCGTTCCATCCGATCCATAACTTCTCGATCGTCATATGATCTGAGGTGAGTTTTCGCAGAACGCGCTTTCCTTAAAGGTTCACAACATAAAATGAACCATAATTTCAGCAAAGCAAGCTATGACTTAAATCAAATTCAATGCAGGTAAAGAAGTCTCAAGATCAAAACCTCTGCAAGAACAGCATAATCGCTGCCGAAGATCCTTCGGCAACCCGGGCTATTTTTTTGTTATTCTAAGACCCAACTCCTTCAATTGGGCGTCTGCTACCGGAGTCGGCGCGCCCGTTAACAGACACGTGGCCTTTTGAGTTTTCGGAAACGCAATCACATCGCGAATTGATTCGGATCCTGTCAGCAGTGTGATCAGCCGATCTACACCGAACGCTATTCCCCCATGCGGGGGCGCCCCAAACTGTAGGGCGTCCAATAAAAATCCAAACTGATCTTTTGCCTGCTGTTCATCAATCTGCAATGCAGAGAAGACTTGCTTCTGAATATCGCTGCGATAAATTCGCATACTGCCGCCGCCAATCTCGGACCCGTTAAGAACAAGATCATAGGCGCGCGCTTTCACCTTACCCGGATCAGTATTAAGCAGATCCAAATCTCCAGATCTCGGTGAGGTAAACGGATGGTGCATGGCCTTGTAGCGTTTCTCATCCTCATCATATTCAAACATCGGAAATTCGGTTATCCAAACTAAGGCAAAAGTATTTTCCGGGATTTCTCCAAGTTTTTGCGCAAGATGATTTCTCAGATTCCCAAGGACATCGTTTACCACTTTTGAAGTATCCGCAGCAAAAAGTATTACATCGCCGGTTTTGGCCAACGCTCTGGAGTAAATTTCAGATCGTTCGTGTTCACTCAAGAATTTGGCGATGGGACTTTGCCATTCGCCTTCATCCTTAATCCTGGTGTAAGCAACTCCCTTACCGCCATAAATTGCGGCAAAATCACGCAGATCATCGAGATCCTTCCGGGAAAGTCTCTCTCCATTTTCAATCTTCAGCGCCTTAACAATGCCGCCGGATTTCACAGCGGACTTGAAAACAGCGAACCCGGTTTCACCCACAATATCAGTGATATCTGTAAGTTCCATGCCAAAGCGCGTATCAGGTTTATCAAGACCGTAGCGGCTCATTGCCTCTTCATATGGCATCCTAGCCAACGGCAAAGGAATTTCCATGTCGAGTAAGCTCTTGAATATACCGGCAAGCATGCGCTCCATTATATCAAATAATCTATTTTCCTCTATAAACGAGGTTTCTATATCCAACTGAGTAAATTCTGGTTGCCGATCAGCTCTTAAATCTTCGTCTCGGAAACAACGAACAATCTGATAGTATCGTTCAAAGCCCGCTACCATGAGCAACTGTTTGAATATTTGCGGTGATTGGGGAAGCGCGTAAAAACATCCCGGCGCTGTGCGACTCGGAACCAGATAGTCTCGCGCTCCTTCGGGTGTACTTACAGTTAAGATGGGGGTTTCAATTTCTATAAAATCTTCTTGATTCAGAAAATCACGCACTACCGACATGAATTTATGCTTAGTCAGAATGTTCTTGCGAGCCCCGCCTTCTCGTCTTAAATCTAAATATCTATATTTGTAGCGCACCGCATCGGTTGGAGGGTTGTCTTCGTCAAGCGGAAAAGGAGGCGGCTCAGATCGGTTCAGAATTTTCAGCGTGTCAACAAAAACTTCGATCCGCCCTGTAGGCATTTCCGGATTTATGGATTCGTCCGGCCTTGCTTTTACCACGCCTTCAATTGCGAGAACCCACTCAGGGCGCAAAGCGTGGGCCTTTTCATGAGAGGCCGGAGAATACTCAGGATTAAAAACAAGCTGGACAAGACCGAATCTGTCACGTAAATCTACAAAAATGACGCCGCCATGGTCGCGTCGTCTCAAAACCCATCCCATGAGGATGACTTTCTCCTCTATATTCTTTTCGTCTAACTGATTGGATAAATGGGAGCGTTCCCAACCTTCCAGAGAGTCCGGTTTCAAGCTTCATCTCCTTGCAACCTATTTATTAATTCGTCGATGGGTACCGATACTTGCTCTTTTGATTCCATGTCACGAATTGTGACTTCGCAATTGGCAAGTTCTTCCTCGCCAATCATGATGACCTTGATCGCGCCAAGTTTATCAGCAGTTTTCATTTGTGATTTCAAGCTGGTAGTTGTATACCGCATATCCGCGGAGTAGCCTGCGGTTCGCAAATCATTTGTCAGCTTTATGGCCAAATCTCGACCCGAATCGGTTATGCAGGCAATATAATAATCAATACTGCGTGAATATCGTCCCTCATCCGGCAGTCCCATCGCAAGCCGTTCGATTCCTATTCCAAATCCGATACCGGACTGATCAGGACCTCCAAGCTCTCTAAGCAATCTATCGTAGCGGCCCCCGCCACCCACCGCTTTGGATTTCCCGAGGTCATCGTGAACGATCTCGAAAGCCGTTCGAGTGTAATATTCCAGACCTCGAACCATGCGAGGCTCAACATTAAAAGGAATGTTAAGGAGTTCTAAAGTCTCCTGAACCTCATTGAAGTGGTCTTTACAAGATTCATCCAAGCTATCTGTTACTAAAGGCGCTTTTTTGCCGATCTGGACGCAATCCGGGACTTTGCAGTCAAGTATTCTCAGAGGATTGGTCGTGTAACGTCTTTGGCAATCTGAACACAATCCATCCATGTACTTTGAGAAATAATTGCGTAGATGTTGTCGGTACACGGGACGACACTCGGCGCAACCCACGGAGTTAATTTCCATCATCAGTCCCAGCGCGCCTACTTCGGTCATTATGGCATAAGCCGCTGAAATCACCTCTGCGTCAATGTACGGCGAGTCATCTCCCAAAACCTCGGCATTGATCTGAAAAAATTGACGGAATCTACCTTTTGAAGGCCGCTCCCTTCTGAACATGGGACCAATAGTATAAAGCTTCAAAAGTGGTTCGCGCCTCAAGAGAGACTGTTCTACGACAGCCCGCAGAACGCCGGCTGTTGCTTCCGGACGAAGGGATAAGTATTCTCCGCCCTTATCTTCAAAGGTGTACATTTCTTTTTCAATTATATCTGTGGCTTGCCCGATCCCTCTTACAAACAATTCAGTTTTTTCCATAACGGGAGTGATAATCTCACGAAATCCAAATCTATCCAGAACGATCTTGGCAGATTTAATAATGTGGCGCCATTTTATAGATTCATCCGGCAATATGTCATGGAAGCCTTTTATGAGCTTTATCATAGGAGCCACCTCGGGTGTTCAGGCGGGATTATCCGCTGGTAAATTTGATATTATAAGATCGATGGAGGATTTGCGTCAACAAGTTATTTGGGTAGGGCGGAAGAGAGCTCTCGTCTGGGTTTCAGCCAAGTAGCTTTTTACGTCGATTGAACAACTCTTTTGATATGAGTTCAGTTTTGTAAAGCTTTCGCAATAAACTCTTCAGACCTCGCTTTGATAGCTTGTATTTGTCCATTAAATCAGCGTCGCTCATATCCGCGACCAAGTCTTCGAGCACGTCTTTTGCCTCAATCGTAGTCTTATTCGACAGGCTTTCCAATGCTAAAGCAACATCATCTGCGGCTATCCCCCATCTTCCCGCAAGCGTGCGACGCGAGATTAAGCCTCTTCTAAGTATTTTCCGGAACATACTTGCCAAGCCCTTGCGAGAAAGCTCGTATTTTTTCATCAGATCACTGTCCGTCAGATTGTCTGACAGGTCCCGAAGTAACGCTTTTGCGCTGACTATGGGCTTTTCAGGAAGGTTTATGACTACTGTGATATTGGAAACGTCAATATAAGGTTTTATCACCGGATCCACATTTACAAATCTCACGTGTAACCCACGCGCTTTAATATCCTCGTAATACTTATTCAACACCACTGTAAAATCAGGACAAACCGACCTGACACCTTCAAAATCAATCAATATGCCTTTATCGGGATTTACGCTCAGCCACTCTACCGTTTTATCCATGAATTCTTCTACGTGATCCTGTTCAATCTCACTTTTGTCAGCTTTCATCCGATAGAATTCGGATTCTTCAGTAAGAGAGAAAATCATTTCCTCATCATCGAAAAGGAATCGCATGGTCCAGAATCTCGCTTTGTCCGGATGGGCCGGTAAATATTTCAGGGCAGAAAATGACGAAGTGTGCCATTAGCAACTCGACGCCTATCCGCATTTCCAGGAGAATGTTTCAATGGGGATGTCTCCGAGAAACAGATCGTCGAAAGAAATGGTCAATGAACTAATTTTTTGCCGATTATCTCTGAGGTAAGAATCCCATTATCCCGCAAGTACATGGCGGACAAAGTTGCAAAAAGCATTCTAAAGGAATTCGCAACTGCTCGATAAGGCGTTATATACTAGAGTCACATAATTTGAAAAGCTCCTGGAAAGCGTTTCATTATAATTATAAACTTGAGGTGAACTCAAGAGGAAAATTAATAAGCCGTGAGGGAGGCTTAAATGATGAATGATCTAAATTCCGCCGGATGCTGTGTAAAATTCAATTGAAAAATCCATTTCCTCAGAAAATTTAATCTAAGAACCGGAGCTTTGCGCCGGCCGGGGGCAATAGGTAATGTGTATGATGAACTTTCAACTAATTGGATTGGCCTCTTATTTTCAACCGGCCTACAGTGGCATGACATAGAGATCCGTGATTGTTTTCGAGAACCGAACATACGTGAAATATCAGACTTGTGGATTTGGTCCGGGCTTACGCCTTCTTAATGAGATAACACCCCCAGTCGGCCCTTCGGTTAGGCCAAAGCGCTCCGTCTGAAGGTTTATCATTGATCACAAATATTTCTCGTTCAATCTTGCCGCCGATTTTCTCAATGAAGTCCCTAAAGTCATTGATCGTGATTCTATGGATGTCCGGTGAGGTGAACCAGGGATCGGGAGAAGCCGCGCTCACAGGGGTCTTTCCAGTGACAACCTGCTTGAGAGCCGTTCTCCAATGGCCAAAATTTGGAAATGTTATAATCGATTTCGAGGCCACCCTGAGCATTTCTCGTACAACCCTGTCGGGATTATACAACTGCTGCAATGTTCGGCTCAGCACCACATATTCGTAGCTCAGATTTGGGAATCCCTCTAATCCCTCATCGAGGTCGAGAGTCATTACCCGAATCCCGCGTTCAATGCACTTGATGACCTTTTCTCTGTCGAGTTCTACTCCACAACCTTCCACATCTTTTTCGTCCCTCAAGCGTTGCAAAAGAGTCCCTGAGCCGCAACCAAGGTCCAACACTCGAGTGCCGGGCTTGATCAGGTCGATTATTATATTAAAACCGACTGCAAACTGGTGAAAGGGAGTGCGTCCGGGACTAATGATTTGTGACACCCTGCAGAAACCCTCTAACTATTCTTGTGAGGCTCGGCATGGCGCCTGCCACCAAAAAGGAATCGTGCCCATAAGGCAAATCAAGCTCAAGGAAGCTCACATCTTTCTTCAGATACTGTAGAGTTTTTACGATTACCAGAGACATGGCTGTGGGATAAAGCCAATCTGAACTAAATGAAATGACCAGTATTTTACCTTCTATACCTTCGAAGGCATTTTCGAGGGTCCCGTATTTGGCTTCAAGATCAAAGTAATCTATTGCTTTGGTAATGATAATGTATGAATCCTCATCGAACCGGCGCATGAACGTGCTACCCTGGTGTTCGAGATAGGATTCAACTTCAAAAACCTCGTCATCTTTTCCATTCTCACCCAAGTGATATCTGAAGCCGTTCATATCTTTGAGAGTGCGTCTGCCGAATTTGGCTTCCATAGTTTCTTCGGAAAGATAGGTGATATGTCCGATCATCCGAGCGACGGCTAATCCTCGCCCTACTTTCCGATAAATGTGAGATTGGTCGGGGGAAATTGAATTTTGAGCCGGATCACTGTAGATCGCGTTCCTTCCCACCCAGTTGAACGCTATACCCTGGGGGGAAAGTCTAGCCGTCGCGGCTATAACAGTCGCTGATTCTACTCTGTTAGGATAACGCACCGCCCACTCAAGAGCTTGCATTCCTCCCATTGATCCTCCAACAACATTAACAAGTTTTGTTATTCCGAGGTATTCTACCAGCAGAGCCTGAACATTGACCATATCGCCTATTGTAATAAGCGGAAAGGACCTACCGTAAGGCTTTCCCGTGGCTGGATTTATGCTTGGCGGCCCTGTGGTGCCCTTGCATCCGCCGAAGCAATTCGAGCAGATCACAAAATATTTGTCTGTGTCGATGCCCTTACCAGGTCCGATCATGGCATCCCACCAGCCCACACGACCATTTGCGTCGATTCCCGCCGCGTGCGCGTCGCCTGATAATGCGTGTAAAATCAATACGGCATTATTTTTTTCCGTGTTTAAAAAACCGTAAGTCTCGTATGCGACTCTTAGAGGCCCGAGCTCCGTCCCGGATTCAAAAACTATACTATCGAACTCGGCGTATTGAGTTACTACTCTTCCGTAGCTTCCATTGGACTCGGGGTACTCTTTAATATCTTCAGACATTTGGCAAAACCTCAAGCGGACGCCCCTCGGCCGCAACGGGTCTTCGGTAACCTCCAAGGCAATCTATTATGATTTAAGCAATGAATCTACAATAACAATAGTAATTTGAAAAGAAGTAGAGCGTTGACCGCATATAACTAACCAAATTCCGGAAGGCGGGGATGTCTGCCGCAATGGTTGACCAAAGCGTCTTCCAGTGAGTATTTACGACCATCAGAAGCCAAGTTCTTCAGGAAAGCCCCTGCCTCAGCGTTTAAAAACCAACTGCTCCCGAAATTTGATGCCAAATAGTCGGCAAGAAGATCAGCCCCACCCCAGGCCGAAAGATAATCCAATGAATAAAAATTCGGCTCCATGTCGATGAGGTATCCCTCAGGCTCATAGACAAATCCCGTGGCTTTTTGCAAATATCGACAATAATAGTCGGGATTCTTGATGTCTTTGTTATCATGCAAGTCTTTTTCCGCAAAGAACTTGCCGATATATCTACGAATCAGGCACAGTCTTTTGGTTCTATATTTACCGGAAATCGTCTCAAGATCTGCATCAGGAATTCCACCAATTTGACTAAGCCAGTCGGTATTTTCCAGTAATCCCATAAATAAAAACGCAAAAGTTTCATCCAGCGCAGCCGACCTGAAAATTCTGCGAAACTCTACAGGCAAAGCGGGGTTGAAGTTGCTTAGAAAAAAGGCGTGACCCGCTTCGTGCAAGAGCGTTTCCATATCCAGGAGTCCACCGGTAGGTTTGAGCAACACGTATACGTCTCCCGGTATTTCGACACCAACGCACATGCCGGAAGTATTTTTGGCCGAAAGATCCGTGACGACACCTTCACCCATGAGATCGAATCCCAATTTCTTAAAGGTACGATCAGCCTTATCAAATAAGCTGTTCACAGAAAAAAACGAATCCCATTCGCGGATACGAATCAGATATAAAGCATGACAACGGCTAAGATTTTGGAACGGACGGCCTATGGATTCTTCTACCCACGGGGTCATCAACTCGTGATAAACCCTTTCTGTCTTCTCTAAATATGACGTAAATTCCGAAACATTATCATCAAAAGACACCTGTCTCTTATTTTCGCTATATGCGGTGAAATTGTCATAGCCCAGATCAACAACGGTCTTAATGGTTAACTCAAGCATCCCCAACAACATAGGATTAAGTATGCCTTTCAAGAAAATGGAATTTTCCTTGAGCATCGCCTCTCTTTTTTCAAAATCGGGTTGAGCTTGCAGCCAGGAAACCACATCCAACGCAGGAATTTTAATGCCATCAACCACCATCCGACCGCGTTCGATATAGAACCTGAACATATCGTTAAGGGACGCATTTTGCTCTTCCACCATCAAGTCAGTGCAACCAAACATCAAACGCTGCACTCGTTCAACCTCATCTCCATCCCTGGAATCGCGTAAAATCTTTTTTAAAAAGCTTAAGGTCTTAGGTCTCAGCGGAGTCGGATTTGTCTCTAGTATATCCGCCATATTCAGGGCGGTGGGGATTCCTCTCAGCTGGTCGACAAGTTGAGTTGCTAAATTCCTATGAACCTCATCCAAAGATTGCGCCACACTTTCGGCGGTTAGATTCAATGTCCGTATCCTCTGTT
>JBBSBY010000044.1:0-28269 GCA_038250835.1 Desulfomonilales bacterium | reverse complement strand
TTGGCGTGATCGTGTTTTTGAAAAGGCTCTATCTGAGGATCATCTTTGGAATAAAATTTATCGGATCTTTGCTTTTCCTTTAAAACGGGCGTAGCGACACTTTCCCGCACACTTGGTTTCGCTTTGGTGTTGTCCTCTGGAGAGGTTACCCGATCGTTCTTCTGCCCCGGCTTCGATTCAAGGAGCTTGCTCTGTTTTCCTTGGTTGGTCGATCGATCAGATGCTTTCTGCTTAGCCTTTCCGGATGTGAAGTACGAGCATGAGCTTACCGACAAACAAATTGCGAGCATCAAGCTTATCACTATAAATAACTTTGATCTATAAGCAAAGCAATGTAGACTTTCCGGCAACGTATTCAACCTATATCCGGCGAAGTGGAGAAAGTCGGATGTATTACTTGGTCTTTTCACTGAAGGGGTAACAAACAGTTGTTTCAGAAATATATTCCCTCAAAATTTTACTAATTTCTTCTACGAAGCAAGTTATAGTTTTATGGATCAAAGAAATACCTTGATTGACAAAAACCTGGACGCCGGGTTTAATCCTTTTGGCGTTTTGTGCTTGAAGCGATCTAATTATGAACGACTTCTGAACAATTGTGAACGATTTACATACGATCCCCGAGTTCAGTAATGATATTAAGAGCATTCCAAGACCAGGTGAGGAGAAACTATGGTTAACAATAAGAAACTATCTGAATTCATCGAGGAAACAGCCGCGATGTGCCAACCTGATTCTGTTCACATTTGTGACGGATCTGAAGAAGAATATCAAACAATGCTGCGGAGTATGATCCAGGCCGGAACGGCCATACCTCTAAATCCTACCAAGAGACCAAACAGCGTTTTCGTAAGGTCCGACCCTGCCGATGTTGCTCGAGTAGAGGACCGAACTTTTATCTGTTCAGATAAGAGAGAAGACGCAGGCCCGAATAATAATTGGGCTGATCCTACGGAAATGAAAACCAAGCTAAGGGGGCATTTCCAAGGATCGATGCGCGGAAGAATATTATATGTAATTCCTTACAGTATGGGACCCACAGGGTCTCGAATAGCGAGAATTGGAGTCGAGATCACGGATTCTCCTTATGTCGTCGCTAATATGCACATCATGACACGAGTCGGTTCGAAGGTCCTGGATGTGCTCGGAGAAGATGGGGACTTTGTCCGGGGTTTGCATTCCGTCGGCGCCCCCCTCGGTCCCGGGGACAATGATCGTCCTTGGCCGTGCGACGCTGAATATAAGTACATATGCCACTTCCCGGAGACTCGTGAGATCTGGTCGTACGGTTCGGGATACGGCGGGAACGCGCTCCTCGGTAAGAAGTGCCATGCGCTTCGTATAGCTTCCGTTCAGGCAAGAGACGAGGGCTGGATGGCCGAACACATGCTTATATTAAAGCTCATCAGCCCCGAAGGTGAAGCCAAATACATAACGGGCGCTTTTCCTTCGGCTTGCGGCAAGACCAATTTGGCCATGATGATCCCAACTATTCCGGGTTGGAAAGTAGAAACCATCGGAGACGACATAGCCTGGATGAAATTCGGTTCGGACGGCAGATTGTACGCTATTAACCCGGAAGCGGGTTTTTTTGGGGTGGCCCCGGGTACGAGTGTTCAATCAAATTTAAATGCTGTTTTGGCTGCGGCCAGAAACTCAATTTTCACGAATTGTGCGTTAACCCCATCTAACGATGTTTGGTGGGAGGCTATGACTGAGGAAACTCCTGCCGAATTATCCGATTGGCTACGTCGGCTTTGGACGCCAAAATCAGGAAGATCGGCGGCCCATCCAAATGCGCGCTTCACAAGTCCTGCTGTTCAATGTCCGGTTTGCGCCCCAGAATGGAATGATCCCAACGGAGTTCCCATTGACGCGATTCTTTTCGGGGGCCGCAGAGCTAATATCGTGCCGCTGGTCACCGAAGCCTTTGATTGGGCGCACGGAACTTTTTTGGGTTCCACGGCAAGCAGTGAAACTACCGCAGCCGCAGCAGGCAAGGTCGGGCAATTACGCAGAGATCCAATGGCGATGTTGCCGTTCTGTGGGTATCACATGGGTGACTACTTTAGCCACTGGTTGAAAATTGGTTCAATGACGGACACCCAAAAATTACCGAAAATATTTTACGTAAATTGGTTCAGGAGAGACGCTGACGGATTCTTCCTGTGGCCCGGATACGGTGAAAATAGTCGTGTGCTTAAATGGATCTTTGAACGCGTAGCCGGAAAAGGCGAAGCAATCGATACAGCTATAGGCAGATTGCCGAAACCTGATTCCCTGGATTTGGAAGGTTTGAACATCAAACCCGGAGCAATTGAAAAGTTGCTGGAAGTGGACAGGGAAGGGTGGCTGCAGGAAATTCCAATGATAAAGGAATTTTATGCGACACTCGGCGATAGATTGCCCGCCGAAATGGACCGTCAAGTCGAGAACTTGGAATCGAGATTGAGAGGTTAGTAGTACACAAGACCAACAATCCATGCTCTTAAACCCATGGAGCTGGTGTGCAGCGAAACTAACGCAATGAACCAAAAGCCGGCCCATAGGATTGCCTAACATGCTCTCCTATGGCGCCCTTTGGTCAACCTAAGTGTATTACGTAGTCGGGTTACTCGAATCGGGTTCCTTAGGCGCTGGTTGCATCGGAGCGGGTTCTACCGGAACAGGTTCCACCGGAACGGGTAGCGCCGCCGGTTTAGCGGGTCCTTTTATATCGAGTTTATTGAATATTGAAATCATGACATTGCCCAGGATTTCGTGAGGCAGAATCTTCTCCGTTACCCACACCATCACATAAATCAAGGCCGCGATTATTCCGGCGATGATGACGAAAATAATGAGGGAAATTAATCCGAAGATCACCAGAAGAAAATAAATCGGGAAAAATAGACCGTAATAGAAACCGCGTCCCACCCGAGCGGCCACATTTTCGTCTTCTTCTCTTCCCCAGATGTCATTGAACACTTTGACATAAAGATTCTTGTTGTAATAGCTTAAGAGGGCACTCAAAAATCCCAGAAAAATAAATCCAATGGGCTTCAACAGGAACATTATATCCTCCATATGCATTTGGCTGCGGACTTCCGTCCATTGGTGATCGAATTGTAAGCGTTATCCGGAATAGAGGCAATTAGGAAAGTCAAACATTATCGTTTTTTTGATTTTTTTCGCTGTTGTCTCGCCTCTTTGTTTTTCTTTCTCTGTTTCTCGATGGACTTCTTAGATGTCATCTTACCCGACTTCACTTCAGGTAAACCAAAAGGATTACCAGGACCTATCTGCGAATCATCGGTTCCGAAAGGCATCTGACCTTTGCCAAGCATCTTCCTTATCCCTTTCATGCCTTTCCACCTACCGCGCAGCTTGCCGCCGCCCATTGCCGACATAAGGTCGCGCATGTCCTTGAACTTCACGAAAAGATCTTTTATTTCTTTCTCGCTCTGCCCGGCCCCCTGCGAGATTCGCTGAATTCTGCTCTCGTTAATCAAGTCAGGGAATTTACGTTCCTTTTTCGTCATTGAGTTGATGATCGCTTCAATGCGGACCAACTCATAATCGTCTACCTTAGCTCCTGCGGGAAGCCCGCCGCCAAAAAAAGGTAGTTTTTCCAAAACATCCTGGAGAGGCCCCATCTTTTTTATGGCTTTAATCTGCGACAGAAAATCATCAAAACCGAAATCGCCGCGTAACATACGCGCAGCATCTTCTTCAGCTTTCTTTTCATCAACTACTTCTTCGAAGTCCTTTACAAGACCAACAACGTCTCCGAATCCCAATATTCTTGAAGCTAGACCTTCCGGACGAAATTCCTCCAGTCGGTCCATACCCTCGCCCATACCAACGAATTTGATGGGTAATCCGGTAGCTTCTTTAATGGAGATTGCGGCGCCGCCGCGTGCGTCCCCATCCAATTTAGTTAAAATAAAGCCCGTGAGATTTATTCTTTGATGAAACGCTTTTGCGACATTCACAGACTCTTGTCCAATCATCGCGTCGCAAACGAGCAGCACATTTTCCGGATGGGTGCGTTGCTCAATTTGCCGTAGCTCCTCCATGAGGGGCTCGTCAACTATGAGGCGTCCGGCGGTATCGAATATTGCAATATCGCAACCGGCTGTTTCAGCGATTGATAAAGCTTGTTCACAGATTTCAGGCGGCTTTGCTTCGATATTTGCATAAACCGGAATGCCCAAATCTTCGCCTAGTCTTTTGAGTTGATCTACCGCAGCCGGCCTATACACGTCACCAGCGACAAGCATGGGTCGCTTGCCTTTTTTAATTAAGTATTTGGCAAGCTTGCCTGCCGTGGTTGTTTTACCCGAACCCTGAAGCCCCACCATCATTATGGCGCTCACAGGCTTTGCTTTCAGATCAAGGGACGAATCCTCGGGGCCCATGAGCCTAACGAGCTCATCATTACACAATTTTATGAAGTGCTCACCGGGAGAAATTTTGAGTTTCCGGTCTCTATATTTAAGGCTTGTCTGGACTATCTCACCGAGGGCCTGTTCTTTGACGCGGTCAAGAAAAGATTGTGCTATATCATACTCAACATCAGCTTCCAGGAGCGAAACTCTAATCATTCGTAATGCTTCACCAAGGTTTTCCTCGGTTAAGGTGCGCATTCCCTGGAGATATTGCCGGACGTCACGGAAGCCACGGCTAAGAATTTCCAGCACTTTTGATCCTCCTAGTCATTCGGATAAGGTTGATCTTAAAACTTAATTGCATAGCATAATACCACATAAAATGTAAGACGGTTGTTCACTTGCCGCTCAAATGGAATTTTGATATAAACTATAAGATTGTACCATCTCGTGATCTTCTCAGAGGAACGCATGGACCAAGAATTGCGTAATTTCCAAATAAAAACAAAGATACAGTTTGGGAGAGGAGCCGTTAAGCGCGTCGGCGAAGTTGTTGAACAGATGGGGGGGCGAAAATGCCTTCTGATAGCTGACCCGGCTATGGAGTCATTAGGCTATATAGAACGAATCACGTCCTCATTAAGGTCTAGCCAACAATGCTTTGTTTACACGGGCGTTGATCCGGAACCATATCTTGACAATGCCGAGGGCGCCGCAAACATGGGTCGAGAAAAAAATGTTGATTTGGTTATCGGGATGGGTGGCGGGTCCGCCATGGATACCGCAAAAGCCGCTGCCGTGCTTATAACCAATGACGGCAAGGCTGAAGATTACGTAGGACTGAACAAAGTTGATCTTCCCGGAATCTCCACTCTAATGCTTCCCACTACTGCCGGCACAGGGGCCGAAGTAACATTTACCGCAGTTTTTACGAATCGAGAAACTAAGGCCAAGGGTGGAATTAACAGCCCGTACCTGTTTCCGGACGTCGCTTTATTGGATCCCGAACTTACGTTACAACTCCCGGCCGACATCACGGCGGCAACCGGAATGGACGCCTTAACGCACGCTATAGAGTCCGTGACCAGCCGATCGGCTACAGTATTCACCGAGGCACTGGCTTATGCGGCCATAAAGTTGATCTCCCGCAATATCCGTAAGGCTGTTTACCAGGGTAATGATATTAAAACTCGTGAAAATATGCTATACGCCTCATTGCTTGCGGGAATGGCGCTTGCGGACGCCGGTGTTGGGGCGGCTCACGCGCTCGCTTATCCGCTTGGCGGCTTCTACAGGATCTCTCATGGATTAGCCAACGCCATGCTGATCCCCCATGTGATGGAATACAATATTCCCGCGGCTGAAGATAAATTTGCCGAAGTTGCGGGATCCATGGGTGAGACTGTCGAAGGTGTGCCGATCAGAATAGCCGCCGCATCGGCTGTGGAATTCGTGAGAGACCTCTGCTTGGATATCGGAATCCCCCAATCATTGTCTGATGTCGGGGTTCCGTTTGAGGATATACCTAAAATGGTTGAAGCCGCTTTGAAAGTCACTAGACCTGTTGAAAATAACCCGCGTGAACTGACGTTTGCCGACGCGGAAATGATCTATGAGCAAGCTTTTTTGGACTAACTACAGATCTATCATGATCAAGATTCTCCAAACAGCGAGATCGGCTTAGGAGGATATATGCCGGGCTACGAATGGATTGGCGAAACGGAAAAAGATCAGATAAATGACGTGCTCGATACGGGCATCTTGTTTCGTTACGAGTTCAAGAATGAACGTAAGGGTATATACAAGGTAAGAGAATTTGAGGAGAAATTTGCGCATTACTCGGGTTCCGTTTACGCACAAACCGTAACATCTGGAAGCGCGGCTCTTAAAGTAGCCTTGGCAGCGCTTGGTGTAGGTCCGGGTGATGAAGTAATAACTCAAGGATTTACATTTATTGCCACCTATGAAGCCATTATCGAAGCCGGCGCAGTGCCGATCCCCGCCGAAATTGACGACACGCTGAATCTGGATCCCGCGGATTTCGAGAAGAAAATCACGGAAAAGACCAAAGCCGTCATTCCGGTCCACATGTTAGGGTCGCCGGCTAGGATTCAAGAGATTATCTCCATTGCCGCCAAGCATAACCTCAAAGTAATTGAAGATACGGCACAGGCGCTTGGAGCGGCCGTCGGCGGCAAGAAACTCGGGACCTGGGGAGACATGGGGACATTCTCATTCGACTTCTACAAAACCATTACTACCGGCGAAGGCGGAATGGTCATAACCAATGACAGAGAGCTTTACCAGCGGGCTTCAGAGTACGCCGACCATGGTCACGATCATAACCCTGATGTCGGTAGGGCTTTAGAGGGGCGGCGATTTCTTGGGTTCAACTATCGCATGAACGAATTGCAGGGCGCCATAGGGCTGGCTCAGTTGGCGAAATTAGATGATATGGTTCAGCGACAGACGCAAAATCAAGCTCTAATTCGGGAGACTCTTGAAAGTTGTGAGGGCATCACGATGCGCGCCGTGCCGGAAAACGGCAGAGACAGCTACTCACACGTGTGCTTTTTCTTACCCGACGCAAATAAAGCCACGGAATTCCATCGTTCAATAACTCAAAAGAATATTTCGGCTATTTATTTCAAAAATAACTTTTGGCACTTCCTGCCGAATTGGGAACATCTCATTGGTCGAAACACCGCATGGAACGGCCCTGTTCCATTTGGAGGCCCTGTTTACGGTAAGGAAATGAATTATTCTGCGGACATGCTGCCTAAGAGTTCTGAAATTCTTTCAAAACTAGTTGTCATTCCCATTTATTTGCAAATGGACGAGGAACTTATCAGAAGAATAGTCATGGAGCTGCAGGCGACGGCTGAAGAAATTCTGACTTAGCCTTCAATTCCCTTTAGGGGAATGTCGGTTATATGCGCTAAACAAATAAATGCTGTTCTCGATGTAGAATGGTTCCAATAAGCAGTATGATCGTGATCAGCTCTTATTGTCGGATTAACACTCAAGCAAAACTATATTAGAGGTAAATTGTCCGTCTGTGAGTCCTGAGTTATCCACTAAAATTTATGGTTTTATTCCGGCGCGAGCTCAATCCACGCGCTTTCCAGGCAAACCCTTAGCTGATATTGCGGGCAAGCCTATGATTGTCAGGGTTTACGAAAGAGCCATTAAGGCGCCGTTACTTAACGACGTGTACGTCGCTACAGACTCTCAACTGATTTTGGACGCGGTTCTCGAACACGGGGGCAAGGGAATACTGACTGATGAAGCTCACCCATCGGGAACAGATAGGATTGCGGAAGCGGCTTCATTGTTGGGCATGACCGATTCGGACATTGCTGTAAACATACAAGGAGATCAGCCGCTATTCGAACCGCCCATGGTTGAAGAAGTAGTTCGTCCGTTACTGGAAGATTCTTCAATTCCAATGAGCACTTTAATTTACAAGATCGTTCGTGATGAAGAAATAGATCATCCTAATGCCGTTAAAACCGTGTTCGACAACAACATGTTTGCTCTGTATTTTTCACGGGCCACCATACCGCATGGCAATCGGGATGTTAGTTCGCCGGATTATTTTAAGCATCACGGGATTTATGCTTACAGAAACGATTTTCTTCAAATGTTCGTGCGTCTTGCGCAGAGTCCGTTGGAACGGTTGGAGCGTTTGGAACAACTTCGAGCTCTCGAACATGGTTTTCGAATAAAGGTGGTAATCACGAATAAAGATTCTATCGAAGTTGACACTCCGGAAGATTTGTTAAGAGTATCTGAAACATATGCAAAGATGATTTGACAAAACATAGAGAATTATAATCCTCTCAAGGGGGTTGTACATGAAAGTGCTTGTGTTTATATAGTTTCCAAGGAAGGTGAATTCAGTGAGTAGAGATGATAATGTAAAGGTTGAAGGCACTGTAGTGAAGGTCCATTCCGGAGGAATGTACCAGGTTGAAACCGAGGATGGTCGAAGCATCAGAACAAAGCTGTCAGGAAGAATGTCGAGATTTAGGATAAAAGTGTTGTTGGGCGATAAAGTTACAGTCGCTTTATCTCCTTATGATCTTACCCACGGTCTAATAGTCTATAGAGGTAAGTAATCATATTCGGCTCTCATCGGAATCATTTCTCCTCATCGGCGCAGATTTCAGTCGCGATTATTAAATTTGTCCGTTCGCGCTTTACTTGGAATCTAGCCAAATCTGAAAAACCACCATTCGGTAACATCATATTGCAATAGATCAAATCGCGATCTTATGCGGCTTGTTAGGTAAGATATTGCCATGAATATTCATTTTCTAGGGACGGGCGCCGCCTGGCGCGTTCCCGAACACTCTTGTTCCTGCGCTATATGCAACGGAATGCGTGAAGCCGGAGAGGAGCGGCTACGCAGTAGCTTTCTTATCGATTCCGGTGAAAATATTCTCGTGGATTGCGGTCCCGACTTTCGCGATCAGATGTCTCGAGCCGACCTTAAAAAGCCGGATCTTGTCCTTATTACCCATGAGCACGCGGATCATTTTTCGGGCCTCGACGACTTACTGGCCTTCAAGAGATCCATGCCCAAGTCCGATTGGACGGCCATTCCCGTTTACGCTACTGGAACGACTTGGAACGCCATAGAAGCGCGTTTTGGTTACCTTGTGAATTCTCTCTTAACAAAAATAGTTGTAGAACCGGGTATTCCTTTTGAGACAGCCACTTCTCGCATTACGCCGTTCAAAACGTTTCATGGGCCTACCGCCGCCGGTTCACTTGGGTATATTCTTGAATGCAGAAGTCCGGTAAAGAAGATAGTTTATACATCCGATTTTACTTATTTGCCGGAAGAACCGGAACTTATTTTCAACGCCGACATTCTTATTACTCAGGCGGTGTGGGTTAACGAGCCTGAATTTAATCGTCCCTCACACATGAGTCTTCAAAATATTGTCCCGCTCATTGCCAGGTGGACGCCCCAAAAGACTTACCTGATTCATATGTCAGATGGGGATAGCCTGCCGGGTGATCCCGGCAATGACTTCATGAAAAAAATTCCTCCTAAAGCTCCCTTTACTCCGCCTGGAGTAACCGAGCCTTATAGAGTCCCCAGAAATCAAAACGATTGGGAACTTCTTTTAGAAAGTGTTAGGAAGGATTACAATATTGCCGGCCCCATAGTGCCGGCATTTGATGGAATGATGGTCAATGTCTAAAACCGCCGGCCCACGAGGAGTATATGAAAGACGATCTGAAGAATAAAACATCCGAAACCGCAAAACTATACTTCGAAGGTTACTCCGGTGAGCGTCCTTTCGAACTTTGGCGCTCGTTTGATAAGGATTTGGCAAAGGACTTGTCTCTATTTATCACCGGCCGGATGTATGCCAGGCAAAAAATCCCGCACACTACCCGACAGTTGATTGCCGTGGCTGCTTTAACTTCACTTGAAAGACTCGAAGAATTAAAATTGCATATTCACGCGGCATTGAATGTGGGATGTGACGCAAAGGATATTGCTGAGACAATATTCCAGTGCGGAATATACGCCGGCATGCCGGTTGTAAATCAAGCATTAAAGATCTTGAGAGAAAGTCTACAAGAACGTGGAGCTTGGCCTTTGGATGTTCCGGAAAAGTAGCTTATCAATCATCAAGCGTAAATTCGAAATCGTCGGCATTGTCCAAATCCAATTCGGCTTCTTGTTCAAGTCCCTGCGTTCGTGAGGTCCTGTAACTCGATGAACCGCCACTAAAGAATTCATCAAAGCCCGCTATTTCAGGTCGAGCATAAAACAGTCCGAGATCCTGGCGAACATTAATTAAAGACTTTGAACAAGAAGGGCACTCTTCGTTATAATCATGACTAATGTATCCGCATTTCTTACACTTCACGGGAACACCTCCAAGATTCAGCAGCTCTCAATCATAAGGTCACAATAGCATGAATCTATTCTTCAGGCAAGTTATCAGTGGTAAGCTTTATTCACTGAATTCCCTGTTTATATTGATCATTACAACCTCTGTGCTATTTGTTTCATGCGCAAGCGTTCCGCATACAGGGCGCCGACAATTCAACATGGTTTCGGATCAGCAGATAAACGCTCTAGCCTTGCAAGCCTTTAACGAGATCACGACGAAAGAGCCTGAGAGTCAAGACAAACGGCTCAACGAAATAGTTAAGAAAGTATCCGATCGCGTCAGCAAAGTCGCCGAAAGTGTGGACAAACCCGGCTTTAACTGGGATGTCCGAGTAATAGACAAGGATGTTCCCAATGCTTTTTGCCTTCCTGGCGGGAAAATCGTCGTTTATACTGGAATATTACCTTTCGCGAGGAACGAAGCCGGATTGGCGGCAATTATCGGTCACGAAGTGGCTCATGCCGTTGCGAGGCACGGAGCGGAAAGATTAAGCCAAAATTTGGCCATCCGAGGCGTCTTAACGGCAGGCGGAGAAATTCTCAGAAGAGGGGATGGATCCCTGGATCAAAAAACTAAATTGCTGCTGGGAGCTTTGGGGATGGGCGGAACTGTCGGTATCGTGCTGCCTTACAGTCGTGTACATGAATTCGAAGCTGACCGCATCGGGCAGATTTACATGGCTAAGGCCGGTTATGATCCATCTGAATCCGTGAAACTCTGGAAACGAATGGAGGAAATAAAGAAGCCTCCTATTCCAGTGTGGCTCTCGACACATCCTCCGGAATCCGCACGCATTGCCAAGCTAAACGAGTTTATGCCCGAAGCTCAAAAATTGTACTCACAAGCTCCGGAAAAGTTCGGTCTCGGCGCTCCATTGTAACGCTACATAGCGCCGAACCGGCAGAACGCACCGTGAATCAACGATGAGGTGGGGTAAATTCAATGTTGCATACTCCAGACTAAAAGGTTATAAATACGAGGTTGTATGAGAATACTAGGAGGCAGCTTAAAAGGCGCTAGATTCATCGGCCCCAAAAATAGAGCAGTGAGGCCGACTTCCTCCCGAGTTCTCAAATCAGTATTCGACATTATTGCCGATCAAGTGCCGGAATCAACGATATTGGATCTGTTTGCGGGTTCCGGATCATTTGGTTTTGAGGCCATAAGTCGTGGCGCTGCGCATGTAGTCTTTGTAGATAAGAATCGTTCAGTAACTGCTGCGCTGTTGAAGTCCGCAAGTCTGTTGGGAATCGAGCGTCGTGTATCAATTTTAAATACGGACGCTGCTGCCGCCCTAAAGAGACTGCAGGCGGAATCTCGTAAATTCTCAATTATTTTCTTGGATCCGCCGTATAGCTCTGATTTGATTTCAGAAACATTCTTTGCTCCGAGTTTGCCTAAACGGTTGACGTGTGACGGCATACTGATCATTGAAAAGCGCTCGGATGATCATAAACTCATAATATCGACCATATTCGGAGAGATCTCAGTACGGAAATACGGTGATTCTGAAATTCGTATTTATGCCTTAGCTGAACAAATATATTAGGATATAACTTTATGAGTGATAAAGTAGCCGTTTACCCCGGCACCTTTGATCCGATTCACAATGGTCATATTGAGATCATTAAACGGGCGTTGGGAACATTTGACCAAATTATTGTGGCCGTAGGGTTAAACCCCGAAAAAGCCACAGTCTTTACTCTGGAAGAACGTTTGGACATGATTGAAAACAGCCTGAACGACGATCCACGTATTAGTTTCGATTCATTTGAAGGTTTGCTGGTGCGATACGCCGAACGCAAAGGGGCCCATGCAATTGTGAGGGGACTCAGGGCGGTGTCTGATTTTGAGTACGAGTTTCAGTTGGCTCTTATGAATCGAAAACTCAGCAGACAGATAGAAACATTTTTCCTGATGACAGCACACAGATATCTCTATGTAAGTTCACGAATCATAAAAGCCACGGTGGCCGCAGGCGGCTCGCCGGAAGGACTCGTGCCTGATTATGTTTTAAAAGTTCTCAAAAAGAAATTTCCAAATGTGAGGAATAACCGTGAACATCACTCTCGGTGACACTAATTTTTAGGAGATCAAAGCAGCTATGAAAAACATTCTTTCCCCCCGAGCAAGCGAACTCAAACCTAGCGCTACTTTGGCCATTTCCGCTAAGGAAAAGGAGCTTAAAAGTCAGGGAATAGATGTAGTTGGGTTTGGCGCCGGCGAACCTGACTTTGCCACGCCGCAACATATCAGGGAAGCTGCTAAGCGGTCGCTGGATCGAGGGGAAACTTTTTATACTCCGGTAGGCGGCACGCCGGAACTTAAGAAGGCTGTCTGTAAAAGATTTTCGGAAGATTATGGACTCGAATACAAGCCGGAGCACGTTGTAGTTTCATGCGGCGCAAAACACAGCCTGTACAATGTATTTCAATCATTGATCGGACCGGGCGACGAGGTTCTGATATTTGCTCCTTATTGGGTGTCGTATCCCGAAATGGTGGGACTGGCGGGCGGCAAATCCGTGATCGTCGAGACCAATGAATCTAATCATTTCTTCCCGGACCCTGAGAAACTCGCATCGCTGGTGACGCCGGCTACAAAGGCTATTCTGATTAATTCCCCTTCAAATCCTACGGGATTGATCTATTCATTGGAAACATTGCGCGCAATTGCCGACGTAGCCGAGAAACATGGCTTAATAGTAATATCAGATGAAATTTACGATAAGTTGCTGTACGACAACAAGAAATTCACACCATTTGCCTCATTGCCGGGAATGATGGAAAGGACCGTCACAGTTAATGGCGTTTCCAAGACTTACGCGATGACGGGTTGGAGAATAGGTTACTTAGCTTGCCCGATAATGCCGATTGTGAAGTCTACAACGGACATTCAGAGTCAATCGACTTCGAATCCCAGCAGTCCTGCACAAGCGGGAGCTATCGAAGCTTTGATTGGTCCACAGGAAGACGTCGTTAAAATGCGGGCGATCTTCGAGAGGCGCCGCAATCTCATGATTGAAGAAATCAACAACATAGATGGATTGAGCGTTGAGAAGCCTGACGGCGCCTTTTACGCATTTGTCAATGTAAAGAGCCTGTTTAATGACAAAATCAGTAACTCCTCGGATTTTGCAGGATATCTCCTCGAAGATCACCATGTTGCCTCTGTTCCGGGTGGCCCTTTCGGATCAGACGACCATATACGGCTCTCATTCGCAACCAGCGAAGATATTATTATAAAAGGAATTGAACGTATTAAAACTGCTTGCGCTAATTTATAGGTGGGTCGGTAACATACTGACTCATTTTGATCCAATATATTAGAGTTGTACCACAATTGATCTATATTATATTTTTAATTGTAGAATAAAGGCGGCTCAACGCCGAGCGCCATAAAAGGCAAATGAGCACGGAACAACCTATAATTCTTCTAACGAACGATGATGGAATTCATGCTGAAGGCTTACGATATTTAAGGCTGGCCGCTGAAAAGATCGGCCTCGTAAAGATTGTGGCGCCTGAAGCCGAACAAAGCGCAGTTGGTCACTCGATTACGTTGTACGATCCCGTCAAGGCTCATGAGATAAAGAAGGACGGCGTTTTCTACGGTTACGGTATCAGCGGCACTCCGGCTGACTCAGTTAAACTGGCTTTGTATTCACTTCTTGACGCTCCACCTAAGTTGGTGCTCTCAGGAATTAACAATGGGGCCAATCTGGGTATTAACGTGCTATACTCTGGAACAGTTTCCGCTGCTACTGAAGCCGCCATTTTGGGATTTCCCGCCATTGCGTTTTCAATAGCCAGACAAAAAACTCCACACTATGAATGGACTGTGCCGCACATAGAAATGCTGTCAACCTGGGTGTTGGCAAATGGTTTGCCGCCGGGGGTCGCTTTAAGTGTAAATATGCCGCACCTGCCTCCTGAAAAAATCAACGGCTACAAGGTGACTCGTCAATCGTTGGCCAAATATCGGGAATGGTTTCATCAAAGGGAAGATCCCAGAGGCAACATCTATTATTGGCTGGCAGGCGAATCCTCTTGTGATGAACGTGATGAAAATCTTGATATTAATGCGGTGGCAAAAGGATATGTGTCGATTACTCCTTTATTTTACGATTTAACCGCTCACCGGTATTTAAGCGATATTGAACAATGCATGAAGAAAATCTGAAAAATTCCGCTTCGCCCGTCGATATAATTTCCATCGAAACAATTTTGGAATACAAGTTTAAGAGCCCCGAGCACTTGATCAATGCCTTAACCAGGCGAAGCTTTTGGCATGAAAATCGTGAAACCTGCGATGAAAATAACGAACGCCTTGAATTCTTGGGCGACGCTGTCCTGGGTTTGGTGATAGCGGACGTGCTCTTTGCCGAATTTCCTTCAGATGAGGAAGGGGAGTTGCAGAAAAAACGCGCAAGTTTAGTTAACAGAGCGGCTTTAGCTCAGTTAATGCGTAATTTGGGTCTGTCTCCATATATACGGATGGGACGCGGAGATGAGCTTTCGGGCTGCAGAGATCGAGATTCCATTTTGGCGGATACTTTGGAAGCCATTATCGCCGCCGTCTATGTGGATGGAGGTTTTCCGACCGCCTCAAGTATGATTCGTAAACATTTTTATCCCATGATTCAAGCCTGTGCAACCCGAGAGGGGCTCGAAGATTGTAAGAGTATTTTGCAGGAATTGGCCCAAGCGCAACTCGGCGTGACTCCTACCTATGAAATGGTTAATCAATGGGGCGAAGATCACAATAAGACTTTCTCCATAGCCGTTTATCTCGGCAACGAAACCGCCGGCGTAGGACAGGGTCGCAACAAACGCGAGGCCGCTCAGAATGCCGCTCGGCAAGCCTTAGATAAGTTGTCGGATTATGAACGTCTTGACTGAACCACTGCCTTGCCATGGCCGACC
Organism: Desulfomonilales bacterium; assembly: GCA_038250835.1. Classification (GTDB taxonomy): domain Bacteria; phylum Desulfobacterota; class Desulfomonilia; order Desulfomonilales; family Desulfomonilaceae; genus JBBSBY01. The sequence goes on along the minus strand of JBBSBY010000044.1, from coordinate 13,053 downwards.
ATCTTGAACGATTCCTCCTTACCGACAAATAAAGGTCTAGCCTGGCCGCCACTCCTTGAAGGTAAATTAATCAAAAGGCGCAATCGGTTTGTAGCCGAAATTCTACTCCCCGACCTCGGCCCTGTCTTAGCGCATTGCCCAAACTCGGGGAGCATGCTTGGCTGCAATGAACCCGGACGACCCGCGCATGTGTCGGTTTCTTTGAATCCCAAACGCAAATGTCCTTACACTTGGGAATTAATCGAGATGCCCGGCAGCCTCGTCGGCGTCAATACTTTGACTCCCAATCGATTGATTGGACATTCAATAAAAAACGGCGTCATACAGGAATTGTCGGAGTATGACGCAGTTCAACCTGAAGTGCGGTGCAGCGATAAATCACGATTGGATTTTTTGCTCAGCGGTCATGAGCGCCGAGATTGCTATGTTGAAGTTAAGAACTGCACACTGGTCGAAAATAAAATTGGATATTTTCCGGATGCAATAACAACACGCGGTTTGAAACATCTGAATGAACTCGATTTGCTTGTGAAGCAGGGGCCACGAGCAGCGCTTTTTATCTTAATCCAGAGAATGGATGCAGAGTTATTCAGCCCTGCAGATCATATTCATCCGGAATACGGCCAAAAGCTTAGATCCGTGGTGCAAAACGGAGTGGAGTTGCTGTGTTACGACGTAAGTATTACAATTAAAGGTATTAGTATCAGAAAACGTATTCCCTATTTATTTTGACGCCCATTGTTGACCTTATCTTATTCCGCCTATAAGCTAATTGAAGGCTCACCTTAGTTGACTATAATTGGGGCCGTAAAAGTATTCCTGAGTTGCAAAAATGTAAGTTTTTATTAGATTGAAGCCGGGGATTATTGCGAATTCAACATTCAATTAAACCACACAACCTATCTATCCACTGAAAGGAAGTAACTGATGAGCGAATTTAGCAGGCGAGAGGTTTTGATTGGAGCGGGAGCCGCTGCCACTTTGGGTAAGTTGTCCTCGATGCTTGTCGGCGAAGCATGGGCCCAGGAGCCAAAGCTGCCCGGCGTGTTCACGCACGAGCTGCCCGCCTTGCCCTATCCGGCGGACGCTCTCGAGCCGGTGATCGATGAAGAAACAGTAAAGATTCATCATGATAAACACTTTGCGGGATACGTGAAAGGACTAAACTCCACTCTGGAGAAGCTCGAAAAAGCCCGGGCCGAAGGCAAGTTCGACAATATTAAGAGCTTGAGTCGTGATTTAGCTTTCAACGGCTCAGGTGTGGTGCTGCATTGGATTTATTTTGCGACGATTGGTCCGAATGCCGGTGGAGAACCTTCAGGCGCGCTCGCTTCCGCAATCAAGCGAGATTTTGGATCTTACGACGCTTTTTGGAAGCAGTTTTCCGCCGCAAGCAAAGCCGTTGAAGCTTCCGGTTGGGGTATTCTCGGGTGGGAGCCTTTCAGTAAACGGCTAATAATCATGCAAGCCGAAAAGCACCAGAATTTGACGAGTTGGGGAGTGATGCCGCTGATGGTTTGCGATGTCTGGGAGCACGCATATTATCTGAAATATCAGAATCGCCGCGCTGAATACGTAGACAATTTTGCAAAAATCATAACTTGGAAAAAGGTTGAGGAACAATTCAGCAGGATTGCCGGCGCCAAATAGATAATTTCTGAAAGATTCGTTAATTGGGGGGGCGCCGAACTCGTTCTTCATCAGGGGATGCCTTCTGCTATGAGAACACCGGAGCCCGCCTTTACCTCGCCCAGGCAAGCGGCTACCGAATGACCCTGAGGTGCGGCGGCGCTTACAAATATCAATAAACCTGTTACCCATACATTTGCTAATGTACGCCACTGATTTAGAAGTTCTCGAATTTGTCGATAATAACGATGAGGTTATCGGCAAAGCTTCCCGATGGGAAATACACTCCCGAGGCTTGAAGCATAGAGCCGTTCACATTTTTCTCTTCAATCCGTCAGGCGACATTTTTGTGCAGCGCAGGTCGGAACGCAAAGATCATTATCCGCTGAAGTTGGATTCGTCCGCCGCCGGGCACGTGGATCCGGGAGAATCATATAAAGAGGCCGCTAAACGTGAATTACAGGAGGAACTCGGAATCAGCGCTCATTTAAATATGGTATTCAAAATCCCGGCATCTGAAATTACTGACAATGAGTTTGTCACGCTTTATAATGCGTTTAGTTCAGTATCTATTACACCATATACAGATGAAATCGTGTGGGGCGGCTTTATGAATCCCGCCGAAATTTCTCAAGCAATGATTCAAAATTGCGAGGATTTTGTGCCTGCGTTTATTTTTCTTTGGAACAAGTACTTGTCGGGACGACCATGAGAGCTGTTGTACAAAGAGTTTCAAACGCTCGTGTTAAAGTTTCCGACGAAATTGTAGGGTCTATTGAAAACGGACTGCTGGTCTTAATTGCCGCTGCGAAAGATGATGGACCGGAGCAAATAAAATGGATGGTTGACAAGCTTGTTGGGTTGCGCATCTTCTCAGATGAAAACGAAAAACTGAACTTGAGTTTGGATCAAGTTGGCGGCTCAATGCTCATAGTGTCACAGTTCACCCTCTATGGTGATTGCCGGAAGGGTAGGCGGCCATCGTATTCGAATTCAGCGCCCCCGGAAGAGGCTGAAGAGATTTACAATCAATTTATAGAAGCGGTTAAGAGCAAGGGAGTTAGTGCGCGAACGGGGAGATTTGGGGCTATGATGATGGTGGAGCTGGTGAATGACGGCCCTGTGACGTTAATTCTGGATTCGCCTCAATCCAAACACCCTGAGTAGTTCCAGCGTTAATAATTTTTCACCATTTCGTGGCTAAATAGGGACAAATTTTTATAATCACCCCTGGATTCTTGGAGAGGGTCAGGGATGGGGACTTTCGAATGATATTGCAAGGTGCGATGCGAACCTCATTAATACTCTACTTAGTTGAACATAATTCAAGAAACATCGCTCGGCGACCTTTCATACGTTAAATTCATCAATAACATCCAATACAATCAAAAGTAAATTCCTAGTCGGGTATTTGTCACGAAGCGGAAGATTAGCTAAAGTTCAGGTTGGTCGTCGTCTATTCGCCGAATTGGGTATTGTGCCCCATTGATCTCCAAAAAAAACTCCGTATCATCGTGAGACTTTATGTGCTCAGCCAACTGGTAATAAGCCGCTCTTGAGAAACGAGCGTGAAAGGCGCCATTCTTAATTTTCAAGTAAGGCACGTCTTTGGAGCCGATCCATAAGTTTGAGGGGTCAAGTTCCTCAATGGATTCATCATTTAGGTGTATGTTCAATTTGTCCGGATAGGTAGAAATGCTTACCACCACAAACGGGGCGTCTTCAACCCGCACGGCGCAGACTTCCCGACCCATCCTGATTCTATAATTTCCATCTGAATCTTTTTCCAGTAAGGAGCAGAAATACTTATAAATTTCAGGATGAATGATTTCATTTCCATTCTGGAACCACCTACCGTCTTTATCAATCATCAGTTTTAAGTAAGGAGTTGAATCAAACACATTCCCAGATTCCTTTTCAGAGCAATCATCCATTCACTGAACCTTTCAATTTCATTTCACCATAAGCCGACAAGATCCTTTCTTCTATGCAGAGAGCTATAGGCCCTGTATCCCGCCAACACTTTTTTGACGTACAAACGCGTCTCGAAATAAGGAATACTTTCAATAAATTCGTCGTTACTCAATTTGTCGCCACGTTTCACCCAATCCCGCACTTTCCTTATATCTGCATTGTAGGAAGCAATTGCAGGAGCTAGTTGGCCATGAAAAGCAGCAAGATTTTTGGCCAAAATGCGTATTCCGTGATTCAGATTTTTTTGAGGATCCAGAATTTCTTCAATCACTTTAGTAGAAGTCTTACCCGATTTTTTTCCTATTCCCACAGAATACGGCATCACCTGCATCAGACCCAATGCCCCTGCGGGAGATACTGCCGACGCGTCGTATCTGCTCTCTTGGCGAATTATTGCCCAAATAAGATGTGGATCTACACTGTGCTTTTCAGCGGTCTTAATCGTGTAATTCAGGTGAATTCTAGGGAACGCAATCTCTATAAATTCCGGCGGAGCGCTGTCGGGCGGATTATCTACTAAGGAACCAAAAGCTGTTCTAAGCGTCTCTTGAGCTTGAGTGTATTTTTCCGCCTTGTAATACGCCTTTGCCAACAAGAATGCTACGGGGGGATTGGCTCGCATCGATTTGGGCAAAGTCTCAAGCTGCATGACGGCGAATTCGTATAATTGTTTGTCCAGGAGTTTTCCAGCGTCAGAAATAATGGGATTCGCCGATTGTTCCTTTGAAAGCGTTACATCAGGAAAAGCCTTCTTTATATTCCCATTGACTTGGTTCACACCCATTGTTTTTAAAACCCGAACAGCTTCGCCGGCGTAATAATTCAATGGGTTGGATTGCACGATTTCGCGCAGAAGCGACTCTGCCTCTTTATTTTTCTTTATGAAAATATACGAGCGCGCTTGCCAATACTTTGAAGCATTCTCAATCTTTCCAATGTGAGACGTCGGCCGAGCCTCTTTAAACAAGTTTGCGGCTGCAGAATAGTCATGTTTCCAATACTTGATCCAGGCCAGCTTCCAATAAACGTCAGCTTTGCTTGATGCGTCCGGCTGCATCGTTAAGAATTTTCGGTAAGCTTTCTCGGCTTCGGGAAACTTCCTTTTTTCCAGGTAAAAACCGCCAAGATTATACAGCGCCCGCTTCTTGTATTTGGGGTTGCTTTTTTCTACAATTTTGTTGGAAACTGACACGAAATCTTTATCTTTGTCGAGCCTCCAATATATTAGACTCTCCAGAAACAGTCCTTCCAATTTATCATTTTCCGACACATCCGACTTCTGCAGTATCCTCAAGGCGTTGAGAGAATGTTGATTCTGCCGTTCTTTAAACCGGCACTTGGCGATCTTTATAAGTAGAGCTTTATTGCGCGGCTTGGCTTTTAGTAACTGTTGATAGTCTTCCGCGGCCAGATCAAAACGCCCACTCGCAAATAGACGGTCCGCTCTGGCAGTCTTATCCGTTTCTGTGTACACGGGCTTATTAATCTTTTGACTAAATACTAGCCGGGAGATCCGCTCTGAAGCTTTCAAGCCTTCAATTGACGCAGGGTGTTTGAGATATAAATATCGATAGTGCTTCTCGGCTTCCTCGTAAGCGCCGAGAGCCCGATGCAATTCAGCAATTTTAAAGATTATCTCAGGTTTGTCGCGGCCAGGCGACTTGTTGAGGATGTCGGCTAAAAGAGGCGCCGCTTCGGGTTTCTTCTGGTCAGCCAGCGCGGCGGCATATAATTCTGTAACGTACCCCCGGTAAGACGATAATTTGTAGGTGTCCAGAAATTCTTTCAAAGTGGCTTCAGCGTCAGCTAATTGGCCCGCTTTAAGCTGAGCTTCCCCTAAAAGCACGTATGTTACGGGTTTAAACACCGATTCTATCTGGGAATGATTCCACAATTCCGCAGCCTTACCGAACTTTCCTATACGGATTAATCTCCTGCCCAAATTAACCGGATCGTGCTCATCACCGGCTTGTGAGCAGAGAGCGACGCCGCTACAGGCCAATGCAATAGAGGTCATGAGCGTTAACGCAATCATGACAATAATGAAACGGCTATGGCTATTTTCTTGGGGTGGAGTAATACGCATAAAAATCATTTATTAAGTCTAGTTTGCTAAATTGAAAGGGTCAAGCCTTATCCGTTGAAACATGGGGGTCTATTGCTCAATCGACCCATGAGTGAGAACTTTGAACCATACATATGGCAAATAGTAGTCGCTTTTCCCGACAACCCTCTGAACTAGACCAATGATGCCAATAAAGAAAAATGGTGCTCCAGGCAAAAACAGACTTCAATGTAGTTTTTGGGATCGCAGGTTACTAACAGGTATGATATAAGATGAGGAATGGATTTCAGATCTTGAGTGGTTCATCAAACGCAGCCACAAACGACGTCCGGGATCGGATTAAAACGCTCTGCTCCGATACCCGAGTACAGTCCACTACGCATCGTTAAAGCGAATTGTAAACACCGCCCTGCGCACGGAACACTCTTTGAGCTTAAGATAACCGAGCGCCGTAATAGATTAGATGATAGTGAGAGAAATACAAAACGATGCCCATTAATTCAACTCATAAAGTTAAGAGAGAAGTCAACGAGCTACTAGTCTTATTCGAAATCAGCCAAATACTCGACCGCAGTATAGATTTACGTGATGTAGCCGGACCGGTGCTTGAAACCATAGCTAAACACTTAGGTATGCTCAGAGGAACCTTAACGCTGCTGAATAGGAAATCCGGAGAGATTTACATCGAAGCCGCTCATGGACTTTCACCATCCCAAAAGGAAAAGGGACGCTACAAATCCGGCGAAGGAGTTATAGGCAAAGTCGTGAAAACGGGGCGCGCTGCGGTTGTACCGCACATTTCTGATGAACCTTTGTTTCTCGATAGGACCGGCGCCCGCAAAGGTATGCCGAAAAGGGATATTTCATTTATTTGTGTGCCTATCAAGATAGAGAACGAAGTAGTCGGGACTCTTAACGCTGATCGGCTGTTCGATGAAGCGATTTCCCTGGAAGAGGATGTAAGACTACTTTCGGTTATCGCTTCGATGATTGCTCAAGCCGTGAGACTCAGGCAACAAGCTCACGAAGAGCGGCATCGCTTGCTGGAGGAAAACCAGCGACTCCAAAGTCAGCTCAAAGAACGATTTAGGCCCTCGAATATTATTGGTACTTCCAAAGGTATGCGGAGCGTCTATGATCTTATCGGTCAGGTTTCTAAAAGTGACACCACGGTTCTGATTCGCGGTGAAAGCGGCACAGGTAAAGAACTGGTTGCCCATGCTATTCACTACAATAGCTTCAGATCCTCAAGGCCGTTCATAAAGGTTAACTGCGGCGCGTTACCTGAAAGTGTTGTAGAAAGTGAGCTTTTCGGCCACGAAAAAGGCGCGTTCACCGGAGCTATAGCAGCCCGCAAAGGTCGGTTTGAATTGGCTGATGGTGGAACCATTTTTCTTGACGAAATAGGGGATTTATCTCCCACTACTCAGATCAAGATGTTAAGAGTTCTTCAAGAGAGGGAATTTGAGAGGGTAGGCGGCACGGCTACTATTAAAACCGACGTGCGCATCATCACGGCTACAAACCGCAATTTAGAGGAACTAATCTCCGAAGGTCTGTTTCGTCAAGATTTGTACTACAGACTCAATGTTTTTCCCATACATGTGCCTCCGCTCCGTGAGAGGAAAACGGACGTGCCGCTACTGTCCGACTATTTCGTGGAAAGATACAGCAAAGCGAATCACAAGGATATAAAGCGTATCAGCACCCCGGCTATAGACATGCTCATGTCCTACCACTGGCCCGGCAACGTAAGGGAACTCGAGAACTGTATTGAACGCGCCGTCCTTTTGAGTTCGAATTCCGTAATTCACGGACACCATCTCCCACCAACACTACAGACCGCCGAAGCAAGCGGTACCTCCTATTCAGGCTCGCTGGAAGGCACATTGGAGCATATAGAGCGTGACCTTTTGATAGACGCGTTGAAAGCTGCGCGTGGCAACAAGGCTAAGGCGGCTCGCACTTTGGGTATATCTGAAAGGATAATGGGCTTACGAGTTCGCAAGCATGACATAGACCCCCGTAGATTTCGTACCATTTCGTAAATACAAACCATTAACACTACCACTTTGTAGGATATGTCGGCGTGGATACGCGTCCGGCTATTCCTGCGTTCTGCAATTAATCACTAAATGTAGGGTCTTAGAAAGCACATCAGCATCTTTCATAATTGTGGCGCCCAGGTTGCTCAATCACAGACATGTTCGATCGCCGTATCTGAACTCTCCCCCGCCCTCAAGTCGGCATTCAAAAATGAAAAGCGGTTTCCATTCGTTGGATCAAAATCGCGTTTAGCGACTTATGGCACGAGCTCGTATTGTTTAGGCTCACGGCGAATCTAGTAATAATTTATGCCCCTGGAGGATTTCATTATGAATGCTGCGGATACCGCTTGGGTGTTGACCGCTTCGGCTTTGGTCCTGCTCATGACTCCCGGACTCGCGCTATTTTACGGAGGAATGACACGAGCTAAAAACGTTCTATCCACGATGATGCACGCTTTTTTTATTATGGGTCTAGCCTCCATCATATGGTTATTTTATGGGTTTTCTATCGCATTTGCCCCGGATGCGTTTGGCGGCTTCGTCGGAGGTTTTCAATATTTGGGTTTAAACGGTGTCGGGGCGGACCTATGGCCCGACCAATCAATCTCGTCCCTGACCTTCATGATTTTTCAATGTATGTTCGCGATCATAACTCCTGCTCTCATTTCAGGCGCTTTTGCCGAAAGAATGAAGTTTAGCGCCTTTGTAGTATTCATGTTCTTATGGATCACCTTTGTATACTGCCCAATCGCTCACTGGGTATGGGGACCGGACGGTTGGTTGCTCAAGATGGGCGCTCTTGATTTCGCCGGCGGAACCGTAGTTCACATCAACGCCGGTATAGCCGCTCTGGTTTGCGCTATTGTTATAGGTAAGCGCAAAGGCTACGGGACCAGCGCAATGATCCCTCACAATCTTACTTTAACTTTGATAGGCGCAGGGCTCCTATGGTTTGGATGGTTCGGGTTCAACGCGGGCAGCGCCTTAAAAGCCGATTCCACTGCCGTTATGGCTTTCGTGGTAACTCATATGGCTACCGCGGCGGCCGCTCTTTCCTGGATGTTCGCTGAATGGATCATCAAAGGTAAACCGACTACTCTTGGTTTGGCTTCCGGGGCCGTGGCCGGTCTCGTTGCAATTACCCCCGCTTCCGGCTTTGTTGGACCGATATCATCAGTAATCATTGGTTTAGTGGCAGGCTTAGTGTGCTACTTGGCTGTGCTCGCGAAATCAAGTCTCGGTTATGACGATTCCCTCGATGTTGTCGGCGTCCATGGTGTGGGTGGAGTCTGGGGAGCTTTGGCGACGGGACTTTTCGCCTCTAAAGCCATAAATGCGGCCGGCGGAGACGGATTATTCTTTGGCAATGCCGGTCAACTGTGGGTCCAATTTGTCGCCGTCGCAGCCACCATTGCTTACTCTTTAATAGTGACTCTTGTAATTCTTTTCATAATCAAAGCCGTTATAGGTCTGAGAGTCTCCGAAGAAGAAGAAGTGCTGGGCGTGGATACCTCGGCTCACGGTGAAACCGGCTACAACCTGTAGACGCTTGGATTTAAGTTAAGGGGACAATAAATGAGAAAAATTGAAGTTATCATCAAACCGTTCAAACTGGACGAAGTAAAAGAAGCTTTGGGTTCAATCGGAGTCCAAGGAATGACCGTGACTGAAGTGAAAGGTTTTGGTAGGCAAAAAGGACATAAAGAAATATATCGCGGAGCCGAGTACATCGTAGACTTTCTCCCTAAAATCAAAATGGAAATGGTGGTTCCAGAAGATATGGTCGATTCCGTCATCGAGAAAGTTGTTTCGGCCGCGAGGACCGGCACTATCGGAGATGGTAAAATATTTGTGCTTCCTGTAGACGCCGCGATACGAATCAGAACCGGAGAAAGAGACGACGAAGCCCTATAGACCTCCTAAGACTGGAGTAGCGACTGCAAAGAATGGCGCTTAATTTTTCGAATCAATCTACCGGCAAACGAGCGACCCTTACCTAAACCGAAAATTATGCGCAAACACCACACTTAGATAGATTCATTTTGGCTCAATATAGTTAAATCCATTCCGAGTAATCGGTGAATCATACTAATGTTCAACGGAATAGGTAATGTTTCCATAGCAAGTTTAGTCTCCGTGCCAATCTTAAACGTGTTTGTGGACATGGTTCCTTGCGGCGCCGGAAACTCGGCATGTGAAACGGTAAGAAGTCTATCGAACGGACGGTTTAATAGACCAAGCTCTTAGGATGTAACAAATAGGTCTCTAATTACGCTGTTAGTAATAGTCACTGACTGGCGAACATTTTAACTACATACGGAAACGTAGGCTCCAAGTTCCGTCTCCTACAAATGTGTAGGCTGACGGAAATTGTGGATTAATTTTGCGCATTCACGCAAAGACATTAGTCAAGTAAATTTAAGCGGTTACCTGGATAGATTCCAATAGTGGATAGTGGCGCCTATATTGCTCTACTCGGCTCAGTGTTAAACTCCGGTCTTTCCACGGGTCGAAGGCTTAACTATTCCTCATTCGGTTTTCATGATTTTTCAAGGCATGTTTGTCATCATCACTCCGGCCCTAATTTCCGGCGCCTTTGCCGAAAGGACGAAGTTCAGCGATTTCGTGGTATTCTCAGTGGTGGTCATAGGGTACTGTTTTATCGTGACCTTAATCATTCTTTACGTTATCAAAGCAGTCATGGGTTTGCGGGTCAGCGGTGAAGAAGAAGGCGCGGGTGTCGACACATCGGCGCACGGAGAAGTCGGTCACAACTTTTAAACGTCAAGCCGCTCGCATGAAGATTCTACGTCAATTGGGAGATATACATGAAAAAAGTGGAAGTCATAATAAAACCTTTTAAACTGGATGACGTTAAAGAGGCTCTGAGTTCAATCGGCGTTCAGGGAATGACGGTAAGTGAGGTAAAGGGGTTTGGGCGACAAAAAGGTCATAAAGAGATCTATCGCGGAGCGGAATATTTGGTGGATTTCTTACCTAAAATGAAAATCGAAATGGTGGTTCGCTCCGAATTGGTCGATCAGGTAATCGAAAAAGTCGTTGCCGCGGCCCGAACAGGCAGTATAGGCGACGGGAAAATATTCATTTTGCCTGTTGAAACCGTGGTTCGGATCAGAACCGGTGAAAGAGATGAAGACGCCCTGTAGACCGACTTTGGCGCCTCTGTAATATAGCTTTTCCTTGAAAGAGGAAAACAGAAAGTTATCTATGCAAACAAGGAGTTTTGGAATGGATCCTAAACAGGTATTGGCATACGCGGAAGAGAATAACGCGGTGATGGTTGATCTCAAGTTCATGGATTTTCCTGGAATGTGGCAACATTTCAGCGTTCCCTTGCATGAACTGGAAGAGGACGCATTTGAAGACGGCTTTGGTTTTGATGGTTCATCCATTCGTGGATGGCAGCCCATTAACGCTTCGGACATGTTGGTGATTCCCGACCCTGCGACTGCTATTATGGATCCTTTCATGCAGCACCCCACGCTGTCGTTAATTTGCAATATTGTCGATCCCGTAACAAAAGAGCGCTACACCAGAGACCCGCGCAACATCGCTCTTAAGGCTGAAGCATACCTCAAATATACGAAGATTGCGGATACTTGCTATATCGGTCCTGAAGCGGAATTCTTCATGTTTGACGATGTTCGTTACGGTTACGGCTCGAATCACGGCTTTCACGAAGTGGACTCAACTGAAGGCTGCTGGAATACGGCCCGTGATGAAAATCCCAATTTGGGTTACAAGCCGAGGCACAAAGAGGGCTACTTCCCCGTGTCCCCCACGGATTCCCAGCAGGACATTAGAACCGAAATGGTGCTGGTCCTCGAATCTCTGGGAATAACCATAGAAGCTCAACACCACGAAGTTGCCACCGCCGGTCAGGGTGAAATCGACATGAAGTTCGCTCCTCTGCTCAAAATGGGCGACCAGTTGATGTGGTTTAAGTACGTTTTGAAAAACGTCGCCAAGAGAAACTGCAAGACTCTCACTTTCATGCCTAAACCACTTTTCGAAGATAACGGCTCCGGCATGCACACACACATAAGCCTCTGGAAAGAAGACGTTCCCTTATTTGCAGGCGACAAGTACGCCGGTTTGAGCCAGGAAGCTTTGTGGGGCATAGGCGGAATTCTCAAACACGCTCCGGCCCTCTGCGGAATCACAAATCCTACAACCAACTCATATAAGAGGCTGGTCCCGGGTTTTGAAGCGCCGGTGAATCTTGCTTATTCCTCCCGAAACAGATCCGCTTGTTGCCGTATTCCGATGTACAGCGCTTCGCCCAAATCGAAACGCATCGAATACAGAACTCCTGATCCATCCTGTAACGGCTACTTGGCCTTCAGCGCCCTTCTTATGGCTGTCATTGACGGTATAGAGAACAAACTCGATCCGGGTGAACCTCTGGACAAAGATATTTACGCGTTGTCTCCTGAAGATCTGAAGAATGTTCCGTCCGCGCCGGGAAGCCTGGAAGAAGCGCTTTACGCTCTCGAGAATGATCATGAATTTTTGCTGAAAGGCGATGTGTTCACTCAGGACGTTATTGATAAATGGATTCAGTACAAAATAAGCGCTGAACTGAATCCAATCCGCATGAGACCGCATCCCTACGAGTTTTTTCTTTATTACGATATTTAAGATGGAAACAGCCTAAAAGCTACCCATATTTGGTATGATGAGGCCGTCACCGGCTCATGCGGTTTGACGGCCAACTTTTTTCAACATTAGGGCAAGGAGAGAGCGATGGGAAAGACCATAATTGCCATGGCCCAAATTAACCCCATAGTCGGCGATTTTGAGGGAACATCGAAAAAAATAATCGCTTACATTGAACGAGCCAAATCGGCGGGAGCGGATATCGTCACATTTCCGGAACTGGCGCTGTGCGGATACCCGCCGGAAGATCTGTTACTTAAAAAGAGCTTTCTCGCCAATAACTTACTGTACATCCAACGCATTCAAGAATACTGTTCAGGGATTTCAGCATTGGTAGGCTTCGCGGACTCACAAAATGGTTTAACTTACAACGCGGCCGCTCTTTTGAGCGATCAACGGCTAATCGCCGCATACCACAAGTCCCAGCTCCCTAATTATGGTGTTTTTGATGAAAAACGGTATTTTGAACCCGGGACAAGACCTCTAATATTTGAAATTGATGGAATCCGCTTTGCAGTTTCTATTTGTGAGGATATATGGGTAAAGGAATCCCCCACGGCATTATCCGCATTAGATAACAAAGCCCAAATAGATTTGAATATTTCGGCTTCACCATTCTATGCAGGCAAAATGAAGGTCCGCCAGGCAATAGTCTCG
>JBBSBY010000043.1:0-28518 GCA_038250835.1 Desulfomonilales bacterium | reverse complement strand
GATAAAATGATTCGCGTCAGTTTGCGGACTGTCGTAATGGATGTGCCTCCGCAGGATGTCATAACACGGGATAATGTATCCGTGAAGGTTAATGCGGTGATTTATTTCAGAGTTATGGATCCTACGCGGGCCGTAATAGAAGTTGAAAATTTCCTATATGCCACATCGCAGTTGGCTCAAACGACGCTGAGAAGCGTCTGCGGCCAGTCGGAACTGGATGATCTACTTTCAGAACGTGAGAAGATCAATCTTGAAATTCAGGAAATTTTAGACAGGCATACCGATCCTTGGGGCGTTAAAGTTAACATGGTGGAAGTCAAGCACATCGATTTACCTACCGAAATGCAGCGCGCCCTGGCTAGGCAGGCTGAAGCGGAACGCGAAAGAAGAGCCAAGGTAATCAATGCGGAAGGTGAATACCAGGCTGCGACTAGACTTTCCGAAGCCGCTGAAATTATTTCAAAACACCCGACCGCTTTGCAGTTAAGGTTTCTCCAGACGTTGGTTGAAGTTGCGGCGGAGAAGAATTCAACCACCATATTCCCGGTTCCTATTGATCTAATTACCCCTTTTATGAAGAGAGAAGAGGAGAAACTGGAAAAGCAACCTCGTATTAAGACTGAATAGCTCAAGTTATTTCACACTAATCGAATTAGTGGGCATCTGAATTACATACGCCCGATATTGGCGGAATCATTTAAGTTAGTTGCCATATTTGTGATTCCGTCAGTCTGGAGCTTACAATGCGAGGAATTTCTATAAGATGGCTGATTACTACCATTGCTATTATGGTAGTTCCTTATTTGCTTTCCGGAGTGCAGGTCAGTGGTTTCGGCAGCGCTTTGGTAGCCGCCGCAATACTGGGCATCTTAAATGCTTTGGTAAGACCTTTGATTATCCTATTGACGTTACCTTTGACCTTGCTCACTCTTGGGCTCTTCATTCTGGTTATAAACGCTCTAATGTTTCAATTGGCGGGGGCAATTACCGGGGGGTTGCATGTAGCGAGCTTTTGGTCGGCCTTTTTCGCGTCTATAATTGTCTCCATAGTCTCATGGGTCATGAGTTCAGTGGTCGGCGGACCGGGGGAAGGGACTGTGGTCCTCTCCCGTCGCGATCATACGGTCGACATGAGACGAGGTAGGGGAGGCAGATGGGAATAGGAAGGCGATCTGTTTGATCATCAAGCGCAACGGCGCCGGCCTGTTGAATCCGCAAATAGCGACGTAGCTACAAGCGACATGCCAACATAGTGATTGCAGTTATTTTCATAACAGTCTCCCTTTCAAGCCGGCGTCGATACCATTAGATCAAACTTATTCTGAATATAGTGTGTTTATTTTGCTCATCCATATAGCAATTCATGACTGAACAATAAACCTGCCGGTCGCGCTCTAGGTTCGCTTGAAATAAAAGCTATTTTCTCTTTATATAATTGAGATAAGGCGAACGCGCGTGTCCGTATCTTAGATGAGAAGGAGGCATCAATTTACCATAAACATTGCTGAGTGTTTGGAACAAAGTTACGGATGAGCTTAATTTCTATTATGCTGCCTACAATTAATAAACAAGGGGGATCTCGTGAAACAATTACTTTTTGTCGCATTGATAATCTTCGGCATGACAATTACCCATAGCTCCGCTGAACAAGCTCTACCGTGGAGCGTCCCGCCTGAAGGGCTCAACTTTACGATTCCGGGGATCGACATGATTTCGGATTTGAACGGGGACATTGTTGATCCGGATCTCGTGATATTTGCAGGAGGAAACCAATTTATGGTTTTCCCTCACCTCGTCGCAGCCTTCAAAAAGGAGTTCCCGCAGTACAAACGGATTTACTGGGAAACCTTGCCTCCGGGCATCATTGCAGAGCAAATGAAGACCGGAACATTGGTAATCGGCAATTTGCAAATAAAAATCCAACCTGATGTTTTTACGGCAGGTAAGAAACGAATTGAGGAACTCAAAGACGCAGGACTTCTGGAAAATCCGGTGGACTATACAAGCAACACTCTAGGCATAATGGTGCGCAAAGGTAATCCTAAGGGCATTAAGTCGCTCGCGGACCTGGCCGATTCCAATATCACAGTCGCAATGCCTGGAGTAAAAGAAGGTATTCGAACCCGGATCATCAAAGCCTTGGACAAAGCAGGGGGTTCAGAATTAGCGAAAAAGGTAACGGAAGAGAAACACAAAGCCGGCACTACCTTCAACACCAGAATTCATCATCGAGAAACGCCGCTGAGAGTTATGGAATCGAAATCAGACGCCGGCCCCGTGTGGATAACCGAAGCGCTTTTTCAGAAAAAGATCGGTAATCCGATAGATTTGGTAAAAATACCGGCAAACCACAATGTAAATTCGGTTTCTTCTTCTGCTGTCGTCAAAAAAGCCGCTCACAAAGAAGCTGCTGATCATTTTGTCAAGTTTCTTGCAGGCGAGAAGTCGCAAAAGATTTTTAAAGAGTTCGGATTCAGTGAGCCAAACGAAAAGTAGTCTTTACAACTTGTAACCCGGAGACTTAAATTCGGGCCGCGCGTCGTCATAAGCTCAGCGCCAGTATACGTATTCCGCTCGATGGGCGGAATCATCGGTGATGAAGTCCCCTATTCGCGACCGTTAGACGCATTGGGCAAGCATTAGCGGGTCCTAATCAACTCTTCAGCCACTCGTGACCATTCGGCGACCAGAGTTCCTCGCTGATGGTCGCCAATAGATTTGCGGACGCCTCTGCCCAGATGAAGAAATATAACATTGCTATCGTCATCCAGAGCTCGATCAACGGCAAATGAGCCCAGAAGATCATCAGAGGTGATTTTTGAGGCCACTTCCGGCTCCCATAGGGTGTTAGGACAAGCAAAGACATCATAGCCCGCTTTTCGTAATTCGACAGTGACTTTATCTCCCACGTCAAGCCCAGGTAAGTCGGGCAGGAAATCCAATTTGAGGCGTTGGAATAATTGAAAATCCACAATGTAACCTAAGACATGAAGCACGCCTTCAGGAATTCTTGTTTTGTCAAAACGAAATCCTGCGGAGCGTGTCTTGCCTTTAATCTTGGATCTAAGGTACGTCAACCATCCGGATCTCGTTGCCATAGTATCCATATGAAGGGTCATAAAGTATGCTGTGCCTGGATCAACTAATCGGGCCCCGATTTCCAAAGCTATAGCGTTTGCGTAACTACCCCAATCCATTTGATTGCCTGAATCCACAGGATCTTTGTCGGCGGCCGGCTGGGATGGGCGGGGCTCAGTTCGGTTGAAGGCCACATTTATGCTCGGCTCATCAAGTAACCAATTGACCTTTTCTATTGGGGAATTATTGTCCACAACCCACAGTTCGTGAGGTTCAGGCGTAAAGTGCTCGATGCTTCTTACGCAAGTTTTGACAATATTTTGAGAGGCCGCATTTACTTGCCTCGACACAATAATCAATCTCGGAGCGTCTAATGGCAGGCTAACGCGTCGTCTTACCTGAACATCATAATTTCTCCCATCAATAACAAGATGTTCACGAGAATCTATTGGATCGTTATTTAAGTCAACGTAACTCATTCCGCCTCTCATTAATTTCAGACTTATTACATATACGTTTTTGTTTGCCAAGTCTGATATTTAAATTTGGCGAGAAGCGGGAACTTTCAAGCGAGGTTGCACTATCGGCATATAGGATTTCTTGAAAGTTCTGTCGAAAAAGCCTCCGACTCGTCGTCCCCGCGGAAGCTGGGACCCAGATCTTCCTCGATTCCAGCTTACTCTGGAATGACATTTATAAGCCCTGATATATGACCAGGTTTCATAGCTTTTTGGTGGCACGTATGGTCGACCGAATCGAGAATCTTGGTCATTGAATCCGTGACTACTTTCGAGAACCAGCATAACATTGGTAGGCTGTTTGACATTTGCGGAAAATCATTCAAGCGCCGGCGGCCGCGCCAAACCCTTCTCTTACTGCGTATCCTAATATATCATAAACAGTTTATGGTCTTAACCGTTACCAATTGTGATAGTTGATTGGCGCCGCCGCCGAGGTTTTATTGAACAATTCTCTACGATACTTTTTCATATTATCCGCGGCGCTGACCATTGGTTACTCACCTCCATTGTATGCGGATAACTTCGATAAAGCGATGCTGGCCGTTCACTCGGGAAATCTTCAAACCGCAATAAGCTATTGGTCCAAGTATATAAAACAACATCCAGATTCCTACGAAGCTCTCGTCAATAGAGGCTTGGCTTATTTTATTTCAGGAGCGGTGTTAAAGGGAGTTTCCGATTGGCATGAGGCGCGCCGGTTTACGCCCCCGTTTGCATATGCTTACAATAGTGTTACTTTCTTGAGACGCAGTCCTGCCGATGGGAAACTTTTGGGTTATGTCGTCAGTCTGGAATTGGATCCGGATTTCACTGCTTCCATAATCATGGTCGGGAGCTTGTATCAAGAGATTGGTAAAGCGAGGCTCGCATCGGAGTTGTTCATGAAATCCAAGGAATTGACGAAAAACCCTCTGTTGAAAAGTCAATTTGAACATTGGGTTAAGCTGCTTGATTCGACGAAATAGTATTAGTAATTTAATAGAGAGACTGAACACCACTGTGTAGCAAACTACTCGGTTACCCGTACGTCAAGCTTGACACTCGGCGCAGAAAGTATAAATAGGTATTACCTGTTCGCTTGCGAGAGTGGCGGAATTGGCAGACGCACTGGACTTAGGATCCAGCGGGGCGACCCATGGGGGTTCGAGTCCCCCCTCTCGCACCAATTCACAATCCTTCCTCGTTTTTAATCAGGGGTACGAAATGAGAATATTTTTTACGATAATCGCTACGGTGGTTTTGAGCGGCATTGTATTCTTTCAACCAAGTATGGCGACGGCGCAGTATTACGGATATTACTATTATCCCCAAGTCCCGCAGGGACCTCCCGGTGTTTATTACGGCGGAGCGAGAAGACCTACGCCTCCAAATCCCTACCAATACTATCTTGCTCCTAATCCACGGCTGTGGCGGCAATGGGATAGACAAAACCGATTGGATGATTACCAATGGATGATTCGCAGTCCCAATAATCCGGAGAGTTCATTGGATTATATGTTGCGGACTTTTTAATGCGCCGGGCCGGCGCCTGTTGTTACAGTGGCGCAGGCGCCTTGAGCGTGAAGTAATCGCCTCTTTAGAAGCAAGGTAGAGTTGGTGTTGAATACATTGTTGCGCTGAAGACAAGCGGGTGGCACCGCAATTTTATACGCACCGTATACTAGATAGATTTACTTAAACTTAAATCAACCGCCTTGTGTAACAGCTTTCTCGTAAATGGTTCTAATCGTTTTCTTTGAAATGCCGTGATCCGTTATGTCCCATGGGAGTATTTCGTCCGCGGCTTTCTCACGCAAGGCAAAAAAATCAGCATCGTATGCACATGATTTCAGGGCCGCCGGCCAACTCCCCGGAAATGAGGCTCTAACCAGTGTATTTGCAATGCGCCTGTCGGCTCTCGATATAAAGCCTTGGATGTACGCTGATTTGTATGATTCGGCGCGAATAACTATGTTGGACGTTCCTTTCAAAATCTTCCGAATTATTTTGATTCGATATTCAACTTGCTTCTTTGTCGCCATGGGCGCCCACTGAAAGGGAGTCCAAGGTTTCGGCACAAACGGATTTATTTGCACACTTACATGACCAATGGCGCCTTTGGTTCTGGAAGCGTTCACGAAGACTTTCTGGGCTATTAAGACAAACTCGGCTATAGCTTCCGCGTCTTCATCGGTTTCAGTTGGTAGGCCCAGCATAAAATAGAACCGAACATTTGGAATGCCGGCGGTTACAAGCCGCTCAACCAACTCATAGAATCGTTCTGAAGGAATTTTTTTGCCGATGACCTTCTTCATACGATTAGAAGCTGTTTCAGGGGCCAGAGTAGCGGTTTTCTGACCTGTGGCCGCAACGAGTTCAATGATTTTTGGGGATAGACCCTCAGGTCGTATTGAAGAAAGCGAAAACCTTCCCCCCTCATTAATGATGTAAGTCAGGATTTCTTCAAGGGCGGGATGCCCTGCGAGATCCGATCCGATGAGACCTGCAACACGACCCTTGTCTGTGGCCCTATCTAAGTGGTCTTTGAGCGCATCAAGGGATGAATACCTGCAAGGCGAGTGTATCCATCCGCCTGCGCAGAAATTGCAGCCTCGACCACACCCCCGATTAATTTCGAGAAGCAGACTGTCTCCGAACTCCGCTTCCGGCGTAAAAAAGACAGAGGCGGGGATCACTACGTCATTTGAACGTCTTTTTATTGCCTTTACCTTTTCCGGAAATCCTGATTCAAATTTGATATCTTGAATAATTCCCTCACGATCAAAAACAAACTTATAAACAGAGGGTATGTAGAGTCCTGGAATATGCCTTAATTTTTCGAATAAGGCTGCTCTTGTTTTCGAGGCTAAAACATCCGGGAGTTGATCAAACAAACTAACAATTTCAGGCCCAATTTCGCCAATGTGAATCAAATCCATGAAAGCCGCGAGAGGCTCAGGATTTATTGATATAGATACTCCGCCGGCAACTATCAAGGGGTCAGACGGTCCTCGATGAACGCTGAGGACCGGCGCTCCGGCGGCTCGAAGAAATGCAGGCACGGCTGCGTAGTCGTTCTCGAAAGGTAGCGCGAAAGCAATGACGGCAAAATCCCTAAGACTACGGCTGGATTCGATTGAAAGGGGCTCTTTGGTAGGGGAATCAAGTAGAAAGAATCGCTCAGGGATATATGAAGGATGAGAATGCAGATATTGATAAATAAATTGGAAGCCAAGATTGCCCATGCCCACCTTAAAGCTGTTGGGATACACAAGAGCAATGGGTATGGCTACGCCCCATTCTTTCCTACGTACTGGGCCACGGTTGTACGGCATTAAAGAGCGCCTTCTATATGGATGGGACGATAATTCTAATTAAAGATTAAGAGCGTTCAGAGCGTGATATCGCAGACGCAATTAGTTTTGGAACAATTGCCGAGTCTCCGGCTCGAAATCCCCGAGCATCCAGCATAATTGCATCGTCCTTCGTGAGAACTATCACCGGCGGAATGCCCCGCCGCAGCTCAGCCTCTACGCGAGCGGCGGACATATTTCTTAGCCTAACAGCCACCCGAGGTCCAGGAAGATCGCTCAATGGAAGCGCCCCTCCACCGACCCGCCCGACTCCTTTTTCGATGCTCACCTCGATGTTTGATCCCACCTCTGCTTTGACGGCGTTCGCAAGAGCTTCCGCTGAGTCTTGAAGCTGCTCCGGACTTGCGCTGATCATCTGGATAGTTGGTATACTATCGAATGGACCTTCAGGGCTCACGTATTCTTCAAGGGTAGCTTCAAGGCCGGCTAACGTGAGTTTATCCATTCTAAGAGCGCGCGCTAAGGGGTTTACACGCATCGTTTCAATAAGATCACTTCTCCCGGCTAAGATACCTGCTTGAGGACCGCCAAGAAGCTTGTCTCCACTAAAACTTACAACATCTATGCCCTTGGAGAGCACCGCCTGCACGGTTACTTCTTCAGCCAGACCAAATTTAGACAAATCCACAAGGCATCCGCTACCAAGATCCATCATCGTGGGGATATAATATTCTTTACCAATCTCAGCGAGTTCATCGAGTTCCACTTCCCGCGTGAATCCCACAATGCGATAATTGCTCGTATGAACCTTGAGAATCAACGCCGTATTCTCATTAATTGCTTCTCTATAATCCTTAGGATGAGTTCTGTTCGTGGTTCCAACTTCTTTTAGTATGCTGCCTGAGCGCTTCATTACGTCAGGAACTCTAAAGGAACCACCGATTTCTATCAATTCTCCACGGGAGACGATCACTTCTTTTCCAGGCGCCAAGCTGGATAACGCCAATAGCACCGCAGCAGCGTTATTATTGACGGCTAAAGCCGCTTCCGCGCCGGTCAACTCTTTCATGAGGTTTTTCAGATGAGCATTACGCTCTCCTCGTTTGCCCAAGTCCAAGTTGTATTCCAGGTTTGAATAAACCGTCGCAATTTCGGCTATCCTCCTGGCTACTTTTTCAGACAAAGGTGATCGACCTAAATTGGTATGGACAATGACCCCTGTTGCGTTTATCACTTTTTTGAGCTTGGGCCCCAGAGCCTGATACGCCGCTTCTTTAACTTCTCGAACAATTTGCTCAGAAGTGCAATACTCGGCCGAAATCGTATTGCATAATATACGGGAGCGGAGCCCATCTAGTACCTTGGTCACTATTTTTTTTAACAAATCATGGGCATACAGCTTGTTTAAATGTTCAAACGCCGGATCTCGAAATAGTTTGTCAACTGAAGGCAAGGATCGCAATAATTGATTTTTGTCCGTCATAAGCAACCAGGTTATTTCAGTTTAATCGAATTGGCGGCAGAGGAAAAATCGTTGATAAAATTGGGGAAGTCTTTAGTGGGCGCCGACAGATCAATTGTCATCATTTTATCTTTAGTCACAATGATAATTCGCCACATTCTCAATCTTCCAGGATCGTCAGAGGGCTTTTCCTTGTACATAAATGCTTGACCTCCTTGTAATTTAAGATCCTGGACCACTTCTATTTTGCTGTTTGCCTTGGCGCCCTCTTTCAGTGAGTCAAAAGTCGTCTTGGCGCTGGAAAACAAGTCACCGATAATTAAGTATATTTCCGCTGAATCTTTTTTCCATTTATGTATTCCGGACTCCTCAACATTTTCAGCGACAAATCCTTGCGGTATTTTTATATCAATATATCTATCGTAATTTTCATTTTGCTCGGAGGAGTTTTCATTTTGAAGATTAATATCTGAGTCTTGGGCCATGCTGAGAGACATGGACATACAAACTAATAGAAAAGCAAAAAACAATCTTATACAATTTGCTGAAACCATAGACGCCTCCGCTCGAAAAAGCGTTAATTGCGAACTGTTGACCGACCACCTGTGATTGTTAGCATTAGATAATCTATATGTAAAGCCGTGAATGGACATGTCCGCCGTGCACAATTCCATTATAGCTAATTTGAGAACCAATTGCTCACAGATGATGATGTCACGTTCTCGTAAGACAACCATATCTTAGCTGATGTATAAAGAATAATTTAGGATAGGACTGATTGCTGAGTCCGAAGGTCCTTAAAACTTCTCACGTCCCGATTTAAGTCCGTCAAGACACATTCCATTTTGTTGTTTGAAGCTGTTCGACGAGTCTCACTCTTTACCTAAAGTCTTCTTAATGCTATATGGGACCATGTGGAACTCAGGCCGGCGCCTTTGACGGAGATACTATAGAATGCTGAAATTGAACGGTCACGCGAACGGCGGACCATTCAGACTACAAAAATACTTTTTGATCTCCGGCTTTTTGGTTATTGCCGTAGTTACTTTTTTGTTGAGCGCTTTTCTTTATACGGGGAATATCAGCGCTCTGTTGAAGAATTCGGAAAATTACGCTCGCCTGCTGGCAGAAAATCTTAATTATAATATTTTTACAGGATTTTATGCTCCACTGAAAGCTCGTGGCGCTCAAATGGATTTGCAGAAGTGGGACCAATTCGGCGCCCTTGATTCTTTAATTAAAGATTTCACCTATGGACTCAAAATCAGACGTATAAAGGTAATAGATAAGAACAGGAAAATTGCGTACAGCACTGATTACGACTTGATCGGCAAGTTTGAGCCCCCTAATTCATCCATTGACGAGGCTTTCAACGGCAAGGACAAAACCGTAATAGCGGAGGAAAAATCTCCACAAAATAGATGGATGGATAGTCGCTTAACGGTAACTTATTATCCCTTACGCGAAGTGACGGGTAACTACTGGATGCTTGGCGGAATTTATGGAGTACTGGAGATTAGCCAAGACGTCACGGATCAATATATTGCCGCGCAACAGTCCGTCATGGCTATTATTCTAGTGTCGGCAGGTCTGATGACGTTTTTATTCGTGACATTAACTTTAATTGTTCGTCGCGGCGAACGGATGCTGCTGGAAAGGGGTAGCCGGCAAAAAAAACTTGAGGAGCAGTTGCAGCAGTCTGAAAAGCTCGCTTCAATCGGTCAGATGATTGCGACTGTGGCCCATGAAATCCGCAATCCTCTGGGAATTATCAAATCGTCCGCTGAAATGCTCGTCAGGAAAAGCAATCCTGACCCTTCTCGAATACGTAAGCTATGCGGGGTTATTCTAGAGGAAACCACCAGATTGAGCGGTATTTTAACGGATTTCCTCGAATTTGCTCGACCGAGGTCTCCTCAATTGAGCGCCGTAGACATTCGCGATGTTATTTATCGCGTCAGGGATAATTTGAGTGAAGAGATCAAGGAGCGTGCTATAACTTGGATAGATAGTCCAATAGCTTTCGATCCTCTTGTGGAGGGGGATTCGGATTTGCTTTACCAGGCTTTTCTGAATATAGCCATTAATGCGTTTGAAGCTATGCCTGAAGGTGGAGAGTTCTCCGTTGACATCGACCAGGAGAAAGAGACGATTGAAATTGTCTTTACCGATACGGGTTCAGGGATTGATCCCACTAATATTCAAAAAATATTTACTCCTTTTTTTACCACCAATGATATGGGTACGGGATTAGGTTTATCTGTGGTCCATAACATAATATCCGCACATTCAGGCGCAATCAAAGTCAATAGCCCTGAAGGCGCGGGAACCGCGTTCTCGCTTCGGCTGCCTCGCGCAATATCTATTTCCGCACAAGCGGTTGGCTGAGAGCATTTATGAGCACTGTCTTAGTCGTTGATGATGAAAAAAATTATCTGGTCGTTTTGGAAGATCTACTCCTTGATGAGGGTTATGATGTGTTAACCGCCTCATCAGTGGCTGAAGCCTTGCAATTGATCCGAAACAATGCAATTGACACTGTGCTTTCCGATATAAAAATGCCGGGAATGTCGGGAATGGAGTTGCTTGACAAGATTAATGAAATAGACGCAGAGCTTCCGGTGATACTTATGACGGCTTACGCTCAAGTGGACCAAGCCGTGAGCGCCATGAAAAAAGGAGCTTTGGATCATATTCAGAAGCCGTTCAACAATAATGATGTGAAAAGGGCTGTGGCACGAGGAGTAGAAAAACGTTCGCTCGTAACCGGCCGGCGTCTCTTAGCTGGCGATGGAGCCAATCCGGGCGAAATAATCGGCGCTTCGGAGCCCATGCGACGTATCTTTGATATTATACGACGTGTGGCGGATACCACGACTACTGTTTTAATTTCAGGTGAATCCGGCACAGGCAAGGAGTTGGTGGCCAAAGCCATACACAAGGCAAGTTCCAGGGCGGCCATGCCTTTCGTTTCTCTGAATTGCGCGGCAGTGAGCGAACATTTGCTGGAATCTGAAATGTTTGGGTACGAAAAGGGCGCATTCACCGGCGCAACCTCTATGAAAATCGGTAAATTTGAATCGGCTGATCTTGGCGCCTTGTTTCTGGATGAAGTCGGGGACATGTCCCTAAACCTGCAATCAAAATTGCTTCGAGTTTTGCAGGAACAAGAATTTCAGAGAGTCGGTGGTAACAAGGACATCAAAGTGGACGTGAGAATCATTACCGCCACTAACAAGAATTTGAAAGAAGAAGTAGCCGCCGGTCGCTTTAGAGGAGATTTGTTCTTCCGATTAAAAGTTGTTTATATTGAACTGCCCCCGTTAAGAGAACGATTATCGGACATTCCTCTTTTAACCGCGCATTTTCTGGATAAATATTCCATTAAATTGAATCGTGAAATCCTGGATGTGGACCCCGACGTAATGACAGCCTTATCAAACTATTCATGGCCAGGTAACGTCAGAGAACTTGAGCATGTTATAGAACGAACCCTCGTGCTTTGTTCCGGGACAAAAATAACCTTTCGGGACTTACCTTCCGAACTTCAAAAGTCCAAGAACGATTCGCCGGCCGCCTCTGTGTATTCAGGCGCCAAGAGTCTTGCCGATACATTGGAAGAGATTGAAGAGACGATCATTCGTGACGCCCTTAAAAATGCCGGAAACGTGCAGGCTCAAGCCGCAAAGTCCCTTGGGCTTTCGCGCAGTAATCTTCAGTATAAAATGAAAAAATACAGGTTGTTGTAAGAAGCTGAAGGGACTGCGGACTATCCAATTTTGCCTCAACAGGTATTTGCCGATTCAAATAGAAAGCTTATTTTGATTCATTTATCCTCTATATTATCGCAGGTCCTTAGATTGACACCAACCTGGTTTTGATCTATAGGTGAAAGCGATTTCAACGAAATGAAGGAGTTTTCGAGCCGATGCGGGAGAAGAAAACCATAACTCGAAGTAATATATGGGAATGCCTACTGTTGGCGTTTGTGGGTTTTTTCATCTCTTCGCCCGTCAATGCCCAGTATTACGACAACTATTATCCTCAATATGACCAACAACAAGTTCCGGCTCAAAGGGGATATGAATATTACTACGGTCGTAATCATCCAATAGCTGATTTGCAGTATGATCCTCGTGACGCTGAGATGATATTGCGAGAACAGGTGGAACGCGCCCGGAATCAAGGTGGCGGACAACCAATCCAACAGATGCCGCAGCAAATGAATCAGAACGCATATCCGAATTACTATGGTCATCGAATTCAAGATGAAGGCCAAGTCCAAAGTGTCATGGCTGAAGCTCGCCAAATCGCAGCTTTGGTTTCTAAGAATCGGAATGGAAAATCATTTGTAATTATGGATAAACGTAATCTGCAGTTTTATCTTTTCGATGGGAATGGGAGGCTCCTGCGGATAGGTCCCGTAGCAATTGGAAAAGGAAAAACCGAGGTGGGCGCCTTTGAAACACCGGTAGGAGTATTTCCCATCAAGAGCAAACTCCCTGTCGATGATTGGATCAGGCCTGATTGGTACTTTCGTGAAGAAGGGGAACCAATTCCCAAAAAATGGGAAGACCGACGAGTGCCGGGCTTTTTCCGCTACAAACTGGTCTTTGATGGAACGCGCTATATTCATTACGCAGAAGCTACCGGCGGTCGACTAACCCACGGATGTCTCGGATTGGATTGGCAGGACGCTGAGGCCGTTTTTCACACAATGCAGGTAGGATCCTACTGTATAATAATAGACCAGCCCATGTTGGAGCGTCTTGCGCGCGGTGATTTTCCAATCCAAAAACCTCCAGTCAAGAAGCCGTCTGAAGATAACCCTCCTGCCGTAACCGCTCAAGCGCCATCGCAAAAAAAATCGACAATTGCCGAACGTTCCAATGGAGCGGATGATAAACTTTTCCAAAGTTTATGGTAAACTTGGAGGTTCCACAGTTAACACGAGGATTAGTTGTATGCGATACTCCAAAATGTTATGCGCAATCTTGGCCTTTACGGCCCTGATTGTATGCTCCTCTTGTTTGACTTGGACCAGCAATATCAAAGATTCACCGACAATTGATAAGAACCTTTTGGACAGTTGGGAACTCATGTACCAAATCGATGACAAAGGTAATCAAGAGAAACCCAGAGAAGCTACGCGCACGCTAATAGAGTTCAGCAATGATGGTCAGGTGATTTTCAATAGAGTGGATAAGGAAAAATCGGATTCGGTAAGTAATCGAAAGGGCAAGTTTCGAACCGAGAAAGGCCTGATAGCCATAACCGATGATGCCGGCAATACCGTAAAGTGGCCTTACGACATAAGCGGGGATTCTTTAAAAATTACGATGCCGGAAGTGAATAAGGAATTTCATTGGCGGCGTTACAGATAATTTTTCATTAACCGCAATTTTGGCGGAAAACTTTTGGGGATTAGATGCGGCAAATAGGCTCGTTTAGAGTATTATTGTTTTGTTTTTTCGTTATGGGAGCTTTTTACCCAATCCTAGATGTGGAAGCGGCTAGCCCGTCGGAGGTGCTGAGATACGAAGTCACGTGGAACGGCAGTAAGGCCGGTCATGGGGATATCACCGCAGTCCAGGATGCAAAGCAGATTAAAGTTGTAGCTCAGGCCGTCTCAGATGGAGTGGTCAAGACTCTAATGGAAATGTGGAGTCGAGTTCAGGCAAATTTCACGCCTCGTTCGTTCAAGCCTCAGTGGTACAATTGTCACATAAAAACTAATCTCAGCGGCCCGGAAATAGTCGATCTTGCATTTGACCATAAGACCAACCTGGTTAAAGTAAACAAACAGAAAGGCTCTGAGAAAGAATGTCACGCAGAGAAATTTGCCGGTCTTTATGATCCTATTACGGCAGTGTACATGCTAAGATCAAGAGATCTCACAAAGCCAATGTATGTTGACATTTATGACGGAAAAGATCGTTCACGACTCTTCGTTAATCTCGCAGGATCAGAACAGATAAAGGTCAAAGCGGGAGCCCACCAGGCGCTTCGTTTGAATCTCCGCCTACAGAAAATAGGTGGAGATAAAAAAGAAATTGCTACCGGAAAGTTATGGATTTCTAATGATCAATACAGATTGCCCTTGCTCCTAACATCCTCCCCATTGGTCGGCACTATACGTTTTGAACTAGTGCACGCTCAGCTATAGATCCATTCTTTCGCAATCTCAAGCGTGTGTTTCAGCCAACTTATGCTAAATGGGGTTTCACTGACAACTTTACATCACAACACCAACGCCTAGTTACTGAAATGTTCAGAAATCCACCCATAAGCCAAATATTTACGACGTTCTTTGAACTCTCCCCCACAACTTACCTTGTTGGAGGAGCGGTTCGGGATTTCTGTCAGGACAAAAGTCCTGTGGATTTGGATTTTGCAGTTGATGGTTCGGGTATTGAGATTGCGTCTGAATTGGTGAAACGCTTTCCGAAAGTCCTTGCCTTTGCGCCCCTGGATAATGAGCGGGGTACTGCCCGGGTCATCTTCAGAGAGAATTATCAGTATTTCGATATTTCAACTTTTAAAGGACGGAGCTTAAAAGAAGATTTACGTCATCGTGACTTTACGATAAACGCTATGGCCATGACATTAAGAGAGCTCTTAGATAGTGATAATCCGAAAGTTATCGATTACTGCGGTGGACGCGAAGATTTGAATGCCGGTATTGTGCGGGCATGTTCGGATTGCGCTTTTACAGAAGATCCTTTGCGTGTTCTGAGAGCGTTCAGGTTTGCAGCTCAGCTTAATTTTAATATTGAACCTGAGACGATGCGGTCTGCGTTGAGCAGTCTCCCGATTTTAAAAAATATTTCAGGAGAAAGGATTCGGGATGAGTTGGTGAATATTCTCAGTGTGGACAATTCACACGAGACGATTATTCAGATGGACAGGCTTGGCGTGATTGACGTAGTGATACCGGAACTGCTGAATATGAAAGGGTGCGGCCAAAATAATTATCATCATTTGGATGTATGGAATCATTCGATTGAGGCAATGAAACTTTTTGACGACATGACTGGGCGCCTCGATGACTTGTTCGGAAATAAAAGAGCCATAATCCAAGAATATTTGGACCAAAGCCTAGTCTTAGGTAGGCCGACTAAAGCTTTGCTTCGACTTGCAATTCTTTTCCATGATTCCGGCAAACCGGAATCCAAATTTATTGATTCGGAAGGAAAGACGCGTTTCTTTGGTCATGAAAGAGTATCCGCAGAGAAGGTTGAAACATTCGGCAGGCGAATAAAGCTGTCAAATAAGGAAATAAAGTTTATAGGAAGCAGCGTAGGCGCTCACATGCAGGCGTCGGTATTTACATCCGAATCTATCAGCAATCGCACTCTTTTGCGATTTCGTAGAAAATTCGGCGAGAATCTCATTGGCCTGTTGCTTATATTTCTGAGCGATTTAGGAGCATCCCAAGGACCCGCCCGCAAAAAAGGCGAAGATCACATTGCTTTAGGGAACGTAAATCGTGCTTTGGAAATGCTAATTGTTCAAGAGAATCCGCCAACAGAGCCTTTACTCACCGGAACCGAAATAATGGAGTTCTTTGGATTAAAACAAGGACCTGAAATAGGAATGCTTGTGGACCAATTGAGAGAAATGCAAGAAAATGGAGCGATCTCAACAGTCCAGCAGGCTCTAATTTATGGGGATGCGTGGAAAAGAAGATTGCTGGAGAAGGAGCGGATGAAGCAATAAGCTTCACCCCTTAAATGCAGATTAGTCTTTATTAAAACTGCCTAAGTTCTCTTTGAGCAAGTCTCCAAGATTAGATGCGACAACTTCCTGGCTGTGACCATAGCCTTT
Organism: Desulfomonilales bacterium; assembly: GCA_038250835.1. Lineage (GTDB taxonomy): Bacteria > Desulfobacterota > Desulfomonilia > Desulfomonilales > Desulfomonilaceae > JBBSBY01. Next base: position 12,337 of record JBBSBY010000043.1, on the reverse strand, counting down.
AGATTGTTCGAAATCTCCGGTTTTCTCCAAGCTCTTTATGGATAGGGCTATCTTTTTATCTTTCTTATTTACCTTCAGCACCATGGCGGTTAACTCAGTGCCTTCCTTGGTAAAGTCGTGCGGTGAATTAACGCGATCTTTGGATAATTCAGATACATGGATCATCCCTTCGATGCCTTCTTCGATTTCCAAAAAGACACCGAAGTCTGTGACTGAAGTAACTTTACCACTTACTTTGGCGCCTGGAGGATACCTATCCGGAATAGTTTCCCAGGGATCCTCATGAATCTGCTTAATGCCCAAAGAAAATCTTTCATTTTCCTTATCGATATTGAGCACTACGGCTTGAACGGTATCGCCCTTTTTGTATAAATCACGAGGATGTTTTATGCGTTGTGTCCAGCTTATGTCGGAAATATGGACCAGACCGTCAATTCCTTCATCAATGCCGACGAAAATTCCAAAATCCGTGACATTCCGGATTTTGCCTTCGATTTTCGTGCCCACTGGATAACTTTCCGCAATAACATCCCAGGGATTGGCTCTAAGCTGTTTCATGCCCAACGAAATGCGTTTTTGCTCCTTATCCACCTGCAGCACCAGGACTTCAACTTCTTCGCCGACCTGAACGATTTTAGAAGGATGACGTGGTTTCTTGGTCCATGCCATTTCAGAAACGTGGACAAGACCTTCAACGCCCTTTTCCAGTTCGACGAATACACCATAATCCGTTATGCTGACAACTTGTCCTACTAGCTTGGCGTCGATTGGGTATTTTTCGTCGACATTCTCCCAGGGATCGGGTTGAATTTGCTTCAATCCCAGAGACACACGTTCTTTCTCCTGATCGAACTTCAGGATTTTCACTTGAATCTCGTCCCCTACTTTGATGAGGTCCGAGGGATGATTGATCCTACCCCAGGACATGTCTGTTATGTGTAGAAGACCATCGATTCCGCCAAGGTCGATGAAGGCCCCGTAATCGGTTATATTCTTAACCGTCCCCATGCATATTCCTTCGCCTTCCATAGCGTTTTGAATAAAATCTTTTTTTCGTTCTCTGGCTTTTTCAAGAATGGGGAGTCTGGAGAGCACAATATTTCCGCGTTTGCGGTTATATTTTAGGACATTGAAATCAAATGTCTCACCAATGTACTTTTCAAAGTTCCTGACGGGTCTCAAATCCACCTGAGAGCCCGGTAGAAAGGCTGCTACGCCGATATCCACCTGCAGGCCTCCCTTAACGCGAGCCATGACTTTTCCGCTAATGGTCTGTTCAGTATCGCATACTTCCGCTATTTCTTCCCAAATGCGAATTTTATCGGCTTTGGATTTGGATATTCTGACCTGACCCGATGATTCTTCAGTATCTTCTAAAAAGACTTGAACCTCATCTCCAACTTTAACGGTAAGCTCGCCTTCTTCGTCCAGGAATTGTTCGACAGGTATTTGCCCCTCAGATTTAGAGCCGACATCCACCATGACGTACTCATTCGTTACCTGAACGACCATTCCGGTGACTACCTCACCTTCCTGGACTTTATTGAAGCTGCTTTCTACAAGCTCAGCAAAATCCTCATCGCGTGAAATGTCCTGCTCGTTCTCTTCAGCAGGAAGGTTGTTGTTTGTTTGGGTTTCCAAATTTTCCATCCAGTTGACACCCCCAGACTCGTTTGTCCCGCGTGCTTATTCACCTCAGGGTAATCCATTATATATAACCATTTTTCATTGTTGATACAAGAGAAACTTCGCGCGGATCTATAGATTTGAGAGTTATACTTACACTCTTTGATAAAAAAGCGGTGATCTGCAGGGATTAAATTGTCGGTTTTCTCTATTAACTCAACCTCTCTCGTATTATTTCCAACATCATATCCAGAAGTTCGTTAGGTCCGATGTTGGTATTGTCGATTTCAACGGCGTCGCTCGCCTTTATGAGTGGAGCAGTCTCTCGAGCTGCATCGCGCTCATCTCGAGCGCGCATCTCATTCAACACATTTTCAAAACTTGCATTCATTCCTTTTTGGCTAAGTTCAAGATATCGCCTTTTGGATCGTTCCTCAAGGCCTGCAGTTAAAAAGAATTTAATTCTTGCCTCAGGAAAAACAACAGTGCCCATGTCTCGGCCCTCGGCCACAATATTCCATTTTATAGCGGCAAGACGTTGGTACTTGAAGAGCTTCTGACGAATTTCGGGTTTGGCTGAGAATTTTGACGCAGCCACTCCGATTTTCTCATCCCTAATAATTGAGGTTATATCTTGATCCCCCATTTTAAGGCGCATCACCTCCGCCGTGGGACATATTTTCACGTCGAAGTCGTGTAGGATCTCAGGTGGAACATTATTTAAACCAGGCTTTATATTTTTACGAGTCAAAAAAAGCGCCATTGCCCTATACAAAGCCCCGGTATCCAGCAGAAAAAATCCAAGCTCCCGGGCAATACTGCCGGCCAATGTTGATTTTCCGGCGCCTGCAGGGCCGTCAATCGCAATAACTATTTTCTGAATTCCATGTTCCGTCATAGTTTCAAGGCTGATAATTCATTTATAAATCGTTCATTATGTTCATCCAGACCCACGGTAACTCGTATGTATTCCGGCATACCAAATGAAGCCAAATGCCTTACGATGATACCTCTGCGCAATAGTCCATCGTAAATTACTTTCGCCTGATTGCTGGTTTTAAACGTGACGAAATTTGCCTGTGAAGGAATAACCTTGTATCCCAAATCAGACAGGCGTTTGCTCAAATAGCCAAGGCCGCGTTTATTGAGCTCACGTGAGCTACGAACATGGGCTATATCGCTCAAGGCAGCCACCGCTCCAACTTGGCCCAAAAAATTTACATTAAATGGAGCGCGAACTCTATTGAGTAAGTCAATCATCCATGTTGGTCCGAACCCATAACCAACTCTAAGTCCAGCAAGTCCGTAAATCTTTGAACATGTTTTGAGAACCAAGACGGGCGTTTCGTGATTCAGGTAATCGACTCCGGAAGGGCAGTCACTATCCATGATGTATTCACCGTAGGCTTCATCGATAATCACAACTAGTTTTCTGCCGATTAGCTCTTCCAAAAACCACTCGAATTCTCCTTTGGAGTTTATTGCGCCGGTTGGAGAGTTGGGAATTGCCAAAAATACGAGTCTGGTCTTGTCTGTAACTTTATCAAGCATGCCTTGGAGATCATTGCCGTAATTTTTCAACGGAGCGGTGACCGGTGTCGCACCGAAAGCGTTCACACATATCTTATACATGGAAAAGGCGTGCTCGCTCATTATTGCCTCACAGCCCGGACGTAAAAATACATGTGCGGCAAAACTCATGATTTCATCCGACCCCACGCCAAGAATTAATGACTCGATCGGCACGGCGTATTTTGCAGAAATAGCTTGCCTTAGATCGGGCGCAGAGGATTCCGGGTAAATATGGATCTGATCGAGTTGCTTTCTGATGGCTTCCATCGCCTTAGGAGACGGCCCCAGGGGGTTTTCGTTGGAAGCCATTTTGATTGCATTCGTAATACCCATTTCCCTGGTTAATTCAGCTATGGGTTTACCTGGAACATAAGGGGGGATGTTCGTTATTTGCGGAGCGATAATTTCATTTAGCCACTCGGGTTCGGATTTCATTGGAACTCCTCATATCAAAGAACAAAAGTACCATATATAGCGTCATTTATCGGCTAAATCAATAATGACTTCTTCTCCCTAATCGCGGGTCAAAAAAAGTTAAAAACCTCGTTGTCCTTGATGAACAAAGGATCGAGTTTTTTTTGAAGATACAATCCATCGCCAAAGAGGTGAATCTATTATGTCACAGGGTATTCTTCCTCTCCATTACGAAGTTGATCCGAAGAGCGGTGGTGTGACTACTTTGACCGGCTTACCGCTACTCGTAGAATTCTGCCGGTTGTTGGGACTCCCTCGGCTGATGTCGAAGGTACAGGCTCGACATAGTGATCAGGGTCGGACTGACGCTCAGATGCTTATTTCTTTGGTTTTGCTGAACATGGCAGGTGGATAGAGTAACGCTGCGGCGGGCTGTCCTTCTGAAGTCATCGCAACATCTTTTGGGTTCTTCCCCTGACGAATCTGGGCAATTTCTCTTCTGTAAGGCCGGAAGCGCCGGGAGGAAAGTCACCCATTGCTATTTGTTTCAAGTAGCTGTGGAAGCAGGCTATACGGGCGGCGGCATAGCCCCTGGGGAAGCTGCGCGCATAGGTAGCAAAATTCAATCTTGTGATTGAAGCGGCGAAGGCTCGCATTGTCCAGATCCGTGAGACGATTGGTCGTGAAGACTTGAATTCCCCGGAACTGTTCCATCCAGGTCAAGAACTCGTTCGTATGGCTTATTTCCCAAGATCTTTGGGCCCGGTCTCTGGTGAATATATAAAGCCACACCTTCGTTCCATTTGATGATGTAATTTTCCGAATTTCAGACTCAAGCGCACAGTGCAATAGGCAAAAAAAATCCCGTCTACCAGGTCGGTGACGGGTTAATCCGTCACGCTTTAGCCGCATTTGTTACACGCCCGAAGTTGTGACTTTAAATCGGCGTTGTTTTTACTTTAAGATTATCGTGCTTCTTTCTTTACGTGTGATATCCTCTGAATAACTAAAAAACCCGCGTCGCTTCAGCAGCGGACGGGTGTTAGATTCGATACTAATAATCCCGCTTTAGCTGCATTTATAAAGCGCCCCGCAATCTGGGTCAAATCGGCGCTCTTCTTATTAGAATACCAAAAATCATGTCTTTTGTCTAGACTTTTTCGGGATGCCGGATGTTTTTCCAACGCTACTCGCCGGAACATAGCTCCATGATATGATTCTTATGGAAGAAATTTGTCATTCACATTGGGCAAAGGGAAGTTGTGGCCGGCCTTTGTTATTATGATCATCACGGGTCAACCTAATGAACATTCGTGGCCTTTTACAAGGCTTTACATGATCTAACCGGACGCCGCCGGCCCTACCGGACAGATGCTATCTGCCCCAGCCCTGCCCATGATAACCTCCGCCATAGCCGCCGTAAGATCCTGGGTAGCCGTACCAGCCGCCTCCGCCATGTGTATTATATCCGCCATAGCCGCCGTACCCGACGTTCCCAGGCATGAACGAGCCGGGGCCATTGTAACCGAGACTCGCGGAGCCGGGACCGTATACGGTGTTTGGTATGCCGGGCGCCGGCCACTGGCTGACCGTGTATCCCCAACATGCGCAAGCGCCGAACGCCGCTATTGTAAGAATCATAAAAACGATGATGGATTTTTTGATCATATCCTCATACTCCTTTCACCTGGACCATTCTTTTCGTGAATTGCCGCCCTTTGGGATTCCTGTCGGGCTAACCCGAAGCGAAGATATCACCGTTTCATTTGGAAGTAAATCTATATGAGAAACGCTTCCCCATTCCTTTTCACTGCCCGTCGATTTTGGAAGCAAGTAGGATTCTACGTGGCGCCAGTTACAGATCTACGTGGCTGCCGCACCCCTCGGACGTATAACCGCCATTCCTAGAACAGAGATTGCGGTCGCTGAGTTGCTTTTGGATTTCAGCTAAGATTAGCGCTTGGCCTACGGCGGGATGACGAAACCGAAGCGATTCCGACTGAACTTTCGAGGAACCCTAAATTCGACTCAATCTAAATGGGTGTGGGTGAGAGCAAGACCAAATGCAGCTAACACAGCGAGATTTCGTACTGCTCCTGAAAAAGGTTTACGTCCGGAATGAGCTGAATTTGGGTCGAATACTTCTTTTGTATTGCTTCTAATTGTTCGCTCTCCTGCTCGAAAAGCAGCTTAACAACCTCCGGGTGGGCCGTAACTTGGATGCAGGGGGCGTTCTCGTCCGCCATATCTCGATCAATTGCTCTGAGAATCTCATAAGCTACGGTGATTTGGGACTTCACAAAACCTTTGCCCTCGCAGTGCGGACATTGTTCACATAATGTTCTTGTAAGACTTTCTCTGGTTCGCTTTCTGGTCATCTGAACCAGGCCAAGCTCGGAAATCTTTAGGATGTTCGTTTTTTGTTTGTCACGTTTAAGAGCGTCTTGAAGAGCATTTGTGACCTTTTCCCTGTCCGTTAATTTGTCCATATCAATAAAATCTACAATTATGATCCCACCGATATTTCGCAATCGCAACTGATAAGCAATTTCCTTGGCGGCTTCAAGATTAGTTTTCAAGATCGTTTCCTGAAGATTCCTCTTGCCGACATATCTCCCGGTATTGACGTCAATAGCGACTAGAGCTTCAGTGAAATCGATATTTATGTATCCACCCGATTTTAGCCAAACCTTTCTGCCAAGAGCCTTATTCAACTCCATTTCAATACCGACGTTGTCGAAGATGGGTTCTTCTCCCTCGTAAAGCTCAACACACGATTTCAGGGAAGGCATGAAATAATCCATGAACTCAATTATTTCATCATAACGCTCAGGTGAATCAATAATTAGGCGGGTAACATTTTCAGTAAACATATCGCGGACGGCCCGCAAAGAAAGGTCCAAATCCTCATATATGAGGGAAGGGGCCGGAACCTGTTCCTCCTTGGCCAAGATTTTTTTCCAAGCCCCCTCAAGGAATGTTAAATCAACCTGCAATTTTTCTATTCCCTCGTGTTCACTTACAGTCCGTACTATAAGTCCGCATTCAGGAGGTTTTATTTCCGAGATGATGTCCTTGAGTCTTTGGCGTTCCAGCTCGTTCTCGATTCTGCGCGAAATGCCTATGTGATCTACGGTGGGCATGAAGACGAGGTGTCTTCCTGGTATGGATATATGTGAGGTTATTCTGGCACCTTTGCTGCCAAGGGGTTCTTTGGAGATCTGAACGAGAATATCCTCTCCCTCCTGGATTAATTCTTCAATCGGAGTAAAGGTCTGAAAGTGTTCGTTCAGCTCTTCGGCGCCTGGTTCTTCTTCAGTCACGGGCTCTTCATCTTCATCATCATGGACCATGTAACTCAAATCTCGCACATGATGATGAATATCGCCAACATAGAGAAACGCCGCTCTAGGCAATCCAATATCTACAAAAGCGGCTTGCATTCCCGGGAGCACTTTTATGACGCGGCCTTTGTAGATATTTCCCACAATGCCGCGCTCGCCCTTGCGTTCGACATGTATTTCAGCAACTTGTCCATTTTCGATCAGGGCCAAACGAGATTCACGCAAAGTGAAATTAATAACAATTTCACTGGCCATGAGAGAATCCTTCCATTCACTCGAAAGAGACCGCAGTCTTAACAATATTTAAATCGCCGGCCTGTTCTCTTGTGATACCAAAGATCGCGGACAGTACATCCAACGGGTGAGCTGACTGCTCATGGTCCGCGGTCAAAGTGAAATAATAGCCTTGGTTTGTAGAATTTGCGTCCAACACGCTTTTTTTGAGATCTCGGGTTTTGACTTTACCTTTCCTGCTGACGCTGATCTCAAATTTTTCCGCAGATTTAAACAGCTCAAACCTGCGGCGGTCAAGCAACACCGTTCCAGTCTTGCCTTCAGAAATATGGTAAGTAGTGCTTTTGATTTTACTTGAAATGTTACGATGATTCAATGAGATTTGCTCAATCCGCACCGGCTTCAATTCATTAGGTAATTGTTCAACCATTTTCTTATGAATCCCTTCGGCCTGGAACTCTTTGCCGATAAGATCGAACTCAAGGTATTCACAATGGCTTTCGATGCCGACTGCCGTCGGCGGTGAAAATTTGAGTTTAGGGTGCGGATGAAACCCTTTTGAGTAGTCCAACAATAATCCGGCTCGGCGGAAGGCGCGCTCAAAAGTTTTCACAATGTCTTGATGCCCCAGAAGACTCATATTGCCGAGTTTTTGATATAGCAATTGAAACCTGAAAATCTTTTGATCTATCACCGGCGCAGCCTCGGTAGAAGTTTGCGCTTCCATGATTTCGGCGAATCGTGGCTCTACACTTTCAAAATCACAGACACCACAGCCTACACAGCCCGCGGTTCTACAATCCGGAGTGCCGACGTGGTTCAGCGCCTTTGCGTATTCCTCTTTCAGAAACTCACCATTGATACCGCAGTCAATTACTGACCACGGAAGGGTTTCAGACAATTTCCTTTGTCTCAGAAACTGCTCAGGATCTAGGCTATGTTTTTCAAAAGAATGCATCCACAATCCAAAGTTCAGCTTTTCATCCCAGCCGTCAAACCTTGCCCCCTGTTGATATGCTTCCAGAATGACGTCCCCTACTCTTTCATCGCCTCTGGCGATTACTCCCTCCAGAAAAGACATTTTCGGATTGTGGAATTTTAAACGAGCACGGCCTTGCCTGAAGCGCTGCAGAATGTAATCTCGTTTCTCCCGCATCTCTTCCATGCCTATCTGTTTTGCCCACTGAAACGGAGTATGCGCTTTTGGCACAAAATTGGAGACGGAGGCTGTAATTGCCCCTCCCTTCGCCCAACGAGTAGTTTTACCCACTAAGTCGATGATTCCGTCTAGATCTTCACAATTTTCCGTAGGCAATCCAATCATAAAATACAGCTTAAGCTTTTTCTGACCTTGAACAAAGGCCGAACGCACGGCTTGTTCGAGGTCCGCTTCGTTATTTCCCTTATTGATAACAGCCCGCAGTCGATCCGTGCCGGCTTCAGGCGCCAACGTCAATCCGCTCTGTCTGATTTTGCGGATATAATTGATCACATTCTCGTCAAACGTGTCGGTGCGCATCGACGGTAAGGAGATTGAAGTTCTGGACTCCGAATATTTGTCAACGAGTTTGTGAACCAATCCGCTCAAGCATGAATAATCTCCTGTCGATAAAGACAATAGAGCCAGCTCTCCCCACCCTGAATTATTTAGAGAGCGTTCGGCGACATCCAGGATGTGTTCAGGCGCTCGTTCGCGAACGGGTCTGTAGAGCATGCCGGCTTGACAAAATCGACAGCCTCTCGTGCAGCCTCTCGAAATCTCTATTCCTACTCTATCATGGATGAGTTCCGTAAAAGGAACCACCAATTTATCCGGAAAAGTGGCTTGATTCAAATCGGGCACAATTCGTTTACATGTTTTTTCGCCGCCAATGTGAACATCCGGAACGTAAACTCCGGAAATTTCGTTGAGCGCTTTGAGCAAATCCGATCGGGCGCCGCCATCCTCTTTCCATTGGACGTGAGCGGCGGCTATCTCCAAGATTACTTCCTCACCGTCACCAATGACAAAAGCGTCGATGAAAGAGGTAAACGGCGCCGGATTAAAGCATATTGGGCCTCCGGCAATAACAAGAGAATGATCTTGATCTCGGTCTGATGATAGGATTGGTATGCCGCCTAAATCGAGCATCTGAAGCACATTTGTTGCGCACAACTCGTATTGTAAGGAAAAGCCGATTATATCGAATTGATTCAAGGGAGAGTGGGTTTCCAGAGATTCGAGATGAGCGCCCGTTTCTCGCATCACCGCTTCTCTGTCGCTCCAAGGCGCGAAAACGCGTTCCGCAAAATAATCCGGATGAGAGTTGATGATGGAGTATAGGATTTTAAGACCAAGATGGGACATGCCGATCTCATAAACATCAGGAAAACACAAGGCTACCCGGAGTTTAACCAGCGACAAATCCTTGCCTACGGCGTTTATTTCACCACCCAAATATCTGACCGGTTTCTGTGTCTTGAGAAGAGACTTATCTACTTTGCTTAATGTATAATTTCGTTCCTTTGCAAAAACAGTCAACAATTTTGAATCCATATTTTGATTGAAAGACTCCTTTGAATATTCTATTGTGATGATCTATGGAAATTTACCTATGACAAATCTGAGAGTGATTTCGCTTATTACCGGAGGCATCAGCGCAACGGCAGCTTTTGTTGTAGCCTATTATCTGTTGCTCTACGGAGGATACATTCCGGAGAGATCTCTGCTGGTATACGCGTCCGTCGCATTGGGCCCAATCCTGATGATTTCCGTAATGGTAGGTTACGGTGTATGGTGGTTCACTCTTTTCGTATTGACCCTCATTGGATTCAAGGAAGATAAATCCGAATATTAATTCGCCGGCGCCCCGGCTAGACTTAGGAGCCGTAATGGGCAATTTCGAAGAACATCCGTTATATAAGATGATGCATCCCAAGAGCATAGCGTTTTGGGGCGCCTCGTCAAGTCCGATGCGCATGGGAACTATTCAGTTAATGCAACTTTTGAGCATGGGATTTGAAGGAGCAGTTTACCCCATGCATCCCAGGGAAGAAACCGTTGCCGGTTTGAAAGCTTACAAAAATGCAAAAGATTTGCCCGCCCCCGCGGATTTAGCCGTACTGGTTCTACCCACCGATGTTGTGCCTCAAATTCTCGAAGAATGCGGCAAGGCCGGAATAGATCGCGTCATCATAGTGTCCGCCGGTTTCGGTGAAATCGGACCCGAAGGCAAAGTCATGCAGCAGCGGTTAGTGGAAATCGCCGATCAATACAACATACAATTTCTTGGGCCCAATTGCATCGGAGTCGTTAACCCCTACGTAAAACTTAATACTACTTTTTTCCCTTATCAAGCCACTGCCGGCTTCATCGGCATGGCCTCGCAAAGCGGCAGCTTTATTACTCAATTATTTGTGCATCTGGAAAAGTTTGGTCTGGGCTTCAGCCAAGGCTTCAGTGTCGGAAATGAAGCGATGACCGACATATCAGACTGCTTGGAATATTTAGGTGAATGCCCAAACACTAAGGTGATAGGTCTCTACATAGAGGCTATTCGTGACGGCAGGCGCTTTTTTGAAATTGCAAAAAAGGTGGCAAAAAAGAAACCGATCGTGGCCTTTTACGTCGGAGGCTCCGGCGCAGGCGGCAGAGCGGCGTTGTCTCACACGGGAGCGCTGGCGGGTCCGGATTTATTATATTCAGGGGTTTTCAAACAATGTGGAATAATCAGAGCTTATTCCATCGAGGAGCTCATTGACTTCTGCTTTGTGCTGGGAACTCAACCATTGGCGAACGGCAATAAGATAGCCGTCTTGACACATTCAGGCGGACCCGGAGCTGCGGCCGCCGACGCTGCAGAACGTAACGGCATGGTTTTATCCTCATTCGGCGACAACACCCTTGAAAAGCTCAAGAAATTTGTTCCACACACGGCGAGCGTCGGTAATCCCGTTGATTTGACGTTTAGTCGGAATCCTAATGATTATACGGAGACTCTACCTAAGATTTTACTGGAAGATGACAACGTCGACGGCATGTTTATGTATGTTTTGCTGCCGGCTCATAGGATCTTAGAGACAATACGACAAACGGTCCCCGATGAAGAGCAAGTTGAACAGTTGGCTCGGGCCTATGTTGAAACACAATGCTCCGAGATAGCCGGGCTGACTACAATATATGCTAAACCTGTGGTGGGCGGTTCTTTTTGCCCACGCAGTGAGCTGTTCGTCCAAGTACTTCAAGATAAGGGGTTTCCCGTATTGCCAAGCCCTGAAAGAGCTGTTAAGGCAATGGGCGCTTTGATGGTGTATTCGAGGATGCGGAAAGCTCTTCTAACGGAGGATTAGCTCATAGCCGGCAGGGACACAATTTAGCTGAGTTCCGCCTGATCACTCAACAGTATTGGTGGCCAGTGGACCTGTGATCAGCGCGTCGAACTACAGATCGTTACTTGGTAATAGCCTGCAGCCAAGAGCTAGTTCGGGTTGGAGTTGTGTCTATAAAATATTACTTGCATTTTTTCCAGTGTAACCAAACCTTCTTTAATCATTGCGTCAAGTTCAGGCAAAAAATCCCGAATTTTATCCTCTGCGTCAACAATTTCGATTACCAGTGGGAGATCTTCAGAGAGGCGCAATACCTTTGAAGTATGAATACGACTATTCGCCCCGTAACCTAAAATTCCGCGCAGGACTGTGGCCCCCGCCATGCCGCGTTTACGCGCTTTTTCAACGATTACTTCGTAGAGTGACCTGCCGTCAATTTTATCACTTTCACCGATGAATACGCGCAATAACGAAGCTTCCGATGGTAATTTCATGTAAAACTCTCCCTCAAATGATGCGTGCAAATGCGGCGCCCGTAAACAAGGCAATTAGTCCAAAACCATTTTGCATGCTTATATTTGCGGCTGCATAGATCCATTCAGACGAACGCATCAACTCACTGGTTTCCAGAATATAGGCTGAAAACGTAGTAAAGGACCCCATGAATCCAACCATAACAATGGTTCTGATTTCACCTGACACCGGCCATCTGTTTTCGAAGAGCGTCCAAAGGAAACCGGCTACAAAGCACCCAGTGAGATTCACGGCCATGGTCCCCCATGGGAACGAGACTCCGTTGAACCTATGCACTAGCCCTGCCAATTCATATCGGGCCAGGG
>JBBSBY010000042.1:0-28610 GCA_038250835.1 Desulfomonilales bacterium | reverse complement strand
TCCTTCTCGCTGCCGTAGACGATCAAAACTTAGTTAATGTAGAGGATAAGCTTTTATAGTTTTCTGCGACTTTTGTTTGAAGTTGCACAATGGTTAGAGTATTCTTTCCTTAGGTAGAAACTATTCACGCTCTGGGACCGACATCGATCCCAAGTCCTCGAATCATTTCAGTTTTCTGCTCGAATCTCGAAGCAGGTTGATTTTACGACTTGCATTAATTGGGTTTCTCAAATGCGCGGCAACCTACGCACGAGACGATTACAAACTTGGATTGTCGCTTCCTCGGCGATTGGGATTATCTGCGTCGGCGTTGTCGTTGCCGCGGCAGGGATTTATCCACTTTACGATCATCTCCTCAAACAAGAAGAAAAAAATCTGCTGATGACCCTGGAGATTCGAACTATTGCCGTTGAAGAATTTCTCACAAGGGCTAGAGATATCGCCATGCAAATCAGCAGCCGGACTGCCGCGCGAGAAATGCTTGAGAATTATGAAAAAGGATTAATCAGCCTGCCTGAGCTAACCCAATCGACCGAACGTATTCTATTAGACGCAATGGTGTTTACCGAAGAGATATGGGGAGTTACACGGCAAGACGCCAACGGCAAAACACTTGCGCAAGTCGGGTTGGAAATTCCTGAAAAATTTTGGCCGAAGAATAATGCGTTTGCAAAATCACCCACAACATCAGGACCAGCTTCAATGGGCAGACAAACTTTCTTGATTATATCCAGCCCAATACTGAACCAAGCCTTTGACGTAATTGGCCGCGATCTCATTGTTTTTCGATTATTTAGACTTGAGCGCATTATTTATGATGATCCCGAGGGGAGCGCAGACACAATCATCGGGACTATACGAAACGGTGTAGTGGAACTGGTTTTCCCAATGAAAGAAGATGGACGTGAAATTAAATCACTTGCAATGACAACCTCCATCGGGAAAGCAATGCAATTAGCCGCTCAAAAGAAAGCAGGTTTCATCAGCGCCTCAGGCGGCGACAAAAAGTATGTTTTGGTGTATGGGCCCATTAAGGGATCCGATTGGGGATTAATTCTCCAGGTGGATAGAAAGCAACTTTACGCGCCCGTTAACAAGCATGTCTTGGCTACATGCAATCTCATAATTGCTATGCTCGTCATGGGTACACTGGTAATGATTCTTTTTGTGCGGCCTTTAACGGGTAAGATGATTGTAAGATCCGATGAGTTGGAAAGGGAGGTGCAATCAAAAACCGCCGATCTGCAGAAGGAGTTGCAGGGTCGCAAGAGAATGGAACAGTGGTTGATGGATTCCGAACGGCGTTATCGGACACTTCTCGAAGAAGTACCTGATATCATCTTCATTTTAGATTCGGCCGGCAGATTTGTCTATTCAAATACACAAATAGAAAACTTCTTAGAGTATCCGGTAAGTTCTATTCTTGAACAACCAATTACCAACTACGTGGCTTCCGAAGATAGAGATTTGTTCAATACTTTGTTTGCGGGTCGCCTCGACACGATTTGGGACGAAGAGGTCGCCATTCTTGATGCCAAAGGATCAAATAAATTTGCCAGAATACGAATAAAAACATCTCAAGTTGGGGCAAATGAACCTGCCAGGTATGAAGGAGTTATGCGCGATATAACGAGAAGAAAAAAGCTCGAGGAGGATCTCAAAGCGTCCAAAGAGGAATTGCTGGAAAAGATTAAGATAATCGACAACCTTTATGAGCACATTGTTCAGACGGGCAAGGCCAAAGCGATTGCGGATCACACTGCCGAAGTCGCCCATGAATTGCGTCAACCATTGGCAATTATTGGTGGATTTGCCAGACGAATGGCTAAACAGATTGATTCCTGTGAATTTCATCCGGACGCCAATCAGAGGGACTCTTGTCGCATTATGATTTCTGAAGTTCAGCGGCTTGAACGAATTCTAACCAGCCTTATTAATTTCACACGTCATGAAAGCATACAATTGGAACCTGCAGATCCCAATACTATAATAGAGAAGCTGATATCAGTTCACGAACCGAGAATTCAGGAAAAAGGAATTAAATTAAAGGTAAATTTGGGCGCCGAAATTGGTGAACTGCCGTTGGATGCGGATAGATTTGAGCAAGTGATTAGGAATTTGATTTCTAACTCAATCGAAGCCTCACCGCGCGCGGGCGAAATAGAAATTGAGACGGGAGTTTTTGTGCCTAGCGGTAAAGCCCAGGAAACCGGGGAGTTGGAATCGGAAACTTACTTTGAACTGAAGATACGCAATAAGGGCGCAATAATTCCGGCGGACGATCTCCATAAAATTTTCAGTCCGTTTTATACCACCAAAGATTATGGAACCGGCATAGGGTTGACATTATCGAAACGAATTCTGGAGGAACACAAGGGGTCAATATCAGCGAAATCAGATGAAAACGGCACGGTTTTCACGGTATGGCTGCCGATACAAACCCACTCAACGTAGCTACTCTTTCAGCTCGTTTGCCAGAACGCCTTTATCGAGATAAAGAATATGCTTGGCCTTCTTGGCGGCTCTGGGGTCATGTGTTACCATTAATATGGTTTTGTTAAAGACCTCGTTTAATTCCGTTAATAAATCCAATACACCCTCAGCGGATTTTTTATCTAAGTCTCCCGTTGGCTCGTCCGCTACGATCAGCACTGGATCAGTCACCAGGGCTCGAGCTATCGCCACCCGTTGTTGTTGCCCGCCCGACAGTTGAGATGGATAATGGTCCATCCTGTCTGCGAGGCCGACAGCCCGCAAGGCGGCCACAGCGTGCCGGCCACGCTCACTGCGCGAAAGAGATGTCAACAATAGTGGTAGCTGAACATTTTCCAATGCGCTCAGCACGGGAATTAAATTATAAAACTGGAATATGAATCCGACATGCGCGGAGCGCCAGGAGCCTAATTCAGATTCGGTCAGCTTAGATATGTCTATACCGCCGATATTCAGTACTCCGCTATCAGGTTGATCTATACCTGCAATAAGATTAAGAAGAGTAGTTTTACCCGAGCCGGAAGGCCCCATCAAAGCAAGGAACTCTCCCTCATCAACAGTGAGTGATATATCTGTCAAAACAGGAATTTCTTGAATTCCTCTTATGTATGATTTCGTGAGATTCTCGATTACGACAAGTTCAGTCATTCCTTTATGGTAACTCTTTCCCCGTCTGAAAGTATGTTGGGGTTTAGCGCGATTATATCGCCTTCTTTAAGACCGGCGGTCACTTCGGCAGTGTCGTTCCAAATCCTGCCGATTTTAACTGCGGTTTCCACGGCCCTCCCTCCATCTATTTTGTAGACGATTTTCTTTCCGTTCTTTGTTTTTATGGTCATTGTTGGGATTCCAAGGAACGTCTCTTTCTCGTCCTGAGTTAACGGTCGAGACAGAAACGCTACTTTGGCGCTCATTTCAGGCAAGATTCTTGGATCCAATTTATCAAATTTAACTTTCGTCATAACGGTAGCTTTTGATCGATCCGCTGTGGGCACAATCATGTGCACCGTGCCTTCAAAGCGCTCATTGGGGTATGCGTCAAGTCGAATTTCGGTTGGTCCTCCGATCTTCACCTTCTGGATGCTGGATTCAGCGACATCAACTTCTACCATTAACGAACTCATGTCCGCCATGGTCGCAACAGCGGCTTTTGCGTTTATAGAAGCTCCAAAAGGGGCTACCACTTCGCCGATATCGGCGTTTTTGGTGAGAATTACTCCGTCGAAAGGGGCTCGAATTAATGAATATTCGAGGTTTACTTCCGCAATTTTCATAGTTGCTTTGGCTTTTTCAACCGCAAACCTTGCTGAGCGCACACTCGCCCGCGCCTTCTTGAAGCGCGCCTCCGCCGTATCAAAGGATTGGATGGATACGGCGCCCGATTCCCTGAGAGATTTCTGCCGATCAAAGTTCAGGGTGGCATCCTCCAGTTCCGCTTGAGCATTAGTCAGGAGGGCGTTTGCAACTCTTATGGCGGCTTCCGCTTCATCCCTGGAGGCTTCCAGATCATCATGTTCTAATGAAGCTAAAATGTCGCCGGCTTTGACTTTCTTACCTTCCTCAACATATAAATGTTTTAATCTACCGGTTGCTTTAGAACTCACAGCGGCTTTGGTTTGAGCAACCACATAACCGCTTGCGTTAAGAACAGTTAAAGCCTTAGACGCAAACGTCTTTGTCGCCCTTGTGGTAGTAATCTCAGTGGGAGGGATTATCCTGCCGGACCAAACCAGATACAGCAGAATCAGTATGCCGGCTAACACTGGTATGCCCCACGAAATCAGTCTTGATCGTTTGCGACCAGCGACTCTTTTGTGCATGTCTATTTTGAGCTTGGATAGATCCTGTGGGGGCATATCAGTCTGATCCTTATTTCAGATTGTATGGAGCGCCGAACGTCTTTGCCGCTAAAATACTATTTCTCCATGAGAAGCCAATAATCTACATGCTGGAATACTGATAAAACTTCATTTCATTCCATAAAGCTGCGGACAAAATGATAGATGTTCAAATTTGCCCTTACACTATATGATTGTCAACGTAGCCTGTTTAAATAGCTCCGAGGAGGTCCAACTGAAAACACCAATTAGATACTTACCGAGAATAATCTGGACCATAATTGGGGCGTTCATTGCCACCTTAATAATTGCTCCGCTAATCATTGTCATCAGTCTCTTTACATCGGGAGCCGCCGCCAAGCGATTAAGTCAAACATGGGCTTCTATTGTGTCCTGGTTTCTCGGAGCCACATCTTCAATATCAGGTTTGGAAAAGATCGAACCGAATACATCCTACATCGTAACTCCAAACCATCAAAGCCACTCGGATATAGTTGCTTTGTTAATTAATCTTCCTTTGAAATTCCGTTGGGTAATAAAGAAGGAGCTTTTAAAAGTGCCGCTGTTCGGGCCGGCATTAGCCGGAACAGGCGCCATTTCTTTAGACAGGTCCAATCAGAAGGAATCGATAAAGACTCTGCAAAACGCAAAAAATAAACTTCAAGGCGGCTGGTCAATTCTCATTTATCCGGAAGGAACTCGATCTCCGGACGGCGCTGTGCATGATTTCAAAAAAGGAGCGTTTATGCTGGCGGTCCAAACCGGCGCCCCTATACTTCCCGTAACATGCAACGGCGCTTATAAAATTCTGCCCAAGAAAACTCTCGCCATCAGACCGGGGCATATCTCGGTTATAGTGGGTGATCCCATTCCAGTGACCGGGCTAACGGAAAAAGATGTTCCTGAATTGATGGAACGGACGCGCGCCGTAATTCTCTCGAACTTTGATAAAGATTATGACCCTTTCAGAGATTAGAATTCATGAATAGGCATTTACGAGCGCAATTCAACTTCCGAGGTCCGAAAACCTATACTGAGGATAGTAAAAGTGAAAACGCAATATTTTATTGTTTTCTTTTCTGCCGCCGGGTCCACCAAACATGTGGCGCACGTCATTGAACAGGAGCTGATCAAGTGTCGGGCTGAGGCTCAGATTTTGGATTTATCAAAGGAACATGATTGGTCCCATGTTTTGGACTTGATTTCATCAGCACACGGCAACATGTGCCTATTTATAGGCTCCCCGGTGTACAAAGATCAGGCGGCGATTCCTGTTATGAATTTTATTGAAGCGCTCCCAGAGGTCAACGGAGGCTTTACGACGCCGTTTGTGACATGGGGAGGGGCATCTAGTGGTATTGCCCTATGGCAAATGGCGAGTAGGTTGACGCATAAAGGATTTGTCCTGGCAGGAGCGGCCAAGGTGCTCGCTGTGCATTCAATAATGTGGCGTTCAGACAATCCGGTGGGGCGAGGACATCCCGATGCGGATGACGATATGGCGGTAAAGGATCTGGTACAAGGGGTTGATGACCGAGTCACTCACCGGCGAGACACTCTTCCGCTGGACGCCCTGGATTACCAACCCGAACAGAGAGCCGTTGAGTTAAAAGAAGGCCTCACTAAAATTCGTCCTGTTACTCCCAAGTCGGTGGATGAAACGAAGTGCAATCAATGCCAGGAATGCATGGAGCAATGCCCTGTGGATGCAATCACCTTTGCTCCATACCCGCAATTTGGTTCAGCCTGTATTGAATGCTTAAACTGTGTCCGTATTTGCCCGGACCATGCGATTGAGCCAAAAATTACTTTGGCTCAGATGGAAGAATTCATTAGGAATCGAGCGGAAACGATGAAGGAACGACCATACACGAAGGTTTTTATCTGAGGCCGAGCTTAAGGACTGATCTGCAAAGACAAGACGCTCCCGACAACCGGAAGTGCTCTCCCTGAAAATATCGTTGAAAATACAATCCGTGTATATGGTAAGTTTGTAAAGCGCAGGGTTTTCGCCGCCCCCATGCCCGGACATAGTAATATTTTAAAGTCAACTATTATTTTCATATTTGCTTGTAAATGCCAACAAGTGATAGTATACAAGTCACGCCTTGGGCAATAATCCTGAAAGCGAGCCGATATGCTAATTCTAGGCGTCGATCCGGGAAGCCTTACAACAGGTTATGGAGTTATAAAAAAAAATGGGGCCGGTTCCGTTCATGTAAAAAGCGGCACGATCAAGGCCCCGGCGTTCGCGTGCCAGTCAAAAAGAATATGTCTAATCCATTCTAAATTAGAGGAAATCGTCAAACAATGCGCCCCCGACGTGATGGTGGTGGAATCATTGTTCCACGCCCATAACTCCCAAAGCCTTATAAAACTGAGTCAAATTCGAGGCGCCGTACTCTTATTGGGTGAGAAACATCATATGGAGATAGTCGAATACGCTCCTTTGGAGATCAAGAAGGGAATGACGGGTTTTGGTAGGGCCGGCAAGGCTCAGGTTTTGTATATGGTTCAACAAATTTTAGGATTGCCCCACCTTAAATCTGCGGATGAGGCGGACGCATTGGCTATGGCGCTCCATCACTCACACTGTTGCCGCCTGACCAACATCGCATGATCGGTAGTCTGCGGGGCAAAATTGCCCACGTAAATTTGAATCGTATTATTGTCGACGTCCAGGGGGTAGGGTACGAGGTTACCGTTTCTCTGAATAGTCTGAGCCAAATTCATTTAAGCAACGAAATTAGCTTGTTTATTTACACCTGCGTCAGAGAAAATTCCATTGAGCTCTTTGGGTTTACTTCGGTGGAAGAACGCTCGATGTTCGAGCTGCTCATTGGAGTTTCCGGTATTGGTCCTAAAAGTGGACTTGCCATCTTATCCGGACTGGCGGTTGATGATTTCAGAGAAGCCGTTTTAGCAAATGACATTGGACGATTGACCGCCGCTCCCGGTGTAGGTAAGAAAACCGGTGAGCGCATTGTGCTGGAATTACGAGATAAGATCCGGAGGTCTTCTCCTGTTGGACGCGAAAATAAATCCACAACGGGTCATGCTTCGATACTCGATGACGTAGTTTCATCGCTTATAAGTCTTGGCTTTAAAGAACGAAACGCTGAAGCCGCCGCAAAGAAAGCGCTTCAAAAATCCGGTTCGGAATGTGATTTAGCAGCGGCTATTAAGTTGTCATTAAAAGAACTCTCATCTTAGTTCATACTCGGCTCGTCTTTGGGCATTTCCCTTATCATCATTTCCTTTTATAATGGAATACAATATCGAATCTTTCGCTGTTAATTACCTTTGTAGGCGACGAAGTAGGCTATAATTGGTATTTCTCTTTGTTTGAGACTGAAGTGACTTGCAATTCATATCGAAAAATTAATATTGCCGGCAAGTGCGATTCTTTTAATAAAGTGTTAGAGGTGAGTTATGAAATTCGTCATAATCGGGGGCGACGCAGCGGGCATGAGCGCCGCGTCGAAGGCCAAGCGGGTAGATAAATATGTAGATGTAGTGGTGCTTGAAAAGACATTCGACGTCTCGTATTCGGCATGCGGGATGCCCTACAACATTGCCGACCCTGACCGGCTAATCGATGATCTGATTGTAAGAACTCCTGAAGTCTTTAGGGAGGAGCAGGGTATAGATCTTAGACTAGGTCATGAAGTCTTGAGAATAGACCCCAAAGAAAAAATGATTGAAGGAAGGCTAAACGACCGCGACGACTTTCAAATTAAATACGACAAATTGCTCATTGCTACAGGAGCGCGAGCTCGAAAATTAACGATCCCAGGTCATGACGCGCCTGGAGTCTTGGTTTTGCGATCGTTACAGGACGGTCGCAGACTTAAATCGTATATCGAGGAACACGAAGTAAGGTCGGCGCTAATTATCGGTTCGGGGTATATAGGGCTTGAAATGGCGGAAGCGCTGCATGATCGAGATATTAAAGTTTTTCTGACGGATATTAGAACAGAACTGGCGCCCTGGATGCCGCACGAGATGGCCAATCTAATAAAAGAAGAATTAGAATCCAAGGGAGCGGAACTATTGCTCGGCAAAGAAATCTGTGAGCTACGGTCGGTAGATGGATCAATCGAAGTTATATTTCGAGATTCCGAATTAAAAGTCGACCTGGTGCTTGTCGGCGTAGGTGTTGAACCGTGTTCTGAATTAGCTTCCGAAGCCGGTCTTGAACTTGGCCCGTATCGTTCAATAGCGGTTGACGAATATCTACATACATCCAATCCTGATATTTTCGCCGCGGGTGATTGCTCTGACGCTTTTCATGCCATCACCGGCGTCCGAGTTTGGATTCCTCTTGCCTTGCGAGCAAATCGCGCAGGTTGGGCTGCCGGTGAAAACATATTCAGCGACTCCGTTTTGCTGCCGGGTGTGCTCGGCACTTCTGTTTTCAAAGTTATGGATTATGAGGTCGCAAGGACGGGGTTCAGCTTGGGCGAAGCCGCTATTGCAGGATTTGATCCTGTTGAAGAGCTTATAAGGAGTCGATCAAAAGCTCACGGCCATCCTAATAACCAATTCGTTTACGTACACTTAGTTGCAGATCGGAATTCTCGCAGGCTACTGGGGGCCAATATTGTGGGCAAAGAAGGCGCGGCTCACAGAATTGACGCTCTGGCTGTGGCATTGCACACGGGAATGACTGTAGATGCTTTTTTCAACTGCGATTTAGCCTACGCCCCTCCCTTTTCACCGGTATGGGATCCAATGCTTACTGCGGCAAGACAGCTACAAAAGAAAATCGCATTCCCCGAAAAAAAACCAACATTTGAAGATGAGAAAAATTTACTGTTATTATGAACTCACAAGATCCTAACGATGAACCCGAAAGCGTTCCGACAAAGCATATATTGCAAAGCCGGCTTTATGGCAAAATCGAACTAGATTTTTTAAACAAAGGTCCTGAACACAACTGTCCATATCTTCCCGAGAAACTCGCACGCGAGGAAGCATTCCATATTGAACTATTACCGCCTGATCTTTACCTTGATTTTATGGATTTGGGATTTCGTCGGTCGGGTAGGCTAATATATAGGCCATGTTGCAGGTTTTGCTCTGAATGTATTCCATTGCGAGTACCGACTCTAACATTTAAATCCTCTAAATCGCAGCGCAGAGTCTTAAATAAAAATAGAGATGTGACTGTTTCCGGAGGCTATCCCAAGCATAGCGATGAAAAAAATAATATTTTTGAGCGCTATCTCTCTTTTCAACATAATCGAGCGAACAACGATCCGGATGAGTTAAGAAATTTTCTCTATGTCACACCGCTTCAGACAATGGAACTGGAGTATAGGATCAAAAACAAACTCGTTGCGGTAAGCATAGTGGATCTGTGCCCGAAATCCTTATCCAGTGTGTACACTTATTTTGATCCGGAGTTCGCTCACAGAAGTTTGGGAACCTTCACTGCGCTCAAGGAAATTCAACTTTGTCGATCCGGCGCCATACCGTTCTATTATCTCGGGTATTATGTAAAAGATTGCCCGAGTATGCGCTACAAAGCCAACTTTGCGCCCTTTCAGACTCTTGATCAACACTATTCTTGGATTGATTAATCAAATTTCAGCTCTTGCTGCGCCAATTTTTGTGATTACTCTTTAAAAAACACGGCATGTTTTGGATGTCTTCCCAATGGGGTGGCAACAAGCGCCGATAGGGTGTCTTTGTTTCGGGGAGATTGACGAAATGAGTCGTAATAAATATATAAAATAGGAATTTGTTTTATTGAGAGGCTTAGCATGAAGGATAATGATATAAAAGATATGAATCTTCCTGATCCTAAGGAGATTGAGAAAGAAATAAACGAGTTTTTGGCAAACAAATACGGCAATCGGATTCGAGTTATGGGCACCCAGTTGGGTCCATGGCCGGGAGCTGATGAAGGACCCGCTCAGCAGACCATCACCCTCGGCGAGCCAAGCTCGATACGCTTTAATATGAAACCCGCAGAGCTAAAGGCATACTTAGACAAATATGTCATAAGACAAGACGCGGCAAAAGAGATTCTAGCCACGAAAATCTGCACTCATTTTAATCGGATCCGCTATTTTCAAGAACGAGGAAATGGTCAAGAGCAAGAGGGGCTTGGTCGGATTAAGAGCAATATCATACTCATTGGTCCTACAGGCGTAGGGAAAACTTTCTTGATCAAATTAATGGCGAAAAAACTTGGCGTTCCTTTCGTAAAGGGAGACGCTACTAAGTTTAGCGAAACGGGCTATGTCGGCGGCGATGTTGAAGACTTGGTCAGAGACCTGGTCCAAGAAGCTGACGGTGATATAGAAAAGGCAAAGCACGGAATAATTTATATCGACGAGGTTGATAAAATAGCATCCGCCGGTAATCTGATCGGCATAGACGTTTCAAGATCAGGTGTGCAACGCAATTTATTAAAACCCATGGAAGAAACGGAAGTTGACCTTAAAGTTAATCATGATCCTGTTTCTCTCATGGAAGCCGCCGCTCACTTCCAGAAAACCGGTAAAAAGCTCAAACGAGCTATCAATACAAAAGACATTCTTTTTATAGTTTCGGGGGCATTTAACGGTCTTGAAGAAATAATTTCCAAACGTTTATCACGCAAAGGTCTAGGCTTCGGTTCCAAGCTGAAGGAGAAAGAACATAGGACTGATTTGCTGAAGCAGGTTAGATCGGAAGATTTAGTCAATTTCGGATTTGAATCTGAGTTCATAGGTCGTCTCCCCATCATTGCGATATTGGAGGACCTTGAGAGCAACGATCTTTACCAAATTCTGAAGAATCGCTATTCATCCATTATTACCACTAAAAAGCAGGATTTCAAGTCCTACGGGATTGACATCCGGTTTACCGACGATGCTCTAATGAGGATAGCCGAACAGGCCATCGAGGAAAAAAC
Organism: Desulfomonilales bacterium; assembly: GCA_038250835.1. Taxonomy (GTDB): domain Bacteria; phylum Desulfobacterota; class Desulfomonilia; order Desulfomonilales; family Desulfomonilaceae; genus JBBSBY01. The sequence goes on along the minus strand of JBBSBY010000042.1, from coordinate 17,372 downwards.
CGGCGCCAGATCATTGATAAGCGTCATCGAAAAGCTGCTCGTATCATTTGAGCACAAATTGCCGGATTCAGAACTTGGCCGTTTTGCCGTCACCCAGGAATTAATTGATAATCCTCAGCGGCATCTTGAAGATCTACTTGCTGATGAGAGCCATCCAGCTCGAACATTCATTTACGAACAGTTGGATGTCGAAGAAAGACAAGAAGTACTTGAAGATATGGCTAAACGGATCAACGACTTCGAAAAGGCAGGCGGTAAGGAACTGCCGAGTTGGGCATTGGATGTGATGGTGGACGCCACATTGCGTAGCGGGATTTCACCTGAAACCATCTATAAACGAGTTACGAAGATAGAATCCGAAATTCGAGATTTCGAGACGGAGTTCGAGAATCTATATCGGTTAAAAATAAAATTCCAAGATGACGCAGTGGAAGAACTGGTTAGATCAATGGTAGAAGGATCTGATGAGGCTCTAATTGTGTGTCGAAAAATATTCCAGAATTATCATCATGGATTGAAACTAATAATGGAACGCACAGGATGGAATGAGTTTCAAATACCTAAAGAAGCTATTGTAAATCCCGAGCGTTATCTGAATGAAATGATTCAAAGAACGTACAGAATGTAGCTAATTAGATTAAGTAAAATAAAAGGACGGCCCAGCCGTCCTTTTTTCTTATAAGTCCGGGGTTAGGGCGTCGTCCGCAGTGAAGAGTCTTTTGTAGGCCAGGCAAACTAAAAGCATGCTGCCCAAGGCTACTGCGGCGGTTATCATCAGCATTACCACTATTTGGTATCTAGCGGCTTCCATTGGGTCCGCTCCGCCCAAGATTTGCCCGGTCATCATTCCTGGAATACTGACCAAACCCACTACCATGAGAGAATTCATTATGGGCGTTATTCCAGAACGCACCGCTTGTCTTAAACTTTCGCCGACCGCCTCCCATGGAGTTGCCCCGAGTGTCAGTAATGTTTCCACCTCATCCTTACGATGCTTCACTTCCGCGTACAAACGATCTATCGCAAGAGCAATCCCGTTGACCGCGTTGCCCAGAATCATCCCAGCGATGGGAATGGTAATTCTAGCCGTGTACCAAGGTTCTGCCCTGATTATGAGTCCCGACACGATAATCAAAACAAAAAAAGTGCTGACCGACAGCGCGGCAAAGGCTATTAGTGTGGGGAAATGGCTGACGTTAGGTGTTCGTGCCGTGGCTGTCTTAGCCGCTACTATACACATGATCAGAACCTGAGCCACTATGAGTTCCGGTCGATCCAGCGCGAAAACCCAGTAAAGAACGTAACCAATTGCCGTAAGCTGGACCACACACCGCACTGTTCCCCACAGCAGTTTTTTCACAATGCCTAGTCGCAACAGAACCGAAATTGTGCCTGCGATTAACAAAAGCAAACTGGTCAGTATTAAACCGGTGTTGGTTATGGGAACAACATCGTTCATTCGCTCATCTCATTCAAAGTGATTTCCAATCCGGGTATATCCTGCCGCAAATTTTCATCGTGGGCAGTCGCGACAATGCACCTGCAATCATCGGCCAGCCAGATCTTCAATAACTTTGAGACTGCGGACCTCGCCTCCGGATCCAATGACGCGGTGACTTCATCCAGCAATAAAACTTCGGGGTTGACGATTAATGATCTAACCAGCGCTACCCTGGCGCTTTCTCCAACTGAAAGCCTACAAGCGTCTCTGGTCAATATATCATCAGGTAAAAGCAAATCGCTGAGCAAACGAGCGGCCAATTTCATATCCGGAGAACTGTCCCTTCTCCACTTCAGAGTAAACGGTAGTTGGAGGTTTGTCTCTACGGCGCCGGGAAAGACCACGGGCTTCTGATGCACATAAAGCAGCTTTGTGCGCCATTCCGCAGCCGGAATTTGATTCCAATCTCTTTCATTGAGAATCACTTCCCCGGAGATCGTCGCATTGAGACGGGCTAATGTCCTGAGCAAGGACGTTTTTCCGGCTCCCGAAGGCCCGACCACCCATACTAATTCGCCGCCGTTGACCTTAAAGGAACACCATTTGGATTTGGAGCCGAGATTAACAATAAGATTGTTGACTTCCAGTAAAGGCTTGGCTGCTCTCATTAATCGATTAGCCGGCCGAGATCGGCTTATAGTCGGGCGCACTATATTCAGCAGTTACATCAATGGAAATTCCTCCTCGTGGATTCATAATCCCGCGCACCTTCGCCCATTTGGGTCCGCCTGCGGTGACTATATCGTCTAAAATTCTATTGGTAATTTCCTCGTGGAACATACCTGTGTTCCTAAAGGAAAATAGGTATATTTTTAATGATTTTGACTCTATGCAGCGCAAATCCGGAATATATACAATTTCAATCTTTGCGAAGTCAGGCTGCCCTGTTATCGGACACATACTAGTGAATTCAGGGCAAATAAACCTTATCCGGTAGTCACGGTTCGGGTACTTATTAGCAAAAGTCTCCAGTCTTGCCTGATCAGGATTCGCCGGGAGAATGGTTGAGGATTTTTTGAGAAGCTTAATATCATCATCAGAAGACATTTATAAGTTCCTTATTTGAAAAAATAGGCGCAAATTATGATGGCGGATATTGCGCCTGCGGCATCCGCTATAAGGCCTGCATGAACGGCATATCTAACTCGACTGACGGCCACCGCTCCGAAGTACACCGAAATGACATAGAACGTCGTCTCGGTGCTGCCCATTATAACCGAAGCAAGCTTTGCCTGATATGAATCGGCGCCGTGAGTAGCAATTATTTCTCCGACGATCCCCAGCGAAGCTCCTCCCGAAAGAGGTCGCACAAGAATAAGGCTGATGATCTCAGGTGTTACGCCAAGCCGTGTCAAACAATCCGGCGTCATTCCGGAGATAAAAGTCATGGCCCCGGACGCCCTGAATAGCCCCACAGCCACTAGAATAGCGACAAGGTAAGGTATAATGCGTACGGTGACCTCGAAACCTTCTTTGGCGCCTTCTATGAAACATTCGTAAATTTTAACTCCTTTCACGGCGCCGTAAAACGGAATCCCAAACAAAAAAACGAGAAATATTAGACTCGAGATGAGAGACGAAGGTTCAGTTGGTCCCATTTTCCTCTCCCACGTCCGAGGTGTCGGCAAACATTTTCATCTTGGAAAAGATTTTGGCTGCTAGTATGCCGAATACGGTGGAGCAAGTCGTCGCCAGGAGCGTAGGCGCCACTATACCGGTAGGATCGCTTGATCCGCCCGCGGCGAGTAGCGCTATTGCGCCGGCAGGAACAAATTGAATGCTGGAGGTGTTTATGGCCAAGAACATGCACATGGCGTCTGAGGCAACCTTTTTGTTCGGATTCAGGTCTGCCAAATCCTCCATCGCCCTTATTCCAAGAGGGGTCGCGGCGTTATTCAATCCAAACATGTTCGCCGCCATATTCATGGCCATGCTGCCCATTGCCGGGTGATCCTGAGGAACCTTGGGATATAACAACTTCATCAGCGGGAAAATTGCCCGAGTGATTAAATTGATCAATCCGCTTCGCTCAGCTATCTTCATCATCCCCAACCACAGAGACATGAGGCCCGTTAATCCTAATGCCAATTTGAAAGCATTCCCCGAAGTTTCCGTGGCGGCGGCCACGACTTCTTTATAATTTCCCGTTATGATGGTGGTAATTGCGGCAGCAACCAATAGTAACAACCATATTGTATTCAGCATTCAGCATCCTTACCGCGCCGCAATCATTTTCCGGTAAGCCGGCGCTCCAGGTTGCTAATAATAAACTGCTACGATTTTTGCAATGAAGGAAAAAGAGGCGGGGTTATTCAGGACGATTCTTGATGAAAGAAACACTGGAAAGTGGAATCGTGTACATTTCTTCAGGCGTTTCAACTCCGATCAAGCCATTTTCGCTCCATGTGAGAACTCCGGTTATCAACATGTCCGAACCGAGCATTGCTATTTCAACTTCAGTCCTATTAGCTGAAAGTCTCTCAAGGGCTGAGCTCGTTGTTGCTATGGAGAGCGGAGCCGAAGGAGCCGCAGTAAATGGCGAAACCCTCTGAGATATAGATTGCTGTTCGGCATCTCCGTAACTTAGATCCATAGACGTCGCCGAATCTGACGGCTCGGCCACTATACTACCGGCCATGGAAATGTCATCAATCAATTCATCAATTATTGTTTCATCTAAAACCAGGGAATCGTCGAGTGGTTGTCCACTGATCGTGTGTTCATATTCGTGATCAGAGGGTTCTACATTTGAGAGTGTCGCTACTGCGGAAGACACCGGTTTAACCTGGGGCTGAGGAACTACCCTTTGGCTCAAATTCTCGAAATCCTGCAAAGAATATCGGAAATTAGCATTGATAAATTTTACATCACAATTGACCGGTTTACCTGGGATTTTGGTGTTTACGGTTTCAGGCAGTCTGAGGACCGTGTCTAAATTCACGTCTGTGTCACACCCCAGGTGATCACTCATGTTACGTAAAATCTTTTCCACTTTGTCGACATCAGTGACGGGGGTAACTTGCTTCAAAAGCCAATACAGGTGCGCCCCTCTGCCTGATTCAACGATGATCGAGGGTGCCCTGGGAAAGCTTCGTATTGCTTTAGCGGCTTCTTGAGGCCCCTGAAAAAATACTTGTTTTTCTTCATGGCCTTCTGAGCCAATATCCAGGTCGGCCCACAAGGCCACAATGTATTGGACGTGTTCCTTTTCGGCTTTCATTCTTTCCCGGGGACAGATTCCGAAGTAAACGTCGCGCTCCTCACCATAATGTTCCTTGGCAAGAATTTCGATGTTCGGAAAATATCTTGTGCTTACTTTGGGATCACCCCGTTTTAGACTTTTGACAAGGATAAATCCTCGATGCTCCTTATAATACTGAGAAAATAAAGCATCCAAGAAATCTTTGCGAGTAAACCTGGCTATCATGCACAACCTTTGTAGTTGTAATTACCTCTTTGGTTTTCCGGCGAATACAATTTGCAGTCTTACCCTTAATTAACACAATTTTGAAAATGCTCGGCAGTGGAATGAAAGCGCTATAGACAGCGTATTTTTCAAATCGAGAAAAATTGTGTCGGCTATGGGGTAGACCGACTATTAAGGGGCTATTTTATTATTCAAACATACTAAAGTCAATATTTGATCCGCTCAGCGTTTTGCGCGCCTTCGAAGTTTTACCGTCCAACCAGTCCCTGAATCAACGGATGTCCGTACCTCCGCAGTTATCGTTATTTACTACAGCTATAAATTGAATCCTTTTAGAACCAGGCGATTGGCGACGACGCAGCCATATAACATGATCTTTGGAGCCTGCGGGAGCCCAGGATTTCGGCTAATCACAGGGGAACTCCAGCGTCTGCCGGATCTCAAAAAACGCCACATGTTGGTTTAGACGCTGCAATATTGCGCTCCAGTAAGGTTTCCCATTTACCTATAATATCCAACTATTGACTTTTTTTCATAAACTGGCTATTCATCTCTGTCAAGAGACTGGATGGATGTATTTTTTTAAAAACTTAGCGTAACGCATTCACCGAAAAACCAAGGTCTTGCAGATATTCTAATGTACCGAAAATTTATAATCCAAATTACATTGTCAATATTCATGATATTCTTCGGCCAAACCTGCTTCTCAGGAGACTTAGCCGAAACTTTACTGCAAGGATTAAAGGGAAAAGAGACCGTTAAATGCGCAAGAATTGATAATAGAGCTCCCAGCGTCGACTGGAATGAACTATTTAGCAATAGGAATGAGGACTTAAAGCGGCTGGAGCCCGCCGTTCGTGAAGAAGAAAGGCTGATGTTACAAGCCGTCCAAATTCTGGACAGAGACTCAGCCCATTACTGGGCGAGCACGTTTATTTCTGAAAAACCCTTTCATTGCCCTCTCAAACACCAAAGGGAGTGGGTTGACGCAATAATCAGCGGAGCTGAACGCAATCATCTGCCTATCTGTAAAGAGATTATAATCCTATCGGCTTCTCTCATAGCTATGGAGTCGGGCTTTCGAGTAGACCCCTTGGCTGTCGACCCGTCTCGGGGAGAAGATATCAGCGCTTTGCTCCAACGAGCTGAATTGGAATTCCAGCAAAAATATGGAACCTATTTGGCTATCCCGCCGGTGAATCTACTCTACGAAGGGTATAAACAAAAATATTTACCTCGTCTCTTGGAATGCAAAACTGAAGGGCAAGTGGAAAAAATTGCTCGAAGTATAGCGGCTGAGCTAAAGAGCGATTCTAAGCATCTGCCGAATGCGGCAAAAACCATCATCGATCGTGAGTTGGACAAACTTATAAATGTGGTGAAAACAAAAGGTTCAATGCAACTCAACTTTCCGAGAGCCAAAGCCGTGATGAAAGAGAGGGGCGAAGAGTTCACTGATGACGAACTCACGGATTACATGTACACGCTCTACGGAGGTGTCGACGTGGGTATTGCGGCTTTAAAGCCGATGTTTGTTCAATACGCCGCAAGATATGCGTCTCCGGGATCTTTATCCTGGTTATTTTTTGTGGGAATGGATTACCATTATGGGCCGTTTTCGAGCAGAAATATGATGGAACAAGTACGCATTCGAGATCTTAGCGGCAAGAAATTACCTATCGACGGCGATTTCCTGCGTTACACCGACAAAACCGATCCCGATATTTCCGATTCTTTGACTTTGCTGGCTGCGGCGGGCGCATTACCTGACATCCCAAAAGACTTGATCATCAGATCCTTTCTCCTAGAGAAACAGCCGGAATATATTTATACCGACGTCCATAGAGAAATAGCCGGGAAACATAGACGATTATACGGAGAAACACCATTTGCCGTGATCGGTGAGTTGCGTATGGGGTCCAACGCCGTGGTGAAACACGGAGTCACATGGAAAACGAGAAGCTATCTTAATAAACTTGATAAATACTTAAATTCTGCTCCGTGGGATTGATGCCTAACGAATGTCTGTAGAATTGAGAGTACCAACTCCTTTTCTCAAGTCTCCATAAATTTATATCTGATTTACCTAATTATTTTCACATCATTGCCGACTCTTCCAATTTCCCTTTCATTGTTGTTTGCGGCTCCGGATATCCCAGATTCACCTTGACTTTCCTGTCCACGTATGGCACCGTAACACCAAACCGAACAACGAAATAGACGCATTGAGACTTTCGGGAACATTCCGGGACGTTGATTTTCTGTGTAAATCCGAGGCCGATATGTTGAAGATAGTGTGCATAGTTTTGGCTGTCTCTTTATATTTAACGCCCATGTATGCCTGCGCTAAAGACTCTGAAGTAACGAGTTCGTCATATTGGACCGACTTGATTCACCAGGAAAACTCCATCGTGGCGAGTGTGCTCTACGTGCCTGTAATGGTGTTGCAAGTTCCTGTGAGAATAATCGACGGAATCATCAACCCGAAACCTACCAGCTACGCCACCATTCCGCCTGCAGCGCATAAGTCACATAAATAGCCGGCGTATAATCATCGTCAACCCCCATTTGTTACTACATTCCAAAATCATTTTGCCGGATGCCGACCTATTCTGCGATCTGAATCTTATAATTAGGTAGCGACAGCGCCGGCTTGACCCGTCACTGCAGGGGAGGGAGCCCTAACATGGCACGCCCCGCTGTGACCATATTCCATCTCCTGTAAGGGGGGAACAATTCTGGAGCAGATTGGGATTCTAAGCCAACATCTAGGGTGAAACCGGCATCCCTGCGGCGGATTGATTGGGCTCGGCACATCTCCCTCTAAAACTATTCTTCTGCCTTTGGATCTTGGATCGGGAATAGGGACGGCGCTCAAGAGAGCTTCGGTGTAAGGATGTAAAGGATTATCATAAATGCTTCGCTTTGGGCCAATCTCCACTATCTTACCTAAGTACATGACTGCGACGCGGTCCGAAATGTGTTCGACGACGGACAAGTCGTGGGAGATAAACAGATAAGTAAGGCCGTATTTTCCCTGAAGATCTTCCATGAGGTTCAGCACCTGGCTGCGTATGGACACATCCAATGCCGAGACCGGCTCATCCGCCACAATTAGGTCAGGATTTAGCGCCAAGGCTCTTGCTATGCCGATACGCTGGCGCTGGCCTCCTGAAAATTGATGCGGGTATCTATCAACGTATTCGGGTCTAAGTCCCACGTCCTCCATCAATTCCAGCACTCTATGGTGACGCTCCTGCTTTGTTCCCACATGGTGAATAGTGAGAGGCTCCATGATGATGCTGCGCACTGTTTTTCTCGGGTTTAAAGATGAGTATGGGTCCTGAAAAATAATCTGCATCTTGCGCCTGAAATCCTTTAACGTGTGCCCGTCCGAACCACCCATCAAATGAAATCTTGGATTTCTGAGACCGCTGATGTCGGTCCCTTCAAAGAGAACTTTTCCGGAAGTGGGATCCTCTAATCTCAATATTAGCCGACCAAGAGTGGACTTACCACATCCCGATTCTCCGACTAAACCTAGAGTTTCGCCGGCCTGGATTTGAAGGTCTACCCCATCGACAGCGTGTACGTATGCGTCTCGAGTGTCAAAAAACGATTGGCGGATTGGATAATATTTTACCAAGTTTATCAACTGGATCAGCGGCGTCTCCAGGGTGTTAGCAGTTGCGGAGCTCAGATTCAATTTGATTTCCTCATCCTTGGAATATTTTTGATTTTACTTGGTTTAGATGACAAAGTGAACCCGTCAGGGGTCCACTCGGCTTGGCTAAAAAACTGTTCCGTGTTATACGTCGATGTGCCAAATGTCAAATAGGAGTAAACACTGGAAAAGCTTGCGATCGTAATCGGGTTAGCTCCAGGCGCGCTGTGGCTAACATTTTGGCTTTGGAATAGGCGATATTATCCGGGAAGCGGCGGCAATTTTTTGCGCGTATTTCTCTGGGGTTGCGCAGCGACGATTCCAACACTGCTCGTTGAGCACTTGATGGGAGCAGGCATAGCAAATAAAAGCCTTGGAAATGCGGCATTTAAAAGTTTCCTGGTCATTGGACCAGTGGAAGAGTTGTTCAAACTTGCTGCGGTATGGGCGGCGATATACAGAAGTGAGCATTTTCAGGAACCTCTTGACGGCATAATTTACGCATGCACGGCAGCAGTAGGGTTCGCATGCGTAGAAAACATGATCTATATAGTTGAACTGGGCGCCGCAAGTATATTTTCCCGCTTTGTTTTCGCGACTCCGGCGCATATTTTGTTCTCGGCAATTTGGGGTTATGCGTTGGGCACAGCTCGGTTTCGATTGACTGGAGAGTTTAAAATAATAGCCTCTGGATTAATAATCGCCGCAGCATGTCACGGAATGTATAATTTTATTATTGCCGTGAATCCTAAGCTGGCGATGTTTATCTTGTTTCCCGTCCTGTCGCTTCTCGGGTTCGCTGGGTACAAACTGATCAAAAGTTTGAGAGGCTCTCATCCTATCGGACTAAATGGCGAAGGAGCGGTAACCGAATGTCCGGTTTGCGGCGCGTATAATGCTGAGGAGACGGTTAAATGCCCGAGGTGTGGGATCAATTTAAATGTGAGAGCGTCAGATTCTCCGAGATTTTGCTCACAGTGCAGGACACGATTAATTCCGGGTCAGAGTTGCCGGCATTGTTCGGTGGTTGAACAAAGTCCACAGGAGAATGGCTCAATAGCCTACAGAGCCCAATAGAGAATACTCGCCTTTACGTAAAAAACAGTATTGATAAAGTATATTTTTTTGATAAACTCGGCGTCGAATAATTGCTGTGTAGAAGGCGCCCTTTAAACAACCTGAGTCAAATCATTGGAGATGTTTCTTTTTTGCGACAGGCGCCTTCAGTTGCGCTATTCTAACGGGTTACGGCTTAAACGTTTTTAATTCCCTGTTTTGTTAGGAGACCCATTCGCTGTAAAGTATTGCCGTATGACCGGGACAAACAAAACGATTTTTTAACAAAAGGTGAAAAAAAGCGGATTTGCGCACCAATTTTTTTATTGTTTTGTGGATCTTTTTCGCTTGACAGGAGACAATAAAAAAGGGAAAAAAGAACGCTTAACTTAATCAAGGGGCTTCGCCCCGGGAACGGGAAAGAATGAACCGGATTGATACCCAAAATCTAGTTGTCTTGTGTCATCTCCCTGACGCGGGCAGTCGACAAACCGGTTTGGGTTCCTGTGCCTTTCCTTTATACCCCGAATTAAAATTATATCCGGCTGGAGGGATTCAACTGAGCGGGAAAGCTGATGCTTTCTCCCTCTCAAGATTGAAACCCTGATCTCCACGGATAAAGGAACTATGTTCCTCGACCAATCGACCAGCCCGAGTTGGGGAGGGAAGTCCTTAGCTGCGGGTTTTAGTCTAAGGTTGAAACGCGTTCATGGAGGCCGGCCAAGTCCCAGTCAATGCTTCCCTGGAGACGGGTTACTGGCGGTAGTCTATCTACCAGCATTTTTCGAGAGGCATTTAGCCCACTCGGTACGGGGGATGACGATGAAAGCTTTGGGTATTCATCTTCTGATCGAGCTTTGGTCTTGTAATAATCAAAAATTAGACAATCTCGATTACTTGGAAAAAATTATGGCCCAGGCCGCCGAGGTCGCGGGCGCCACCGTCCTGAAAACCGCTTTTCAGGATTTCAATCCGCAAGGTGTTTCAGGCGTTGTAGTAATAGCAGAATCTCACCTAACGATACACACTTGGCCCGAATACGGGTACGCCGCCATTGACGTCTTTACTTGCGGATCTAAAGTCGATCCCTGGAAAGCGGCGGGATTTTTAAAACAGGAACTCGAAGCCGAAGAGATTCAAGTTCGCGATTTTCTCAGAGGCGTAAAGGATTTTCAGGAAGAAAGAACTCCGGAACATGGATTCATCGGATATGCCGCTTGTGGGAATAATCACTGTTAGTGATCGTTCCTCATCAGGATTGCGAGAAGACGCTTCGGGACCAGGCCTTAAAATATGGCTTGAGTCCCGAGGCTTTATTGTTTCGCGGCTGGAGATTGTTCCGGATGAAATAGAGGACATCGCACGGGCGCTTATTGACTCGTGCGAAATACACCATATGGATATAGTCATTACCACAGGAGGCACAGGTGTCGCCCCAAGGGATGTTACCCCTGAAGCCACCCTCCAGGTTGTGGATAAGCTGGTCCCCGGCATGGCGGAAGCGATGCGCGCTGCAAGCCTCACCAAGACGCCGCATGCTATGATTTCCAGAGCCGTTGTGGGAATCCGAGGCAAAACTCTAATCATAAATCTACCCGGAAGTCCAAAAGGCGCCATTGAAAATATTGAAGCTGTGGCGCCCGCCTTGAATCATGCGGTGGACAAGATTAAAGGCGACCCGTCGGATTGCGCATGAATAGAGACGACTTCTCACCCAAACGAAGACGCCGGAGCAATCCCACGAAGGCTTCTTTTGTTTTAAACAAGCAACTGGACAAATTAGGATTGTCGGGCGCGCTGTCACGTCGCCAGTTGATCCAAAAATGGCCCAATATTGTCAGTAAAACGATCTCCGCGCACAGCAGAGCCGAAAAGGTTGTCGGCTCGGTCCTCTACATTCTGGTGGATTCTTCAGTATGGATGAACGAACTCTCTGCAAATAAAGCAGTACTGCTTCAAAAGATAAACGCGAGGTTGCCCGGTGGCGCTCCCAGGATCGAAGATGTAAGATTTAGGCAGTGTTCGTGGGCTAAGGAGATTAGTCAACCTGCGAAAGCCGAAGCGCCGGAAATAAAACCCACACCCGCGGAGCTGAACAAACGTAAACTGATCCTGGAGGCCGTGAAAGATCCCGATTTGCGGCTAATATTCGAAAGTCTTCTTGACAAAGATTATAAGCTAAAGAAGACACGCGAATCGAGCGATTGACTAATTCCTAGTAAACTCTCTGCGCACCGTCGCTGAATCTGAACCTTCGTTCACGTTGGAGGTAAAGGTCGAGGGCTCAATTCTCCACACTTGCCGAGGTTCAATTCTCTCTCGTCTTGTTCGTTGAATTTCGACTCCAGGGTGTGTTTTCGACCCCGAATTCTTCAGTTCCTCTTCAGTAACCCTAACCATTCCTATACCGACGGAACCATTCGTGAACGGGAGTAATATCCAAATGCGATTGTCGTCGCGTTTTCTTATCGGCAAGAGCTGGGGCGTGCGATCCGGAAACCTTGGATCAGATATGCTGATTCCGTCCGGTGTGATTTCCCAGCGACCTTCAGTTGGTTTGAAGAAATTTTCCATCCGGATTTCTCCGTTGGATTCCACTTTCATTACAGCGGAACCTCTGGACGATCTGATTTTGGATTTCTCTTTGTCAGTGGCTCCCCATTTAAAGAATTCGTCTGAAGATCTCCAAGCTCCAACGAGAAACTCTTGTGTTACCTGCTCCTGAAACCCCAAAACGGTGAACGGCGATACGGCTGCGCGATCGAGCGGCACGGTTCCGGAGAAAAAGGGTATCAGCAGCAGAGCCAATATCTGAGCCTTCAGCAAGTTCGAAACTCCTTGTGAATTGAAAGATCATGAATGCTAACAGATAATACGTGATTATGTCCAGTTTATCCGAAATGTCCGCGCTCCGGCTGACCGATCTGGAAGATTTTGGGGCCGTAGAGTCCAAAGCAAATGACAACCCAGATTGTCGGAATCGACACATGGGCTGCTCAATTCTCACCAGTGGAGATATGAACCAACCACAAAACTTCTGCTGGAATGGTTTCAAAACGTCCAAGCCCTACTTGTGATAAATGTTGATTACTGATGCCGGCCAACGTGGCTATCGGTTTTCAAATCAGCTATAGATAAGCTATCTCGCAGTAAATTAGGCGCGAAGTTTCCCATCATGCAACTTAAAACGATAGGTTCATCGTGAAATGAAAATCAATGAAATCAAGCAATTATATCAGTTGTTGTTTAGGCGGTTCGGCCACAGAAATTGGTGGCCTGCGGAAACTCCTTTGGAAGTGTGCGTGGGAGCTATTTTAACGCAAAACACCGCATGGAAAAATGTCAAAAAAGCCATTGAAAATATGCTGAAAGCTGATTTGCTTAGCCTAAACGCACTGGCCGGTGTCAGTCATGAAAAATTGGCGGAAACTATTAGACCGGCGGGTTATTACAATATAAAAGCGAAGCGTCTGAACAATTTCATTCAAATGGTGGTTAGCGAATACGAATGCTCCCTGGATTTGTTGTTTGACACAGATCTCGCAGAATTGAGAACAAAACTACTGAGTGTAAACGGCATTGGCAAAGAGACGGCTGATAGTATCATTCTGTATGCCGCCGAAAAACCAATTTTTGTCATTGACGCGTACACTAAACGAATTTTGGCGAGGCGCCAATTAATCTCCCCTACGGAGGAGTACGATCAGGTTCAGGCGCTGTTTCACAATTCACTGGATCGAGATGTAGATTTATATAAGGATTTCCATGCCCAGTTCGTAGCCGTAGGTCATCACTACTGTCGGCCAAACCCAAAATGTGACGATTGCCCGCTCAATCGGTTCAATGAATACAAGCCGGAGCCATAAACCTTATTTCATAACTCAGACACTTTTTAATGGTCTGTAATGTGATCACTTGCCCATTTGGTAAATGGTGATCTCCTGCTCCGGCAAACCTGTTATATGCGGAGTGCAGGTGAACTTTTCACATTCAAAACCCACCTGAATCATTTTACCTATAAAGCGACTTGTCGCCAGCCGTTTTCTGTCTGCCAGAAGAACGCAGGCATTGGGACGCAAGAGCTTGTATATAAGTTTAATTAAGGCGCCATGAACCGTATAATCGTAAATTATTTCGGATCCGAGCAAAATATCGAAATCGTCGATATCTAAAGGGTGATCCCAATCCATTTGGATAAACTGCGTCCTTTCGGTTGTAAGTCCGTTGCCTAATGCGTTCATTTTCGTCAATTGCAAAGCCTGAGCGGAGTAATCCGTAAATACAACCTCCGCGCCTAACCTGCCGGCGTATATGCCCGCTAAACCAAGACCACAGCCGAGCTCGATGACTCGAGCGCCGGCCAATCTATTCTTCATTGATTCCAGGTGCGCGGCTAACGCATACGCGGCGGAGGTGACTTCCCACCAAAATAGAAGTTTGGGGCCGGTCTCAGCTTGAACACCAGGCGAGCCGATGGTAATTGTAAAATCTTTGAACGGCAGGAGCATTGTCCGTCCGATGCCGTCAATGTGGTAACCAGTGGGCATTTCAATTCCTCATCAGGCTTGTTTCAAAATTTGAATGTTTGAGAGTTCTTCCATGAAAAAATTGCGCGCGTTTTCGCCGGCGAAAATTAATCTTTATCTAAGCATCCTCGGTCGCAGGTCTGACGAATATCATGAACTTGAGACCATATTCCAGGCTGTGGATCTTATGGATGAAATAATTATCGAGAAAAGTCATGCCCAGACTACTCTGGAAATTCCAGATTTTTCGGAATTGGCGCCTGATAATCTGATAATTAGAGCTGTTGAGGCGCTGGAGTTTGTAATCGGCAAGCAGTTACAAGTAAAAATTCGCCTCATCAAACGAATTCCCATCGCCGGGGGTTTGGGTGGAGGAAGCTCAAACGCTGCTGCGACGCTGCTCGGGATTAACCGGTTATTTGATTTGAACTTGGAAACGACCACTTTGAAACAAATTGCAATTAGCCTGGGCGCTGATGTGCCTTTTTTTCTTTTGGGCGGAACGGCGATGGGAAGGGGAATCGGCGAAGAGCTGACTTCAATCGATATTGAGTTTGGTGAGTCCGTGCTTTTGGTCAATCCCGGGATCAAAGTATCCACGGCTGAGGTGTTCCAGGCATATTCCAAAGGCTTGACAGCGGTGAAAAGGCAAGCTAGATTGATGGATGTGCTTGCGACCGGGAACAGGGCCGCTGATCTGCTGCTCAATGATTTACAACCGGTAGCGGAAACGCTTTACTCTGAAGTTCGAGAATGCCTGGCATATTTGCGGCGCGCAGGTTTGAAATATGTCTTGATGAGCGGCAGTGGGCCGACAATGTTTGCTATCGCTCCTGAGCCCGAACTAATTGAGGTTTTTAAAACAACGCCGTCTCAATGGAAATGTTTTCTTACAACACCATGGAGGCGCGGCATAGTTTTCGATTAACTTCGTTCCTATTGGGGAGTCGTCAAGTGGCAAGACACGGGTCTTTGGAACCCGCATTCGGAGGTTCGAATCCTCCCTCCCCAGCCATTCCAATTCCAACTAAAACATCTGCTCCACTACAATGCGCCATCTAGAATGCTCCTATGAGCAAACGCCAAACATGTAATAAGTAAAACGTACAGCTGAGACGGAGGCCCTAAACGTATACTTTACATAGGAGACTGTAATGGTTGATTTGACTCTGCTGTCGCCTAAATACAAAATTGTTGCAATTGACCGGCTTACAATTACAGTGGAAAACTACCGGGGCATTGCCCCGGTTTATATTAGATGTCCGGTCTGTGCTCGATCCATGAATTCTTTCCACCGAGATGTGAAAAAAGGTTATCTTTTGATTCCAGATTTCGAAGCTCGGCTTTATTGAATTCAGGAGCGCTCTTGATCTCTTCTTGAGACAGCGCTACAAACAATTTCTCATCATCCCAACCAATTGAATCGACTGATTCGACGGGGATAAGAACCTTTTTGGCCGGCCACCAATTTTTTGTGTGAAGGACGATGTATTTTATAGTCCAATCGTGATCATCAATAATGAAGTCTTCCACATGCCCGATGTCGCCGTCTTCCGATTCGACATAGAAGTCTTTCACTTCATACGTGCTCCTAAGGTCTCCTTCTCCACCTTCGAATTCCTGATCCCAATCAGTGTCAGATTCTACGTTTGAAATAGTCCTCCACCCATAATAAGTGTTCAGTTCGTCATCTCGTGATCTTGCCAGTGGCGAATCATCCTCAATGGCCGGGCTATTATCGATAGCATCTTTTGATAAGGCGACTGGAAGCTTCGATTCGTCGCTTTCCGGAGTTCCCACGACTGCAGGGGAGACCAGCACTTTTCGACCTGACAACCATTGATTCAAGTCAACAACCATATAATGTATCTCCCAATTTAGATCATCAAAATAAAAACCCCTAATCTTCCCTACAGCCCCATCAGTTCCTTGTATATCGTAGTTCTTCAATTGATCAACACTGTGTAGCATAGTAATTCTCCCGGTAAGTGACTGTTTATGGCGATTGCCCATAAAAGGGTTGCCAATGAGTCCCCGGCACATCCGGCGCCCATCACAATTATCCTTGAGTCACTTTTTTCTTGAGCAATCAAATTGATACTTTAGTCGAATTCTGCGTTCACTAATTCCATTACCATTCCAATTGTCCTACTAATCATATGCTTTTTTCGAGTTTTAGATTCACATTCTTACTTAGCAAAGCCTATGCCGGCGCACTAGATAGGCTTGGAAAAATGCCGGCGGTATACCGTGCTATACCTAGGTTTACGACATTGTTATAAAATCCAAATTCAAATTAACCGAAAAATTGAGCGGGAGCACTAAAGTTGTGCGCTGCCGGAACCAAGTCAAAGCACACAGATGGGGGATTTCAGCCCATTCTGAATTCCATGTCAAAGGGTGGAAAACAACCCTTGCGCAAATGTTCCTATGATGAGTTAGAATGCATACTCCTTCTCAATCATAGCTTCGGATAAATAGAGAGTCTCGTTTATCACTATTGATGCCGCGTCTACTTAATTTCAGAATGGAGTCAATGGAGGGGATATGGTCACAATAATGAATATCGTCTATGCGCTTGTGATGCTATTGGCGTTCATAATAGTCTCAGGGTACTTCTGGCAATGGTTTTATGCTGCGCCGACATCCCAGAACGAAACTCACTATTGCGACACTACCGACGGCTGGAAATTGGCCCTGCATCACTATAGAGCAGCACAGCCGGCAGGAAAACCCGTGGTGTTGTGTCATGGTTTGAGTTCCAATCGGTACGCGTTTGAATTGCCGACGGCGCCGAGCTTAGCCAAATACCTTATGGTCAACGGCAAAGATGTTTGGGTGGCGGAGTTGAGAGGTTCCGGCATGAGTGAGACGCCGGGTTTGTATAAATCCGATGTTCCATATACCTGGAGTTTTGACGATCACTTGGAGAAAGACGTGCCGGTCATAATAGAAAAGGTGAGAGAACTCACAGGCGCAAAGGCAATCCATTGGGTAGGTCACAGCATGGGAGGGATGCTCATGTTGGCTCATCTTGCTTCACATCCTGACGCGCCGCTTGCATCCGGAACAGCAATTGGATCTCCGACGGATTTTTCGAAAATGAATCTCAGTTTTGCGAATAGTATTCTTAAAATGCGACACCTATTCGAGTTTTTGCCGATTTCACCGCTGCCTTTTTTGGCGCGTTTAGCCACG
>JBBSBY010000041.1:0-28933 GCA_038250835.1 Desulfomonilales bacterium | reverse complement strand
TAATCTGCATCAAACTTACCCGACAACATGGACGGCCACGAGAGTTCAGGCAATGATTGAGGCTTTTTCGGTCGCCCCAATTGACCAATACGAACAATGGCTGAATGAGCTTCCGTGGAATGAATCTGCAGACGATGACGAAGATTATATTTCAGTCTACGTTCGCGGGAAAATTTGGGATCCGCCGGGATTACTCGATATGTTCGACAAGATGAAGATCAAGATTGTTCGTGATGAGATGGTTAACGGATACCGCTTTATTGAAAGTGACGCTGTGGGCGATGATCCCATTCAGGCGCTGGTAAATAAGCACTTCAATACGACTCCGTACGCCGGGTATCACATGGAACCCAAATCATTGGTCAATGGTTTTGTGGAGCGCGTGAAAGGCGCCGCGCCTGATGGTGTGGTTTTCGTTAATCCGAAATTCTGCGAAGCCGCGGGCTTTGATACTCCTGATTTCAAACTGGCGATGGATGAACTGAAGATACCTGTCCTTATCCTGGAAACATCGGCAAGGGGAGTGTCGTTAGATCAAATACGATTGAGATTGGAAGCTTTTCGAGAAATGTTGTCCGGAGACTTGAATTAAAAATGGAGGACGCTTTTGCAGCCGATTCAAACTTTAAAGCAATTAAAGCAGATTAACATAGAATATTACGGTAATGCCCACGCCGCCCGGCAGAATGGAAAATTCATTGCCTATGTCAATGCTTTCACACCTGTTGAGCTGCTGTATGCCATGGACATGATTCCGATTTATCCGGAGAACCATGCGGTGGTAATCGGGGCCAGGAAAATGTCTGTTGAAGTTGGGCAAGCTGCGGAGGCCATGGGATACTCAATGGATTTATGTTCCTACGCTCGCTGCGACCTGGGATCAATTAAAACGGGACT
Source organism: Desulfomonilales bacterium (assembly GCA_038250835.1). Classification (GTDB taxonomy): domain Bacteria; phylum Desulfobacterota; class Desulfomonilia; order Desulfomonilales; family Desulfomonilaceae; genus JBBSBY01. Next base: position 28,036 of record JBBSBY010000041.1, on the reverse strand, counting down.
GAGCCCTACCTGGGGTTTACCAAAACCTGATCTTCTGGTCATCTCAAATAGCCAATGCGGAACTTTGACAAAATGGTTTGAAGTTTTAAGCCGATTGTACGACGCTCCTATGTTTTTGATAGATGTGCCGCATTCAGGACAGGGCGAGCCCGACCCTGCCGCCGAAAAATACATCCGCGACCAGATTACTGAATTAATCACGGTGGTTGAACGAATTACCGGTAAGGCGTTGGATAAGGATCGACTCAATGAAACCATACGATTATCAAAAGAAGCTTCCGATCTATGGACCGAAATTTTAGAAACAGGCGCTTCAAAACCCGCCCCGATTACGGTCTTTGATCAGTTTATATCAATGGCCCCGATTGTGGCACAAAGGGGAACTGAGGCGGCGGTTGTCTTTTACAAGGATCTTTTGGAAGAATTGAAGCAAAGAGCAAAAAACGGAATCGGCGCATGCGAACACGAAACATTTCGCCTCTTTTGGGATAATTTGCCGATCTGGCCTGAATTGAGGAAACTATCTGAAATTCTCGACCGCAGAGGCGCAGCGTTGGTCACTTCATTGTACACTTGGGCTTGGGCAAGGTTGGCGGTCGACACTGTAGATCCCATTGGAGATTGGGTTAAACAATATCTTTACACGGCCAATCTGCACTTGGATAGACGCGCGGATGAATACGTTGAAATGGCCCAAGCCTTCGATCTTGACGGATTTCTTTACCACTCGAATAGAAGTTGTAAGTTCGTATCCCAGGATATACCGGAGCTGAGAACCATGGTAACAGAACGCACGGGTATTCCGGGAATTATCCTCGAAGCCGATCACAATGACCCAAGGCTCTATTCAGTGGACGCTCTGGAGAAACAAATAGACAGCTTCTTAGATTTGTTGGCATCACGCAAGTCAGCATAATCCGAGTAGGTAATAAATGGAGAGCGCAAGCTGTGAAGCCTGCGCTCTTGTACCAACAGTGTGCTTTTCGATTTCGCGGAACAATCCATGGAGATACTCCTCCTCTCCGCTCGGTTGGATTGGAGAGGAGTCGGAAAAACTTGCGAAAGTTTTGCAGTCCTACACGATCATTCGCGAATACTACATCAAGAAGCTACCTAAACTCCGAATGTATCCATCATGGATAGAGCAGCTTTGCGGCCCGCCCCCATGGCCAAGATGACTGTAGCTGCCCCTGTGACAATGTCGCCCCCGGCCCAGACTCTATCTTTAGAGGTCTTTCCGAACTCAGGATCCGCGACAATGTTGCCCCATTTGTTAGTTTCCAAATTCTTGGTGCTTGTCGGGACCAAGGGGTTGGCGCCGTTGCCGATGGAAACGATTACCGTGTCGGCCTCTACGTCGAAGTATTTACCCTCAACCGGCATAGGTCTTCTACGACCTGAAGCGTCCGGCTCACCCAATACCATTTCCTGGCATTTGACTCCAACGGCCCAGCCCGCCTCATTGCCGAGGATCTCCAGGGGAGCGGTGAGTAACTTGAAATTTATGCCTTCTTCTACGGCATGATGAACTTCTTCTTTGCGCGCTGGGAGTTCATCCATTGTTCTACGATAAATGATGGTCACATCCTGAGCGCCTAATCTGAGAGCGGTTCTGGCGGAATCCATGGCCACATTTCCGCCGCCGAATACCACTACTCTTCTTCCCTTCGCCACGGGCGTGTCAAATTCAGGGAAACGATAGGCTTTCATCAAATTGGCTCTGGTCAGGAACTCGTTTGCCGAATAGACGCCGTTGAGGTTTTCACCGGGTATTTTCAAGAATAGCGGGGCGCCTGCGCCGGAAGCTATAAACACGCCGTCGAAACGCTCCAACATATCGTCAACTGTTTCAATCCTTCCGACAACCCAGTTCGTTTTGAATTCCACGCCTAAGTTTCTGAGTTCGTCAACTTCCGACCTAACAATAGCCTTGGGCAAACGGAACTCAGGGATTCCATATACCAAAACTCCACCCAGCTCATGCAGAGCCTCATAGACTGTTACGGCAACTCCCTTTTTAATGAGCGCGCCGGCTAAAGTGAGACCCGCCGGACCCGAGCCCACGACGCCTACTTTATATCCTGTGGGTTTCGGCAGCTCCGGCATTTTGCCCTCGCCGTGCTCGGCGGCGTAATCGGATACAAAGCGTTCGAGTCGTCCAATTGCGCATGATTCGCCTTTCCCCTTCTTAAAAAGCACGCACTTAGATTCGCACTGGCTTTCTTGCGGGCAAACACGACCGGCGATACGAGGAAGCGCGTTCTTCTCTTTAATCTTCCAAGCGGCGCCAATTAGATCACCCTGCTTTACTAACTGCACGAAATCGGGGATATCGACTTCAACCGGGCATCCCTGCATGCAGGTCGGCTTTTTACATTGCAGGCATCTACTTGCTTCCAGTAGCGCCAGGTCATTTGAATACCCTAGCGCCACTTCATAGAAGTTCTGGGCCCTTTGAATCGCGTCCTGCTCCGGCATTTTCTGTCTAGGGATCTTAGGGCGCTTAGATGGTTTTTTTTCTTCGGTCATTATGAACCTCCCGGAAATGTGCACTGGCAGCCACGATCAGTTTCCCTGAATTGATTCAGGGCAATGAGTTCCGGGCCTTTGTACATTTGCAATCTCTTCATCAAAAGATCAAAATCCACTTCAAAACCGTCAAATTCCGGTCCGTCAACGCAGCCAAACATTGTCCGGCCGCCGACTTCAACACGACAGGCGCCGCACATACCGGTCCCATCAACCATGATTGGGTTTAAACTGACAACGGTGGGTATATTCGCTTTCTTGCTTACCCCCACGACTGCCCTCATCATAGGCACGGGGCCAATCGCTACACATAAATCGATCTTTGTGCCCTTGTCGATTAGTCCCTGGAGCACCTGAGTCACAAATCCGTGCACCCCAAAGGAGCCGTCATCAGTAGCGATAATAAGCTCAGTGCTGACTTTTTTCATTTCTTCGGTCATGATGAGCAGGCCTTCGGTTCGAGCGCCTACAATTGAGATCATGTTATTGCCTGCGTCGAACATTCCCTTGGTGATGGGATATAGAGGCGCTACTCCGATTCCGCCGCCTACTCCGACGACTGTTCCAAATTTCTCTATGTGGGTCGGTTTTCCTAGGGGACCGCATAGGTCATGCAGACTTTCCCCCACGCACATGGTGCCCATATAGTAAGTGGTTGATCCGACTTCTTGCCAAACCAGCGTTATTGTTCCCTTTTCAGCATCTTTATCCGCTACGGTCAGAGGGATACGCTCGCCGTTGTCGTGGGTCCTCAAAATGATAAACTGACCCGGTTGGTGTGCGCGGGCGATGGATGGAGCAGAAATCACAGCCCGGTTCACACCCGGACCGATCCGCTCTTTTTCAAGGATCTCGAACATTTACCGAACCTCCTGGGATTTAAAGCGCCTGATTATGAGCTTTAATCGATTAGATAGGACAGTGAGAATGACGCGCGAAAAACTATCATAAATGCGCGATTCGTATCAACAAATTTATCTTCGCGGCGGCTATTTAAATAGCTGTTTGGATGGAACAGCAAGTCTCGGCGTCCAAAGTAGTAAAACTTGAGTCATTCATTAGCACATTCTTTTATTGAATTTCCTACTCAGGCCTCTATGCGGCATCCATATGCAGTAACAATAGTTGCGATACAATGCGACTCACACTGGTCAGTTTTACGCATCATTTCGGCAAAGGAGCTCCGTGGGCAATACGAAAGGTAAACGGCGGCGAATGTCAACAAAGCCCCTGCAAACGCAGCCATGGGATTAGATCGCAAGCTTCGTTCGATCAATAGGGCAAGAACGATGAGAAAAGCCATGCCGCAAGTCAAACTTGACACGAAAGCAGCTAAGATTGCCGAATGCTTGAAAATTAATCTTGCCGGAGCGACCACTCCAAGGGTGTAAAGCAGAGATGTTGGTCCCCAGGTTGGAGAATCTCCCGAGTTCCAAATTAGTTTTCCGTATGTATTAAAATTGTCCGCATATCTTACAAACATGCATGCGTCGTCCCAAACTTGAGCAGTTGTTGACGACAACTGATTCAGAACCATTGAACCAATTATCAAGAATGCCGACATCCATATGAGAAGTCTGGATATAGTCATTTACACCCATGTTCCAGTTTGAGCCGTAAAATGTAGGCAGTCTTATCTAATAATAATAACGGGAATCTCTAACCCGTGCCTGACCGGCGCAACCGTGCTTCCGAATATTAAATCCTTTACACCTCTATGACCATGGCCGCCCATAATCAATAAATCAATGTTTTGCTCGGTTGCAATTCTGACTAACTCTTTGGACACATCACCGTATCCGAGAAAGACTTCTACTTCCACACCGCGATGGGCTACAGCAACGGCAACTTGTCGCATATATTCTTCGTCGCTTCTGGCTTCCGCGTCAAAAGCATCCTCTCCATACACCACTCCGCCGGCGCCTTCAACAACATGCAGGAGCATTATTACGGCGTCATGTTGACGAGCTATAGGCAGAGCATGACTGAGCACCTTTTTGTCCATGTTCGTGTGGGTGAGAGCGACTCCGATATTTTTATATCTGGGCAACTCCAGATCAAGTTTATCTTCATCCGCTCTGATGAAATGCTCAAGTTTTCTCCATGCCGGCAGCTTCTCTTTTTCAGGGAATTTAACAAAAGGCTTCAAAATGACATATAAAAGCAGCAGAGCTATCGCCGCGACAATCGGCATAACTATTACATAAATCCACGCAGGCTCTGCGCTGGTCTTTATCCAACTCAGAAGTTCATCCAACACCAATTTGACGTTCAAACCTACAATTAAGGCAGCCACTAACCAAGCAAGGATCCTGAATATACCTTTGATTGCAAAATCACCCATACTTTTGTGGTCACTTGTGAAATGAATCAGCGGGATTACTGCGAAAGGAAGCTGCATGCTTAGAATAACTTGGCTCAAAATCAGTAATTGGTATGAAGCAGCCTCTCCGGCATACAAAATAGTTATTGCCGCCGGTGTAACCGCAAGCATTCTGGTGATCAATCTCCTGAGCACGGGTCTTATCTTGAAATGGAGATAACCCTCCATAATGATTTGGCCCGCTAAAGTACCCGTTATAGTAGAGGCTTGACCGGCGCATACCAAAGCCAGAGCGAATGCTATACCGGCGAGCGATGAGCCCAAGAGTGGAGACAATAGACTGTGCGCCTGCTGCAGTTCGGTTACAATTATTCCACGATGATAGAAGGCGGCCGCGGCAGTAATAAGAATAGCCGCATTGACAAAAAATGCGCAGTTAAGAGCTACCGCCGAGTCTATTAAGTTGAACTTGCAGGCCTGGCGCTTCCCTTCGTCGGAAGTATCGTAAGCCCGAGTTTGCACCAAAGAGGAATGCAAATACAAATTGTGCGGCATGACGGTTGCGCCTATCATGCCGATGATAATATACAAAGATCCCACAGGAAAATTTGGCACAAATCCGGCGGCTACTTCCCCCCAGACGGGCCTGGAAGTGACGACTTCAAAGACAAAACAGCCTCCGATAATGATGATTAGAGCAAGGATAAAACTTTCGAATTTTCGTACGCCCAAATTTTGAATCAGAAGGAAAAGCAGCGTGTCAAACCCGGTCATTATGACTCCCCACAAGAGGGGAATACCGAAAAGCAAATTCAGACCAATTGCCGTTCCGAGCACTTCAGCCAAATCACAAGCCGCAATGCCGATCTCAGCCAGGATCCAGAGCACATAATTAATTGATCTTGGGTAATTGTCACGACAAGCTTGAGCAAGATCGCGGCCTGAGACAATTCCCAGTCTCGCAGCTAATGTCTGCAGAAGAATTGCCGCGGCGTTTGATAAAAGTAGCACCCACAGTAATTTGTATCCGAATCTCGCCCCCCCCTCCAGGTCCGTTGCCCAGTTGCCCGGATCCATGTATCCGACGCTAACTAAATAGGCGGGTCCGAAAAACGCGAACATCCTTTTGAACAGGCTTGCGCCTTTCGGGATTGAGACCGACCTGTGCACTTCTGAGAGGGATACGCTTGTTTTGGCCATGCCCTACAATTCCATTATCAAATTAAGAAATAAATCGCACAAAATCTTAGTATTAAGAACGGCATTGTCAGAGGCGCCGTGTGGAAGCATTCATAGGCTCTCAACAACAGCCAAAGAGACGAGAGCGACATCGTGATTCATAATGTTCGGGTTTATTACACGCTCAGCGCCTGCGCCTCGGAGTCGATTAACCAGCACTATTTGCCGGTCCTCGGCATGTAGATGATTCTAGCACAGACATTTGACGTGACAAATGGTTTTAAAGAATCCAATGGGAGCGTTTTGAATCTAAAAGGTATACGAATGTTTGTGAGAGGGAATTAATAGTAGGAATGGTTTTATAGAAGGAAAGGCACTTAATTTATAAACTATCATCAGTCAAGATAGGGAGAATATGCCATGGAAAAAGGTAGTTACGTAAATAGATACAGTTGTTGTATAAATTCTTCATGCGAAAAAATTGAATCAATGTTACAAATAGGACCGTGTTATCAAAGGGGTGGCAAGGCGGTCCGTAATTGTAGAAAGTGCGAATAGAAGACGGATAAAAGAATGCGGGAGGGGAGCTCTTAAAGCTTCCCTCCACTTTTTATTGCGATTTCAACTACAATTCACCCGCCTAGCATGATCATAATTCGTTACATTCCGCAGAAAGTCCGCCAATTTCCTTACATTTTGAGAGGAATGCCGTCACGTGAAGAGATATAAAGGTGTTGCTTTCGTCATTTCACTGCTGATCTGCGGCGTCATGCTCACTCGGCTAACCGATTTCTTTAATTGGGATTTACGTATTTCATACTTTTTCTATTCCGTTGGTGGATCGAACAATGAGTGGGCTTTGGGAAAGGAATGGCCGTGGATTTGGCTCTATAAATATGGAGAATATCCGGCGTTGGCTTCAACCGCAGCGGCTTTCATTCTCTGGGCGGCGGCGTCAGTCGGAAAAATAACCGGCGAATATAAAAAACTTTATTTGCTGGTGGTCTTAACCGGCTTAATCGGCTCGGTTTTGATTGTAAACGTAATTCTGAAACCACAATGGGGACGTCCTCGACCTGCTGATTGCGCAGTTTTCGGTGGAGATAAACCATATTGCGATGTTTCCCAGCCTCCGGGTCACGGCCAAGGTAAATCATTCCCGTCCGGTCATGTGGCCGGAGCTTTCTCTCTGTTGGCGTGGGCGGGGATATACCCTTGGAGTAGGTTCAAAGGAGCGCTGATCATAGTGGCAGGTTTTATCTTTGGATTCTTGACGGCATTCGCACGGATTGCGCAAGGGGCCCACTTTTTGACTGATGTTACATGGTCGGCAATAATAATGATTTCGACTGTTGTGTTGCTGTATTACGTTCTTAAAATTCCTTCCGAGGCTCGATCGAGCGCACCACCGATGGCCTCTTAGCCAACTGATATAATCTGCAAGCAAAAATCGCATTATTTGACGAGTCGAGAGGCGACATAATCATCTTTGCCTGTTTTATTTTTGCCGCCGCTACGTTATATCTATTAGGATGATATCAAGTTCTGATCGCTTAGATCTTGACTAATGGTCCGAGCAGAAGGGAGCGGGTTGTGCCGAATTTCCATTCCGCTTTAATTGTTTAGATTGCCCTCGACATAATAAATGCCGGTTTCAGGCTCCCAGTATTTTTCAGTAGGCCCGAATTGTTGGTCTAGGAGGCATGAATGTTTAAATTATCGTTACTTACGGCTTTTATTGCAGTTATATTGATGGTTGGAAGTTCATTGGCCCAAATGCAGTCGCCGCAAGCTCCTTTCCCACAGCAGCAGCCGGGGCCGATGGGCGAGATGCGACCTCAGCCGCCACAGCAAATGGCTCCCATGGGCAGACCGCAAGTTCCACAGCAATATCAGCAGCAACAATCTCTACAATACGCCTTTAAACCGGAATTAACTAATCCCGAATATGGTCAGTGCCTTCAATTGGAAAAGCAGTGGAAAGCCTTATATCAGCGCTACTATCAAGAATACGAACGCATACGAATGTACGGCGCTCAATCGGGAGATTATGTGGGATACCTACAGAATTTGAGACAACAAATGGACGCCGCCTGGAACAATTTCAGTTCGAGATGCGTTTACTTTCCAAAGAAAAAGCAATGATTATGCCTGAGTTCGCCGACGAACCTAAACTGAACGATACACTGCCATTGGATAAAGGTCAGTTCAGCACTATCAGGATTGTGCGTTCAGCCCTCCTTTTCACTATTGCCGGTATTTTGCTGTACGGCGCGGCCACATTGTTCTCAGGTTACCAGTCAATTGCCTCTGCATTGATTCATTTCCCGGCGACTTATCTAGTTTTAGTCATAGCCCTGGTTTTATCGGGATGGATGCTGCGCGGCTGGAGATTCCACTATTATTTGCGGCATTCGGGAGTACCCGCCAAACTGGGTTATTCCATCGCAGTTTTCTTTTCCGGCTTCGCTTTAACCGGAACTCCAGGCAAAATTGGAGAAGCGGTCAAAGGTATTTTTCTTAAAGAAGATTACGGAACTCCTTTCACTAAGATCCTGGGAATAGTAATGATTGAGCGGCTGATGGATCTTTGGGGTGTTCTGATCCTGGCCTCGCTGTCTTTTTTACTTTTTAAGAAGCATTGCAGTGTATTTTTGATATGCGCGGCTGCGGTAATCGTGGGCGGGGCGGCGCTAAGTCTGGAGCGAATTTACCGGCCCATTCTAGAATGGATGGCGCATTTCAGATTTTTAACTTGGGTTTCACAGAAGATATTAGGGATCTTGCTGACCGGTCGTGATCTGATGAAACCCAAGGTTTTTGCCCTGGGATTAATTTCTTCAACCATAGCCTGGGCGACTGAGTCATTTGGCCTGTACCTCATTATGCGCGGCTTGCATTTGCCTGCCGATGTGCTGCAAGCAAACTTCATTTATTCTTTCTCGACACTGATTGGAGCAATTTCAATGCTTCCTGGAGGGATTGGTGGAACGGAAGCCGGCATGATCGGACTCATGAACTTTCTTGGAATCAGTTATAGCGAGGCATTGCCGGCCGTCATTCTAATCCGCATCTGCACATTGTGGATGGCCATCTTCGTAGGGATTGCGGTAATGCTGGTCTTACTTGCTCGGTCACGAAAACGTATACAGGGACACGGAGAGTCTAACCAGGATAGTACCTAGCTTTGCATAGCTGAACTTTGAAGTAGTTTGAGCTAACGGTTATCATACCTTTATGGAACTCATACGAGGTAAAGAGGTTTTCAAAGAAATATTAATCGTGGGTTGGAATCAACGTGGTGGCGGTGCAGGGACTTGAACCCCGGACACTGCGGATATGAGCCGCATGCTCTAACCTGCTGAGCTACACCGCCAATGCGTCCGCCAGAATAACACTCAGTCCCGGACCTGTCAAGATTTGTAAAAACGTAGACTTTCCTCAAACATTTTTGTTGCAGAGACTAACATCTTGCAAACGCCGGCACATTCTAGCTCTGTAAGGAAACTGTAAGATTTATCTTACTTGATCGGCTCAAAATCAGGATTCATTGACAATCCAACAGGCCGGGTGTAATTTAGAATTAATCACTTCGCTCAGTTGCATATCCGGAAAGGCTGAATTCATGAAAAGCGACAACAAGTTCAAAGAGATGTCGATTATGGGAATCGCCTCCGACACTCGCAATATGCAACCGGTTGTAATTCTGAAAGAAAAGAGCGGCGACAGAGAGCTTTACATCTGGATAGGCCCAGTGGAAGCGATGGCGCTTCAACGGGCAATGCACAAGGAAATCTTTCAAAGACCGCTTACTCATGAACTTCTGAGGAATATCATCGAGAAATCCGGTGTTATCATAGAACATATAGAGATTGATGATCTTAGAGATCACACATATTATGCGACTATTTACCTGAAAGGCGTCGATCAAAAGCTGATTACCGTAGACGCAAGGCCATCTGATTCTTTGGTGCTGGCGACCTGGACGGGAGTCCCAATCTTTGTTAGTGAAAAAGTCATTGAGGGAATGACCCAAGGCGATGAGGAAACGTCAAAGCAAAAGGTTATTTTTACTCAGGAAGATATTGAACAGACTGATGAGGAACTAACGAAGATTCTGGAAAGAATGGACCCCGACGATCTGGGCAATGCTTAAATCATTTTAGAACGTCCCTGCTATTATCGTGTGTTCGTCAATCCAATTGCCGAGCATATATTATGGTAATTAAGATTGGAATAAAGGCGGACACCAGCCCTATTGTCGTAAAAAGTTGAGCGTCCCTCGGCGGTATAAAGTACGCCAGGATTCCCCAAACCGCGACAGCGATCGCCCACCACATCATGGCTCCGGCCCCAAACCTGTTAATTTTATACCAGTTCCCATCCGATTCGAATGCCTTTGGAATTCGAAAGCCATAAAAATAGTTTTTTCTAATTTTGCGCAAGTACAATGGTAAACATATCAGAAATATAAGAAGAGCAATTCCCCACAGTGTCATCATTGATTTCAAATTGACCGACCACATATCTTGTCTTTCCTGATTAAATTCAATCCCCTCTAATCTTTTGCGCTGCTGGAATTCGGGGCTCGTAGCTCATAACACCATTCACAAAATTGATAACTGTTTCGAAATAATTCTGATTCCCGCTTTATGCTGGAGAGAGAACTATATATAAGAGGATTTATCGATGGTACATGTTTTACGGCGAACCGGTATAAAGTGTTACGAAATACAGCAAGACCGTATGACTTATCCCAGCAATCCAATTTGCTGATCATACACTGCCGTCCAATGTTCAGGCGGCGCCCGTCAGGTCTCCATTGCCAAAACTATGAGGGCCTTTGCTTCCTCTCCTTCTTGCGAGGCTATCTGACGAGCGTTAAGAGTTATTACCTTTGGTCCGGAGCCGTCAAATACATGATCAACTTTATAATCAACGACTTCGGTTTTCTTTGGCAGAACTTCATGCAGGAGTTTGCGCAACTTAGGAATGTCTAAACGATGGTCACCTACATTGTACAAGAGATTTCCCTTGGATTCTTCGGGATTGACATGAAAAAACTCATAAAACGCGCGATTCGCCGAAACAATTTTCAGGTCTTGATCTATTACCACCAAAGGCCCTCGAACAGTATTTATGACGCTTTCGGAATAGTTTAGAGCCGATTGCGCTTCTCGTTGAGCTTTTTCCCGTTGGGCAATTTCCTGTAGCAGTTTCTGCTCAGTTTGTTTACGTTGGGTGATATCAACGAAAGTGATCACAATGCCGTCGATCACGTTCTCGATGGTGCGGTACGGCATTATGCGCATGATAAACCAATGTTCATGTTTAGTGAAAACCTCTATTTCTTTTGCTTCAAGAGTTCTCAAGACTTCCTGGGAATCTTGCTCCAGGCGATCGTAGTTCATGTTGGTGGCGAGGTGTGTTACCGGACGCCCCAGATCGGATTGCAACAGACTCAAAAGCGACGTGGCGGCAGGCGTGAAGCGCCGAATATTCAATTCTGTGTCAAGGAAAATTGTCCCAATGTCAGTACTTGCAAGCAGATTATTGAGGTCGCTGCCGGTCTTTGAAAGCTCAATGATCTTTTGTTGAAGCTCGGTATTGACGGTGGTTAGTTCCTCATTTATTGATTGAAGTTCTTCTCTGGAGGTCTCCAGCTCCTCATTAGTGCTTTGCAACTCTTCATTAGAGGACTGCAACTCCTCGTTGGTTGACTTGAGTTCTTCGTTGGTGGTTTCCAACTCTTCGATAGTCGTCTGGAGGTATTCTTTGGTAGACCTAAGTTCTTGTTCCAATTGCTTAATGCGCGGGTCCGACTTGTCGGCGCCACGAGACGGAGACTCTTGTATGGGATTCGATCCATCTTGAGATCTCGCCTCCTCGAAAATGACCATTAGGGATCCCGCCAAAGACGCTGGCTGAAAAATAGGTTTCACTATGAGATTGATCAGATGATCTTTCCCATTTGTCTTTACCCGGACATTCTCCGTTCTAATTTCCTTGTTGTCTGCAATCACCTTCCGAAGCGAACTCGAGAGCTCGAGTTTTAGCCCTTCCCGGGCCATGGCCAGAATATTGCCCGTAAAATCACCGGAAGGAGGCTCAAGGTATTTTCCGGCTCGTCCATGTATGTAAAGGATTTCGCTTTTTTCATTTATAACCACTGCCGTAGGTCCGTAAATGTCCAAAATAATTTGTTCCGCCACTTCCCGAAAGCTGGTTCCTTTAATGGCGCCGCCGCGACCTATTTTTTGAGCGTCAACCCTGCGGTCCGTCAGGGTGGGGGCGTAAAGATCGATGATGGGACTCCGGGCAAGACTCGTGTCTTTGCGCTTAAACAGCTTTAATTTTCTATCAATAACGGAAAAGTAGTCCGAGTATTCTCCAATCGTCTCGGATGTGCCCAGAAACAAAAAACCATCCTTTTTCAAGGAATAATGGAAAAGCGGAAGCACCTTTTTTTGAAGCTCAGGCCCGAGATAAATAAGCAAATTCCGACAGCTTATAAGATCAATTTTAGAAAACGGAGGGTCCGCTATAACATTCTGCAATGCAAACACTACTTTATCTCGTATTTCCTTTTTGACGCGCAAAGAACCATCCTCACGGGTAAAAAACCGTTCAGCGTAGCCTGGAAGCAGATCAGCGGCTATGATGTCCGAATAGAGTCCCTGTCGGGCTACTTCGACGGCATCGCCGTCTATATCCGTGGCAAATATCTGGAGCGAAACATTTTTCCCATTGGTTACAATGTAATCGTGAGTCAGCATGGCCAGGCTGTAAGCTTCTTCGCCGCTTGAGCAACCCGGTACCCATATGCGCAGCGGATCATCAGACGTTCTGGCATCGCAGAGCGCCGGTATTACTTTGTTGTTTAACGCGTCAAACGCCTCTTTGTCGCGAAAAAAGTTAGTAACCCCTATCAAAAGCTCCTTGAATAGAATTACCGCTTCCCATGGATCCTCCTGCATGTAACGGACATATTCGGCTAAATGACTAATCTGATTTAAAACCATCCTCCTTTCGATCCGACGTAGAATGGTATTCTGCTTGTAAAAAGAAAAATCGTGACCCGTTTTAAATCTGATAAGAATATATATTTTTTGAAGTAAGCCGCCGTTTTTGGAGTCATCACCACCTGTTGTTGTGGATGTCTCACCAATGCCTTTTTTTAAATATCTTACGATCTGATCAGCCATATTCTCGGCGGGCAACACATAGTCGACCAATCCTGTGGCAATAGCGTTTCGCGGCATACCGTCGTATTTGGCTGATTCAGGCGTTTGAGCCATAACCAGGCCGTCCTCGGCCTTTACCGCTCTCAATCCCAGGGCGCCTTCGCTTCCGGTCCCGGAGAGCACTATACAGATCGCCCTTTCCTTTTGGTCCGCAGCCAACGACCGAAAAAAGAAATCGATGGGGTTTTTCACACCCAGGCTCTCACCCTGTTCAAGCAGGTGAAGTTTTCCATGAAGTAGAGCCATCCGTCGGTTTGGAGGAATTACATAAACATTATCCGGTTCAACCGTCATGCCGTCCTCGACTTCGTGGACGCTCATGCCGGTATAGCGCTGGACCAATTCACTAAGTATGCTTTTGTGTCTGGGGTCAAGATGTTGCACAAGAACAAAGGCCATGCCCGTGTCCTGCGGAGCATGAGTAAAAAATTGTTCAAATGCTTCCAGGCCTCCTGCAGAAGCCCCGATGCCCACTATGGGAATTAAATCCTTAAATTCGGAAGCTGTGCTATTCTTTTGAACGCCTTTGGTTTTGCGGTTTTCTTTCGCGCTTGAACCGTCATGATCTAAACCGGTGTTGGTTTTCTTTTTCTGCATCTTCGGATCTCCGTCTAAGATAGGCGCATTGTGGGTAATGGATGAGTTAGAGCGAACGCAATTAAACGTCACCGGAATACAGGCGGTTCCTTTCTACGAGGCTATTACGCTCCAGCGTTCCCAACCGCCTGCGCCGTCAAACTGATACGGCGCAACGGGAATATGCTAACACATTTGCGGGCTTGTGACCATGTTGATGGTTGGAGCTATCGAAGGCGTTTATGGGTCCGACACTTGAGTTAATTAATTGGATGAAGCGGTCTGGCGCCAGCATTTGAGTAGAGGTTCACATATTATCAAGAGATTGTCGCTGGGCGATTGATCATTTTCATGCAAACTAAGGTTTTCGATAAGTATTTCCATTCCGACACCAAAATCCAATTTGTAAAGCGGCGAGATTAATGAGCTGAAAATTTGAAATGTTTAGTGGACGAGGCGCTCAATTGGAATTGAAGCTTTGCGCCTCATCCGCACAAGGACAAAATTAGATTGCACGGTATGCTGGACACCGGAACTTAAATCTAACAACAATAGCTTGTTTAATGATCAAATTTCTTTGCGTATTCAGCGTCATCATAAAGTCCGCGGCCATGCTGAGCTTTTCCGTAATCTCTTATGATCGTCTGGCCTTCCGGCGATGCCGTAAATTCTATGAATTTTGCCGCAGTTGCGGCCCCCGGAGTAGCCCCGGCGGGTTGAGACAAAGCATGGTAGGTATTCACGAGGAATTTGTCGCCTTTAAACAATACTTTCAATCCCGGTAAATTTTTTTGTTCCGCAGCCCAGGTGCTGCTGTCGGTCATAAAGTAGCCCTTCTCGTCGTTAGCTCGCTTGAGGGTAGCCGTCATAAAATCTTTGGTGGGAATATACCAATCGCCCGTAGGTGTGATTCCGGTCTTATTCCACAAAGCCATTTCTTTCTTATGAGTTCCGGAATTATCACCCCTGGAAAAAAACTTAGCCTTTGAATCAGCAATTTTGGAAAAAGCCTCTGTAGCGCTTTTCGCATTAGATATCTTAGCGGGATCATTCGGCGGCCCAACAATAAAAAACTCATTGGAGCCGATGAGAGTCCTATTTGCAGCCCATCCTTCTTCAACAGCCTTCTTTTCTCCTGCAGGAGCATGTACCATTATCATGTCGACCTGCCTGTCGTTCAGCAGTTTTAAAGATGCGCCGGAGCCGGCTTTCTTGAAACACAGAGTTGAATTGGCGCTCTTGCTGAATGCTTCGCCAAGCGCCTTTACCAACTCAAGCTCTCCGGGGCTCCCCGTAGCAAGGGAAAATTTATTTGGACCTGATCCATAGACGCCGTCGCACTTTTCAGCGGCCTGGGCGACTACTACGCTTACAATAAGCAAACAAATTGAAATGACTAAGCCGTTTCTATGCCAAGTATTCATCACCATCCCCTTCCTTTATGCGTATTGGGCATTATGAGTACATTTTAAGGATAGCAATGTCAATGCCAGGCAATTGTCTTTATTTAAATAGCTATAAATAACTTTTAACGACCATCCATTACATCCGGTTACTATTCGGATCGTTGAGACTGCCGGCTTGCCGCTCTTAATCCTTTTTATCTTTTGGGCGCCACTTGTCGCCTGATTTTTCATACTCGTTTTTAACGGCAGCCCAGGCCACTTTGAATGAGGCTTCCTCCAAGGATTCGTCGCCCTGGCGTTTATGGGGATCTTTGTATTCTTCGTGCGCCGAACTGAAAGCTTTCAAGAAGATTTCCTGCGCATGTTTTGGTAAATTATCCTTAACTTTATCCGGTAGATCGCTTATTTTCTTGTACGGCGTAATTTTTCTCCTTCAATAATTTAGATGTAAATCCTGGATCGATTATCAATAAGGGTTTTTGCGCCACTGCACTCCGAAAACTAAGCTGAACACAGTTTATAGTAACGTTATCATTGATTGAATCAGCAAGTTTGCTCCTGACGTCCTACTCGCTAAATCATCTTTTATTTATTATTAAAACTATTAATTTTTTTCAAGGCCGGCAAGTTGAATAAGACTCACCATTTAGAGCTAACTTAATAAAGCGAGGATTAGCGGAGATATTGTTTTTGCTTGACACTTTGCCTTACATCCGGTTATTTGCAATAGACTCTTTTAATTCCAAAATTCAAGATTAGGAGACCCGCATGACAACACGCGCAATGCTTGTACTGGTAATCTTGTCCCTAATTTTAATCACGACGCACGGCGCGTTCGCACAATCGGATCCTATTAGGGTCGGCGTTGTGTTGCCTCTCACCGGTGAGCAGGCAAAATTCGGTGAAATCGAGAAAAATTCCTTCTTAATGGCTCTCGAAAAAATTAATAATGCGGGCGGAGTTAACGGCAGAAAAATTGAACTTTTGATAGAGGATGATACGAGTAAGCCGGACATCGGCCGTTCAGCGGTAGAAAAACTTGTTTCTCAGGACAAGGTTGTGGCGCTTACCGGAGGATACTCATCATCGGTAACTCTCGCGATGTGCGCTGTGGCTCAACAACGCAAGGTGCCGTTTCTCGTTACCACAGGTTCCGCAGACAAGATTACTGAAATGAACTGGGACTACGTGTTCCGCATTGGACCGCCCAACAGCGAATATCCCAAGGCTCTCTGGTCTTTTTTGGCTGATGTGGCGCATGTGCAAACAGCTGCGATTCTTTACGAAAACACTTTATTTGGTCAGTCAAGCGCCAAAGAATTCGCGGAACGCTGCGCTGCTAAAGGTATAAAGGTGCTTTTGAAAGACGGCTATGAATCAGGCGCAATTGATTTCAAACCTCTTCTGATCAAGGTGAAAGCAGCCAAACCCGATTTAGCTTACATGGTTTCTTACGTTATGGACGCCGGGCAGCTTATGAGACAATCTAAAGAATTGGATCTGAACCCTAAAATGTTCGTGGGCGGCGGCGCAGGTTTTACGCTTCCTGAATTCGTGAAAAATGCCGGTGATGCCGCCGAAAATGTGTTTTCCGTTGATCTATGGTTCCAGAATGCTCCTTATCCGGGCGCCAAAGAATACTTTGATGACTATAAAAAGAAATTCGGAACACCCACCGAATACCATGGCGCTCAAGCTTACGCATCAATGCAGGTAGTTGCGGACGCATTGAAAAGGGCCAAAGAAATCACACCGCAGGCCGTGCGAACCGCCCTCGCGGCAACCGACACCAAGACGGTTTTTGGACCGGTGAAATTCGTGTCATATGACAAAAAGAAGCAACAAAACTCTCTGTCCACGTATGTTGTTCAATGGCAGAAAGGAGCTTTGGAAACCGTTTGGCCAAAAGACGTGGCAACGAAGCCTTATGTGTTTCCAATTCCGCCGTGGTCAAAGTAAGTGTAACGGACCTCATGATGACCAATGAATGTTATCCGTATCTTCTAGGGTGACTATGGAAGTTTTTCTCCAAACGCTTGTGGCCGGCATTCTAAAAGGAGGTCTTTACGCTCTCATCGGCATAGGCATGACGCTGATAATGGGGGTTATGGGCGTTATCAATCTGGCCCATGGTCAGCTTATGATGTTGTCCATGTATGTTACCTATGTGCTATTCCATTACCTGGGTTTAGACCCTTACTTTACGCTGGTCATAAGCATGCCTACATTGTTCCTGGTCGGAGCAATTATTCAACGCTATTTCTTGAACCCTCTAATGAAAGTGGATTCGATTCTGCCGGAGAATCAGGTTTTGATGACGGTTGGTATAGGCATGGTTATGACCGAGATCATTCGGTTCATATTCACATCGAACTATTTGTCGGCTCAGACTTCGTACTCCATGTCCGCCATCCGGATCGGCGGGATTTCGTTTTCCGTGGCGCTTATGATCGCGTTCGTGTTCGCTGTTTCGCTAACATTAGGTTTGTTCTGGTTTCTCATCAAGACTGATGTTGGGCGTTCGATTAGAGCGGTATCTCAGGATTCGGAAGCCGCATTACTTCTGGGGGTAGATTCAGAGCAAATCAAGATTATAACCATGGGTATCGGCTCAGCGCTTGTCGCTGCGGCCGGCACACTGCTTCTACCTATCTATTATTTATTTCCCGATATTGGCGGGCCGTTTACCAGAAAGGCTTTTGTAATAACTATACTGGGCGGGTTAGGATCAACAGTGGGGGCCATTTTTGGGGGGCTGACGCTCGGCTTGGCCGAGGCTTTCGGCGCCACCTACATCGGCATGGATTTCGAGGACATGATAGGGTTGATCATATTCCTTCTGGTGCTTCTGTTTCTCCCCGGCGGATTTAAACGGCTAACCAAGGTTTGAATTTATGAAGCGCTTAACAATTCCCATAATATCGGCCATTCTTCTTCTCCTGTTTCCGCTGATAATCCACGACAGTTATTATCAGCATTTAATGATACTGGTCTTGATGTGGGTAGCCATCGGAACCGGATGGAATCTTATCTCCGGATACACGGGCCAGGTGCTTTTCGGGGCGGCGGCTTTTTTTGGCGTTGGCGCCTATACTGCGGCCCTACTGGCCTATAAGCTGGGAATATCCGCATGGTGGGGGCTACCATTTGGCGGTGTTGTGGCAATGCTGATTGCTTTACCCTTTGGATGGATTTGTTTTCGACTCCGAGGGCCGTATTTCGCTTTAGCTACCCTGGCATTGGCCGAGATAATGAGGCATATCGCCACTATATGGGAATCCCTTACCGAGGGAATGGTCGGTATTATTGTAATGCAGACCTTCATTTCCAAAGTTCCATACTATTATATTGCGCTGGGAATAGCGGCTATATCCGTTATTGCGGTGGAATTTATTACCAAGTCAAAATTGGGCTATTATTTTGTGACTATCCGGGAGGATCAGGACGCTGCGGAAAGCCTCGGAATAAACACCGTTTTGTATAAAATGATTTCCTTATGTATTTCCGCGTGCCTCATAGGTTTTGCCGGCGGCCTATACATGAACTACATGGGCTTCATCGATCCAAAAATAGCGTTTTCTTTACATGATATCTCCATTATGGCCATTCTCGTCGGAATTGTGGGAGGCGTCGGCACAATTTATGGCCCCATGGTCGGCAGCTTTATCATGGTGGCCTTAATGGAATTGTTCAGGTCCGGTGGTTTCGGGCTTTTGGCAAAATTAAGCGCGTCAACCGGATGGCCGTTCATGAATACGCTTACAAAGTACATTACTGAAGCGCATATACTGAGCTTTGGCATTCTCGTTATATTAGTCATTTTGTATTTGCCTAATGGTATTGTCGGAGATTGGGGAAATATTAAAGGCTGGTTTTTCAAGAAACGCAGCGTAGAGGAGGCTGGATAATGGCCTTCTTTGAAGTAAAACAACTTACGAAATTTTTCGGCGGCCTGGCTGCCGTCAACAACGTCGGATTTACTGTCGAAGAGGGGCAGATCTGCGGACTCATCGGCCCTAACGGGTCTGGAAAAACTACAATTTTTAATCTAATTAACGCTTACTTTCCTCTTACAAAAGGAGAAGTAATATTTCAAGGCGCCCGCATATCGGACCTGAAGACTTATCAAATTTGTCGGCGAGGCGTTGGCCGAACTTTTCAAATAGTTAAACCGCTTAAACGTATGACGGTGTTTGATAATGTTGTGGCGTCCGCATATTTGCACGCAAAATCTAAATCCGAGGCCATTCGCATCGCCGAGGAAAAGATTGATTTCTGCGGATTGACGGATTATAGCCAAAAAATCGCAAAGAGTTTGCCTATCGCATCCCGTAAAAGACTTGAGATCACAAGGGCTCTCGCCACTAAACCCAAAATCCTCCTTCTTGATGAAACTTGCGCCGGCCTTAATCCAACAGAATCCGAATTGGCAATTCAACTCATCAAAAAAATTCGAGAATCCGGAATCACCATAATAATCGTTGAACACATTATGAAGGTCATTATGACAATATCGGATAATATCGTAGCCATAAACCATGGAATGGTCATCGCCAACGGCTCACCCGCTGAAATGGCGTCCCATCCCGATGTAATCGCAGCTTACCTGGGAGAAGAATACCGTGCTCAAAGTTGAGCATATCGACGTATTTTACGGAGACCTTCAGGTGCTCTGGGAAGTTTCTTTCGAAGTGCATGAAGGGGAAATCGTCGTTCTGCTGGGCGCCAACGGAGCAGGAAAATCAACAACACTTAAAACGATTTCATCCATCTTATCGCCAAGGAACGGATCTATAAGCTTCAGAGGAAAAAGACTCGATCAGATTCCTCCTAACAAGATTATCAACCAAGGTTTGGCCCACGTGCCCGAAGGACGCCGACTTTTTCCGGATATGACCGTGGAGGAAAATTTAATCCTGGGCTCCCTCACCCGTGAATCCAGGGCCGTGAGGTCCAAAACTATGGATCGAATTTATCACCTATTCCCGAGGCTTTTGGAACGTCGCTTACAAAATGCAGGCACACTTTCCGGCGGTGAGCAACAAATGCTCGCCATAGGCCGTGGACTCATGTCACTGCCAAAGATCGTCATGTTTGACGAGCCTTCTCTGGGGTTGGCGCCCATACTGGTCAGTAGTATTTTTAAAATTATAAAAATGGTGCGCGATGAAGGCGTGACTGTTCTCATTGTTGAGCAAAATGTTATGCACACTTTGCAGATGTGCGATAGGGCGTATGTCTTGGAAAACGGCAGAATCAGCATGACCGGCACAGGCCAAGAATTTCTAAATAATGATCATATTAAGGAAGCCTATCTCGGGATATGACGCTGCCGGTCGCATTTGAACCAATATTATGGAGCGCTCCGGAACACTATGACCGTAGATTTTTTTGAATCTCCCCCGCTTGTCGCGCATAGTCCGTCCCCGGGTATTCACTAACCACTTTAGATAAAATTGTTTTGGTTTGTTTTGCTCTACCCGATTCATACGCCGCTTTTGCCATGCCCAACATGCTAAAAGGCACAAATTCATTGGGCGGCAAAAAGCCCACCATTCTGTGACGTTCCTTACCCTCATCGTCAACGATTATGATTGTAGGAGTGTATTGTATCGTAAAGTTTCCAGCCCAACGCGGTATAGAGCCGGAGTTGATCCTCATGGCAATTAGGTTGTCATTAATAAACCGAATTGTGCCGGCGTCCCTGTAGGTAACAGTATCCAACTGTTTGCAAGCGCCTCAGCCGGGATTAAAGAAGTCCAGCATGATAAATTTTTCCTGAACCTTTGCCATTGACAGAGCAAGATTCCAATCTGATTCCCAACGAATAGCATCTAACATATTGACTCTCCGTAGTAGAAAAGTTTATTCTAGTTGTGTAAATACATTTTACACTGTGCCTGAATTCTATGAAGCCATGAAAAAACTTGCATCATGAGTATATTTTAATTGTAAGTTATTTTAGTGTTTGGCACAATTGCCGCGCAACCTTCGTAGCGGCGCAATTTAAATTTCGTATTAACCTCAGAGTTTATAATGTTCAAAGAATATCATCGGCAAAAATTATTATTAATGCTTCTTGACGTTCTCCTGCTGGTGGGAATACTTTTGCTAACGATCGAATTGCGTCCTTATCTGCCGGGTAAAACAATTCATGAGGCAGGTACTTTTCCAGGCATTGATTTTTTTCTTATTGTGGCGCTTTTGTGGCATGGATTGTTTGCGTCAACTGGGGTTTACGAGTATCACAGAATCCCCGTATTTGGTAAACAAATCAGCCGGTTTACTCAAGCTCACATAATAGCCGTATTCGCTTTCGCCGGCCTTCTTTATTTCACCTATAGAGACGTATCCAGAATGTTGGTGATATATTTTAGTGTCGGCGCCTATCTTGCCATGTTCTTGGCTCGTTTTCTGCTCCACGTTTACACCAAAGATATGAATGGTTTCTTTGGTGATTCCAGAATGTTAATTGTTGGAACGTGTGAAGGCGCCGTGAGACTCGCCGAAACTATAAAGAAAGACCACGGTTCGGTTGTCGAGATATGCGGTTTTGCTGAAGATGGTGGATGCAGTTTACCTGAGCAACTGCCTGCGCCCCTGTTAGGCGCATTATCGGATGTCTCCCGAGTTGTGCGCGAGCGCGATATTAATATTGTAATGATAGCCTTAATGGAGGACCAATCAGAACGCGTACAAGAATTGATTTATGAATTAGAATCTCTGCCGGTGCGAGTTTACCTGGTGCCGGATATGCTGCGTCTGGCTCTAGTTCAAGCTGAGGTAGAGGTATTTGGCGATCTGGTCGCCATAGGAATACGTGAACCGGTCATTCAAGGGCACAGGCGAGTATTTAAACGAATTATGGATCTAATGTTTACCATATTCATTTTATTCTTTATCTGGCCTTTACTGCTGCTTGTCGCATTTGCCATTAGAATTGATTCTCCTGGTCCGGCTCTATTTATAGCGCGTAGAGTTGGGGAAAACGGCAAGTTATTCAATATGTTCAAATTTCGAACAATGGTCATTGGCGCCGAAACTCTTCAGCAAGAAATTGTAAGTTACGATGAGCAAAACAGGCCGATTTACAAAATCAAGAATGACCCGCGAGTGACTAAGCTGGGAAGATTTCTGCGCAGGACATCTATGGACGAGCTGCCGCAGTTATTTAACGTGTTAAAAGGGGACATGTCTTTGGTTGGACCTAGACCGGAGCAACCATTCATCACCGCAGAATATGATCATTGGCAGTGGAGGCGCTTATCCGTGCCTCCCGGAATCACCGGATGGTGGCAGGTAAGCGGTCGTAGTGACTTGGCCATGCATTTAAATTCTCAGTACGATCTGTATTATGTTCGTAACTATTCTTTCTTCTTGGATTTAAAAATTCTATTTAAGACTATTGGGACGGTTATCAGAGGAAAAGGCGCTTATTAGCAGGGAGTGGAGCCGGTCCCAGTAGGGGTTTTGATAAAACGCGTTTCGCATAAGAAAACGGCGTTGGAAATCTACAATCAGCACGTACTGTTCACGTATCTTCGAAGTTCCTGACACGCTGTAGTCAGCTTTATAAGAACAAATCTGAAGGATATCAAATATTGGGTTCTACCAGGCGCCGGCGGCCGAATAGAGCTGACAGCCGCCCGCTTCGGCGTCCCAGCGCTAAAGATTAGGAAATTTGAATCTATTGGTATTCGCAAGACTGTTTTTTCACAATTCTGTGAAGTAGTTGTTCATTCCCCATCCGATCTGCAGAAAGCTGTAGACTGAGAGACGTAACCACTACCCTCTTCTCGACTAATGCTTCAAATGCAAACTCTGTTTCTTTGACCTCGATTCTTGGGAACATTTCTATTTGGAAAATGACTATTTTTTGTTACACTGAGTTTTTGCAAAACCGCCTTGACCGGGATTGTACATGCCGTTGTCAGCTTAATCAGAGCGTCGGTCTTTCCGCTGATATTATCAATTCGCAGCAAATTTGATCTATTTTACGAAAGACTTCCGTCTCCCTCACCATATCCCATGAGGATCAGGAACAGGATCTTCAACGGAGTGTTACGAAATTAATAGCGAAATGATATTATTGCGCTCTAAGCATAAATCATTGTTCGTCACAAGGCGTAATAGATTTTTTTGTGCTGCTTTGCGCATCCATGCGGATTAATCCTGCGGAGTAAGATATGAATATTAGATTAACTGCCGCCGTTCTTATTTTTTTAGTCCCGTTCACCGTGCTCCAAGTCACGGCTATGGATGGGAAATCAGCTTTCCTTCAAGCGGCCAAATCGGACAACTCCGCTAAACTTAAAGAATTGACGCAACAAGGGGTGGATATAAATTCTGCCGATGACAACGGAAAGACCGCTCTTTACTGGAGCAGTTCATTGGGGCATCTCAATGCGGTTAAGTTTCTTCTCGATAACGGCGCGAACGCTAATTTGCGTGATCGCAATAAAGAGACGCCGCTAATTGCGGCTGCCCGCGAAGGCCGAGATCAAGTAGTCACCATGCTCCTGGAAAATCGCAAAATTGCCCGTTTGGATTACAGAAGCTTGGCTGACGTGCTTCACGCTGCAAAAG
Organism: Desulfomonilales bacterium; assembly: GCA_038250835.1. Lineage (GTDB taxonomy): Bacteria > Desulfobacterota > Desulfomonilia > Desulfomonilales > Desulfomonilaceae > JBBSBY01. The sequence goes on along the minus strand of JBBSBY010000041.1, from coordinate 4,193 downwards.
CCGCCGGTAAAGCACACTCCGGTAGATCCGGCATAATTGATATTGACGCTGTGGATCGCAGAGGCATGACGGCGCTGATGGCGGCGGCTGCTTTGGGTCGGACAAAAGTTATGGAAGCCCTACTGCGTCAAGGCGCCGGCACGCGGATTCATGATAAAAATGGCTTGGGAGCTCTGGATATAGCTGAGCAGAAGAAAAGAAATGATGCCGCCGATCTGCTCCGAAACTGGTATAAAACTGGAAACACCATCAATAAAATTTATTCGGCAATAGACAATTCCAATGCGGAAGACTTGAAGCAGATTGTAAAAAGTCCTGAAATCTCCAACCTGGAAGACAAAGATGGAGCGCTTCCCATATTTTACGCCGCCGAAAAAAACCTCCCAGATATGATTAGATTATTGAACTCGCTGGGCGCATACGTTAACGCTCAGAATTCCAAAGGCCTAACGCCGTTGCACATTGCGGCAAAATTGGGCGCCAGGGAAGCTGTTGTCACTCTGCTGACGCTGGGCGCTGATCCGGATGCTAAGGATGCAACCGGAACAATGGCTTTAGATTCAGCTCCTGCCGAAGCATCAGAAATAAGAGAAATTCTCCGCGACCATTATCAGTACGGATCAAAACTTATTGAAGCCGCCCGATCGGGGAATTTGGATGAGATCAAGCGACTTTTGAGTCTAGGCGCCGCAGTAAACGCTCAGGATAAAAATGGAATAACTCCTTTGATTGCGGCCGCCGGCGGCGGCCATCCGGAATCCGTTGAATTCTTGTTGACTGTGGGCGCAGATCCCAATTTGAAGAACACCGACAATGAAACTGCGCTCATGGCCGCTGCAAGGATCTGTTCACCTGAGATAATTACAACCCTGCTGAAAAACGGCGCTGACGCAAATCAGAAGGATAGTTTGGGCTATGCGGTCCTGAAAACCGCCTTCGAGCAAAAGCTGGATGGCGATGAATCATGTTCAAAAGGATTTGACGCGCTCAAAGCCTATCTTGAAGAACACAGCCCCAGCTATAGACTTGGGAACGCTTCAGAAACAGGAAATCTCCTCTTAGTTAGAGAACTTGTCAATACCGGAGCGGATGTAAACTTCGAAGACGAGTTTGAGCTTACACCTTTGATGGTTGCGGCCAAGGAGGGGCACGCTGAAGTTGTTTCTTTTCTAGTCAGTGAAGGCGCAAATACGGCAGGCGCCATGATGCTTGCCGCTGAAGCGGGGAAAAGAGAAGTTGTTGAAACCCTGCTGAAGTTGGGAGGCGATTCCTCCGGCGCCATTGCAGCCGCCGTTTCCGCAGGCAACCTTGATGTCACCAAACTGCTGCTGACTCAGAAGTCTGACGTTAACGAAATCCACACCGACGAATCCGGGTATTCGGCGACTCTTTTAATTTTAGCGGCGGCTTCAGGGCACATTGAAATCGTAAAACTTTTGTTGGATAAAGGAGCGGACCCGAATCTTACGGATAATGAAGGAAAGACTGCGAGAGATAATGCCGAGAAGGCCGAACATCCCGAGATAGGCGACGTCTTGAAAAGTTATAAGCCGGAGAAAATCTCGGGCACTAATAAACCCGATAAAGGTAAACGGTGACAATATAGCGCTTTTGTTTTCACACATTCGCTCGTAAAACTCCTCTCCCAGACTTTAGCCGAGATTTAAGGAATCATGAGCATTGGGCATCACACATTGGCGAGAATAATATAAGAGGTCGTCTATGATTAATAATGAAGATATTTGGCACGAATTACACATTGATGTTTCCGAAGATCTCGTTGACGCAGTGTCCAATTTTTTTCATGAAAACGGAGCGTCTGGTGTTGTGGAAAATAACGTCGGCGTGAATGTTCGGCTCACGGCCTACATACCCGATGACCCGTTGAGAAATGGCGCCAATGGTTTGGAGGAATTGGCCTCCGCATTAAGGGATCTTTTTCCCGCAAGCTACATTGGGGTTCCGGAAAGTAGCCTGTTGAAAAACGAGAATTGGGCCGTGATGTGGAAGGATAATTTTACAACTATCGAATTAGGCGCCAACCTTATTATTACTCCACCGTGGCTACCTGTTAATCCGAAAGATACGATAGTGATTATTATTGAACCAGCCGAGGCTTTTGGGACGGGGACACACGAAACAACGCAAGGATGCCTCATCTTGCTGGAAAACGCAATTAATCTCTTGATACCTGAACCTGTGTCAATGCTCGATTTAGGCTGCGGATCGGGCATTTTGGCTATAGCCGCCAAAAAGCTCGGAGCGGTATCCGTGGATGCTGTGGACAATGATCCGGCTGCTGTGCAAGCCACCCAACGTAACGTCTTGTTAAATGATTTAACCGGCCTTATAGATGTGCGACTCAACGGGCCGGATCAACTAAGCGGAAGACGAAGTATTGTCGCCGCAAACCTGGATTTCAAAACCATAACCGGCCATTGGACTTATATATCGCCTCTCGTGGAAAATTATCTCGTGGTTTCAGGAATTCTCAAAGACCAGTGGCAGCCCATAGAGCGGATGTGTCTTGACGACGGGCTCCAGGTTGTTCGTCTAGTTTTCAAGAATGAATGGGTGAGCGGATTACTGGAAAAAAAGTTGTTCTAATCGGATAATCGGGAGACCCCATATTCAAGACAAAAAACGGAGTTGACGATCTTCACATCAGTACGTACACACGTTTGCGGCTCTCTCTGCTTGGAATTACATCCCTTACCCCCGGCCGGCACATTTGTGACACCAGTCAGAATGCTTTTGAAGTCAATCATTTCCTCCCTTGGCCATAAATGTTTTTCCAAGGAATCTCCGGATGGGCTTCCCGTCTGGGGGTGGATACCTTTGAAACCGCTTCTCCTATGGTCTGCATAAGATGAGCTATAACAAACCTAAGGTCTTCGTCAGCTTCGTAATCACACTTTGACCTGCCGGACATCCTAACGGACACTTTACGTGCCATATCAAGCATGAAAATACATCATCCTTGCGCATACTGGACCTCTGCCTGTTCCACAACCTCATCCCGGAAATATCGACTGAGATCCTGAGCGGTTAGGCTCCCCTATCTTCACCACCATAACATCGCTCCAGTGGTGTCAACAGGAGGTAATTGGAATGCCTGGTAGTACAACAATCCCCAGTACGGGCACATCTATAGTGCCGCGCATTAGGACTGAGTGTCAAAAAGCACGCTACTTTTTTCGGGCTATCTGTTATCCTTTTGCCATCAAATGATGGGAGGGAAGAACAATGCCCAGACGTGGTTTGGGACTGGATATCGACGCGTACAACCACATTGTGGAGCACCGTTATCTCGCCAAGAAAAGCAAAGACATCGAAGCAAGGACTCGGCTGAGGGCCATTTTACTGGTTCATGAAGGCAAGACTCTTGAACAGGTCGGTCAGATACTGGAAGTGGCTCGAAGTACAGTCCAACGGTGGATAAAAAAGTACAGGAACAGAGGCGTAACAGCCTTGCTCGTGAGAGGGCCATACCGAGGAAAGCAGCCCGGCTTGAGTCTGGACCAGAAACGACAACTTGCCATATTGATTCGGCAAGGTCCAGAAGATTGCGGCTTGGATACCGGAGTCTGGACGGCTCCGATCATTGCGGATCTGGTTAAGCGGCGTTTTAAGATTGCATATAGTCCTTCTCAGATTCGCAGAGTTCTCCATGAATTGGGGTTTTCACTTCAATATCCCAGGCAAGAACTCTCCGAAGCCGATAAGAAGAGACAGGCTACGTGGCTCGAAGAGGAGCTGCCTGAGATTAAGAAAAAGTCAAGGAAGAGGAAAGCATCCTGGTCTATCAAGATGAAGTGAGCTTTAAGTTGGCAGGCTCCATCTTCCGACATTGGGCATTGAAAGGAATCGGATGCGTGGTGAAGTCTCCGCCCACAAGGAAGTCCTTGAAAGTAATGGGAGCGGTAACGGTCGGCGGTCATCCGAAATTTCACTTTCGGTTCGTCAACTGGTTCAACACCGACAGTTTTCTGACTTTTCTGGAGCAACTCATCTCCCGATACAAGAATCGAAAGATACATCTGATCTTGGACAACGCCAAGTATCACAAAGGACCCAAAGTGAGAGAGTGGCTCGAAGGTAAAGAAAACCGTATTGAACTCCACTATCTACCCCCGTACTCGCCGAAGTTCAATGCGGCCGAATACGTCTGGAAAGAAACCAGGAGGAAAACC
>JBBSBY010000040.1:0-28963 GCA_038250835.1 Desulfomonilales bacterium | reverse complement strand
TTACGAAACGCCGCCTAGTGATTATATTGATTCTGTAGCGCATGCTTCGGACAAGCGGCGCGGAGTGGTAAGCATTCCACTGAAGTGGGAATCTTGATATAACTCAAATCCCACGGACTCGGAAAAACAATGCTAAATTTACTATTTGGTTATGACTTATGACGCTCATGGCCGAATTAAACATCAAAGAGGATCGCCTTGGCTTCCAAAGAAATAATCATACGCGGTGCGCGTGAACATAATTTAAAAGATATCGACCTGGATATACCACGGGACAAATTGGTCGTTATTACGGGATTATCCGGATCAGGCAAATCCACTTTAGCTTTTGACACCATTTATGCGGAAGGGCAGCGCAGGTACGTAGAATCGTTGTCGGCTTACGCTCGTCAGTTTTTGGAAATGATGGATAAACCGGATGTCGATCTCATCGAAGGTCTTTCACCCGCAATCAGTATTGAACAAAAAACCACTTCCAAAAATCCCAGATCCACTGTCGGGACCGTCACGGAAATCTACGATTACCTGAGATTACTTTATGCCCGCGCTGGAATACCGCACTGCTGGGAATGCGGCAAGCCCATAACGAGTATGACTATCCAGCAAATGGTGGATCAAACGATGCGGCTCGGTTCCGGAACGCGTATTTATATACTTGCGCCCATAGTGAGCGGCAGAAAAGGTGAATATCAAAAAGAATTTCAGAACCTGATTAAAGAAGGTTTTGTTCGAGTCAAAGTCGACGGATCGCATCTGGATCTTTCCGAAGAAATCAAGCTCGACAAAAAGAAAAAGCATTCAATTGAAGTGGTTGTGGACCGTCTTGTCGTAAAAGAAGGCATGGAAAAGAGACTTGCCGACTCACTTGAAACAGCGGTTCGCATGGGTAAAGGTTCCGTAATGGTTGAGGAGCATGAAGGAGAGATTCATCTCTTCAGCGAAAATTTCGCCTGCCCCGAACATGGTGTGTCGATAAGTGAAATGTCACCGCGCCTGTTTTCCTTCAATAATCCGTTTGGAGCTTGTGAATCCTGCGGCGGTCTGGGCGTACAAATTCTATTTGATCCGGACCTGGTCGTCCCCGACCCCGGGTTATCACTAAAACGCGGCGCAATAGCGCCCTGGGAAAATCGCAGTTCGATCTTTTTTCACCAGATGCTGAAATCATTGGCCGACCACTTTGGATTTGATCTTGCTACTCCTTTCGAGCGCCTACCCGCAAAGATTCAGCACATGATTTTGTACGGATCGGGTTCCGAATCCATTGATTTTAATTACGAAAGAGACGGACGGCGCCACCACTTCCATAAATCGTTTGAAGGAGTTATCCCCAACCTTGAAAGACGGTACCGTGATAGTGAAAGGGAGCGAGACGAAATAGACGACGACCTTGGACGCTTCATGAGCAATGTGCCATGTGCGGACTGTAATGGCGCGAGATTAAGGCAGGAAGCCCGTCACGTGCTGCTCGGTGATCTTCCCATACATAAGCTGACATCTCTTTCAATTCGGGAATCAGTGGAATTCCTGGATTCTTTGGAGCTGGATCAACGGCGCATGGAAATCGTTAAACGGGTCCTCAAGGAGATTCGAGCTCGATTGGGGTTTCTAGAAAAAGTCGGATTGGGCTATTTGACTCTGGACCGCTCCTCGGCCACGCTTTCCGGTGGCGAATCCCAGAGAATAAGATTGGCTACGCAAGTGGGATCGTCGCTTGTCGGAGTGCTGTACATATTAGATGAACCCAGTATTGGGTTACACCAGAGAGACAATCACCGTTTACTTTCCACTTTGATGGATTTACGCGATCAGGGCAATTCTGTCCTTGTTGTGGAACACGACCCTGAAACGATCCTCAAGGCCGATCATGTAGTAGATATGGGCCCCGGCGCGGGCAGAATGGGCGGAGAAGTCGTCTTTTCCGGCGTTCCCAATGATTTGCTTAAGTCCGAAGACTCGATTACGGGAAAGTTTCTGTCGGGTGTCGAATTCATTCCAGTCCCTAAGAAGCGACGTAAGTCGGGCAAAAAAAAGCTGCTCATAAAAGGCGCCCGGGCCAACAATCTCAAGAACATCGATGTCACTATTCCACTTGGTTTGTTCACGGTTGTAACCGGCGTTTCCGGGTCGGGTAAAAGCACCTTGATAGTCGAAATATTACACAAGAATCTTTCGCAAAGATTATATCGCAGCAGAGATAAAGGCGGAGATGTGGATGGGATCGAGGGGATCGCTTTCATAGACAAAGTGATAGATATAGATCAAAGCCCCATCGGACGAACGCCCAGATCGAACCCCGCTACATACACGGGCGTATTTACGTATATTCGAGAATTGTTCGCCCATCTCCCCGAATCCAAAGTGCGGGGCTATAAACCCGGCAGATACAGCTTTAACGTCAAAGGGGGGCGCTGCGAGGCTTGCAAAGGCGACGGAATTATCAAAATTGAAATGCACTTTTTGCCGGATGTGTATATCAAATGTGATGTGTGCGGCGGTAAGCGATACAATCGAGAAACCCTTGACATCAGATACAAAGGCAAGAATATACACGACGTGCTCACCATGACCGTAAATCAAGCATCGGAGTTTTTAAGCAATATTCCGTCCGTGCATAATAAGCTTCAAACACTTCAATCCGTGGGACTTGGTTACATACGATTGGGGCAGTCGGCTACGACCTTATCCGGTGGAGAAGCGCAGCGGATCAAGCTCTCGAAGGAACTGTCGAAACGCAGCACGGGCCGCACGTTGTACATTCTCGATGAACCCACTACGGGATTGCACTTTGCCGACGTAAAGCAATTGCTTGAAGTTTTGGATAACTTGGTGGATGCGGGCAATACGGTGGTGGTAATAGAACACAATATGGATGTAATCAAAGTGGCCGATCATATTATAGATTTAGGCCCTGAAGGAGGCAACGAAGGCGGCAAGATCGTAGCTGTGGGTACTCCGGAAAAGGTTGCCCAGACTCCCGGTTCATATACCGGCATGTATCTCAAAGATGTATTGAGGAATGACAAAGGATATTCTTCATTGGACGCTGCAAACAAGAGGGTAAACGCCGCCAAGAAAGCGAAAAGCAATGGGCCGGTCACTGCGGATTCTGAGCCCGTGGAAACCAGGAAGCGCGCTGTGGGATGACGATAGCCGCCTTAAAAGTGATTGATGTTTTCTCGGGTTGCGGAGGTATGACGCTCGGTTTTGCCGGTATGTCCAGGGGCTCATTCGAGTCCGTGTGGGCAAACGATTGGAATGAGCCGGCAGTGGAAAGTTATAATGCAAATTTCGGGAATCACTGTGTGGCCGGCAATATCCTGGATATCCTTGCCGATCCCAACACCACTATACCCAAAGCGGATGTTGTAATTGGCGGCCCCCCTTGCCAGGGATTCAGTCTTCTCAATAAAGCAAGAAATAGTGACGCTCGTAAGCAGTTGTGGCGACCTTTTCTAGAAGTCGTGCGAAGGTCTCGAGCTTCAATTTTTGTCATGGAGAATGTCCCACAGTTGTTGGGATCTTCTGAATTCGGACAGATTGAAATTGAATGCCGGCGACTGGGCTTCTCAATAGCCGCGGCTAAGCTCTGCGCGGCGGATTACGGAGTTCCCCAGACCCGTGTCAGAGCAATCATTATGGGATGCGCCTTTGCCGATCCCAATGACTTTTTCCCACCCCGGAAAACGCATCATAATCCCGGTAAGAGTATGGCGCCTGATTCATCCAAATCATCTTACGAGCCGATATCAACGGATACTCTGCAATCCTGGGTATCGGTAAGAGACGCCATCGGCGACTTGCCTCCTCCTATTGGCTCTCATATTCACTATGAGGCGCCGTCGTTTGATTTGCATTTCGCCCGCAACCCGACACAGCTTAGTCAAGCTCGATACAGAGCCATCCCCCTCGAAGGGATGAACCGTTTCGATCTCCAACAGATTGCGCCTGAACTTACACCGGATTGCTGGATCAAGAAAAGGACCGGCGGGACGGATCTCTTTGGCAGACTGTGGTGGGACAAGCCCGCTTTTACAATACGAACCGAATTCTTCAAGCCTGAAAAGGGCCGGTATCTTCACCCTGAGCAGCATAGGCCGATAACTCATCGCGAGGCTGCGAGACTCCAATCATTCCCCGATGATTTCGTGTTCAACGGCAACAAAACTGAAATTGCCAAACAAATAGGAAACGCCGTTCCGCCCTTATTGGCGGCCTGCATCGCGGACACTGTGTACGACATGTTTCTCGCCGGCGGCAAATTATGACGGACGTGTTCTCGACCCAGGAACGCAGCGCAATCATGGCCAAGGTGAAAAGCGGCAACACTCGGCCTGAACTTGTCATTCGATCCATGATTCACCGAATGGGCTACAGGTTTCGACTGCATAGGCGAGATCTGCCCGGTAGCCCCGACATAGTGCTACCGAAATTACGCAAGGTGATTTTTGTTCACGGATGTTTTTGGCATGGTCACGAAGGATGTCCGAGATCCGCAAGACCTGTTCAGAATGCCGTATTTTGGGACAAGAAGCTATCTAGGAATATTCAACGAGATAACGCCAATCTTTCAAAGCTCGAGGAACTTGGCTGGACGTGCCTCATAATTTGGACCTGCGAAATGAAAGACAGGGAGCGTGTGAGCCGGCGCTTGAAGGAGTTCCTTAGTTCAGGCTTGGATTCAATCTCGGCTCAGGGCCAGGCAGTCCGTGGAATGACGGCGAAGGGATTTAAACTCCCCTGAAAAGGGGATCTAGGGAGTTAACGCTTTCTCAGAGGTATTGTTGCGCCAAAGTTCCCTCTTAAACACGTTTTCGATTTACAATTTCATTGGTTCTATTAAAAATCCTCTAAGAAGATTTACATTCATTTCAATTTTGCCCCAGAATGGTATGAGTTTATAAACTACCTGCTGCGCTCCACTGAATCTTCCTTTATCATTCACTCACATTATTTGGCGCCTTCATCTGCTTTTCTCTTGCCAAAAAAGAAGGGATTGGCTAACTTCAGGTCTTATCTGCGCCTTACTTTGCGCGTTTAATTCGCGCCGCAACTTATCCCCATTCGATCACCCATTGATACCAGCGGAGGACTGCCTACATGAATCTCCACGAATACCAGGCCAAAGAGCTACTTAACGCGAGAGGAGTCCCAATTCCCCGAGGTACCGTTTGCTACGATCCTCTTGAGACCCTGATCGCCGCACGAGAGTTAAAATCCGACAAGGTGGCGCTTAAAGCTCAGGTGCACAGCGGTGGAAGAGGCAAAGCCGGTGGTGTGGCCATAATGTCTCTCGGTGAGGATATTCGAGGGAAAGCCGCAGAGATACTCGGTAAGACCATCGTAACGTATCAAACAGGTCCCCAGGGGAAGCCGGTAAGCGCCATACTGGTAGAGGAAACCCTTCCCATTGACCAGGAGATTTATCTCGGCGTGGTCCTGGATCGAAACACCGGCCTGGTAACTCTTATGGCTAGTCCCGAAGGCGGCATGGATATTGAAACTCTGGCCAAGGAGGCGCCTGAGAAAATCTTCACCAGCCACATCAATCCACTACGGGGATTGACGCCGCATGAGGCTAGACGACTCGCTTATCAATTGTCCGGCGATAAGACCATAGCCGGTCCCATGACCAAGATTATTACCGCTCTTTATAATACTTTTGTAGACTACGACTGCACGCTTGTTGAGATCAATCCGCTCATCATATCCAATAAAACCGTTTACGCTTTAGACGCTAAAATAAACCTCGATGACCACGCTCTTTTTCGCCATCCTGAGCTTGAATGTCTGAGGGATAGATCGCAGGAAGACGCCGTTGAACTTTCGGCAAGGAAAATTGGTCTGAGTTACATTAAACTGACCGGCGACATCGGCTGTATCGTGAACGGCGCGGGATTGGCCATGGCCACCCTGGACTTAATCGCCTTTTTCGGCGGAATGCCGGCAAACTTCCTGGACGTGGGAGGCGGTGCAAGTGAGCAGGCAATTGCCGACGCCATGACGATATTGCTGGATGATCCAAATGTGAAGGTCGTGTTTATCAACATTTTTGGCGGAATTTTGCGCTGCGACGTGCTGGCTCGCGGGGTAATTAGAGCCTTGAATGAAAAAGGGGCGCCTTTGCCTGTTATAGCCAGGATAGAAGGCACCAACATTGCCGAAGGACGTAGACTATTTGAGGAGTCCGGGCTTCTCGTGCAACTCATTTCTTCTCTGGAAGACGCCGCAAAGCTCGTCGTGCAGAAGGCAAAAGACAGCTCCGCGTAGACGTGGATTCAAATATGCGGATATTCAGCGTTATGACATTTCAGTTATTGCGTTCCGGATTCCGCTGTCGATTTCGAGCGACTGCAGGAATCGTGATTCGATTGCAATATAGGAACTAAAGCCAACCAACATCATCCTTGATCAACAGGAGAAGGCTTATGGCAATCCTTGTAAATAAAGATTCTCGAGTGATCTGCCAGGGGATCACCGGAAGAAACGGCACATTCCATTCATTAGCTTGCAGAGATTATGGGACCAAGATGGTTGGCGGAGTCACTCCAGGTAAAGAGGGCGAAACCGTTGACGGCATTCCGGTATTCAACACCGTATACAAAGCGGTAAAGGAGACCGGCGCAAATGTATCGTTGATTTTTATCCCGGCGGCAGGGGCCAAGGACCCCATTTTGGAAGCCGTGGACGCGGGCATCGAACTGATTGTCTGCATCACGGAGGGTATTCCACCACTGGACACGGCCTCGGCATTATACTCAGTCAAACAGGAAAATCGAATACTTATTGGCCCAAACACTCCGGGCGTTATCTCCCCCACGGAAAGCTGCAAAGTGGGGATCATGCCCGGGTACATACACAAACCAGGACCTGTGGGTGTCATTTCGAGATCCGGAACGCTGACGTACGAAGTCGTAGATCAGCTCACAAAGAATGGTCTCGGTCAGAGCACCTGCCTGGGTTTGGGCGGCGATCCGGTTGTCGGGCAGAGTTTTGTGGACATACTAAAAAAATTCAATGATGATCCGGCGACTGAAGCGGTTGTCCTAATTGGTGAGATTGGCGGCACTGCCGAAGAACAAGCCGCCGAGTACATCAAGAAGGAATTTACCAAGCCCGTCGCGGCGTACATCGCGGGCCGCCTGGCGCCTCCTGGTAAGAGAATGGGGCACGCGGGCGCGATAATATCCGGCGGCTCCGGAACGGCGCAAAGCAAAATAGACGCCCTGCGGGAAGCGGGGGCCAAGGTTATCGAAAACCTCACGCAGATTGGATTGGCCGTCAAAGAGATACTTAACTAGTGTTACGCAGCATTCGGAAGGTACTATACATTCACAAAATCATTCCGGTTGCGCCGGATTCTTCCTTACATGCCGCCACCGGCGTCGACATGGAAGCCATTACATGTTGAATCCGTAAAACATGATCATGTAACCCCCAGCGTGATGTAAAATTTCAATCAAGGAGTCATCAATGTCGGCTACAGAAGAGAAATTCGAAGAATTGGAGCGCAGACTGGCTGAATCGGACGCCGCTGGTGGTCCGGACAAGATCGCCAAGCAGCACAAAGGCGGTAAAATGACCGCCAGAGAACGTGTGCTTCAACTTCTGGACGATGGATCCTTTGAAGAAATCGATAAATTCGTGGTTCACAGGTGCAATGATTTTGGGATGGAGAAAAACATTGTCCCTGGAGAAGGCGTGGTGACCGGCTTCGGCAAGATCAACGGGCGCGGCGTGTATGTGTTTGCTCAGGATTTTACCGTATTCGGAGGGAGTCTATCCTTCACTCATGCTCAAAAGATTTGCAAAGTTATGGATCTGGCTTACAGGAATGGTTTTCCTCTCATCGGAATCAATGATTCCGGGGGCGCCAGGATCCAGGAAGGCGTGGAGAGCCTCGGAGGATACGGCGAAGTTTTCTACAGAAACGTTAGAGCTTCGGGCGTGATTCCGCAAATCTCCGTGATAATGGGACCGTGCGCAGGCGGAGCCGTATATTCTCCTGCGGTCACGGACTTCATTTTTATGGCTGAAAAGACAAGCTACATGTTTATCACTGGTCCACAGGTAATAAAGCAGGTAACCAGCGAAGTCATTGACGCTGAAAGTTTGGGCGGAGCAAAGGTTCACGGCCGCGTGTCCGGCGTCTGTCATTTCCACTATCCGTCCGAAACGGAAACTCTGAATAAAGTCAAAGAATTAATGTCTTTTCTGCCGGACAATAATAGAGCCCCAGCGCCGGCGGTTCCAACCGACGATCCCGTGGATCGTCTAGTCCCGGAATTGGATTCGGTGATACCGGACACGTCCAGAAAACCATACGACATGAAGAAGATCATAACTCCCGTTTTGGACGACAGGAGGTTTCTTGAATCCCAGGCCAATTACGCTCGTAATTTAATAACCGGGTTTGGCCGATTAAACGGTAAAACCATCGGTATCGTGGCCAATCAACCAAATTGGATGGCCGGTTGCCTGGATACCGAGGCTTCGGTAAAATGCTCACGATTCGTGCGTTTTTGTGACGCATTCGGAATACCGCTATGGACTTTAATCGATGTTCCGGGCTATTTGCCGGGAACTCAACAGGAACACGGCGGAATCATCAAGCACGGCGCAAAGATACTTTATGCTTACGCGGAAGCTACCGTGCCGAAGGTGACCTTAATCACACGCAAAGCTTACGGCGGCGCCTATGTGGTTCTCTCCAGCAAACATCTGCGGGCCGACATAAATCTCGCGTTTCCGACCGCGGAAATAGCCGTTATGGGTCCTGAGGGCGCCATCCAGATATTGTTCAATCGTGAAATCTCCGCAGCGGAAAACCCTGACGAGCGCCGGGCGGAGTTGATCAAAGACTATATCGATAAGTTCGCAAGCCCCTACAGAGCGGCTCAGCTTGGATTTGTCGATAGGGTTATTTTTCCCAGAGATACAAGATCAGTGTTGATCAAGGCCTTTGAGCAATTGGAGAACAAGCAGGAAGAAAAGCCCAAAAGAAAACACGGGAACATTCCGTTGTAGCTTTCAACGCTGTTTGCCGGCAAAAGTTGTAGCAACATAACGATTAACTTTTGGAATATTCCGCCAAGGGGTGCTTCAATGGAAAAAAGGATTAGAGTAGTTGTGGCGAAACCCGGCTTGGATGGTCATGACCGAGGCGCGAAGGTAATTGCCAGAGCCTTGCGCGACGCGGGCATGGAAGTCATATACACCGGCCTCAGGCAAACACCGGAAGCCATCTTTCACACGTGCGTGCAGGAAGACGCCGACGTGCTGTGTCTCAGCTCACTTTCGGGGGCGCACGATTATCTATTTCCAAAGATTGCAGGGCTGTTTAAGGACCGTGGCGTCGAAGACATTCTTATTCTCGGCGGGGGCATTATACCGGAAGAGGATGTGCCGGCATTGAAAAACAGCGGAATTGAAGAGATTTTCGGGCCGGGATCAAGAACGGACAATATAGTTGATTATATCAAAAACAATACACGCAGGGGGCAGGCCGCTTAGATTCGTGGGGGGAATAGTTTGCAGCAACTAAGCGATGGTTCACGAGATGTGTCACTTACACAGCTCTCTGCTCTCAATGATGTGAAAATATTTCATTGTAATCAATAAAATTCTATGACACACAATAAAGGCAATCCTTCAGGATTGCCTTTTTCATTCAAGCTAGGATTCAAATTTATGCAGCAGCTTGTTCCTTTACGGTTACAGCCACTTTGTAGAGGATTGAGAGAATTAGAAATCCAAGCGCCCAAATACCGATTGTAATGGCAATTTCCGGAATTGTCGGCATGTACTCGGTTATTGTCTCGAGAGGAGACGGTATGTAACCGGTGAGCACCAAAGTGACACCCTTCTCGATCCATAGCGCGAAAAATACGCAGATGCAGGCGATGGCCAAGGTCTTTTCCTTACCACGCGTTGCAGGGTTAATCAATAGAACAAGAGCGGTAAACGCCAGAACAACCGCAATCCACATCCATGGAACCAGCGCATTGTGGCCGTGCAATCCTGTAAACAGATAAGTGAAGTGGTTCATGTGCTCAGGAATTTGGCTGTAATAAACAGTGAAAATCTCGCAAAGCACAAAGAATACGCTGATGACCAGGGCGTACGTTATGATCTTCGCCAATGTCTGAATGGCTTCCCAACCGGCGTCAAATTTAGTGTAGCGGCGGAGAAACAAGCAAATCAGAATCAGCAATGACGGACCGGACGCAAAAGCCGAAGCCAAGAATCGAGGCGCCATGATGGCGCTCAACCAAAAGCCTCTTCCGGGAAGTCCGGCGTATAAGAAGGCTGTGACCGTGTGAATACTAACAGCCCAGGGGATGGATAAATAGATTAGAGGTTTTACCCAGTTAGGAGGCGGAGCGCCCTTCTTTTCGGCGCCGAGCACCGTCCATCCTATAACGATGTTTAGGAAGAGATAGCCGTTAAGCACGACCATGTCCCAAAACAGGACTGAGCCCGGAGTGGGGTGGAGCAGCACATTAACGGCACGAGCAGGCTGACCGAGGTCGGCGACTATGAAGGCCAAGCACATTGTGACTGCAGCTACGGCCAAAAACTCGCCTAATATGGTGATTTTGCCGAACACTTTGAAGTTATGCAAATAGTAGGGTAGGACCAGCATTACAGCGGATGCGGCAACACCGACCAGGAACGTGAACTGCCCTATGTACACTCCCCAGGACACGTCCCTGCTCATGCCGGTAATGCCTAAACCAAAACTGAGCTGCTTTAGATAGGCCAGGAAGCCGATCGCTACCAGAGCGGCCAGAGCGGCCAGCCAAATATAATAGTTTTTATTTCCCGTTAATGCTTTTTCGAGCATAATTACCTCACATTATGTAATAAACCTGGGGTCTTGTGCCTAAATGGGGTTTACGTCTGATGGTGGGGTTACTTACCAGGACCTTGCGAATTTCTGAATTCGGATCCTCAACATCGCCAAATATAAGGGCTTTATCTTTACAGGCTTCGACACACGCCGGAATCTGGCCTTTACCGAGTCGTTCAAAACAGAAGTTGCATTTTTCCACGACTCCACGCATCCTGGTAGGATACTCGCGGTTCAGTTCAGTTTTGATGAATGGCCGAGGATCACGCCAGTTCAAGCTGCGAGCGCCGTAGGGGCAGGCGGCCATACAGAAACGGCATCCGATGCAGCGATGGTAATCCATCATAACAATGCCGTCGCTTCTTTTGAAGGTAGCCTTGACCGGGCAGACCCTTACACACGGCGGATTGTCGCAATGATTACACAATATGGTGATTGGGGCGCCGCTGCGACCTTCTTTTATAAACTCATCCATAAATGGATTTTCTTCACCTGGAAAGGCGTGTTCAAAAGCTGTTTGCCATATCCACTTTATTTCATGCTTAGGATTCGGCATAGTGGGCACGTTATGTACAATGTTACACGCGGCAACGCAGTCCACACATCCGGGCTTTGCTCCGGCGCACTTCTTTATGTCAACCACCATGCCCCATCTCTTGGCGGTTAACGCCTCTGGGCCGGTAGTGAACTTAGCGTCGTCTTGAGCGCCGGCTTCGACTGCCGGTCTTGCGCCCAGAGCCAACACCGAAAGCCCGGCAAGTTGTAAAAACCGTCTTCTCGTGCTGTCCATCAGTTATTACTCCTTACGGCCTGAGTCTCGGCAGGTTGCGCCGCTTGCCGGTCCTCAGTCTTTGGCGGTTCGATATGACAATTCCAGCAATTAGGATTGGAGTTGGTAAACGTGTGGCACCGATCACAGAATTGGTCTTTTTTACTGTGACACTTTGTGCACGTGTTCTGCAGACTGATCTGGTACTGCTTGCCGGTAGAGCTTACATAAATGCGTTTATTCTCACGCACGTATTGATCTCGCCATTGATCAAGAAGTTTCATGTGGGAGCTTGCCATGTATGCCTTTGATTCAACGCATTGCTTTTCAGTAGTTCCCAATTCCAATTTTGGAGGTGTGGCCGCTTTCCCTATGTTTGCCCAGAAAGGATAAGTGAATAGGGCGAGAAAGATGACAACGCCTATGATAATTGCCGCTGTGTTGTAACCTTGCTTAAACATGGATTACTCATCCTCCTCCTTCAGGGGTTCACCGCGAAGATCTATGGTTCTCTCTCCCTCACCCGTCATGATGAGGGCATTGGCAACCAGTTCATGTATGCCGCCGACATCAACTTCAGGCGACCAGTAGTGCATAAGAGCCGTGAGCGTGGCCCTATCAATGGCGCACATACATAGGAGTCGGTTCACATCATGTTTATCACGGACATGTCGAACTGCGTTGGCTCTAGGGAAACCGCCCCTCATTCGCATTTCCATGTTTTCATCGTTGCCCAGTCCGGCGCCGCCACCGCAGCAAAAAGTTTGTTCGCGAATAGTATTTTCGGGCATCTCGTAGAAGTTATTGCAAACATTTTGGAGTATGTATCTCGGCTCATCCAAAATGCCGGCAGCCCTCGCGGGATTACAGGAATCATGGTAAGTGGCTCTAATTCGATCGTTCCTGCTGGGATCCAGCTTAAGCTTACCATGTCGGATTAGATCCGAAGTGAACTCCGCTATGTGAACCATTTTTGTAGCTTTAGCGTTCTCAAAAATCGTTCCGGTTATGGGCGATTTCGGCACTTCCATAAAATCCGCGGGACCGTTCATAGTATCCATGTATTGGTGCATAACACGCCACATGTGGCCGCATTCTCCACCCAATATCCACTTGACGCCAAGTCGTTTTGCTTCAGCGTATATTTTGGCGTTTAGTCTCTTTATCATGTCGTGCGATGTGAACAGGCCGAAGTTTCCACCTTCCGAGGCGTAAGTGCTCCATGTATAATCAAGTCCCAATTCATGGAACAGCATGAGGTATCCCATGCAGGTGTACGTGCCGGGGTCCGCAAAATAGTCACCGGATGGGGTCACGAAGAGGATTTCGGCGCCCTTTTTATTAATGGGCAGACCAACTTTTACTCCGGTTATGTCTTCTATATCGTCCACCATGAATTCCCACATATCTTTCACACCATGCGGTGGGATACCCAAGTGGTTACCTGTTCTGAAGCAATTTGCGACGGGCTCCAATACCCAGTTTATATTTAAACCAATAAGGTTGAGGAGTTCACGCCCAATCATGGTGATTTCAGCGGTATCTATGCCGTAGGGGCAAAATACTGAGCATCGGCGGCATTCCGTACATTGAAAAAAATAATAAAACCATTCCTTTACCACATCAATGGTCAAGGGTCTGGCCCCGGCAAACCTGCCCATAAGCTTACCAAAAACTGTAAAATCGTTCCGATAAACTGACCTAATTAATTCGGCTCTCAACACCGGCATATTCTTGGGGTCACCGGAGCCGATGAAAAAATGGCATTTATCGGCGCAAGCTCCGCATCTTACGCAAATATCCATGAACAAACGGAAGGAGCGATATTTATGCAATCGTTCCTCGATGCCCTTCATGATTATGTTGTGCCAATCTTCCGGAAGCTTCCAATCTTCGTCGACTGGGGACCATTCCCTGGGATTGGCCATACCCAACTTTTTCAAATTTTTTGGAGCCGCCGGGTAGCAATAAGTGCCTTCACGAATATTGACGGGGATGTCCATCCATGGCTTGTCGGGGGACCTATCCAGATCTATGTTCATCAAGTCTTCTGGTTTAGGAAGTTGATGTAGTTCCATGTTTACTCCTTGTCCACCGGGATACCGGCTTCTTTCATCTTATCTCTAAACTCGTCCTCATATTCTGCGTAAGTGTGAACTTTAACCGGATGATTCCATGGGTTGATATAACGTTCAGCACGATTGTTATTAGGCATATTTCGGGTTGGTGACAAAAACACACCACCTAAGTGCATAATTTTGCTGAACGGGATGTATGCGAACAGCACGCTCACTAAAAACAAATGCACATAAAAAATAGAGCCTATTCCAGTTTGGGGGATTACAGGGTGAAAGGTAAAAAGTCCCAATGCTAATTGTTTGACGCTCAGCAAATCCACTTTCCAGACGTTTCTCATGAGGACACCGGAAATGGCGATCCCCAGGATCAGGAACAGCGGAAAGAAATCCGCAGGCAAGGATAAATACCTGATCTGTGGAAGGACAACTCTCCTCAGGAAAAGGTAAGTAACCGCCACTAGGAATAGAATGTCTGAAACAAACAGGGTAGGAAGGAGAATCTGAAAAAAACCGTCCACTGAGGCTATCAATTCCACAAAAGAAGGAACCGGTTCAATGAAAAAACGTAAATGTCTTATAATTATGATCAAGAACGAATAGTGAAACAGTATTCCAAAAAGCCAAAGCCATTTGGCCGATCCATAAGTGACACGCGGCCCTTCTCTCAGTTCCGCTCTGGTGTTCCGAAAAAGCGTACGAAAAAGAAGCACTTCCAAAGCCATGCGGCCTATTACACCCCACGTGGTGTAAGGGCTTTCCAGCTCGGAATATTTCATCCATGGTAATGATTTGCCTTGGCCACACGTGGAAGGAATTTTAAAGGGAACGGGCGTTTTCGCCCATTTCCAAATTGTATACAGTATTCCCCCAAAAAACAGGACCATGGACACATAGGGAATTGCAATCCCGAAAACCGAATACAGGCCTATCGATCCAGTCCCAAGTAGTGCGATCAAAACGAGACCGACCACTATGAACAGGGATGCGAATAGGGAAAACCATGCGTTCATCTGCCATCACCTCGATTTTGCTGTTGGGCTATTTATCGTCATCAGGGAGCCAATCCTCGGGCGCCCCATACTTCCGGCTGACTCTTTCAAGAATCCGTGAAGTCTGGCGCTTGAGTTCCGCCACTCTAACTTCAAATAATCTTTCACGGCATTGGGTATAGACATTAAAGGCCAGGAGGGCCAGCCTATCCACTCTTGACATAAAAGTCAATAATTCTTCAAAACTCTTATTTTCTTGGATTAACTTTGCTACGGCTTCCAAAATCGCATTCTTGAGAAAAAAGACAAATACCAGAGCGTCGGCGGGAGTGAAATCCTGAATTGCACGAATCCGGATGATCACGTCCAGGGACTCGGCTACCTCCGGTGAATCCAACTTGTCGTTAATCAGGCCGTCATAGATACCATCCAGCCCTTTCAACAGATTTGCCCTGACCGGGTTGGCGAATTGATCGGTTTGAGAGGATAGAAAATGGGATGAATCGCCGGGATAAGTCCTTATGATGAGTTCAAACCATTTCTTAATAATAGAGGCTTTTTCACGAACAAGTATCTCTTGTAACATTTTGTAGTAGTGACCTTTTGCCGGAACTCGATTGACCTTCCAACAAGCGCAAACACACGCTTCTAATTTACGTAAATTAATCTGCGACCGGAGACGCTACAAATTCAAAACCAACGCAAGTGTTGGAAGAATTGGGCCGGCCTTTACAATTTTAAAGTCTCAAAAGGGAGCTCGTTATGCGCAATTTAGAACTGGAAATGCTGCGATAGAGCACGGTTCGTAGAGCCGATTCCGTTAACTTAAAGCTCGTGTCGGGACGGCTTACAAATATTCAGAATCCTACAGCTAGTTTGTAGGACATGTTTAATTGCGCGATTTTCCGAGCAACGATACGTTTGCGTCAACGCCTCTGCCGCAGATTTGGGGAGCCGGCCCCACGCAAAGCTCCTACCATTGAGCGAAATTTTAGTCTTGATTGGGCGCCGCTTCGGTATCGAATCGGGACCAGAAAGCAAGAATTTCAAAGCCTTACGAATACCACCTCCACGGTCGACTTGTCAAGAACTTTGAACAGTACTATCTTATTTTTTATATAGTAATGAAAACACATTTAAAGACCTCCTCCTATAATGAGAAATACTCGTGTTTCTATAATCACTTTACGAAACTAACATTTACATCGGCTAAACGCAGTGTAAGGACTCTTGTCAAACATGGACGCAACGGCTCAAATATTATCGCCTAATTATCGATTTGAAAATTTAACTTCATCATTGAACCATCAAGTTGTGAGAATATTGATCTGGTTTAAGACTAATTTGCGACGCAACATCAAGCAGGACACACAATGATTAAATTCAACGGCTTGAATCACTTAGCCATGGTTACCGCTGATATGGACGCCACAATTAAATATTGGCGCGATCTCCTTGGTTTCCGAATGGTGCTAACAATGGGGCATCCCGGCTATAGACATTATTTCTTTGAAATTGCCCCCTGTTCTTATATCGCATTTTTTGAATGGGACGGGGCGGAGCCCTGTTTGGAAAAGGACCATGGGGCGCCCCTCAAAGGGCCGATAACATTTGATCATGTTTCATTGGGAGTAGAGGACAAGGATTCTCTTTGGGAGCTTAAAGATAGATTGGAGGCTGCGGGATTTTGGGCCTCCGAGGTGGTGGACCATGGCTTTATCTATTCATTGTATTCTTTTGATCCCAATAACATACCTGTAGAGTTTAGCTATAACGTGCCGGATGTGAATATTGCCTCGTGTCCCATTTATGGCGACAAGAAGCCGACACAAGCCGCTGAGCTTGGACCGGAGCCTCAGTCCGGAATATGGCCTGAGGTTACCGAATGCACACCACCGGATGAAAGAGTCACATACCCTGGGCAAGGCAAAGAACTGTTCGATAATGATTAGCCGACTCATACCGGTTCGCAGTAAAGCATATAACATCGCTATCCTTTCAGTTCCCTCTCCAGCCTTGGAGAAGGGTAGGGTGAGGGTCCTCAACAGGATGTTACGAAATTTAAAAGCGAAATAGTATCAAATAAGGAAAACTCATTTGTATGTGTGATGATAGCTTGCCGGAATTGCAATAGATAGTAGATCCCGATGGTCGAGAGTTAAACCAACGGCGCTTTCGGTCAAAATCGAACATGCCTCACAGAAATCGCTTCGGAGACTTCACGGAATGAAATTAATTGACTTTTATCCAAAGTAGTTTGGCAACTCCGGGACCGGGATTGTGCCATGCTGTCGGTATATCCGAAGTTAGATAAATTACATCACCCGCTCGTAATTTGTGGACGGCTTTTCCCACGGACATTTGCAATTTTCCTGAAATTAAATAGCCCATCTCCTCTCCCTTATGCATGTAAAAGTGTGAAGACAGCTTCGTGTCCGGAGCTATTTCCAAAAGCGAGGGTTCAGCCTTTGCTTCAAAATCGACGGGAATAAGTGTTTTTGCAACCGCCTTTTCTTCCGATAAATCAAGTAATTTTACCTTCACTGCGTCAGGAGAAGAAAAGACCAGTCTTTTCAGCGTTCGATCCTTTCTTTGAAAAAATGAGCTCACTTCTACGGAAAGCACTTCCGCCATCTTCACGAGAGCGGGCAAAGAAGGGTATATGAGATTGCTTTCCACCTGAGAGATCGTGCTCGGCGTCACCCCCACCAACTTGGCAAGTTCCGTTTGCGACAAACTTCTTTTGGTGCGCACTTCCTTAATTCTGGCCCCCAAGTCTAAAGGACCGGAAGATCTATCATCTTCTTCAAATACAACGGACAGATCTCGCGTCCAATAGTTGTAAGGTCTATGAAGATTGTCCATGCCGCGTTTTTCTGCTTTAAGAATGGTGAGCGAGGTGGTTCCGCGCTTTATTGAGAGTTCAATTGCAACCTGGGCTATTTGGTTGATCTGGGCTCTGAGTTTGGTTGAATGGGCGTTTTTTTCCATTATCCAGTAAGCGATGGTGTTTAATTCATAAAGGCGAGGGCAAGAATGGCTATAGAAGTTGATTATGTGATCCTCGCCGCCCCACAATTCCTGCATACCTGTAATACTTTCAAATACCAGTCTTACATCGTCGGAGTAGTTGGCCAGAATGCCGTACAAGGCATCCATGACTTGATTTACCTGCCTCGGTTCATCCACTCTTATTAGTCGGCACGGCCACTCAGGCCGGGCTTCGTAGTAAAACCTCAAGAAAACGTCCGACCCTGCGCCTTTGCCCCAGGTAAAGCAGTCAATAATAGTGAGCTGCGGATTCTCGGCAAGCGCCCCCAAATGTTCGAGTAGGTTCTTTGGTGATCTATCGAAGCTAACGTATATGATGGGTTTATTTTCTAGAACTGATGACTGTATAAAACGTAAACAAAATATCGAAGCCAGACTGCCGGCGTCGTCGTACCATACCACGTTGTCACCAATGAAGAGTCCCCCCAGAATTTGATCCAGCTGATCAATGCCGGATGTGACTTGTCCCTTTCCGCTCTTCTCTACCATTTAAGCCTCTTGTCAAAAAACTTTGAATTTTGAGCATAACAAATTAGTAAAAAGCAAATTTATTCAATGTGTCAAGTACAAAACAGCAGTTTTCTCTCTCCCTCTAAAATTAAAGGCATAGCCTAAAAGAGTGAAAAAGGACTGTTTGTGCCGTGGTCAACTATCAATTATTGGAAGATTGTTGGATGAGCGCCCAAAATATCGGAATTAATATGAAGCGAGTGCGGCTTTATTCTAGAGTGTTTTTCGAAAGTTCCATCGGAATGGCGTTTTTTTCCATCGTCTCAACGAAAGTTGGGACCCAGATCTTCCTGGATTCCAGTGTACGCTGGAATGATGTTGATAAGCCCTGAATGCATGAGTAAGCTCCATAGCTTCTATGTGATTCGGATGGTCGAATAAGTCAGGAATTATGATCTTTGAATCCGTGACTAGTTTCGAGGACCTCTTAAATACATCCTTAAAGTAATTTGAATTCGGGTCTGTTGGTCGCCACGATTCTGCCGTTAAACGCTCAATTCATGATTCCAGAGTATTTCAAAGCAATAGAAGCAAACGTGAGTGATGCTCGTTTGCTTCCGTGGTAGCGATTAGCGTGGTTGCAGCTTAATCGGCATCATCTTCGGGGGTCTGGACGGCAGCAATGTGCTGGGCGAGGGAACAGGTTCCGCCGGCCAAGCCCATTCCGTATCCTTACCTCGCTCCTGAGTGTTATATAAATCCCCTACCGCATTGACTCCAAAAGTGTGTAAATGCTTTTCATCATATGGATAATTTCTAAGCGGCAGCCGTAGATACAGATTCGCTTCACGATTCCTCTGAGCTATATCAGGATTTTGATTATCGTACCTAGGCATGTCTTCACCCCAAGATCTCACATGGATTCTCAGAGGGTGGATGTGAAATACCTTTACCAAAGTGTCTCTAACAATTTCAGCTCTCGCCAGCGCAAGCTTTTTATTGTCGGCGGGATCGCCGAAAAATGTTGTGTGTCCATCAATTTGCAAATGATATTGAGGTATAGACAATAAGAAATTAGCCACAGCTTCAAGTTTCAGAGCTTCAGTTGGAAGTATTTCAGCGCTATCGTCTTGAAAAAATAACTCTGGATACGGAAACATTATCTCTCGTATGGTTATATCCCGAACAAATTTTTTCATCTGTTGGAGCGTTCTCACTTCTTCCCATTTGCGAGCGTAGCCGCCGGTGAGTTTGCATACTTCATAAAGATTTCGCCACCCGACTTCATATTCGCCAAAATAAACGGCATAGACTTGGACATTGTCGCCAAGTTCCTTTTTTAGCGCAGCGGCCGTTCTTTGGGGACATTCACCCGACCCGCCGCCATCCGAGAAGATCACCACAGCGGTTCTGCCCGAGGCAGCGGTGGAGATGGAACCGGACAACTGAAGCCCGTGAGCCAAAGAAGCGGTTTTGAACGGACCGGTTGAATAATCCCGTAAGCATCCATATACTGGTTTAAACTTTTCCCTGGCAAAGGGGCCCAAAGGGATGAGCAGTCTCGGAACAACGCAGTCTCCGTAGGTAACAAGAGCCGCATTCAGATCGTATTGCCAGTGCGGAATGTGGGGCATGACTTTATGGAACATTCCGAGCGCCCGCGAGGCGATGAAAAGCCGCTGGAGATCGGAATTCTTAGGATATCCCGCCAACATGGAATCAGATACGTCAAACAGGAAAATGATATTATGAACCTTTGGGATATAATCGTGCTCCTTTTCGTAGTTTATGCCGGCTCCAGCTTGAGCGACTATTAGTAGTATGATAGCTGGGACCGAAAGCGCCGAAAAACATTTTTTCATCAGCATGCTCCCTTAAGGATTTTGCCGTATATGATTAGTATCGTAATACTTGATAAATACGTTGCTATATTAAAGTAAATAATAAAATAAGTCAATAAAAACGATTGATAAAAATGTTACGCAGAAAGCGGCGTATCTTAAAGAGCGGTCATGTAATATGACAACAGATCCGATGGTTGAACCCGTACACTGAAGATGAAAAAGTCCTTATGGTAACTTAGAAGAGGAACTTAGAATTATGAGAATTGAACCGGATTGGAACTATGCCGAATAGATGGGTTGTTGCGCAGACCATGAAAAGAGCTTTGCGGTGGATATCGCGCTCGCTTAAAACTGTATAAATTTATTACAATTGTTTCTTTTTCTACTTATAGATGTATTTGTAGTAGTCTTCATATAGGTAACGCGAATTTGTAAGCGATTCCGGCGTTCCCAATTGCCAGGAAGAATTTGCGGATTTTCCGTAAGCCGTTTTAAAGGCTTCTTCAAAAGTTGAAAGGGCCCTCTCATCTGATAGTCGTCCAAAACCGCTCAGGTTAGCTTCATTTAGCTTTAGATACCAAAGCAGAGTTGTGAGTTTTGATGAGCCGGAGGTTCTCGAGTCATCCGTAAGAAATGAGCCTATAGCCCTCAAATTCCAAACCGAAAACACTAGATCGGATTGTGATTTAGGATTATTATATATATTGCCGCACTCAGCCCAACTTATTTTGCGATTTAGATCACCCGCGTAAAACTTGATCTGGCTTCTGATGTAAGTAGCGGATAGAGTGTCACTGGTCCTTCTGTCGGCCCATCCGAAGACGCAATCAGCCGCATACCATGAGAGAGCTTCGGTTAAAAATGTGGTGTGGTTCCAGAGAGACGGGTTCCATTTCGCGGCATTCGTATAATTGAAAAAGAGAATATGCGCCGTTTCGTGCGCAACGGTATTTGCCCATGCGCCATAATGTTGATCTTTAAGATAATTGGTATTAAGAAAAACGGTTGTTGCCCGCCACGAATCTGACGGACTCATATAGCCGTAAGCGCCGTCATCAGAGTCGTAAAATTTTATATTAAGTTTGCCTTGCTGGCTCGGACGCCTGTAATCGGTTCCTATCACCGATAAGGCGGCATTGTAGGCTTTTCCAAGATAGGGTTCTATGCCCTTTGCGTATGAGAGTCCGTTTGCCTCTCCTTGATCATACCAGACATTATAATGTTGAGTGGAGTAGTTGATGTATTTGTAGTCTTGCTTAGAAGCCGCGGAGGCGCAATCCGTCAATATTGAAATCATTAACGCAAAAACGGTCAAAACAAGTACCAGGCGTTTATTGATGGAAAGCACGTCGCAACTCCTATTCACGCTTGAATACTTTCGATAGGATTCAGCGCAGCTCTCGTATTATAAAATTCAGCAACCCTTTAGATGTTTCAGTAGCAAACGCATTCAGATGATGAGGCGTTACACCGCTAAATGGATTTGTTCGATTGGCGGACTTGTAGCGCTGCTGATCCTAGAGCCTGATCATCATACGATCGGAAAATAAATACTAAATTTTAAGCAGTATTTATGAAAAGTGAACAAGATGATACCTAATTGGTTACAGAAAAGCCTAGCATTATTAGGTGATTAAATCCAGTAAAAAAGGATAGTTTTGACTTTAATTACGGATAAAAAACCACATTACAATTCAAGCGCCCCCAGGGACGATCGTTTACAGCATAATTAAAAACGCGCCCGCAATTCAAATGATAGTCTTATTAGAGATTAATTGATATTAGATCAAAACCTAGATTAATTTAGAAAGATAGTCGCCTGTATTTACCGGCTTACTTTGTAGATGCCTGTAATTTTCCAAATAATATTCGCCCCCCATACCAATAGGCGACAAAGACCTGCAGTAAAACATATAACATCGCTGAATCCTCTTAGTTCCCTCTCCAGACTTGGAAAAGGGTAGGGTGAGGATCTTCAACAGGATGTTACGAAAAGCGAAATAGTATAAAACCAATATTTTACTGGCTAGCGACATCAGAACGTAAAAAGGCGCGAATATCGCGCCTCTTCCATTATGCGGTATACATCCGACTATTTTTTCTCTTCGAAGTAGCCCGCAGCTTCGTGAGGAAAGATAGCGTGAATCAATATTTCTTCATCCGTGAGTCCGGGAAACTTCTTTTCCAATTCAGGCCACATTGGGGGCAATAACTCGGCAGGACGTACGGTAACGGGACTTTCGCCTTTGAGGACTCGATCCTGAAGTTCCTTGTTGACCGGAGCCGGAGTTTCACCGTATAGACCTTTCAACAGGTTGGCCGTATGATTGGCGATAATCTTGTATCTTCCCAACAATACATTGAAAGTGGCTTGAGAAACGACTATTTGAGATGTGGGAGTAACCAGAGGAATCCAGCCTAAATCCTCCCGAACCTTAGGAATTTCTTCGACAATCTCGTTGAGTCTCGGGAGGGCGTTTTGGATTCTGAGCTGGCTCGCCAGGTTTGACATAACGCCGCCCGGTATCTGAGTAACCAGCATCTTGCAATCAACGCCGCTGTAAGGCGCCTCAAACTCAGTGTATTTCATCCGTACTGCTCTAGCCAAATCGGCGGCTTCAGTTAAAGTTTTCAAATCACAGCCCGTTTCCCATCCGAACTTGTGGAAAGCGTAAACCAAAGATTCCGTGCATGGATGTCCTGTGCCGCCGGCAAAAGGGCTTAGGACCGAATCTATCATATCGCAACCGGCTTCAGCCGCCTTTAGCGCCGACATCATGCCCAGTCCGCAGTTATCGTGAGTATGCAGGTGGATGGGTACGCTTACTGCCTTTTTCAAGCTGGAGACCAATTCATAGGTTGTGAAAGGATCAATCAAACCCGCCATGTCCTTGATGGCGATTTGATCAACACCCTTGTCTTCCAACTGCCGAGCCTTAGAGACAAACTTCTCTATTGTGTGAACCGGACTGATTGTAAAACAAACAGCGCCTTCCGCTATTTTACCCTCTTCCCGAACCGCTTTAATGACAGCCTCGTGGTTTCGCATATCATCCAGGGCGTCAAAAATCCTGAAAACATCAATACCGTTGCGAGCCGCCACATGAACAAATTTGTAAACCACATCGTCAGGAAAGTTGGAGTATGCGACCAAATTTTGGCCTCGAATCAGCATCATATTCATGACGTTCGGCATGGCCGATTTAAGGATCCGCGCCCTTTCCCAAGGATCTTCTCGAAGATAGCGAACGCAAACGTCAAAAGTCGCTCCACCCCAGGTCTCCGCTCCGTATATCCCAGACTCAGCGAGCTTTGAGGCAATAGCAAGGAGATCGTCTAATTTTATCCTAGTGGCAACCTTGCTTTGGGAGCCGTCTCTGAGAGTGATGTCAAAGAGTTTAATTTGTTTGGTATTTCCGCTGTTCATTCCGACCTCCAGGCTTTTGTCGACTTGTAACGCTCTTATGCGTCGCCGGTATTTCAATCATCTCGGAGATATCTTTTTCTATC
Organism: Desulfomonilales bacterium; assembly: GCA_038250835.1. GTDB lineage: Bacteria > Desulfobacterota > Desulfomonilia > Desulfomonilales > Desulfomonilaceae > JBBSBY01. The sequence continues at coordinate 5,420 of JBBSBY010000040.1, read as the reverse complement.
GAAGGGTTTCTCACCGTATACTTGGCCAATCAAGAGAAGAAAACTTTGTCAAAGCAAAATCTCAGGTGGATGAAATGATCTCTGATACCGCCCACCGGCGTCGGGCAGATCTGACTTGATCATAATTGCCAACCGCCGGGTAAATTCCATTCCAACCCGAGGAATCTCATCTTGAGACATCAAACTCTCATCAGTGCATGCCGTTTTTCGAGATTGTATAAAGATCAGTGTCCGTTACGATCTCAGTGAAGAGAAGCGTGCAAGGAATTCACCTGGGGCTAGCGCAACTAAAATGCTATTTTTATATTAAAAAGTCAAGCTGAGGGACATCTGATTCCAAATCAATCGTCTTTTTTTTGTTTAGGGGAAAAGCGGATTTGACGAATGTGATCTCATCCGTGGACGTCGCAATATTTCCATTGAGCTTTTCGTCGCGAATCCCCGAAAGAATCTCACCAAACAACGGACCGGGTTTGTACCCCATTTGAATAAGATCCCTGCCGGTTAAAATGGGTTTAATGTTTCTATAAACATTGATGTATTGCGCAATTGCTTCTCTAGATTGCGGCCGTCCGGTCTTTGCCATGGTGAACAGCAGAGTCTCGAGGGATAAAGGCCTCAGTTGAGCCGCAATTTCGCTGGGTCGCACAACATACCCCCTGGCCATAAGAGCTAAAGCTGATTTGAGTTCATTCCGATCCGAGAGCATTTGTCGGACAAGATGGGGAACTATGGACAACCTTGCGCAAACTTCTGAAAATTCTCCGTCGGAAAGTCCGTCCGTTAGAGCCTGCATATAGACAATCCAGACCTCTATGCGGTCCTTGAGTCCTTGATATTTCCACCAGGCAAGCACCCCGGAAACTGATTCCGCTAAACTGAGGCTTTTTCGCGTAAAACGCATTTGCGGGTGTATCGCTTCAGGAATGGCGTAGGAAGCCATTAAATTCAAAGCGGGGAGCGGTTTCCTTTCATCCAGAATATGTATAAGTTCGTTAAGTAGTCGTTTCCCCTCCACCTTATCAAAAAACATCATCCGACAGGCGTTCGTGATTAAGCCGGCAGTGTGTTTGCCGATGTTAAAATCAAACCTGCTGCTGAACCTTACCGCTCTTAGTATTCGTGTCGGATCTTCCACAAAGGCCAAGTTGTGTAGAACCCGAATGGCCTTGTCCTTTATATCCCTTGATCCTCCAAAAAAATCTATTATTTTCCCAAAGGTTCTCGGATTCAGGCTTACCGCCAATGTATTGATGGTAAAGTCTCTTCTGAATAGATCGCGTTTAATGGAACTTGTTTCCACTGTGGGCAAGGCGCCGGGACTCGCATAGTATTCGTGTCGAGCAGTAGCGACGTCCACTTTGAAACCGTCATCAAAAAGCATGACAGCGGTGCCGAACTTCTCATGATCTCGGACGCGGCAGCGAGGAAATTCTTCAGCGAGTTCCCTGGCAAAGGGAATTCCCTGACCTTCCACCACAAGATCAATATCGAGGTTGTAATTGCGCAAAAGCAGATCACGAACAGCTCCACCGACCAGGTAAACTTCTTCACGACGCATTACGGCTATTTCTCCCGCTAAACGAAGAACTTTCAAAACTTGTTGGGGTAATCTTTCCTCCATCAATTTGCGCACGCTTTTGGTCCGCGATTTGGAAATCGGAAATTCATCGGGTCCTGTAGAATCGCTTTCCCTGGGCAACCTGAGATGCTCAAGTAAATCGCTCCTGCTTATTACCCCGACGAGGTCTCCGGACTTCAGGACCGGGACTAGTCTCAGTCTACTGTCGACTGCTATTCTCAGGACGTTCTCAATTGGTTCCTCAGGGGTTACGAAAACCGTACCGGGATTCGTGAATTCTTCGACTGGTTCAAATTTGAGACCGTGATGCAATGCCTTTTCGACGGCATTCCGGTGTAAGATGCCGAAAATGAGATGGTTTCTCATTACCGGCAAAGAACTTATTTGGTATCGGCTGAGTAATTCCGACGCTTCTTCGATCGTATGATCGGCCTCTATTGTATAAACAGGCCTACTCATGATTTCTTGAGCTAAACGTTTCGGACGAACCCTCTCATTCAATAATTTGATAAGGCGATCCTTTGCCTCATATAATGTCATGTTTCTGATAGTTGCGCTCGCGGCCGCCGCATGTCCTCCCCCACCGAATTCGGAAGCAATCTCGGCGCAGTTCACGTCATCGATGCTGCTGCGGGCAATTAGGTGGAGTCTATCCTCCATACGTATTACGGCAAAAATGGATTTCAAATTTTCAATGTCTTTATACTTATGAACAAGTATGGCCAGATCGCCGATATATCCGTCGGCGCCCGCGGTCGCAACGACTATTTCCACTCCTCCGATTGTGATTAGCTCCGTTTCTTCAATGAGCTGGTGCAGTACTTCAATTTGGCCTCTGTTAAGATCCGTGGGCATCATGTGAGCGACCACGTTCAAATTTGCCCCCTGTTGAACCAACCAGGCCGCAGCTTCGAGATCATCCGGAGTAGTGGAAGTGAAAGTAAACGACCCAGTGTCCTCGTATAGGCCCAGCGCCAACAGGGTGGCTTCCTCGGCATTGAGGTCGATTTCCCTTTTTCTCATTTCTTGTATCAATAGAGTTACGGTAGCCCCTACTTCGCGAACGACTTCAAGGCTCCCCTGCGCATCATCAGCGGAATCAGGGTGATGATCATAAATGTGGATATCGAGGGCGCCGTTATCCACCAGCTCCGCAAATCTGCCGATTCTCTGTTTTTGTCTCGTGTCGACGAGGATCAGACGCTTCACTTTGCTTAGATCTATATCTTTTGCTCGCTCGATGGACAGAATGTATATGGCCGAGGCTATAAAAAAGTCTCTCAGATGCTTTTCTTGAGATCCCGGGAAAGCCATGACCGCGTCCGGATAAAGCTTGTGAGCCGCCACCATTGACGCAAACGCGTCGAAATCGGCATTTACATGGGTAGTAATTACTTCCATAAAACCCTTCTAATCTTTCAAAGCCCCATAAGGTCCGGTCAATCATAGCACGACCTAAATGATATAATCCATTGTATGTCCGTGTTAGCCGAAAAGGTGTTATGTAAGCGTCCCATTGTGAGTTTCGCGTCCAATTCGACCAGCGAATTCAGCTTAGTATAACGTAATTTGTTGATTCAGAAGCCGGAACAGACTATAATCCGCTCCCATCTTGGCGGAGGACGTGCTAAGTGAATAATCGTCCGACTTTATCTGCAATCTTTATAATACTTGTTCTTTGTGCCTTCTTTGAGCCATATTCGGCCGCGGCCGCCCCTATTGATACGGTGCCGTGGTCATTCTTCAGGAATATTGTAATCCCATCCGAATCACCATCACTAATTGTTATAGAATTAGATTCAGCTTTGATCGAGAAAAGCCGGCCCGATTTTGCTGATTTAAGAATTGTTTCAAATTCGGGTCAGACTGTGGGATACACATTGATTAATCCACCCGCGGCCCATAATACGAGTGAAGAAACAGCGCCGAAAGCGATGCGAGTGTCGAGGGCCGTTGGAAAGTGGACCGACATCTGGATTGATAAAGGTTCAAAGAGTCTTTCTACCGGGTTTACTTTAGAAACATCTTCGACTGATTTCGCCCGCAGACTCGAAATTAAAGGATCGGACAACACAAAAGACTATTATGTTCTATCAATGGATAAGATGCTCGTGGATGCGCCCGGCCCTATACCCGTTCGGTCGCTGACCGTCGACCACCAGGCGAATAACTTTCAATATCTGCACATCCGAGTCATTGATGATGAACTCTCTCCTTTACAAATTGAAGGAATATCCCTGAAGGGAGCCAAAGAAGAGTATCCTTTGCTCCGACGAGCGGATCTCAAAGTTGTCGAAAAGAAAAGCGATCCAACCACAGGAGCCGCGTACATAATTGCTGATCTAGGACCAAATAGCTATCCTTTGGCGAGAATCGCTCTGTTGAGCCCTGAACGGGAATTTGCCAAGCACATTACGATATTCTCAGCCAAAGCTCCTGATGAGGATACATGGCGTCAAAAGTATAGTTCAATTTATTACCGCTTGAGAAAAGAAGAGGCTAAGCAGGAGAATATAACCTTCAATTTTCAGCCTATCACGTCTAGGTACATCAAAATTGAGTTGACAGGGGGAGCTCGACAAATCTTATCCATTACGGGCGTAGAAACATGGTCTATTGCTCCCGCGATTGCATTCGAAGCTAAGGAAGGGGAAACTTACAGGCTGTATTACGGCGCCTCGAAAGCTACTCCGGAAACGCAGTTGGGTCCTTCGATTAATGTATCCAGAATATTTACTGACGCCGGTCGAGCTAATATGAGCGACGAGATTACCGTTGTTCGATCACGGAAAACACCGGCATCTCCTGCAGTATCTAAACCTCCCGGCGTCGCGACTACCACCGAAAAACTCGGCAAAATCGTTGGAATTGCAATGCTTCTGGTCGGACTTCTTCTTTTGTTTAGTATTATGCTAAGAGCAAGGTCATTAAGAAAAGAGCGGAAAAGAACTCAGTTGCGTCCCATGGATAGGAGCCTCTGAGATCTTCCCTGAATTGACGTAATTGCGGATTTACCGCTTATCATCATGAAAGTGATGTATTCTAAGAACAACAAAACACGACAAGCTAAGAAACAAAAAACAAACCAAAAAAACTTGACTAATATACTTGACAATACAATGCTCTCAATATTAAAGTAGGATTGGGATGTAGGCTGATTATAGTTGAGGTCAATATTAATTAAAGACGCCACTATTGATGAGGGGGCCGGGTTGGCTCACAAAATAGAGCCCTGAAATCCGGATCAATCAACGGATCCACTTAAAGCGATAAATTATTGTGGCAGAGAACACCAACAACAAAGAATCGAAAAGTCTACACCCTTGGGAAGTGGTCCACACTAACCCATCGCGATTACCTGCCTGTTTCATTGATACCGTGATCTCTTTCTTAAATAGGAGGGCTGGACATGGACAATGATTTTCAAACGAGTAAGGCTCCCGACGAACAACTGGAAGAGAAGCGCCAGACCAGAAGGCAATTCTTCAATGGTCTCGGAAAATGGTCTCTGGCCGTCATAGCGGCGGTTACAACGCTACGCGACGGCTCCCATGAGGCGCAGAGCGTCATCGGTTCACGATTTGAGGCTCCTTCTGACGAACGAAGCAATGGGCCCCTACAACTCGCCAGGAAAAAACGACCCCACGGTGATCAACCGCATCTTGATGAAATGCACTTTGATTCGCCCGGGCAGCCTCATCGGGACTACTATCGTCTCGAGAAAGGCTCCGGCGGCTCCGGCGGCGGAACGACATCGCCTGACGGTACCAAGAGAACGTTTGAGTGACGCTGAGCGCGAAAAGAATTCGTGTGATTTAATGAAGGCTCGGTAGATTTT
>JBBSBY010000039.1:0-29562 GCA_038250835.1 Desulfomonilales bacterium | reverse complement strand
GGCAGCGGTGTTTGATGTGGCTATCACCACTACAAACGCCGTGGAATTTGCCAAGCCTATCTGGAAGTCCCAGGCCGAAAAGAATGGTGTAAAGATAGAGCTAAAATTGAATGTTTCCGATCATTGCTTTGTAAGGGGCAATGAGGATGAAATCTTCGAAGCTATTGTTGATCTTATCAAGAATGCCTCGGAAGCTTTACCCGACGGCGGAAACGTACAAGTTAGAACATTTGCGCAAGCAGATGAAGTATTGATCCAGGTCGGCGACGACGGCATGGGAATACCCGCAGATGAATTACCGAAGCTTTTCCAACCATTTTGGAGCACTCGGGGAGTTGCTATCGGCAAAGGCATGGGGCTCGCGGTAGTTCACGGATTGATCAAACGACACGGCGGCGTTATATCGGTTCAGAGCAAAGACGGAGACGGCGCAACCTTTACAATCAGGTTGCCTCTGGCCAAAGATCCAATAGAAAAGACAGAGCAGCCGACTAAGATTCTTTCCCGCCAGGGCGCGAGAATTCTGGTCATAGACGATGACGAAACCGTAGCGGGCTTACTCGAAAAAATACTTGCCACGGCGGGCCATGAGGTTTTTAAATCTTATTCGGGCGCCGATGGGCTGGACATATTGCAAAAAGAATCGATTGACTTTATCATCTGCGACCTCGGAATGCCGGGGCTTAACGGCCGGCAAGTCGGCGCAGCCGTTCAGTCATGGAGTCGAAAGGCCGGAGTTGACAAGCCGCCGTTCCTGCTGCTGACAGGCTGGGGCGAGCAAGACCTGAAGTTGGAAAGAATTGCCGCCTCTGGTACGGACGCTATAGCTGCAAAGCCCATAAATTCCGCCACATTGCTAAGAATTGTGAGAGAAATGACCTTCAGAAATTCGTGATGGGCCCCTGGAGGCCACATGTCTGTGTTTCGCCACAAAGAATGTTGGGCAGCCTGAGCCGCCCCAAATCAGATCACCTCATAAACTGTTATTCCACCACTTTTTTCTTAATAACTTTTTTATCAATCTTGCCTACACTGGTCTTCGGAATCTGATCCACCATCATAAAACTGTCCGGTATTCCCCACTTGGAGAGTAATCCGTCGTCAACATGCTTCTGAAGGAAACTTTTTAGATCCGCAGGCGCCAGTTTTTCCACGAAATCAGCCTTGGGAACAACCATGGCAAACGGGCGCTCACCCCACTTCTCATCAGGGACGCCTACTACAGCCACCTCGGAAACACCCTCGTGTTGGCTGATCAAACTTTCTAAATGCAATGAAGAGATCCATTCGCCGCCGGTCTTGATGACATCTTTAAGGCGATCGGTGATCTTTACGTATCCATATTCGTCCATCACGGCGATGTCACCTGTGTGAAGATATCCACCGTCCCAAAGCTCTTCGGATTTTTCCGGCTCTTTCCAGTAGCCCTGCGTCAACCAGGGCGCTCGCACCTGAATTTCCCCTGGAGTTTTGTTATCCCAGGGAACGCGTTCGCCGGAGCTGAGATCCGCAACTTTAATATCCACGAGCGGCACCGGTAATCCGGTTTTGCATCGAACTTCAATCTTTTGATCTTCACTCCAATCTTTCATAAGAGGCTTAGGTATCGCCAAAGTGAGCAACGGGCATGTCTCAGACATTCCATAGCCCGTATAAACTTCGATGCCCCTGTCCAGGGCCATCTTTGCGAGACCTTTGGGCAAAGCCGACCCACCGATGAGCACTTTCCAGCCGCTTAAATCCAAGTCCTTTACTGCCGGGCTTGCCAATATCATGTGTAGAATTGTGGGGACACAATGAGAAAAAGTAACCTTTTCCTGTAATTTGAGTTTTAAAAGCATCGCGGGCTCATACTTGCCGGGATAAACGTGTTTGCAGCCCAACATGGTGGCCACATATGGAGTTCCCCAGGCATGGACATGGAACATTGGAGTAATCGGCATGTAAACGTCTGAAGATTGAAAATGACCTTGAGATTCATAGCTCGCCAATGAGGCCGCCATTCCCAAAGTATGCAGCACCAACTGCCGATGGCTGTAATACACCCCCTTGGGATCACCGGTAGTGCCGGTGGTGTAGAACAGAGTCGCTTGAGCGTTCTCGTCGAAATCCTCGAATTCGTATTCGTCCGAAGCGGCAGCCAACAGCTCTTCGTATTCCCCGTGTATCGGCAGAGTCGTAGCGGGAGTCTGGTCCCCTTCCTGAAGCACAATGTATTTCTTGACCGCAGTAAGCTGATCCTTCAGCCCTTCCAGGAGAGGCAAAAATTCCTCATTAACAAGAACAACCTTGTCTTCAGCATGGTTCATTGTATAGAGGATTTGTTCCGGAGAAAGCCTGATATTGACGGTATGCAGTACCGCCCCCAGCATCGGAACCGCAAAGAAGCACTCCAGGTAACGGTGCGAATCCCAGTCTAAAACGGCGACAACATCCCCGGGCTCGACACCCGCTTCTGAGAGCACGTTTGCGAGTTTGTTAATTCTTTTGTAAAGATCACGGTATGTGTATCGCAGTTTGTCGCGATAGACGATTTCTTGATCAGGCGCGTAGATTATGGGCGTATGAAGCAGTTGCTTGATCAACAAAGGATAAGAATACGCTGACTCGGTTTGGACCACTTTCCGCACTTCTTTTTTCATGTTTTACCTCCTAGATTGTCCTTTTTTGTTCTATGAATGTAACCTTCGATGTTTGAAAATACGACGCCTGTTTGGAAACAACATGCATTTGAGATCTTCAAATGGCCGGAAATCGCGATTTCAGCCGGCGATTTAAAGGTTGCGCAACCATTTAATCAGTCTTTACCGCATAGATAGTGATGTATTCCAGGCGCCGCTCCCCTCCAAGAAAGCCACGCGATTATTAAAATTTTCGAGTGTTGAACAACGCGTGCCGGTCGGCTATATCTTTACGAGGAATGTGAATTAAACAGCTCTAATATTGAGTATTGGCTTACCCTACGAACTGAAACGGGAACCGTTTCGATGTGGAAGATAAAATCCTACATAGTCTAAACGTTTTGGTCAAGCATCATTTGAATTTGTGACGCTTTGTTCGACCAAATGACGGTTAATCGAAGTTCAGGCATACATTATCTCTGCTTCGCGGCTAAAATAACTGTACGGTAGAAGAAAATACTAGACTTGGACCATGTCGCCAGACTTTCGAAGTAGAATTAAAGAATGATGCACAGAGAACTTGTAAACATATACTTTGTCCCAACCATTATTAATGTCGATTTAGTCATTTATGCCAACAATATGTGAATCAACGAATTGCTGATTTCAATTTCAATTGAATTATCACTTTCCAACGATCGGCTGCGCAATTATATTGTAAATCTATGTAATAAGAATCCGGTCTCCGATAATCGCGATTTCGATACGTTCCGTGCGGCACGAGAATTAAACGAATTCGGATTTTCAGCAGCGTCTATTAAGGAGCTATGGATGCCCTCAAGCACGAATAATTCTGATATTCCGATCCGCGAAGGATGGCACAGCCTGGCCGCTGAGACTGTAGCCGAAAGGCTCGAAGTGGATCTCGATGCCGGTCTTAGCCCCGAAACGGCGGCGCAGCGGCTGTCCGAGATCGGATCTAATGAACTGCGGGAAGCGCCTCGACAACCCTTTTGGCGACTGGTGCTTGCTCAGTTCGAAAATTTCGTGGTCATTATGCTCATTGCGGCAAGCGTAATATCCGCCCTTATGGACGACTATATCGAGGCCTCCGCTATTATCGCGATTGTGTTGCTTAACGCTGTTATTGGGGTTATTCAGGAATCCAAAGCTGAAGAGGCTTTGGCGGCGCTGAAGAAAATGGCCGCGCCAAACGCCACTGTGTTGCGCGGGGGGTCCCGAATAGTTACCCCCGGCAGTGAACTGGTTCCCGGGGACATCATCTTTTTGGAAGCCGGGAATTATGTCGCTGCGGATGTGCGACTAATCGAATCCGCAAATCTCAAGATTGATGAAGCCGCGCTAACCGGGGAATCCGTGGCTGTGGAAAAGAAAGCTCAGGTGGTATTAGAGGAGGATATACCATTGGGCGACCGCAAAAATTCCGCTTTCATGGGGACACTTATAACTTACGGACGCGGGAAAGCCATTGTAGTCTCCACAGGGATGAAAACTCAGATGGGACAAATCGCTGAAATGCTGCAAAGCTTCGAGGCTGAATCAACGCCGTTACAGCAAAGATTGGATCAATTGGGTAAGCAGCTTGGCTATGCGGCCTTGTTCATCTGCGGCCTGGTGTTTGTCGTAGCAGTATTCAATCAAACTAATCCCAGTGTCCTGTTTGCCTCAGACGGCGGAATAGCGACTTACGTAAAGCAGTATTCCACGACTTTAACGGCTCTTTTTATCATAGCCGTCAGTCTGGCGATTGCCGCCGTGCCGGAAGGTTTACCGGCTGTGGTAACCATAACTTTGGCTCTGGGTATGCGTGAAATGGTTAAGAGGCATGCCTTGATCCGCAAATTGGCTGCGGTGGAGACATTGGGCTCCGGGAGTGTTATTTGCTCTGATAAGACAGGAACTCTAACGCAAAATCAGATGACGGCAGTAAAGTTATGGGTGGACGGAACGGAATTTGAAGTGACCGGCAAGGGATATTCGCCCAAGGGTGAGTTCAAGCTGGATTCCGATCCTGTGGACATGCAATCCTATCCCGCGGCCTTATCAGCGTTATGGGCCGGAACTTTGGCGTCGGACGCCTACATCGAATCACCCGGATCATCCGATGAGCCAAAGAAATACAAGATTGTAGGCGATCCCACGGAAGGGGCGCTGGTCGTTGCAGCCGCGAAAGCCGGGGCTCATAAATCGGATTTGGAATCAGCCTATCCAAGAGTAGCAGAAATTCCGTTTGATTCAGAACGCAAACGTATGTCCACTATCCTGAATGTCAAATCTCCGACTTCGGAAGACGCCGGTCCATTTGGAAAGGATGGAGATGAGGCCGATTTGCATGTGATCACGGCCAAGGGAGCTCCTGATGTCATCATGGGACTTTGCTCGCATTATCAGCAGATGAATGATGAGCCTGCTCCAATCACTGATGAATTTCGCGCTGGTATAAAGCAGGCTAATGAAAACATGGCAAATCAGGCCCTGCGCGTTCTCGCCGTAGCATATAAGATAATGAATTCTCCGCCTACGGATCCCACTCCCGAAAAGGTTGAGCACGATCTTGTGTTTCTCGGACTGTTCGGATTGATTGATCCTGCCAGACCAGAGGTTGCGTCCGCAATAGAACGCGCCAAACAAGCCGGCATAAGAACAATCATGATAACAGGTGATTACCCGGATACGGCGGCGGCTGTGGGCAGATCAATCGGATTGCTTGCTCCGGGGAGAGATGTAGTCGCCGGCAGCGAACTTGACAAATTCGACAAATCTCAATTGAAACACGCTCTGGTAAACGCCGACATCTTTGCTCGGGTAAATCCGGAGCATAAAATGCTTATTGTAGACGGGTTAAAGCAAAGCGGCGAGGTCGTCGCCATGACGGGAGACGGCGTGAATGACGCGCCGGCTTTGAAGAGAGCCGATATAGGCATCGCAATGGGAATTACGGGAACCGATGTGGCCAAAGAAACAGCGGACATGGTGCTAACGGACGACAATTACGTAAGCATCGTGGACGCTGTGGAACAAGGCCGTATAATCTATTCAAATATACGTAAGTTCGTCTTTTTCTTGTTATCCTCCAATGTCGCTGAAATTATGATCATCTTTTTGCCGACTTTATTAGGCCTCCCTACTCCGCTTACCGCAATACAATTGCTGTGGCTGAACTTGGTTACTGACGGGGCTCCCGCCTTGGCTCTGGCTAAAGAGAAGGGCGACCCTGATGTAATGGAACAGCCCCCCAGACCCAAAAATGAACCCATTGTCTACGGCCCAATGAGAACAGGTATTCTCATTCAAACTATTACCCAGACATCCGCTACTCTGGGGGCGTTTATCATCGGCTTGATCTGGACACTTGAATCGTCAAACCTGCTGCCGACTGAAACAAATCCCGTGTGGTTTGTTATCAGATACGACTGGAAAGGCGTAGATGTACAAACAGCGGAGACTATGGCGTTTGTCACATTGTCCATGTGTGAGCTTTTCCGTGCTTATACAGTGCGTTCCGAAAGATTGTCGCTCTTGCAAATCGGCATATTTTCTAATCCATACGTCGTATGGGCCACACTGCTTTCAGCGTTGGTTCTGCTTGCCACTGTATTCGTGCCGTTTTTGAATCCGATTTTTAATACTCACCCACTAAGCGGGAATGAATGGACTGTTGTGATGCTGCTCGCCCTGATCCCGGCGATCACGGAAGAGATCACAAAATGGTTTTACAGGCGAGGGGCTCGGCAGGAAACAGCGCTCAATGCTACCTAAACTTGCAGGTCTGCCGCCTCCGGCAAGGCCCTTGACTTACCCGCGTAATCAATAATAGGATTACAGAATAAATTCAGAAAGTGAGTTTTACGAATGTGTGAATCAAATGCTTATTTGGTCAGAAACGGTGAAGAAGAGCTTTTGATGGAAAGCGTTGATTACCTGAGACTCGAAAAAGAGGGAGTTATACTCCGTAGCATATTTGGGGAGGAAACCAGGGTTGACGCGATCTTTAGAGAAATGAACCTCACAAAGCGCAGAATAGTTCTTGAATCTTCGAAATAGTGTCTCGAAGCCGAGCTTGAGATCAGGAGACGTGTTAGAGCATATTTAAAAATTGGAACAGGAATTAAGCAAGCGATTAGGAGTTCTCCGTTTTGTGCTTGACTCCTATTCCGGAGGGCGTTAGAAGATAGTAACTTAGTGGATAACTAGATAATTTTTCTTCTGAAAGAGGCTTGTAGGAATCCATGGAGACAGTCATTGTATTGAACGCTGGTTATGAATTCTTGGGATTGGTTTCGTGGCGTCGCGCCATGGTGATGCTGATCAGCGGCAAAGTGGAAGTAGTTAAAGAAAGCGAAAACGTCGTGAGATCGGTGACAAGATCCTTCAAAGTTCCAAGCATTATCCGACTAATTAAATTTATAAGAAGGATTTATCGCAGAGAAGTGCCCTTTTCCCGTAAGAACATACTCACCAGAGACGGGTACATCTGCCAGTATTGCGGAAAAGAAGCCAATTCTAATGAATTAACGATTGATCATGTTATTCCCAAAGTTCAAGGAGGCTCAAACGATTGGAATAATGTGGTGGCTTCCTGTCGATCTTGCAATATGTCCAAAGGGGGTTTAACACCGCGCCAGGCCGGGATGCGCCTCGTTCGCAAACCATTTAAACCGACCATAACGGAATTTATTAATCTTTACTTGGAGAAAAGGTTTGGAGTCGGTTTGTCGGATTTATTGGATTCAGTTTAACCTTTTGGTTTTTGCAACGGGTTTGCAAACTCCTCGTTTATAGATTTTAACTCGTTTCTAAGTATATTATTCATATCTGTGATCAATCTCACCGGAACGTAATATTACTGCGCTTGCATTTAGTCATAATCTCTGCAATCTTAGCCTTCTAATCGTAATTCGTAATTATAAGAACACCAACCAATATGCGTCGACCTGCAATTCTCCAACGGTATATATTCTTTGAAATCACCGCTTCCTTTTTCTTCAGCTTTGCGGTCTTTCTCATGGCAGGTTTAGTAGCCGGATTTTTGCCTCTATTACAGAAAGGCATGGAAGCCGGCTTGCAGCTCACGTTAATTCTGTTTCAGGTGTTGATAAACGCTCTACCCAGCACATTAGTTACCGTTTTGCCGCTCTCGATAGTGATGGGAGCTTTGCTGGGTCTGGGACGCATGTCCGCCGACAACGAGATAGCCGCCATAAAATCCGCCGGCATATCCATCGTTAAGCTGCTGCCCCCGGTACTTTTTTTAGGAATAATTGGAACTTTGATGTCTTTTTATTGCACCATGTCCTTAATTCCACACGGCATTTCAGAAGGCAAACGTCTGATAAGGAACGCCGCCGCTACGCGAGTGGATGCCGGCCTCGAAGAAAGAACATTTTTTGATTCAATTAAAAATTTAGTAATTTATGTGGAAAAGATCGATAGTGATTCCGGAGTTCTTAGTCGAATATTTATACAAGAAAAATCCCAGCCGGACGAAACTCGCACGATTGTTGCCCAAAAAGGTAAAATTAGCCCCGATCCTGACGAAAAATCATTGGTTCTGGATTTAAAAAACGGCACAATTGTTAAAGAAAATCAGTTGGGAGAAACCACGGGCGGCCTTGCTTTCGAAAGCTATTCATTCAGGTTTCCAATTGAACGTCAGGATATGGACTCCGCAAAAACATTGGAGGAAATGTCTCTAGGTGAGATTAGGTCCAAAATCCTGAATGCGCGAGAAAAAGAAAAAACGGCGGATTCCCAGGAATTTATTGATTACTACAATAGAGTCACCGTTTTAGGCAAAATGCTCATCGTTCAGCGCTTCACGTATCCTCTGGCGTGTTTGGCTTTGGCCTTCGCCGCATTTCCAGTGGGGATTCTCAATCTGGGCAAAAGCAGACTCAATAATGTTTCAATGGGGCTTGTCTTGATTTTCGCCTATTACGCCCTGACACTAACAGTAGAACGCATGGCTAGGTCATCGATTGCGCCTCCCGAATTCGCTTTACCCACTCCACCCATTTTGTTCATGATTATGGCGGCTTACCTCACCAACAAGGTTCGTTTGGAAAACCTGGAGCTGAATTTCAGTTGGGCTACCCGTTTCATTAAGAAAGCACTCTTCCGTTCACAAACTACAAAGTAGTTTCTCGGCGTCATTGTGACAGCCCAGGCGCCCTGTCAATCCAGCGTCTGAAAAACTCAAAAATATCAAAGTTTTTGTTGCTTTAGGAAAAACCGTTATGATATAATCGGCCACAGATCACGTTTATCATTTACTTCAGAGTTTCGGTTTACCATACGAGCGTTAGGCGAGAAATCACTCTTTGCCGTCGCCGAGATGGTTGGTAGGTTTTTGCTCTTAGTGAGGTCTCACTATCCGAGGTCGTTTGGTTGTTCATTCCTTTTAAATGGATTAGCTCCCTTGATGTTGGACATGCAACGAATTCGCGCTTTTGATTCACTTTTTGTTCAGGAGTCGCCGTCGAAAATGTCGTGGAAACTGGTCTATACTAAGTGAGACTCATACGGAGGTTTGACTTACCCGCAGAAATAATCGACGTCGTTGGCGCAGTTCCCCTGAGCCAAATGTCTTTTGAATACGTCTTATAGCAATTTTTTGAGACTATCACGGACAACATGATCCGCAATACGTGCTTTAAGTCGTCGGTTTAGGAGTTGGTAGAATTTAGATTGACGATCCTACTCGGCGGTATCCTACCCGCGAAAGCCAATATCGCATGGGAAGTAATCTGAGATGACCAGGAGTGATTACCGAGAAAGCGCCTCTCTTAATAACTCACCGGTAGAGGAAACGCCGCGCGATTTATCAGAGGTGATCAATTACTCAACGTATGATCTCAAGAGCACTATACGCCTGATAGTTCTTAGCGGCGAATGTCGAAGAATAGACATTGCGAAAGGCGCCTCAAAAGCTTCGATATACGCAAACGCCGGTGAAATTTACCATGTCCGGACAGATACCAACCACGGAGATGAAGCTTTCTTTGAAATACTTTCTTGGAAAAACGCCGTACACTCGGATGTTCGGCAAACACAACTACCTGACGTGAACATGCGAATTCCTACTTCCGTGTTGCTGGACTTACTTAAATCCGGCGTATAGTGAGATTTGCAGATGTCGGCTATTCCACAATCAACAACCACGCCAAAGGAGCAGTCGGTGACTCATCGAAGGATCCTAGTCATTGAAAACGACAAGATCCTGACGGAAGTGGTTGAGGATTATTTTTCGAGAATAGATCCTCGTTTCGAAGTAGTTTCCGCGGATTCAGTCGTGCAAGGCGCCGCTTTGATACGAGCCGTTCCTGTGGATCTCGTAATTTGCTCTCATCAAGGACCCGGCAAATACGACGGCTTGGAGTTACTCAGGATACTCCACAAACTTGATATTGTTGCTCAGGTAATTTTGCTGACAGACAAGAGTTTTATCTCCGATAGAAACACCGCCCTGGAGCTTGGCTGCACAAACTTTCTCACTGTCCCGTATTCCTTCCCCAAGTTATGCGAGTTGATAAACAACATGCAGCAACCGTCCCAAGGATTTAGCGGTCGTCTGCTTGGGATCAAGCTTGAAGATATTATTCAAATGTTTTGTTACCGCAAAGACAGCACTTTACTGTCAGTCTCCAACGGAGGAGTTTGGGGTTCCATTTATGTGCACGATGGCGGAATAGTACATGCCGAATGCGAGGATTTAACCGGCGTAGAGGCGTTTTATGAAATATTGGGATGGGAAAAAGGGAAATTTCTGTCACAGATAGTGCTCAATGTGCCGAAACAGACCCTTTTTATGGATTGGCAGAGTCTACTAATGGAGGGCTTACGGCAGAAAGATGAAATTCGCCACGCATTAGCGCCTGTCGGCGAACAAGCGTCCGATTCTGCCCATGTCAAAATACCGGCCTCGGCTAGTGAGCCCCAAAAACGAATCATGATTGTGGACGATTCTCGGTTCATTCGTAAAATAGTTTACGAAATTCTGCAATCGGACCCAGGCATTACGGTTATAGGATACGCCTCGAACGGCCAGGAAGCTCTTGCCAAAATGGATGAACTAAAACCGGATCTTATTCTTTTGGACTGGGATATGCCCGTCATGAAAGGCAGCACAACTCTGATGCACATTATGATCAGGAGCGCTTGTCCGGTTGTTGTCCTTAGCGGATTTTTAGGCGGTGTGGGAGCTAACCCTTTCGACTTGTTGTGTTTAGGCGGAGTAGATTTTCTCAGAAAACCCCAAAACAATTGGCGAATAGATGGAAGGGCCGATGATCTTGTGTACAGGATAAAAGAGGCCGGTAGAATTCAGCCCCATCGTATTCGTCGCATCAAAATTCCCTCGCCCGTGAACCTTAACGTAGCCCCATCCAGCGACGCTCCTGCCAATATCCTCACTGTCATTTACACGGCAACCGGCGGGAGCGCCGATCTGATCAGACTTGTTTCGAGTTTACCTGAGAATTGGCCGGGCGCCATTCTGATCATTCACGATATGCAAACTGAAGCGATTGGAGCTTTTATCGAATATCTCGATCGACGCAGCCAAATTCATGTGCGGCGTTTGGAACCTGACGATCCGCTACTGAATTCGCACGTGTATGTACATCCCGCAGCAATGCCTGCGGAACTCGTAAGCGATTCCGGCACATTAAAGATTAAATTGGCGCCGCATATCCACAAACGCCAAAGTATAGATCATTTGTTGACTTCAGCCGCTCATGTTCTAGGTTCGGAGATGATTGCCGCGCTACTTTCCGGCGGCGACGATGGAGGACTTTCGGGTTCGAAATTCGTCAGAGATCTGGGTGGCCGAGTCATCGTGTTGGATCCTGAGGCTAGTGTAGACCCCAGGTTATCAGAAGCGGTTTTACGAGAGAATCTAGCGGACGCGACGTGCCGACAAAATAATCTTGTAGAAATTTTGCAGTCATTTATAAGCGATACTTCACACCAGGGACTTACGGGAGCGCAATCATGAATCGTAGGGAACAAACGAGAAGAACCACGCAGGAAGTGGAGACATATGTTCAAATGATTAGTTTCAGCGTGGGTTCCGAACGGTTCGGCGTAGAAATATTGGTGGTTCAGGAAATAATAATGATAGCCACCATAACGGAGATACCGAACTCGCCGGACTTTGTCGAAGGCGTCATAAATCTCCGGGGCAATATTATTCCTGTCCTGGACCTCAGGAAAAGGCTCCGCTTGCGCGGCTATGGTCGAAGATCGACTCCAAAACCCGGCACCCGTATCCTAGTTGTCGAGATCGATGAAAACATTACGGGCTTTATAGTAGATTCCGTGGCCAAGGTTATCACCGTGCCGGCATCCAAAATTGCCCCGCCGCCGGACATAATAGTAGCCGGCGTTCAAAGCGCTTATATCTCCGGGGTAGTGCACCTGGATGAAGGTATTCTCATTATTTTAGATTTTCGCAAAATTCTATCAATGGAAGAAAAAGACGTTCTCGATTCCGTGTCCCGGCTTTTGCCGTTCGGAGCGGAAGGAGCTTCAAAATAGCCATACTCGTTTTTTAAAGATCAAATCATAGAATAGAGGTTCCAGGAGGATACGGCCATGGCCAAAGTTCAAAAGAGATTGTCTCTTAGCGGAAGCCTTAGAAACAAGTTATTAGTGTACTTCCTTTTGTTATCGCTCGTCCCGCTTGGTGTCGCAGGTTACCTGGGATACAGATCGGTGCTTGGTCAAGCCGAAACAGCGGCAAAACGAGAGCTTAAAACCATTGCGGATTCCACTGCCCAGTCCATCAACGTGTTCATGAATGACAGGGTCAGTGACGTTTTGGTTTGGTCGGATCTGCGTCTCATGAAAGAAGCGTTGGAAGTGGCTGAAGTCCGTGAAGACGCTTCGGAAACCATGAGAGAGATGGTGAAGCTTTATGGCGCATACGAAGACATTCTCCTTTTGGATATGAAAGGCATCGCGATTGCTGCAAGCTGGCCTAAAGCCGTGGGAACCGACTTTTCCTCTTTACCCAGCTTCAAAGGGGCGCAAGGCGGCAAGTTGGCCCTTACTGATTTTCATAAGGACCCTCGAATCGAACAAATCAATCCCGCTTCAAAAGGTTGGACACTCACAATCGCAAATCCGGTCAAAGTAGGCGGCGCCGTTACGGGAGTCATGGTGGCGAACCTCAAGTGGTCTCCTCTGGAGGCTATGATCAGTAACGTTAAAGTCGCGCAAAACGGGTATATCTTCGTAATTAATCAGAACCGGCAGACTATAATCCATTTTAATCAGGATCTTTATGGAATCGCTCTAATGGATCCGAAGTTGAATTTGCCGAGTCTTGAAAAAGCCGCTCTGCAAAAAGATGTAAACGCCACGTATTCTTTTACGAACCCTAAAACAGGTAAGCACGGCGTTGTGCTTGCCGGTATCAGTTATCCGGCCGGCTACGGCAACTTTACAGGATTAGGCTGGATTGTCGGCGCTCGTGCGGATATTTCTGAAGTAGCCGACGTTTCGCAGCTAATTTATGTTAATACCGCCGTGGGTTTGATAATGCTTGTAGTAGTTATTATCGTGGCGCTGCTTGTCGCGGCTTCGATCTCGGGACCGATTCGAGCGCTAGCCGGCACAATGACCCAGGTTGGTCAAAACCTTAACCTAACCTTGAGAGCGCCCGTAACAACTAACGACGAAATCGGACAGGCATCGGACACGTTCAACAAACTACTTGCGCGATTACAGGAATCATTTGCGACGGTTCTCGAAGGTGTGGAGCGAGTCCGGAAGTCTTCTGCGATGGTTAACGAAGTTACTCAGAACATCGTTGTAAATGCCGGGGCGCAGGCCGAAAGAGCTCGGACGGTGCTTGAACGAGTCAGCTCAATGGGTGAAACCGCTCAGGAAGTGTCCAAGAACGCAAGTGAAACCTTTGATTCATCGACTCAAACTCAAGAGCAGCTTACATCAATGGCCTCCGAGATCGAAAACATGGCCAGGAGCGCAGGCGATCAGGATGTTCAGAGCCGTGAAGGTGAAGGACTTGTTGACGCAATGGGCGCCACGGCTCGTGAGGTTGCCGGTAAAGCCGGTGAGCAGTATTCCGCGGCTCAAGAAACCGCCGACTCCGTCAATCGCATGGCAAAACTGATTGAAGAAATGGCTAAAAGCGCCGCTGAGGCTAGCAATCAATCTGAAATCACTGATAAATACGCAATTGAAGGTGGTATGGCGGTCGACAAGGTCGTCCAGGGTATGAAGGGTATTGCAGATTCTTCAGAACAAATCAACGACATCATGGTCGTTATTAGCTCCATTGCTGAGCAAACCAACCTTCTAGCCCTAAACGCCGCTATTGAAGCCGCCAGAGCCGGCGAGCACGGCAAAGGTTTTGCGGTTGTCGCGGACGAAGTCCGTAAATTGGCCGAAAGAACAGCGGAATCAACCAATGAAATTGCCGATCTGATTAAGGAGTCCAATAAGAGAGTGGAGGAAGGTGAACGCCTTTCGGCGACGAGCCGTGACGCCCTTGCGCAGATTCAGCAAGCCGTTGCGAGGACGAATGCCCTCATCAGCGGTATTAGTGAAGGCACAACTCGCCAAATTGAAGACGCTGCGACCGTCCAGGTTTCCATGGAAAAGCTCACCGGCCTTGCCCAGGATATTATGGGTCTGACCTCCGAACAAGCTAAGCGTAGAGAAAGAGCCGCCGGTGTTATGGCCGATCTGCGTGGACTTAGCCAGGCCATTCTCGATAAAGCCACCGCCGAGGCCCAGGCTTCCGGCCAAGTCACCCAGGCCATGGTGGAGGTTACGTCAAGGGCCGAAAACATCACTAAACTTACCAGCTTGCAAACCGAAAGAGCCGCAGTGCTCCGACAGATCATCAACGAAATGTCGGATGTTGCGACGCTAAACGCCCAGGGCGCAGCGGGAGCATCCAAGACTACCGAGGAACTCGCCGATATTGCAGAGGAACTCGGACGGCTCGTCGATCAGTTCACCATCAGCGCTGGTTAACATCCGACCAGGGTCTCGATTAATCGGGACCCATTCTCTACAAATATTGAAGTTTAATGTTCTGAGTTCGTGCTTTTTTGTGAGGTGTGGAATGGCTATTCGAGTCTTGGTGGTCGATGACTCGGGTTTTATGCGCAAGCGAATTGTTGAAGAATTAAAATCCTTGGGCCACTCCGTTGTGGGAGAAGCGCAAGGGGGCGACGAAGCCGTGCAGATGTATCGATCGCTCAAACCTGACCTTGTTACCATGGATATAACTATGCGCGACAAAGACGGAATAACTGCCGCAAGGGAAATAATCGCCGAAGATCCAAAGGCCAATATCCTGTTTCTAACAATTCTCAAGGATGACAAGTTTAGACTGGAAGCTGAAAAAATTGGGGCCAAAGGTTTTTTGAACAAAGCTGACACAAGCCAACTGTCGAAAGCAATTCGGGAGATCGCAGAAGAGTCCTAAATCTATGGGATCGGAACTGTCCAAAAATGAAGTGAATGTCGGCAAGGCAGGTGGAATCACCTCGTCTACAAATGGATTAGGGGCTCTATGTTATGGAGCGTTACGTAACAAATACGTTCTGGGTCTAATTGCATTGACTGTAGTCGCAATTCTATTAAACATCAAATTTATTATGGACTTTTCATCAGAACGCGAAAGCTTTGGCTTGGCCGCGGGAATTAATTCCAGCGCCTCCGATCAAATAGTCGATTTGATTCGATCGGCTAAATTAAGATTTATCTTACTCCTACTTGCAATGATTTCAGTTTCATCGATAGCTCTTTACATCATTGTAAAAAACTTTATGCGACCGATTGAAGATCTAAGATTAGCCATAGCCGCGATGTCCAAAGGAAATCTGAGCGCCTCAGCGCGGATTGGCGAAAATACGGATGTAAATGAAGCGTCAAAGCTATTAAATGCATTTTCCGCAAACATTCAAGAAGTGATGCTTTTTACCGGCACAAATGCGGGAACCGGTAGAGAGGCGGCTGAACAGTTACAGCGCATCCTTGCAAACACCGGAAGCGATGGTTGGATAAATGACGCCACCGATCATCTTAGAATCGTGCGAAAGAGTTTCGATGGAATCATTTCGGTTTCCTCAGAATTTGAATTTTTTCACACTCAATACGACGGCAGAAAAGTCGTAGCCGATGCTCAGGGTAGGAAAGCAAGCAACATCGAATAAATGTGCTGAGAGAAACGAGGCTCATCTGAAGGTATGAACATGATAGATACGGAAATCTTACAGGACTACGCCGGTGAGGCCGGAGAACTCCTAGACGAGATGGACCATAGCTTGATTCTCCTTGAAAAAGAAGGCGTAACACGAGAGTTGCTGGACAATATCTTTCGGGCTGTCCATTGCATCAAAGGTTCTGCGGAATTCCTGGGATTGGAACGTTCCAGCACCCTGACTCACGGGGTAGAAAACCTGTTGGATCGAGTGCGAGAAGGCCTTGTAGACCTCGATGCGCCAATCATGGAATTTCTCTTCCGCTCAAAAGATCTCATTCAGAAGTTAATTGCCGAGGTTGCCCAGGAGCACGAAGAACACTCCACAATTTCTGAACTGATGGCGCAGTTGGAAAACATACTCACTCGCCGACAAGGCGCAACGCAAGTTGATGAAGTTGTTGAAGCCGGCCCTACCGAATCTGAAAAGAACGAAGAATTCGACCAAGGTGAGGAATCTCAGCCGACGCAATCAACTCTGGAGTCTCCTGTGGGCGCGTCTGTGGAATTTCCAATAATCGACTCGACCGATTCACATGACCTAGCTGCCTTAGCCGACGAGATTCGAGAAGAAATCGAACATACCGATGTTATGCTTCCCGCAGCAGCCCTTGAACCTAATAAAGAACATCAAGAGGCTCCTACGGAATCATTCGAAACGCCGATTACACCCGATGTCGGCGTAATGGGAGATTACGGATCAGCCGAATCATTTACCGGAGATCAGATTGAATCTCCCGGCGCAGTGACTACTTTATCACTTGCTGAAACAGTTCCGTTACTCCTAAATATCTCGTTGTATTTTGATGATCTGCAAGACGGATTAACTCCCGAGGAAGTTCGGCATACGCTTGACGAAGCTATAAATCAATTGATTGGTTCATACAAATCTTTGGGAATGAAACAAGCCGTTAAAGCGGTTGAAGGACTGAAATCTCGCTTCGAAGAGGCTGCGTCGGATCATGAGGTTTTCAGCGAAAGTGAGATTGCCGAGTACAGGTCCGAGCTGTACGCCCTGGAAGCTTTTTACCCCTCTAGTTTATTTCCATTGCAAAAAAGCGTTGTCTCGCCTTCCTCGGGGAACAATCAAGACGGCGTTGAAAAATCCCCCCCGGAGTCCGATGAACTTCCAAAATCACATTTTCATGAGGAAATGGAGAAAATTCCGGGAATAGACGGATCGATGATTCTGGCCATGGAATCAGCAGGTTTCAACAGCCTGGAAGAGATTTCAAACGCCAAATTCAATAGCCTTGCCGCCGTTGCAGGTATCGGGACGGTCCCGGCCAATTTGATCTTTGACTACCTCGGAGTGACTCCTCCATCGGCGCCGGCCGCTACCGGGCAATCCTTACGTAGAAAACCCAAATCCCATTCTCTGTTGGGTGATATTGATGACGAATTGCTGAGTGAATTTGGAGAATCCTTTGACGCCGCATTTGGCTATGATGATTCATCTCAACCCGTGGACCGCCTTCCCGGCAATCGGGCGAAAGATCTGCTGCAAGAGCTTGAATCCGTCAATGAAGACTCGGATCGTGAAATCATTGACATATTTTTAGCTTATGGGTGGGAAATTCTTGATAAAATCCGTCCGCACGTTGAAAAAGCTAGAATTAAGACTCCTGATAAAGCTGATTTAGAACAATGCGCCGAACATATCAAAGCCATTCGTTCATCATCAAGCTACATGGATTATAAAGGCTTGGCGTCTTTTCTGGACAATTGGCACGAAAAGACAGTCTGGAGCGCTCAAAATCTAACCGAGTTGTCTAACGGAGATTTTGAATTTTTAAATGATTCTTTTCTAAAATTTCAAGATTTCTTAAGAGGTCTTGAGGTGATCCTTAATCCGCAATTAGCGCCTGTGATTAACAATGTACCGGGCAAACCGATCACCCAATCCACCTTGCCGGAGGTTCAAGCCGAACTCCGGGAGGACACGGCCGGCCCACCAGCTCCTGACGCGCAAATAGATCCCGCCCAGGCGCGGCCTTTCCCAAATTATGAATCAGAGGCTACATTCGTCGAAGCTCCGCATAAGCTGAGTCAAAATCAGAGCGTTTTACCGATGGCTGAAGCCGGCGGCGCTAAAAAGTACACGGGAGATTTACTCGAAGATCGGTCTACAGCCGAAGATTTAGCGGCTTCCGATTCCAGAGAAGGCGCAGTCGTTCGCACAATGCGAGTGGATTCATCAAAAGTTGATATTCTATTGAATCAAGTCGGTGAATTGGTAGTTAATCGTTCCTATGTCGAACAGTTAGCTGTGGAACTGAAGAGTTTTCACCGCCAACTACTTGGAATCCGACAATTGAGCAAAAAAGAACTTCAGTCGCTGAAAGATCTCAGCTTAAAAGTAAATGAGGCGAGCCTATCCCTGGGTCGAGTGGCAACGGATCTACAAGAAGGCGTTATGAAACTCAGGATGCTCCCTGTAGGCCAGCTATTCAATCGTATGCCGCGTCTCATACGAGATCTATCCCGTAGAGTGGGCAAGAACGTGACGCTGGAAGTTCACGGTGGGGATACCGAAGTAGATAAACGTGTTATCGAGCAAATCTACAACCCTTTGGTGCACCTTATACGGAATGCTGTGGACCATGGCATAGAGGAAAAGGAAATCCGCCGTGAAAAAGGGAAAAGCGAGGAAGGCGTTGTTACCCTTAGCGCATATTCCCAAGGTAATCAGGTTGTTATAGATGTAGAAGACGACGGTGGAGGAATAGACACGACTACTGTGCTGGATAAAGCCATTCAGACCAAAATTCTTGACGATCAGGATCAAAAAGCTTTGTCGGCGCAAGATATTTACAATTTGTTGTTCATTCCAGGATTTTCTACCAGTAGGAAGGTGACGAGAACCTCCGGTCGAGGCGTTGGTATGGATGTCGTGAAAAGGGATGTGGAAAAAATCAACGGACACGTAGAAGTGGAATCCTGGGAGGAAAAGGGCACTCGGATATCCATCAGAATTCCGCTGACGCTGGCAATAATACAGACGCTGCTTATTAGGTCGGCAAAACATGTTTTCGCTATTCCCCTCACCAGTGTAAGAGAAATCATTCAAGTTTCACCGCACGAAATTACCACCATCGAAGGGTTTGAAGTCATCAAGTTCCGGGATGAAACCATCCCGGTCCTGCGAGTTGCCGAAATTTTTAAGCTCCGTGACCATCAACCTGATAGACAACCTAGATTTCTGGTGCTTGCCGGCGCGGGCGCTAAGTCGGTAGGATTTTTGGTTGAAGAACTCATAGGCGAACAGGATGTGGTCATAAAACCTTTGGCCGAGCACGTTTGCGAGAGTCGCGGTCTCGCCGGATCAACCATCCTGGGTGATGGAACCATTGCCCTAGTCTTAGACGTTATGGAAATTATTGATGATGTTATAGCCGAGCAACGCCAGATAGCTCATGCTGAGTATAATCAATTCGTCCTGGATGCAAAAGAGGGACTTGAACATAGTCCCACAATGTGAAAGGCGCCGTAGAATATGGCCCATGTTATTGCTATAGTTAGTCAGAAAGGCGGAGTAGGCAAAACATCAACTGCCGTAAATCTTGGAGCTTGCCTTTCGGCGATTAAACGTAGGGTGTTATTGATAGAGTTGGATCCGCAATGCGGATTGGCCAAGTGCTTTGGTTTGGATCAAACCGACATGAAGATCGGCATGCTCAACCTGCTTAGAAGCGAGGCGGCGATTTCGGATGCTGTTCTCGCAGCTAACCCGCGTCTACCACGATTGAGGTACATACCATCCAACGTAAAGACATCCCAAGATGAAACCGACCTTTTCTACACCCTGGAGCATGATAAAGATGCTCTCTCCAGAATTATTGATCTGATGCGTTCGGACTATGACTACATATTTCTTGATTGCCCACCGCGTCTTGACAATCCCACTTTTTCGGCGCTTAAAGTTTCGGATTCGTATTTAGTTCCAATTCAATGCGAATACGCGTCCATGGGAACCGTGGGCAGGGTGCTGAGAGCCGCCCTGGAAATTCGACGATATCACAATACGAGATTGGGAATTTTCGGTTTTCTAATCACTATGGCAGATAAGAGAGCCGGATTTACTATAAAGGTGGTTCAGGAAATCAGGGAATATCTAAAGGGTCGCGTATTTCGCACGATCATTCCTCGTGATCCTAAGGTTGCTGAATGTCCGCACCGCCAGGAACCCATAATCGCTTACGATTTGAACTCACCCGGAGCCAGGGCTTATATCCAACTAGCCCGCGAGATCCTCAACAACAATAATGGGCCAAAGACGGTTGACGACAGATGAATAACGGAGCCCCGCAGAAAATTCGGGTGCTCGTGGTTGATGATTCGGCGTTAATGAACCGGCAGATTACCAATATCTTACAAGCAGAGCCGGATATGGAAGTTGTGGGGCGAGCAAAGGATGGCATAGAGTGCTTGTCCCTGGTTACGGAACTTCGCCCCGACGTCATTACACTGGACGTCGAGATGCCTCGGATGAACGGAATTACAGCGCTTAAACATATTATGATTAAGCATTCAACTCCCACTGTTATGATAAGCGCTCTAACTCAAGAGGGTTCGAGAACCACTTTTGACGCGCTCAGGTATGGCGCAGTAGATGTCGTCGCCAAGCCCTCCAGACGTGAAGACGAAAACTTAGACGCCCAGAAATATGATATCGTCACAAAGGTGCGGCGGGCTGCGGCAATCCGCACGGGCAGATCTAAATATCTAAGGATAAACGGCGCTCCGTCTTTAGAAAAATCAGGACGAGGTATTCCGGATTCGAATACTGCTTTTACGTGTGTCGGGGCGGGTACCGGTGGGTATTGCACTCTGCTTAAGATCATTCCGGAATTACCCGCAGATTTTGATGGACTATTTATAGCTACGCTATTGGTGGGCGCGAAATATATTGATCCCTTTGTAGCGTATCTCGACAGTCACAGCGCCATACCTGTAAGAAACGCCGTAAGAGAAGCTCAACTGCAAAAGGGGATTTGTTATATAGCGTCCAGTGACAATCGTCTCGAGCTGACGGCTAACGGAGATGGGGTATGGAAATTTACTTCCGCTGTTGACGTAGCGTCCCCTCAAGATGATGGCGCCGTTGATATAATGCTCAAATCCATAGCGCAACTAGTCGGACCAAAAATCACCGGAATAATTCTGACGGGCGCCGGAAAGGACGGCGCGGAAGGTCTAAACGAAATAAGACGCGCCGGAGGCGCGGTAATTGTACAGGACATCAACAACTGCATCGATCCTTCCATGCCTTTGGCCGCTCTGGAAAAGGGTTCAGTTCATAAAATCATACCTGATTATTTAATCGCCGATTACATTATGAGCAAGAGATAAACTTTGAATCACAACCGACAAATAGCGAAATAGACCTCCTCTCTATTTTTTTTTGAAACAAAACGGATGATTTTTGAATCTTGAGTGTCATAGAAATAAGTTGGTAATGAATTAACGGCTCAGCTGAGATTCCTCTCAAGGAAATCAGCAATTGCTATCGCTTATTTGACAGAGGAGATTATTGTATTAATGATGACCAAGAGTAATTAGTAGTCATCAACTTTTTAAATTGCTGAGGTAAAATTATGGAAAATGAATATTTCTCTTCCGGTACGGGACAAATGGCGCCCGACGAAAGGTCACTACCCGCGGTGACACATCAATCTACCCCCTCGTCCAGCTCGGGTGACGTAAAAAACATGATTGCCGACAAATTGCGGATGGCGGCGGATATGGTTTCCAAGAGAGCCGATAAGGGGCTCGAGCCTGAAATGGCCGACTACGAGAGACAAGTGTCCACCTGGTTAAACAAGTCCGCAGATTACGTCAGTGACTTTGAGCTGGAACGCGCAAACAACTCGGCTCGTAAATATGTCAAGGACAACCCCGGACAAGGCCTACTAATTGCCGGAGCGCTCGGCCTAATAGTCGGAGCGATTTTACGTCGCAGGTGAGAGGCGGTCCGTCATGACAAAGAATGAACAAATACCGAGCCGGCATACAGCCCAGGAGAAATCATTGACAGACCTCATAGGGCAACTTGCCGAACACTCTGCGGATGTAGTTAGAGATGAAATCAGTCTCGCAAAGCGAGAAATGCGCGAAAACCTGGAACGAATGCAGACGGGGGTTATTAGACTGGCGATCGGATCAGTTATTGCCGTGATAGCTTTAATGAGCCTCTGCGCTGCTCTGGTGATTGGGCTTTCGTATTACATGTCCCTGTTCACTGCGGCTTTGATTACAGGAATAGGTTTGCTTGTAATCGGGGGCGTAATTGCGTATTCCGGCATTTATTTTTTCAAGAAATTGCGACTGGAGTTAGAATAATTACTAATGAGGAGGCCGTGGTATGCCTGATGAAATTCAAGCGTATAGTGAGCCCGACGTTAATCGTCGGCGAACCACTGAAGAGATCAGAAGAGATATAGACGAAGGGAAAGAGGCGATTAGCGACACCGTTAATCAACTTACAAACAAAATTCATGATAAACTGGATTGGCGTGAATACGTCAAGGACAATCCGGTTGCGGTGTTAGGAGCTTCTGTGGGACTTGGATTCCTGGCGGCCCTCGTTTTTGTCCCACGGCGCGGCCCCGTTGATCGATTAATAGATGAATTACGTGACATGAGAACGGATATGCGTTCAGCCGGTTCACGAGCGTTTGGAGGTGGGCAACAACAGGGAATTATTGCGGGAACACTGATGGGTTTTGCGACAAAGGCGGCGCACGATTGGATTAGCAACTTGATTACGCCGTCTGGAGCCGAGCATAATCGCGAGCGAGTATCAGCGCCTCAAGGAACGGCAGTTCGGGATATGCCATCACAGACTAGATTTCGAAAATAATTAGTAAAATTTAAGGAGGACCAAATGACAACTGAAATTAAAAACACTACAACTGATTATAAGCCCCACACAGGCACGGATCTTCACAGCAGTGAAAATAAATTTGCAGATAAAAAGGATGAGTTTATGCAAAAAGGCGCTGAAGCCTACGCAAAAACCGAAGAAGCGGTAAGCCAGGCGTATGATAAGACATCTCAGACGGTGAATGAAGGTGTCACGTATGCTAAGAATTATACGCAACAGTATCCCGAAAGGACGGCTCTCATTGCTTTGGGCATAGGCTTTGGCTTGGGTCTGCTGGTTGCGGGCAGTGTTGACCGTAGATCATCCTACAGAGGCCGCTTTGCGCAGCCCCTCCTCGACGCGGCTTACGATGTGGCGTATGCTTTCCTGAGGTAGAGCATCTACAACGGATAATTAGTCGTCTATTCACACCTAACTGAATAACATAACTTAAATAGCCAAAGAGCCGGATTTAATCCGGCTCTTTTATATTAAATTGATTACCTGTGGCGCAAATCCGTCACAATGGATGCCGAGCCAGATTCTTGAAATACTCCTGCTCGTTCAGGCTAAGCAAATCTTCTAAAAGGCTTGTTTCCCCGGTTATCCGTTCAATTTCGCCGGCAAAGAATTGCCTCAATACGCGATTCTGACCAGGTACTCGCCTCTCCTTATTTTTATAAAATGCCTTTAAATATATATGAATGCGGGCATAACAGTTTTCCAATTGATCGAGGTCTTCACGAATCATTTGTTGGTAAATATCATGCTGAGGCATATCGCGGTTATTCTCCAATATGAGCCGCTTCTCACGAATACGGTCACTTTTGGAAATGATGTGGCCAACATACTGGTTCATTTCTTCAAAAATACCGTCGTCGGCCATGACTTGCAGAAGGTTATCCTGGGAACCGGGTCTATTGCCCTGAGGCTTGCCCGAAACTTGGGCTACGGGTCCGGATTCCTGCCATAAATCTTCATCGGAGTACTTGGAGGAAGATAACTTCTCTAATTTTTGTCGCATGCCTGGAGCTACGAAATCCGGGGCCCGTGAGACTAGTCGCTTAAGTTGGTTGCTATACAAAGTAGTAAGAATTCTGTACCCGACTTCAATGGAACTATTCAGCATGGAAAATATCGCAATAGTCCGTCTGTCTTCGAGAGAGATTAGCTGGAGCATAATCTGTTGAACGGTGGAGGTTAAATAGAACTTGGCAATCTGTCCTTTATCCACCACCTTTTTTACGTAAACCCTAAAATTATCGTCATCGGAATCGGCTCGTATCTCAAATTGAAATCCGACTACCAGACGACCTTGGGCTTGAAGTATTCCGGTAGCGGTCGCGATGTCCAATTTGCTTTTCTCCAAAACGAACAATTCTTTAATACGTTCGTCTCTCAAAGCGTTTCCTGTAAAAGACTCAATCCTGTTCAGCGCTTCGCTGATTATGCCTGAATATTTATCATCTATGGTCAGATCAGGTATGATCCGAATGGCAAAATTCGCTGAATTCAATTCACCACCAGAGCTGTTAGTTATCGGGATTCTTGGCGGGATCGCGTTTTACAAAATCATTCAATCGAATCACTTTGTCGGACTTTGATGTTTTTTTTAATCGAGGCTTTCCCTCGATAGTTTCGACAAATTGTCTCAAGTCGGGATCATTTGCCATAGCTTCATTTATTCTTATGTCCAAGTCCATGGACTTGCTGATCAGTACATCAACCGGGCATCCCAGGTCAAATGCAGTGTTAAATATTGAAATCACTTTTGCCACCGCCCTGGGACTTCGTTGAAGGTACGCCGGCACATGGGCCCAAATACTGACGATATCAATTGACTCACTTGCCGCTAAACTGACGATCTTAGAGTGGATACTAACCGGTCCATGATAGTCGGCAGGCTGGATCCCGGGTCCCAGAGAAAGAGTCTCAAGCAGCAAGTCCGCATTTGAAGCTACAACTGTTAAGGGAGTTTGACTTGTATGGGAGATTGTGTCCTGAACCCCACCCACAGTATAGATCCGTTGAACGCCGAATAATGTAGCCAAATCAAAGATGCCGTGACAATAATCAGACCAGAAAATACACGGTTCTTTCCCTAACATGAAGACAACGTCGTGTGGACCGGAGTCATTTTGCCAAAAATGGATTTCCGTCGAGCATGGATCTAATGATTTCAACAAACCATTCTCGATAAGTCCCACAGGTCTTTCAGTTGCAAAATCCTGAAATGGCTCTTCATTTATAAGGGCAAAGACTTGCGCTCCGAGATTAGCTTTAATAAATTTAATCGTATCTGCGGAAACAGCCGCCGCGTTTGACCAACCATGAAAACCCATTACCATATATGGGGCTTTCAAGTCGGGGTGATTCAACAACTGAATATGTTGGGAAGCGAATTTCTTCTCAACCATCATGTTCACCCACTATATTATGCTTCATTTTACCTTTTTTCAAACCGGCAAAGCAACATTGAATGTTGGTGAAAGTCATACGCCTTTTCAAAGGGAGCGCTACTTTTGAAAAGCGGGTCAACGCTATGTAATCCAACCCCCGCCAATAACTCTGTCTCCGCAGTAAAATACGGCCGCCTGGCCGGGCGCCACTGAAGACTGAGGTTTACAGAACCGTGCCTGAACTGTGTCGTCCCCAATTGCCGTGATTCTGCATTCCGCGAAGCCGGCAGTGGACCTGATTTTGGCTAAATATGTGTCTCCCAGTCGAGGCGGGTCGGCCACCAACCAGTTCAAACTGACGACAACAAAAGAGTTAGTGAGAGTGGCCTCTTTCGATCCGATTACTACGGCGTTAGTCTCAGGTAATATCTTGATTATATAATAAGGCTTAGATCCGCAAACGCCAATTCCCCTGCGTTGGCCAATGGTAAAGTTAAATACGCCTTTGTGAATTCCCATTAGTCGTCCTTCCATATCCTGTATGGGCCCCGGTTTATCTTCAATCCCATGCGCCGCCAAGTATTCCCTATAGGAATTATTTTTGACAAAACATAGTTCTTGCGATTCCTTTGTTATATCGAATCGAAAACCGTTATCAAGGAGGAACTTCCATATTTCGATTTTAGTGAATGCGCCATTAGGGAAGAGGAGGCGGCTGAGATCCTCTTTTTTAATATTGAATAGGAAATAAGACTGATCTTTTTTAGGATCTACGCCTCTTAAGAGAGCAAATTCTCTTTCGTCGCTTCTTATGAGTTGCGCGTAGTGACCGGTAGCCAACAATTCGCAACCGAGTTTTCGAACCTGTTCCATAAGGAGTGTCGTTTTAAGCTCTCGATTGCAAATAGGGCAAGGCGAGGGAGTAAGACCTTTTAAATACTGCTCAATAAACGGTTCGATAACGAGCTTACGAAATTCATTCCTCAAATCCGGCTCGTATAAGGGGATTTTCAGTCTACGGGCGATATTCTTGGCCTTACTCAGCGAAGAACCAGATTCATCATGCAGCAACATGAAAAAGCCCACGACTTCGTGACCGCCCTTTAAAAGGGCCAGCGCCGCCGCAGCGCTATCCATGCCTCCACTTAACGCTACCGCTATACGCATTTATTCCACGTCGGATGTTGCAATCCGTACCCTATTGAGACAGGAAGACTCATTCTGATTAATCTAGGTGTTATGAAATCCTATCGAAGATCCACGCCTCAAGCTCCTATTATCCGCAACGCAAACGGTCAACTAATCTTTGGAGATGATGCGGTTCAGGCTTCCGTCTACCTGTGGCCCGGAACGCCGACCGTCGGCGGCTTCTTTTCAAGGTCTATTACTTTGCCGGTGGAATCAACTCGTAATTCCGGACTCCTCACATCCCGCAATTTTGTCGCCGGGGCTGCGGACGATCGACCATCGCCGGGCTTATAGGACATATTTTGGGGGCGTTCCGTTGGAGTTCCA
Organism: Desulfomonilales bacterium; assembly: GCA_038250835.1. Classification (GTDB taxonomy): domain Bacteria; phylum Desulfobacterota; class Desulfomonilia; order Desulfomonilales; family Desulfomonilaceae; genus JBBSBY01. The sequence goes on along the minus strand of JBBSBY010000039.1, from coordinate 2,901 downwards.
GGCGGGGCATAAGTTGGCGCCGGTCCAACTCTAGGGGCCGTGGTCTCGGGAAACAAATTTCTTCCGTCCATAGGATGAAGCGGAGTTGGCGGCGGAGTCGGATAATTGCGCATGTGTGCGGACCCGGTATTTCCCGACGGATTGTTCAGGCCGTTTTGATTGACCGGACTATTTTGGTCCACCATAAGATTCGGCGCGAGCACTCCGCGATATTGCGCTAAAAGCTCCGGAGTATCCAGCGGGCTAAGCACGAGAGTTTGCCCAATAAAAGGGGTATAGAAAGGTTCCCGCACCATCTTTGGGGTAAAACCGGTTGATGATGTTCCGGTGAATGTCAATGCGTCTTTAAATGTGATATCAGGTGGAACCACAAAATCCCTTTCAGGTTTCTTGTCGAGGATGTAGTTCATCAAATAGCCCCATACCGGCAACGCCGCTCGAGCGCCTTCTTCCCGCCCACCCAGAGGCCTTTTCTCATCAAATCCGACCCATACTCCTGTTGTATAATCAGGATTAAAACCTATAAACCACGCGTCGGCGGCTTGATTGGTAGTGCCGGTTTTGCCGGCCAAATCCCGCCTTTTCACATAATTATGAGTCCTGGCGCCTGTTCCTTCCCGGACTCCTCCTTGCAATAAGGATGTCATTATGTACGCCGTTTGTGGCGACAATGCCGCTCTTATTTTCCGCGGCTCCTTTATAGGTTCGCCATCCGGCTGCACAGTGTCATCACCAGCCTCCGAAACGTCGTTCTTATTTTTTTCGGAAGAGACCCGTTTTCTTATAGGTTCAGAGAAACCGCCCATATTCGCAAATTCTTCTCTGGGTCTGGGTCTGGGTATTTCGGATTCATCCAGCATGGGTAACTCTTCGTTGTTTTCGAGCACATTGCCGAAGCGGTCTTCAATTCGCTTGATAAGCACGGGCTCAATCCACACTCCGCTATTCGCGAACACCGTATAGGCCGAAGTCATCTCGAGCACGTGGACTTCGGAAGTCCCTAGACTCAACGATAAGTTTCGCCCTAAATCAGATGTTAGTCCCATCCGTCGAGCAAGATCTATAACCGGATCAAATCCTAGATCCATAAGGATCTTAATTGTGCAGATATTCCGAGATAGTTCGAGGGCTCGTCTAAAACTCAGTGGTCCGAGAAAATTGCCTCCGGAATTCCTGGGTTCCCATTCAACATCTTCTTTATCAAAATCGACGGTAATGGGTTCGTCTATAATGATGGTTGCGGGGCTGTAGCTTGCGGACTCTAAGGCCACTGCATATATGAGGGGTTTAAAGGCGCTTCCGGGTTGTCTTTGCCCCTGAATTGCCCGATTAAATTTGAACTTGTCGCCGGGGACTCCACCTACGAGCGCTCTCACATAGCCGGTTTTGTTCTCTATAGAAACCACGGCCCCCTGAAGTTTCGGATCATTATCCAGGACGAAAATCGGACGTTCTCCTGAAAATTCAGTGAAACGTAGCGCCAGCACGTGACCTACCCTGTATGACGTCTGCGTGGGTTCGAGATGGACAAATCCCGATGTAGATTTATTCAATGCCACTTCTACAAGAATTTCTTGCTTTCGCCTGTGTACTTTTGTTACTACACCCTGGTAAGTCTTGTCGGGAACCAATTCAGTGATATTTGCCCTTTTTACAAGTAACCCCGGAATCTCATCCTTTTGCACGGTCTTCAGGATGGCAGGGTTCTTTTGCCTACGTTTGATTTCTTCAATTCCCTTTTCCAGGGACTCGACGGCTTTCGTCTGGTAATCTATTTTGCAGGTTGTGAAGACCTTCAGACCTTCATTATAAAGTTTTTCCGCTCCATAATGTCGCACAATGTATCGCCTAACCGCTTCAGTGAAATCAGGCGCCAGGTCAAATGGTCTGACGTGTTCCTTTCTAAAAACCAAAGGCTCTTCTTTTGCCTTATCGTATTCATCTTGATTAATGAAGCCGAAACGCAGCATTCTTCCCAAAACGGTAAGCTCTTTTTGACGCGCAAGGTCTTCATTTTTGAAAGGATTAAACCGCGCGGGACCCGCTACAAGGCCGGCCAACTGAGCTGATTCCGCGATGCTGAGGTGTTCCACCGGTTTATCGAAATATCCGCGAGCAGCGGCTTCGACGCCGTAACATCCTTCCCCGAGATAAATTTCATTTAAATAGACGTGGAGTATCTTTTGCTTACCCCAGGCCTTCTCAAGTTTGGATGCGAGAGCCACCTCTTTCATTTTACGCGAAAAGCTTCTTTCTCGTGTTAAAAGGAAATTGCGTGTAACCTGCATAGTAATGGTGCTGCCGCCCTGTGTTATGCGCCCGGCCCTTAAATTTCGGAAAGCCGCCCCCACAATGCGAATCCAATCCACACCGCCATGTTCGAAGAACCGTGAGTCTTCAGCCGCCAGGAAGGCGTTGATAGTGTGCTGGGGGATCTGAGCCGTATCGACAACGTACCTTTTTTCTTTATAGAAGATTCCGATCACCGATCCATCATCCGCATAAAACGTTGATACGGTTTTAGGCTGATAACTTAGCCCTGGCACCTCGGGTAAATCTCGTGAATAAGTCACGAATGCTCCAAGGCCCACGCCGGCGAGAAATAACGGGATCGCCAGACCCAATCCCAAAGGAATGAGAGCCAAATAGAGAAGAAATTTTCCTGTGACGCCTTTAAAACGATTTCTCATGTGAATTTCATACATTATGAGGTCGGAATAATCAAACTACTATTCTCATTAAGTCTTCAGCTTTTATTATATCGCCGTCGAATTTATCACGAGCCTGCTCTACTATATCAACTTCATCGCACGGCGGATACAAATGCGTCATGACAAGCCTTTTAGCTTTAGCCGCCGCCGCGATTTGCGCTGATTCAGCGGGGGTCATATGTCCGTCGTG
>JBBSBY010000038.1:0-30940 GCA_038250835.1 Desulfomonilales bacterium | reverse complement strand
TTTCTCTCTATCATATTTACACGACTTGTGTGACCTTTGATAAAACATTCAAGACCTGGGCTAATTTGAAGAAGAAAATTTATAGATTACCCGGTGATTACGATCCAACTAACTTCAGAGGGGCGTTTGATCACGTTTTGAATGAGGATTTCAGCACAGGCATCATTTATCGCAGGGACGAGCTGAACAAAAAATGAATTTTAGAAAAGAATACGACAGCATGGGGGAGGTTTTAGTCCCTCAAGACGCTTATTATGGTGCTCAGACGCAACGGGCAATCGACAACTTCACGATTAGCGGCTTAACTTTCCAGCCGTCATTTTATTACGCTTTGGCTCTGATCAAGCGAAATGCCGCGATCGTAAATAAAGAATTGGACCTGCTCCCAGACGACATAGCCTCAGCCATTATCACCGCTGCAACTGAAACGGCCGAGGGCAAGTTTGACGATCAGTTTGTATTAGATGTTTTCCAAACGGGTTCCGGAACCTCAACCAATATGAACGCCAACGAGATTATCGCCGGTCGAGCCAACGAAATTCTTACGGGCTTGCGGGGGGGCAAATCGCCGGTCCACCCCAACGATCATGTTAACAAATGCCAATCCAGTAACGATGTCATACCGACCGCTATTCATATTGCCGCTTTGTATCAAATAAAGTTGCATCTGCTTCCGAGCCTGAGAGCTCTCGCCGAGGGTTTAGAACGCAAAGCCGTTGAATTCGAAGGCGTAAAGAAAATTGGACGCACTCACTTGCAGGACGCTGTTCCGATTACTTTAGGGCAGGAGTTCAGCGGGTACGCGAGGCAGATTCGCCTGGCAATCAAACGTATTGAGCACACGGAAAGTTCATTATCCGAACTTGCCCTCGGAGGAACAGCCGTAGGTAACGGCCTGAACGCTCATCCGCAATTTGCTTCAAGGGTTATCGGACTCATTTCGCGAGACACTGAAATCAAATTTTCTGAGGCCCAAAATCATTTTGAAGCGCAGGCTGCTCAGGATGCGGCGGTTGAAGTAAGTGGAGCGCTCAAGACACTCGCTGTGAGCCTAACGAAGATTGCCAACGATATACGGCTTTTGGCATCAGGGCCAAGATGCGGCATCGGCGAAATAAATATCCCGTCACTACAGCCGGGATCTTCAATCATGCCGGGTAAAGTCAACCCGGTGATCCCAGAAATGGTTATCCAGGTGTCAGCGAAGGTGATATCCAATGATACGGGGATAACTCTGGGTGGTCAGTGGGGACTCCTGGAGTTGAACGTCATGCTGCCGTTCATCGCTTATAATTTGCTGCAGTCAATTGATTTGCTGACCAAATGCTCACAACGATTTTTATACAAGTGCATTGAAGGAATTACCCCAAACGTCGATCGATGCCGAGCCAATATTGAAAAAAGTCTTGCAATGAGCACCGCCCTTGCCCCGGAAATCGGTTATGAGAAGGCGGCTATGATTTCTAAAAAGGCTTATGAATCCGGGAAAACGGTCCGGGAAATCGCCTTGCAAGAAGACGTTTTAGAGGCCGAGGTATTGCACAAGCTGCTGGACCAAATTGCGGAATAAAAAGGCTGGTTAAGCGCTCCATTAAGCTTTCTTATCTATAAGCGCAATAACGGAAGCGCCTATGCCCTCACCCCTACCTATGAAACCTAGTCCCTCGGTCGTTGTGGCTTTAATATTGATTTGATCCGGCTCCAGTTCAAGCGCGGACACCAAATTCCCCACCATTGAAGCTCGATATGGTCCTATTTTCGGCTTCTGAGCTAGTATGGTGGCGTCAACATTGATTATCGCATAGCCGAGAGACTCGATTGCGTTAACTATGATCTTCAGCATTCCCAAACTTGAAGCGTCTTTATTGACGGGGTCGGTGTCGGGAAAGTGCATGCCTATGTCGCCTAAAGCCGCAGCGCCCAGCAAAGCGTCAATTACTGCGTGGGTAAGCACATCTGCGTCGGAGTGTCCTTGAAGGCCCATATCATAATTAATTGTGACTCCACCGAGCACCAACTTGCGGCCTTCAGCGAATCCATGAAAGTCAAAACCTTGACCTATTCTCAATTTCTGCTCCGGCAATACTGTTCATTAAAGCTAAAGTTTTTTAAAATGCTAGTTAACTTCTTCTACCAAGTACGTACCTGAAATTATTATTGTTTTACCATCATGTATAAATCTGGCGGCCCCATTGGTTATCTCAACTTTGTACCGTCCCTCCCAGGTTTTGATTGGTTGACCGGTAGCCGTATAAAGGGTTATTTTCCTCTTTAATCCAACAAGGTCGGCTTTCCAATGACTATAGTCTTGCTGCTGACGTTCGGTGCATCCCCACATGGCGGGGAGAAGTAAAACCAATAATAGTAATTTCTTCATTTGATATCCTCGTGCATATCCGAGCCATTTTCCAATCAACATTAATTGTGGTGGTTCTCTGATCCGTCTCCAACCGCAGCTAAAATTTCACGTACTCCATTTAGAAGAGCCGGCATCAAATCTTGTTCCAAAAATATCCCCACTTTTTTTCCTTTTTTGAAGAGAACACCCTTTCCTTTACCGCCTGCGATTCCAACATCCGCTTCAGCGGCTTCGCCTGGACCATTTACAACGCAACCCATTACCGCCACTGTTAAGGGGGCCGCAATGTATTGAAGAGCGCGTTCCACCTTGTGCGCCATTCCAATTACATCGATATCGGTGCGCGAACATGTCGGGCAAGAAATAACCTCGACACCACGATTGCGCAATCCCAGCGACCTGAGCAATGCATAAGCCGCTTTGACTTCATTTTCAGGCGGAGCGGTTAAGCTGAAACGAATCGTGTCACCAATACCGTCCGCTAAAAGCAGTGCCATGCCTGCTGAGGATTTTACGGCTCCGGGCAGCATCGTTCCCGCTTCGGTGATCCCCAAGTGAAGTGGATAGTCCACAGTTTCAGACAGCTTTCCGTATGCGTCCACCGTCCTGGATAAATCCGAGGCTTTTAAGGAAATTTTAATCTTATCGAATCCTTCATTTTCAAGTATTCGCATGTGAACAAGGGCGCTTTCAACCATTGCTTCAGGGGTAGGCCCCCCATACTTGATAAGTAAGTCTTTTTCTATTGATCCGGAATTAACTCCGATCCGAATCGGCGTTCCATGATCGGCAGCGGCTTTGGTAACTTCACGAACCTTCCGCCCTCCGCCGATGTTGCCGGGATTCAGGCGTAACGCGTCAACTCCCTGCGACAGCGCTTCAAGGGCGAGTTTGTAATCGAAATGTATATCGGCGATTATGGGGATTTTGGCGGCGTCCGTGATTTTGCCCAGCGCCCTGGCCGCTTCCATATTGGGTACTCCGAGCCTAACTACTTCACAGCCTAATTTAGCAAGTCTTGTGATTTGGGCTAAAGTTCTCCGGACATCGCGCGTATCCGTATTTGTCATGGATTGCACGACGATTGGCGCCGATCCGCCTATCGGGACTACGCCTATGTGGATTTGTCTTGTGAGTCTACGATTGATCTGCATTAGCTAACAAGACAGTCGGTTCCCGTACCACTGTGAATAGTAATTCATGTACTCGCCTGATTTAATTCTACGCCACCACTCTTCGTGCTCAATGTACCACATTATCGTTTGCTTGATGCCTTCTTCAAAATCAATTGACGGGCACCAGCCTAAATCTCTTTGAAGTCTGGAGGAATCCATGGCGTACCGGCGATCATGGCCCGGTCTATCCTGGACGAAACGAATAAGGGATTTCGGCTTATCTAAATTGTTCAAAATGCTGTGGACTATATCAATATTGGCTTTTTCACAAGAGCCGCCGATGTTGTAGATTGAGCCGGATTCAGCTTTCCTGAGTATTGTGTCTATAGCGGAACAATGGTCCTTAACGTGGATCCAATCTCTGATATTCATTCCGTCACCGTAGACGGGCAAATCACGGTTTTCCAAGGCATTCGTTATCATTAAAGGAATGAGTTTTTCAGGAAATTGGTAGGGGCCGTAGTTATTCGAGCACCTGGTTATGACCGTGTCCATTCCGTAAGTTTTGTTATAAGATCGTACAAGGAGATCAGCGGCGGCTTTAGAAGCGGCATATGGACTATTGGGCGCAATGGGGCTCGTTTCGCTGAATAAACCTGTTGGTCCTAATGATCCGTAAACTTCGTCCGTGGACACCTGTGCAAATCGTTTCACACCCAAATGCCTACAACATTCCAGCAATACTTGAGTTCCATATATATTCGTGTTTATGAAAGCAGCGCAATCGATAATGGATCTATCCACATGAGATTCAGCCGCAAAATTGACAACTGCGTCAATTCCCTCACGAATAATTGTGGAAACCGTCACCTTATCGGTAACATCACCTTTAATGAAGATGTGTCGGTCTCCGTAACTTTGAGTGTCCACCAAGTTTTCGAGGTTGCCGGCATAAGTCAAGGAGTCCAGATTGATAATCTGATCTTCGGGACGATTTTCGAAAAGATATAGAATAAAATTCGATCCGATAAAGCCGCAACCGCCGGTAACGAGTAATTTCATTAGCGCCTCTGCTTATCCGTCTTTTCTCGACCAATCGTATGGAATTGAGCCCGTGTGGGGATCGACTCGAAATTCGTCGGGATTTTGATAGTCATAGGGTTCCGAAGGAATATTGATAACGTATGCTTCAGACTCGCCAATACACTTCCAACCGTGAAAAACTCCAGATGGAATAACGATTAGCTGAGGTTTGTGTTCTCCGAGATAGAATTCATTCAGCAATCCCCTTGTGGGCGAGTTTTCCCGATCATCATACAAAACGGCTTTGATCATTCCCTTCACGCAGGTAAATCTATCATCTTGCACTTTATGGTAGTGCCACGCTTTGACAACTTCAGGGTAAATTGTGCTGCAATATACTTGACCAAAGCCTGTGAAGGAGGGATCATCACGGCGCATTATTTCCATGAGACGTCCGCGTTCATCAGGTATGACCTTAAGGGATTGGACCACCACCCCCTCAATTAACTTGCTATCCGGTTTTCTATATTTTGTAGCGGAGACTTCAGGTGTCAGCAATTGTTGGCTCCCCCTTCAGCGACAAGATTAGATGCCAAAAGCAGTGAATCGAATGTGCCTGCGTCAGTCCACCAACCTTCCAACAACGACCAGGTCATGGCGCCTTGGTTTATGTACAAGTTATTGACATCAGTGATTTCGAGTTCACCGCGTGCGGAAGGACTAAGTGTTTTGATGAAATCAAAGACCTGTCGATCATACATGTAAATACCTGTTACAGCGTAAGATGAGGCCGGATTTATAGGCTTCTCCTCGATTCGCGTGACGCGATCCCCTTCCAAAATGGGCACTCCGAATCGTTGAGGATCATCTACCTTTTTCAATAAAATTTTGGCCCCCGAGCCCCTGGTCTTGTAATCATCAACAGCGTTCAGAATAGTCTTTTCAATAATATTGTCACCCAACACAACACAGACTTTACCACCGGCGGCATGAGCTTCGGCCAAAGAGAGAGCTTCCGCTATACCGCCTTCACCTTCTTGATACGCGTATGAAATATGTTCTAGGCCTTGTTCTTGACCATTCCCTAATAATTTTAAAAAGTCGCCCGGATTGTTGCCTCCGGTAACCACCAGGACATCTTTTATACCGGCTTTGACCAGGCATTCAATGGGATATGTTATCATCGGCCGATCGTAAACAGGCAATAGATGTTTATTGGTAATCTTGGTTAAAGGATAAAGTCTTGTCCCCAGGCCCCCGGCGAGAACGACACCCTTCATTAGCTGTATTCCTCCGGAATTATTCGAAATTCGTTTAAGGTTTATGGGGTTCCGGCTCCATTCCATCGTAAAGGGAATCAACGGTAATTCAACCGGGTAATTGCAAACACAAAATGTGGAAGACGGCGCCGTCCCGACACCGTTGTATAACATTTTCCGGGCTTACCGGTCAATTTTCACATTAAGATATTGTTCAAGGATCTTTTTAGGAAGCTCAATCCATTGTTGGATCGAACTTGATCGTGACGGAACAATGATAGGAATGGAGGCGGGCGCTAAACTAACATTTACGGGAGTAGTCCCCACGTAGTCTCCGTCAATCTCCACCGGAACGGAATCAACGGAATGAATCTTAACATTGTATGCCGAACGGAATACCACGTCCGGCATTTCGGAAAGCCTTCGCCAAAGAGCGGCAAAGGAATATCTGATCAAATCGGGAATAGCTCCATTCTTGAATACACAAACCTCAAATTTGCCTGAATCGGGCTTCGCGGAACTCGAAACATTAAATATGCCGCCGTAGTGTCTGACATTGAGCACTAAAGCCAGGTGACCCCGGACCGCTTCACCGTCCACTTCTACATTGAGTACAGGAGGACTGTATTTTGTGATGACTTTGAGGATTGGTATAAAGTAACCTCGATAGCCGAGAACATCATCTCTGGCGCCGGCAATCTCCTTTGTAACCATTGCGTCGAATCCTGCGCTCAGGAGAAGCACGAATCTGGCGTTTCCCGCCATGCCCATGTCAAGCCGTTTAATTACTCGCTCTTCGAGCATATCCACAAAAGCTTCGGATGTTTGGGGTAGGCGCAACTCCCTTGCCAACATATTGGCCGTGCCCGCAGGCAAGATTGCAAGCGGTAGGCGAGTCGGATCTTCTAATGAATTGATCACATGATTTACAGTGCCGTCCCCGCCAATTACTATGATGGCGCTGAATGAGTTATTATTTATGCCGCTTAGGCCGGCTTTCAGAGAAGCATGGTTGTAGGAAACGGCAAACGAAATATCGCGATTCCTCAGAATCCTTTGCAGGCGCTCAAATAATTGCAAGGAGTAGCCGCGTCCCGCAATGGGGTTAACAATTATAAATACTTCGTCTTTCATTAATATTATGACCAATCCTGATGAACATCCCAATCAACTCACGATAAACAATTATAGGTATTTACGACAATGGACTTATTCGAACTTCTGTTATATTATTATAAAATAAGACAAAAGTTCACATTCCTTACTATTAGAGTAGCTTTACCGAAAAGATAGTTTCATGAAATCTACTGATCCAATTAATTCTCTTTCAGATTTGTTTTGGATATTGGAAGCGTATCAATTTGGGGAATAATCACAATTAATTTCCGGGTAATTTGCATTGCCGGTTACTCGCACGCTAATGGGAGGTGTTCTAATGATCGCCAATGCGGCATTAGCGCTAAATCACGGTTGGAGCCCCAGAATAACCAAAGAAGAAACCAAAGTCATGATCGGGAGCCCTGAACTTAAAATAATAGATGTGCGTAAGCCTATCTCCTGGGCAGGTAGCTCATCAAAAATTCAAAGCGCCGTGCGCCGGGATCCCGGAGACCTTCAGTGGATAGAGAAATACCACTTTGATCAAACCCTTGTCATGTACTGCGATTGCCCCAATGAGGCAACGAGCGCCAATGTGGCGCAGGAACTTAGAATTCGTGGATATGAAAAAGCTTATGCTTTAAGAGGTGGATGGAATGAGTGGCGGGACGCCAAGTACCCGGTTCAGAATAAATAATCACAGGAGTAATTGTTGAGACAGGTGGAATCGTTGCTAAAGTGGTTTTTCCCCAACTTTATTGCCCGATTTACCGTCTATTTGTCTCATTCGCCGATTGGCATTCCGGCGGAACGATTGCCGCCTCAATGTCCCTGATAGTCATAGGGCCAAGCCGTTCATTCAGGCGCCTATTGAATTACAGTGGCCGTCCTGGAAGCCCTTTATATTTCCACATGAAAGACAGCATACTCTTGAAATGATAACCGAAGAATTTCAAGTTCGTACGGCTTGCTTTTGATTCCTCATGTAGACAGATAACTTCCGGATAATACATCACCGCTAAACCTGCCCGCCACGATTGAAGGCAAATATCCAGGTCTTCGAAGTAAAGAAAAAATCGTTCGTCGAACTTCAATTTCGTCTGTAAAATGTCCACCCTCCCAAAAAGGGCTGCCCCGCTGCCCCAGTCAATTTCTACGGGACCGTTTGAATTGACTGATTCTCCGCAATAATGATCGGCTACAAATCTAGGAGAAACTTTAAAATAGCTGCTAATTCTGACTCCGAAAAGGGTTAACCAGTTGTAGAAATTTCTGCAGGAAGCAATCCGATTGTTGTTGCCATCCACAAAAGCAGGCGCCAACAAGCCCACGTTTGGATTTGTTTGCAAGAATTCCACAAGTTGAGGCAGTTTGCCGGGGGTAAGAACTCGTAAATCAGGATTGCACATGAGAGCCACGGCAGCCGAATCTTGAATTGCGGCCATGCCGCGATTGATACCGGCGCCATATCCTCGGTTATGCTGATGGATTATTAAAATGGGAAAATCAGCATTCAAATCAGATAGATCATCATTTGAATGGTTGACGATTATTAGCTTCTTGACTGAACGAGTTCCATCCAAAGCGCCAATCATCTTAATAATTGCGTCTCGATTGTGATAGTTGACGGTTACTACGTAGAGATTAGGCTTATTCACTAAAGATCCCGTAAGAACGATTTACAAGTAGATTTTACAATAAATGCGATATCAGACAAACAGTCGACGGGCTTAGTTTCCCTCAAGCTTTCAAGTGACGGTTCTCTTCTGTTTACAATCACGTTTAATGTTGATGTGAGATCTCAAGTAGAGCCTTTTGCAATAAATTGCGTAATCAATTCTCTACAAGTCCATCAAATAAACATGGCGACGTGAAACCGGCGCGCCGCTACTGATCTTGACGCCTGTGTCAGGCACACGTTATTCCGGAATGGATTTCTTTTTTCCAACTTCAAGAGCATGAATTGGAATAATGATGTCGGCTACTTCCAGTATTTTTTTCATGCTGTCGTAAGCTTCGATTGCGTTGGTATGCACTCCGGGCGCAACAACTCCGCCGCCTGACGGAAAATTTTCGCCATTGCAACATAGTCCGGTGATTACCGCTTTCCCTTTCGATGTGTCGACAACAACGGATTGGCCGCCCGGTGTATGTCCGGGGGTCAATATCACGCGAATACCCTCAATAATTTCAGCGTCTCCTTCAATGGTCTTAATGTTTACACCATCCAAAACATCAGGATAATATCTGTGATCAATTGGGTGAGGATTATTGAAAAAATCCAACTCGGCTTTTTGTACGTAAACCTCAGCATTTTCACATAATGCGTCATTTTCACAATGATCGTTATGTAGGTGCGTATGAATTATTATTTCTACATCTTCAGGTTTCCATCCAATGGACTCCAGAGCGTCTTCAAAAGACCTGACCGGAAAACCCGTTCTCTCTTCCAAATCATCGGGCGCCATGAAATCCTCGATTCCGGTGTCCACGAGTATTTTCTTTTCGCCCCCTAAAATCGCAAAAGTGTAGATCGGTAGTATTATTCTTTTCCCGTATTGCCTCTGGTAGGTCATTATTCCCTGATCGGTTTCATTGAAACCGACTGCAAGCGGTCGTATGGTGTACTCGGTCATCGTTCCTCCTTTGTAGTCTGTTACCACGCTAAGTTGTTGTTTAACTCATCCTAAACTAAGTAATCAGATGAATATTTTACAGAGCTGGCGAAAGCCTACTATTCTCCAAAATCCTTCACGATCTGATTGATTGATCGATCTACAATCATATTCAATGAGAGCGCTCTATACAAACCTCCTTCAGCGATCATACCACTAAGGCGCCAATCTGTGACCCAAAGTTGACTCATGAGTAGTGGGTTATTATATTTGCAGAATATGGCCCGAATTATTTGAGAGCCGGCCAACGATACATTATAAAAATCAATTTAAAGAAAAAGGTTTTTCATGAAATCAGTTGTCGCAATCATTCTTGCTTCATTCCTGCTTGCCTCATGTTCGTGACTCGCCGGAGCGTCCCGGAAGGTTTCCGGGTCACAGCCGGGTCAAAATTCAGCCCCCGCAGTCGGTCAGTCCTGTCCTCCGGGCTCTCTCCTGTGTCCGATTCTTAAAGGTAATTAGCCGCAAAACGTGGGAGACTGCGCAGCGCAGTGTAGTGCGCTTGAATGCTTCGAGGACATTGGATGTCGTGTTGTCGGCGCGCTGCGCCAATTTGATGTTTTAACGCTATAGGTCGCCTTTGCCGTAATTTAATGAATATCTCTCGTTGTGATGCTGGTCGGGAACCGGCATTTGCCTCTCACAAAGGTGGTTTAGGAGTAATCCCATGGCGAAATCCGACGTTCACCCAATCCACGATTTCGAGAAGTGGCAAGTTTGGCCGGGATCTTATGACAATCCGGGCGCGGACGGTCTATACCCGCTTCCCCGGCCTGCGCCCTTCAAAATTACGAAAGAAACCAGAATTACATCAATGGGGTCTTGTTTTGCGCGTGAGATCAAAGCGGAACTGATTAACTCGGGATATACCTACATTGTAGAAGAGGAAAACCATCCAGCGACTAAACATGCCGGAGCGGCCTGGGAGCGTGTGTATAACACGTTTTCCATGCGCCAAATATTTGAATATACTTTTGGAAACTGGAAACCTGCATTACGTTGGTGGCGGTCGCCGGGTTCAACTCAAGTCCAGGATCCGTACCGAAGAATAATACTGTACGACGGTTTGGACGAGGCTGAAGCGGATTTCCAGCATCACATCCAATGTTCGAGAAAAGTCCTCGAACAGGCCGAGATTTTGATACTGACACTGGGCTTAACTGAAATTTGGAGAGATAAAGTCGACGGCTCAGTCATATGTTTGCCTTCAGGACCTTATGTCAATGGCGGCGGAGACATGAGCCGCTATGAATTTGTTGTCTCCGGATGTTTAGAAAATCTCAATAACCTTCGACGAATCCATGAAATTGTGACTGCCCATAATCCTGATCTGAAAATTATTCTCACAGTATCCCCGGTACACATGTGGGCCACTTTCAGGACGGATGCCGATATAATAAGCGCAAGCTGCAACTCCAAGTCCACACTTCGCGCCGCTGCGGATGAACTGTGTCGAACGCGTGCAAACGTCTATTATTTCCCTGCTTACGAAATGGCAACGATCTACAGACCTCTTCTTGGAAAACCAATTTTCATGGAAGGGCGTGAGAATTTTCATGTGAATTGGGATACTGTGCAGTTTATAATGAGTCAATTCTTTTATTACTTCAGTTAATTAGATCTCATAGTCCACGTTTTGCATGAATTTTAATGGTTCTCGAGAATAATTACGCTTGGCGCAAAGACATAGACCCCATTAATCCCCTTATGAGGGGAGTACAATTCCTCGCCCGTTGAGCTAATCTCTTAGATTTCAGCTAAAGTTAGCGCCTATTGGCGGTTGCCGGGCAGGCGAAAGTTAAGTGATTCCGCCGTAATTTGCGAGAAACCCTAGTATAGCTTTGGCTACAGTGTAAAGCATCCATGATGTAGAGCTCATCTCTTCCACCTAAGCGCTTCTCCTCCCGTTTAGAATCTTACCTCTCGACTTCATTTGCCTGGACAAATTGATGTGCGCGAAGTCCCGTCTTTTTATTTCTCTCCGTGACGTCTTAAAAACTATATTGCAATATTAGAGTGTTATATGTTATTATTAATCTATTACATTAGAAACTAGAAGCTTCATAATGGAAAGAGAGACTCGTCATATTCAACCCAAAATCAAAATAGTGATAAAGGTTTCCGAGATAGTGGGCGACATGCTCAGCGGAGTCAGCGATGAAGATATTTTACAAAAATATGGACTCACCTGGACGCTGCTTCGCAAAGTCTATATTAAATTGTATTATAACCGTCATATATCCTCCGGTCAGCTTGAAACTCGTTTGATGATGCGTAATGGCGCGGACGCCTCACACATTCCATTTGTTCAGATTGAAGAGCAGGATCGATTGTATGAATGTGCAGAATGCGGATACGTCTCAGAAATACATTTCAGCTCTTGTCCGCAATGTTATCAAATCAACTTACGCAGATTGACGAAACTTCATCTCCTACGCTACGCTCAAAGCGCCCAGTGATCTTGCAGATCCCAAATGGTATTGACGACATGTTTTGACTCTCGTATCTTAATAGACGAAATACCAAATCATTATTGAATTCGGCGCATGGATCAAAAAAAGAAAATCAGCGCGCGACAATTTCTGGAAGATTTCCGCTCCCAGATCAGTGAATCGGAACTGATGGACCGTCATGGACTGGACCGCGCCGGTCTCGGAAAAGTCTACAAGGCGTTGATCAAGAAGGGGGCGCTCACTCCTTCGGATATTGAAGATAAGACTTTTGGTCGATCTCCCGCCCTCCCATTGAATATTCCACCTGAGGGTTCGCAATCCGAGTTTGAAGCGCCGAAGCGCCGCAGATTCACAGAGCCGGGAAGTTGTCCTCAATGCGGCGCAACAGTAGGCACGACGGCTCTTACCTGCCCCGAATGCGGTCATGCCATACCAGGTGAAGAGCGTTGGTCCAAAGCTGAACCCAAGCAAAGGTTTATGGATCGCATCTCCCCATGGGTCCTTGGTTGTTTGATAGCCATTCCGATCGGAATAATAATGTTTTATGTGTTTCGCGACATCATCATACCAATAAGTGAGAAGGCTGGTGAGACGCGCGCTCAGGATGTAAAGAGGAAATTATCCGAGGGGAAAACGGCGATGCAGTCCGCAAAAGATCTCGCGCAAATCGGAGGTCGATCGGCATTCTCGGGTAAAGTTGAAACCTTGATCGGGGAAGACGTGCTGCAAAGTTCGGCCTCAGACTATAAATCTTTTACAGGCGGCGCCCGGTGGCCCGAACTGTCGAGGCAGGAAAAAATAAATGTCCTGACAGGTTTACGCAAAGATCTTCAGAGATCGAGCATACCTGTAGGGTTTGATTTTTACGCGCCGACCGGGGAGCTTTTTGCTAGAGTAAATCCCAGGACCATTGATTTCGCCGATGCAGGCGCCGGCGATGTGGGCGCGTCCGATCAAAGCGAGTCCACTGTTGAACCTCCCCAGCCGACCGCTTATTCGCCGGCAGGCGCCCCTGCCCTGCCTCGTGAGATACAACGCAGATTACAGCGATAAACATCCCGGATTAAACGCGGCAGTCGGAGTATACAAGCCTTTACAGCATTGATCGCGTATTTCTCCGAATTGATTTATGCCGACACGTCCGTTTTATGCTATTTTGCTTTAGATCTCTCAAATCTGTAAGGTTATCACTTTTCTGGGTGAGAAGTCCTGGTGTTTAGTAAGTCTTTACGCAAGAGGCGACTTACCGACAGCTTTAAAGCTTTTTTCAAAACTGAAACGGATGGAATCGCTTGGAGAAACTTGCTCAAAGATTGGAGGTGGAGAGTAGCCTCAGCCGCTTAACCATTATTACTATTGAAACAAGTACTAACTAACTTGTTAGTAACAAAACACTTGACAAAGTATTATTCTATGTCATAACAAAAGAGTCATGAAACCTGTAAAATACTCCTCAGAAGATAGAAAAAGCCAGATCCTCGGCGCCGCTCGCAGTCTGTTTGCGAAAGACGGCTACTCGGGGGTCACTTTGGACGACATCGCAGGCAGAGTCGGAATCAGCAGACCTCGCGTCATTCAACTATTCGGCTCTAAACGCAATATTTATGAAGCAATCGCCGAGGTGGCCTACCAGTCACACCCCATGGACCGTGATTTGATTGGGCCCATGGAACAGAAGGACGATCTGGAAGTTTTCCGAGCATTCGCATATCACATACTCGAACATACGACGAATCGCGAAGATAGAGAAATTTTTAAAATCCTCATGTTTGCTAGACTCAAGGAAGACCGCTTCCATCATGTGCATTTTCACAAGAAGGATACCCTGATGATCAGCCGTCTCACGGAATATGTAGCCGAACGGATAAAAGACGGCGCTTTTGTGGATATGGACCCCCGCACAATAATCTATTGTTACCAAGCTATGATTTCAAACCTCGCCATTTACAAAAATGTCATGAAAAAAATGGATTTTATTGAAATTAAGGAACTTAGCGAAAACTGCGCCCGGATTTTTATTTCCGGAATAGTTGTCAATCAGGAATCTTAGTGTCAGGTGCTTTATGCAAAAGCGGAGATTCGTAGACCTTAGCATATCAATAGAAGCCGGACTTCCCAGTGATCCTCCGATGATGATTCCCAAAATAGATTATGTGAACCACACGATCGGCGCCCAACAAATGACTGAGTTTTTCCCGGGGGTCAGAGTCGATCAGTTGCCCGGTGGTCTAGGCTGGTCTCTGGAAAATATTCAGCTTACAACCCACAGTGGGACGCACCTTGACGCTCCCTATCATTTCCACCCCACAATGGATAAAGGCGCTCCGGCTCTCACCATAGATGAGATCCCGCTTGAATGGTGTATGTCCGACGGCGTGCTTCTGGATTTTCGTCATAAACCCGACGGTTCACGAATTACCGTCAACGATTTGGAAACAGAGCTGGACAGAATTGAATATCAAATTAAACCATTTGATATAGTGCTGATCCAAACCGGCGCCGACGCAGCCTGGGGAAGTCCCGAATATCTGGTCAAAGGCGCAGGTATGGACAAGGACGGCACTATGTTTCTTACGGAAAAAGGCGTTAAGATAACCGGAATAGACGCTTGGAGTTGGGATAGACCCTTACCTTTTTTGGCGAAAGAGTTCGAACAGACGGGAGACGCCAAGGTGATTTGGGAAGCCCATTTCGCGGGTATCGAGAAGGGTTACTGCCATATGGAAAAGTTGGCAAACCTGTCTTTTATTGGTCGCCAAAAAGATTTCACTGTTTGTTGTTTTCCAATCAAAATTAAAAAAGCCAGCGCCGGATGGATTCGGCCTGTTGCTATTGTTCAAGATTGATGACACCAATTTCGGCGACTTATTAGCGACCCGTCAAGCTTTTTCCTGGACAATGCTGTTTCCACAACCGAAGTATATCTTCACTGTATTTGCTTAGACTAAGCTGAAATCATCCGTGATCTCTGTGTCAGCAGGGCGTTGCAGCGTGAACAAATTGCCCCGAATAATACCGCGGCTCTGATGGAGAAAACCGTACAAATACCGCTGAGAAGAAGCGGTTTGTAGGAATCCTCAACGGTTCTGCGGGAATAGCGCCTTTCCCATCTTAGCAAAGCATGCCCGGACATGATCCAGGGAAAGTTGAGACCCGGATCTCCCTGGATCCCGGAGTACGCATGAATGACGTTAATGGGTCCTAGAACTATAGTGAAATGTCATGGCTATTGAAGAGCTTCGCATATCAACTTTGCCGGTTAAGTAAATTTTGGAACGCAAATGCTTGTAGGAACGAATGTAGTAAAACATTTCGGAGGTCTTACCGCTCTCTCGGGAGTTGATTTCGAGGTAAACGAGAGCGAGGTGGTAGGGCTAATCGGCCCTAACGGCTCAGGGAAGACTACTCTGTTCAATATTATATCCGGGTTGTATAAGCCGGAAAAAGGTTCAGTCACATTCGAGAAGAGAAGAATAAGCGGTCTGCCGCCCCACAAGATAGCTAAAATGGGTATCGGCAGAACTTTTCAAATAGTCCGACCACTCATGGATCTGAGTCTTACGGAAAATGTAGCCACGGCGGTTCTTTACGGCAGGGAGAATATCAGCGACACCAAAAAAGCCTGGGATCGAGCCCGTGAAATCCTGGAATTTGCCGGTCTAGGATCAAAAGCACAAGCTTTACCCGGAGAACTGGCTCTGGAAGATCGGAAGAGATTGGAAGTTGCAAGGGCTTTGGGATCCAAACCAAAGATTATTCTTTTGGATGAAGTTTTTGCCGGGCTAAACAGAAAAGAAATTCAAGGCGCTATAGAATTGACACACAAAATTCGCGACGAATTTAAGATCACCATCTTCATGATCGAGCACGTCATGAAGGCCATCATGGAGACCTGTTCCAGAGTAATAGCGTTACATCACGGGGTCAAAATAGCCGACGGCAAACCAGAAGAAACAGCCAATCATCCTGAGGTCATAAAAGCCTATTTAGGAACCGAATATGCTGGTAGTCGATAATCTCGAAGTAAGCTACCAAGAACTTCGCGCCCTGAGGGGTGTTTCCATGAAGATCGAGGAAGGCGATCTTGTCGCCTTAATCGGTTCCAACGGCTCGGGTAAGACCACTTTTTTGAATACGGTTTCCGGTTTATACAAGCCCCTGGCCGGCGAAATTATTTGGAATGGGAGTCAAGTCGGCGGATTGCCTCCGGATCGGATCTGCAAGCTTGGGATTATTCAAGTTCCGGAAGGTAGGAAACTTTTTCCGCAAATGACTGTGGAAGAAAACCTGGAATTAGGAGCTTATGTTTCAACTGCAAGGGCTCGACTAAAACAATCATTCGACAAGGTTTACTCCTTGTTTCCCAGAGTGGCTGAACGTAAAAAACAGGCGGCGGGTAGCCTTTCGGGTGGTGAACAACAGATGGTGGCTGTGGGCAGGGCGCTCATGGCGCTCCCAAAACTATTGATGCTGGATGAGCCTTCTCTTGGATTAGCGCCGATTATGGCTCAGAAGATATTTAAAATAGTTAAGCAACTTAATGAAGATGGAATGACCATACTCCTTGTTTCACAGGAAGTCCTGCAAACCTTGAAAATAGCCAAACACGCTTTTTTACTGGAAAACGGAAAGATAACCCTGTCTGGAAGGGCCGAAGAAATGCTTAATGATCAACAGATTAAGTCCTCGTATCTTGGTATCTGATCGGAAACGTGCCTGAAATGAATATTCGTGTCTGAAGTAAGTCATAGACACGCTTCTTTTATGGGGCTGGTTACAAGAAATAAACAAGCATTCTTCACAGAATCATCGAAGTTTGGACAACTTGTTTCGAGCTTTATTCCAACCACACATGATCTTAAATAACCAACCGAAGGAGGAGACAGTGAGTAAGTTTTTGAGAATATTTGGCGCAGTTACAATTGTCTGTCTAGCTTTTTTGCCCGTATTCGCGGAGGAAAAGCCGATTGTAATTGGAGGATCATTGCCCCTCACCGGCCAGGCCGCTGAAACCGGAGTTTGGATTGAACGAGGCATGAAGTTTTGGGCTGATGAAATAAATGCAAAAGGTGGGCTGCTCGGACGAAAAGTTGAATTCAAGATTTATGATGATGAATCCAATGTGTCCAAAGCCGTTACTTTTGCTGAAAAAGCCATCACCGTGGATAAGGTGGATCTGCTGTTCGGCGGCTATCCGGGCACTGCGGCTCGAGCCGTAATGCCCCTGGCTGAGAAGCATAAGTATGTTTATGTGTCAATGGGCGGCCACATGAAAAGCTTTGAGCAGGGATACCTATTCAGCATCGGCGGTCCGCCTCTGATGGGCGAATGGTGGTACGAAGGATTCTTTGAATGGTTGGCGACTTTGCCGGCGGACAAACGTCCGAAGAAAGCCGCCGTATACACAATGAACAATCCCATTGGGGCTTCCCTGCTGGAATCCATAAACAACTGGACCAAAAAGCTCAACATCGAAGTTCCTATTAACGAAAAATACAACCTTCCGCTGCCGGACGCGACTCCGTTAATTGTAAAAGCTAAACAACTGGATTGCGATATTCTGTTTGCAAACGGCTTGTTTCCTGACGGTGTTATGACCGTGAGGGCGGCGAAGGCTCTGGATTATAATCCCAAGGCCATAGTTCAAGGTATCGGATCGGTTGTGCCCGCATGGGTCAAGGAACTGGGTCCTGACGGTTATTACGTGTTTTCCGGAACCTCCTTGCACAATAAACTTAAATACCCGGGTAATGAAAAGCTGAATAAGTATGTAAAGGAAAAATACAATTTGGATGGGTATCCAGTGTATTTCGGCTTTGGTTACGTCTGGATGCAAACCCTTGCCCAGGGAGTCGAAGGCGCTAAAAGTCTCGACCAAACTAAAATTAGAGATTGGCTCAAGAGCCATACCGTAAATACCATAGCCGGTCCAATGCAATTCAATGAAAAGGGCTTGCCTAAACCGATCAATTTCTGCACCCAAATCATCGATGGGCAGGTTGAGCTTATCTGGCCTATGGAAGTTAGAACTCATGATCCGGTATATCCCAAGCCCAAGTGGGATAAGTAGATTACGGGGCGCAGATTCGATGTGATAATTGTGATGGTTGCCGCTTTCGTCTTAGGGCGTAAGCGGCCCTCCCGCCGCTCAAATCATGGGCCGGCAGATATCCGGAACCGGCGGGGCCGGAAACCCGCTTGGTCCATAAATTCGGCTGACCGGTATAGTGCCTAGGTTTTTAGAATGAATACCACCCTTATATTACAATCTCTAATTAGCGGAATCATGATGGGTTCCGTGTACGCTTTGCTCGGGGTCGGATTCTCTTTGACCTGGGGTGTTATGAAAGTAATTAATATTTCGCATGCGGCGTTTGGCTTAATCGGATCGTTTATCGCCTATTCCGCCCTAAAATATTTTAAAATAGATCCGATTCTCTCACTGGCGCTAACGCTCCCTTTTCTGTTCCTTGTAGCTTGTCTCACTTATAAGCTCCTGATTGCTCCTATTACGCGAGCCAAAGCCGTCATAGTTTCCTCGATGATACTCACCTTTGGATTGGCGATCATACTCGAAAACCTCATGCTGCTGATGTGGGGCCCTGATCCTAGACTATTAACAACGTCATACACAAACAAGGTGGTGATCATAGGCCCCCTGTATTTCCAGTATCCAAGGGTAATCGGTTTCCTCCTGTCTTTCATCGCCATTATTGCCATTTATCTATTTTTGAAGAAAACACTTACCGGCAAAGCGGTTCGAGCGGCCTGGCAGCAACCCGACGCGGCTCAGTTGTACGGCATTAATCTTAACCGCATCAGCATGATCACATTTGCGATTGCGGTGTCGTCAGCGGGAATGGGCGGTGTGGGAATGGCTTACCTTTATTCTTTTGAACCTCATGCTCACAATTTTTGGCTTATTAATCTTTTCCTGGTCGTGATAGTCGGCGGAGTCGGAAACGTCTTCGGGGCTGCCGTGGCGGGTTTGTTGATAGGAGTAATCACGGGATTGTCCATGGCTTTTTTGCCGTACCAATGGGTCAACTTAGTTACTTTTGGTCTTCTGATGGTGGTACTCGTTATTCGCCCTGAAGGCTTATTCCAAAGTGAGGTTTAGCATGGAATCCCGACCATGGAACAAGGCAAAGGCTATTGGGATTCCATTGATTGCGGTTGCGGTGATATTTCCACTTTTTGGTCCCCCGGTATATTTCATATCGTTTTTATTCACTATATTTATCTATATGACCATGGCGAACTCTTGGAATTATATCGGGGGCTACGCCGGGTACTTGTCTTTCGGGCATGTGGCGTTTCTCGGTATCGGCGCCTATACCACCGCTTTGGCGGCGGACGCGTATAATCTCGGGCCGGTGGCGACAATATTGATGTCTATACCTAGCGGCCTTGTCGCTGCCGCTGCCGCTATCATCGTAGGTTATCCGGCTTTACGTTTAAGGGGACCCTATTTCGCCGTTATCACGCTCTGTTTCGCTTTTGTGATCCAGTTGGCCGTCAAAAACCTTCAATTCACGGGCGGAGCCGATGGGGTTTGGCTCCCCTCCATGGACGCGCCCATAGAAGTTAGTCGAACTATTATGTACGAACTAATGCTGTTGCTGGTAGCGCTCAGCACGATAACAAGCATTTACATTTCTAAATCCAAGTTTGGCGCAGGATTGCGGGCAATAAAAGAAGATGAAGAAGTGGCCCAAACTATGGCAATAAACGCTCCATGGCTCAAAATTCAAGCTTTTGCTTTGTCGGCTTTTTTTCCTGGAATGGCGGGAGGATTTTACGCGTACTATTTGACTTACATTCACCCGGACATGGTTTTTGATGTCAATATGTCAATACTAATCGTCCTGATGGCCCTCTTCGGCGGCGCCGGAACATGGCTTGGACCTTTGCTTGGAGCGGGTATTCTGACGATTGTGAATGAAGGACTTTCCACTTTTGTAAAAGCCGAATGGGCCCGAATCATTTATGGAACTCTCTTCATAATTGTGATCATCTTTTTGCCTAACGGTATAATGGAATTCTTTACTAAGCGGCGGCGGTCTTTAAGAACCACCGGCGAAAGGAAACAGAATGACTCTATGGACGATTAAGCCGCTGTTGTTTGGGACCATTGAAGTCAAAAAAGACCAACTTACCACCGGCTTGGATGTCGGCATTCCGGTAATTGTGCCGTACCTTGGATTCTACCTCACCGACGGCGAACACAACGTCCTGGTCGACGCCGGTATTAATTCCAAATACATAATAGACGGCAAGGCCTGGGCCGGGAGCCCGGCTGCCGGTGGAAATCAGTGGGTGACTAAAGCTTTTGAGAAGATCGAAGTGGCGCCCGGAGACATAGACTACGTAATCTATACGCATTTACACAATGATCATGCCGGTAATTGCGATCTTTTCACGAACGCGGTTCATGTTTTTCAGGATGACGAATGGAAAGAACTCTTAGATCCCTTACCTTCCATGCGCATTCGTGGGGATTACGATCAAAGCCTGATACCTGATCTACAGAATCTCACTATCCAAAAAGTGGTTGGGGATTTCGATTTCCTGCCTGGATTGAGACTAATCCAAACCCCGGGACACACGGCAGGGAGCCAATGCTTGCTTGCCGGCACACGTGAAGGTGTTTACAACATCGCGGGAGATACCGTTCACGTTACTCCCATTGCATTTCCTGAAATGACCGAATGGGGATTAATGGACGGCGCCACAATAAAAATTCAACCCGCTCCGAAACATTGGGGTCCCGCTGTGCCTTCAAGTCTTGTTTACGACCACTACGCCTGGTTTAGATCCATTTATCGGATCAAATCAATGCTGCGTGAACCAAGATTTTTGCTTCCCGGCCACGAGCCTTCCCTGGTCGGCAAAGCGTTTGGATAACCTGGGGTTTTCATCGCTAAACGCCAGATCGGCTCAAAGTCGGACTGCACGCCACTCGATACATATATTTAGATTCATATATTTAGAACCATTAGGAGCTTTTGAATGGAAAAGTTAATCATAACCGCAGCGATAACCGGGGCGGCCACTGTGCCGTCATTATCACCCTATTTACCGGTAACCCCGGATCAAATAGCCGATTCGGCAATCGAGGCAGCGAAGTCGGGCGCGGCCGTTGTTCATATTCACGCCAGGCGGCCGGAAGACGGGTTTCCCTCCTCGAAACCTGAACATTTCAAGCATATTTTGGAAAAGGTTAAGGCCAACAGTGACGTAGTAATTTGTATCACCACCGGCGGATCAGTGCTTATGACCGTCGAAGAGCGCGCCGCCACAATCCCTTTGTTCAAACCTGAAATGTGTTCATTTAACATGGGCTCCATAAATTTTGCTCTTCATACCGCAATGAAAGCGATAAAAGAATATAAATTTGAATGGGAAAAGCCGTACCTTGAAATGAGCAAAGACTTTATTTTCAAGAACACTTTCAAAGACTTTGAATATCTTTGCGAAGTAACCCAGGCCAATAATACGAAACCTGAATTGGAAATCTACGATGTGGGGCATTTGTACAACCTGGATTACCTGGTTTCCGAAGGCATGATGAAGCCCCCCATGCATCTTCAGTTTGTCATGGGCGTCTTAGGTGGAATTCGCGGAACGGCCGAAGATTTAACGTACCTTGTCACCAAAGCCACGGTTTTATTCGGCAAGGAGAATTTCACCTGGTCAGTTATCGGCGTCGGCGCAGCGGAAATCAATTTATCCACAATGGCTATTCACATGGGAGGACACGTCAGGGTCGGCCTTGAAGACAACATCTACATGAGCCGAGGAGTTCTGGCTAAATCCAATGCAGAATTGGTGGAAAAAGTTGTTGGTTTAACGGGCATGCTTCATCGAGATATCGCTACGCCTGATGAAGCTCGCAGAATATTAAAGCTAAAAGGCAAAGACAACGTGAATTATTAGATCCCCGGGTAATAGCGCCGATCATCCGACACTCCGGCTTTAAGGCGGAAATGAGCATCGTAGATTGGCGCTTTGATCAAATTCGGTTGCGATTCCTTGCCGTTCCTCACAACTCGGAACGGTGTGTTGAAGATCCTCTTTACAATCCTTGTCAAATTTGACAGACGCGGCATGGAATGTTATTATTTGACAAATGATGCTATTGCGCATTTTTAATCTTCCTCAAGTCACACTACAGTTTCATCTAAAAAACATGACTCGTTTCTTGATCATTGTATCGTTCGTTTTATGTGTCCTCAATGCCTCTGTAGCGTATGGACATGGCGTCAACGTATTCGCCTATGCACAAGGGAAAGACATAATTGTTGAAGGTTACTTTAGCGGGAACGCTAAAGCCAAGAATTCGGTTGTTGAGGTATTTGACGGCGCCGGGAGGAAACTGGCCGAAGCGAAAACCGATAGCGAAGGAAAGGCTGTATTTTCTTTCTCGGCTCTCGAACCATTTCAGGGTGATTTAAAATTTGTGCTTGAAGCAGGTTCAGGCCACAAAGCGGATTACGTCATGAAGGCATCCGAATTGCGAGGGGACTTAAAGGCCTCGGCCCCGGAAGTCGGCGGTAGCTCAAATACGCAACCGGCAGTGGAGATAAGAGCGGTGAACTCCGAAGCCGCACAAAGCATTGAGAAAGCCCTTGATGCCAAACTTCAGCCGATTGTGGCCTCATTGGCCGCTCAGCAAAGAATGTTGATTGAAATGCAAAAGAAAACCGTCTCGATCAACGAGATAATAGGCGGACTGGGGTGGATCATGGGGCTCTTTGGAGTCGCCTTTTATTTTGCGGCAGGGCGCAAGAATTCCGGCAAGTGACCTTGCTTCGAATTCTAAACACAAAATCTTTCTCAGGATTGCTAAACAATGAATATTCAGGAATTCAGTCTCGGAGACTCAATAGTTCATCGCTTCGACCCCCGGACTAAGATACTTGCGACACTGGTACTGTCTATTACCGTAACTTTGATGAACGATATCGGCTCTCTTTGCCTGGCGTTTTTCTTTCCCATTACTTTGCTGCTGATAGCGCGTGTAAGTGTTCGTCAAATTTTCCGTCGGTTAATCGCCGTGAATTTATTTGCCTTATTCATGTGGTTTGTGTTGCCGTTTACCGTAGTCGGCGGCGCCGAGTATTCTCTCGGCCCATTCACCATTTACCGGGACGGTTTATTATCCGCTCTTAGGATAACGCTGAGGTCAAATGTGATCATTTTATCGATCATGGCCTTACTGGGCACATCCCCCATTTTTAATGTAGTGCACGCGTTGGAGCATTTAGGGATTCCCAATAAACTGGCACACCTCTATTTCCTTTGCTTCCGTTATGTTCATGTCATAGGCGAGGAATATCAGCGCCTGCGAGTCGCCATGAAATGCAGGGGATTCAAGCCTGGAACCGATCTTCACACCTATAGAACTTACGCGTATCTGATGGGTATGCTGTTGGTGCGAAGCTTTGACAGGGCCGACCGAATTATGGCCGCCATGAAATGCAGGGGATTTAAGCAGAGACTCTTTATTATACACCATTATGAAATGCGACGAAATGACTATGTTTTTGCCGCGGTATCCATGCTGTTCGTGACAATCATTCTGGCCATTCGATGATCCATCTTAACGACATCAGCTTTAAGTATAATAGTAAGACTATTTTTGATCGCCTGAATTTCGATCTCGTCAAAGGCGATCGAATTGGGCTTGTTGGCCCCAATGGCTCCGGCAAGACCACACTATGTCGTATCATAATGGGCTTAGAAAAACCGGCGTCAGGAATTATTACTGTCTTAGGTAAGCCCAGGTTAACTGAATCCGATTTTGCGGAGATTCGCGGCCGAGTAGGGTATTTGTTCCAAGATGCAGATGATCAGCTATTTTGCCCCACTGTTTTGGAAGACGTGGCTTTTGGCCCCCTAAATATGGGCAAAACGGTTGCGGAGGCTAAACAAATCACGTTGGGTACGCTGGGGAAGCTGGGTTTGGAGGGGTTTGAGGAAAGAATTACCTACCAATTATCAGGCGGAGAAAAGCGGCTGGTATCGTTGGCGGCGGTTTTGGCTATGTCGCCCGAGGTTCTGATACTGGATGAGCCCACAGGGGGTTTAGACGAAGAAACCACTTGTCGGTTGGTGGACGCTTTAACCTCAAGCGATCTTACGTATCTTGTAATTTCCCATGATAAGGATTTTATTTGTCAAGTCACAAGCCAAAGGCTATGGATGGAAAAAGGCCGTTTAACGGCCTTGCCCTAGCCCCCGATATGGAAAACCATTCAATATAAACTCGCCGGAAGTCGGTTTTTCATTGCCCCCATGACGATCATTCATTATTATGTCTTGCAATATACGCGTATCAATTACAAGAACATTTATATGGCTGCTGAAATGTTTTAAAACGCCGGATTTTTACGGCTTTCTCGTAGACTATTCAATCAAGAAAGGAGTGGCGTCATGAGCACACCGACTCATTGTCCCGGCTTTGAAGCTCACAAGAATCTGAGTTCTTTTATGTGCAAATGTCCAAAGTGCGGCAAAGAAAAGGAAGTTTTTTCGGACGAATTTGAAAAGACTCACAAATGCAAAGGGTGTGGCGAGGAGATCGACTTTACCCAGTGTAAAATCGAAGCGGAAGCTCCAATAAGTTAGGTTAGCCTGAAACATTTGGAGACATCTACTTACCAGGCATATTACGTCGGCAGGGAGGGCTAAGCTCCTATCATTGGGAGCTTTCCTTATCCCGGCCAATGATTTCATGAACCAGTTTGATGAAAGTGTCGCCCCTATGATACTCGTTTTGAAACATGCCGAATGAGGCGCAGCCGGGGGATAGTAATATTGTGTCTCCGCTCCGGGCCGACCGTAACAGCTCGTTCAGGGCTTCAGCCATTGAATTAAAGATACCCTTTGTTTTACCGTCTCCCCCGCTTTTGCTTATCAAATCACGTAAATTATCTGTGGCGGTCCCCTGAAGCAAAGCAACCGCAGCGACTTTGTCCGCTATGCTTTGCGCAAATGGAGCAAGATCCAGATTCTTGGCCGACCCACCCGCAATCAGCAGCGTGCGCTTACCGGCCATTGCCTTTAAGGCCGCCACACCCGCCACCGGTGTTGTACTGGTGGAATCATTAATGAAATTAATTCCTCTCGCTGAACCCAAAAATTGCAATCGATGCTCCACACCTCTGAATGACTCCACTTCCTTTCGAATAACTTCCAACGGCACTCCCAGGCGCGTGCTGAGCTTCAAGGCCGCTGCTACATTCTCGATATTATGTTCTCCCGGTATGTGAAGCCGCCAGTCTGGAGGAACATCGGACTTGTAAAAAAAATCCTTACTATTCTTTGCCTGTTCAGCTATTGCTACAGATTCATTCTGATCATTATTAAAGAGGCAAAAATCGTCGCCCTTCTGGTAACGAAAAATTGCTGTTTTGTCCTGCACGTATTCATCCATTCCCGAATATCGATTAAGGTGGTCTGGGTAAATGTTCGTGAAGATGGCGGCGTTCGGCGACATCTGCGCCTTGTGGAAGCCCTGGAGTTGCCAACTCGACAGTTCGAGCGTCACCACATCATCGTCGCCGGCTTCAGAAAGTAAGGGCAGAGTGGCACATCCAATTATGTTGCCCGATAAAAATACTCGGCGATAATGCTTCGATAAAATGCGATGAATTAAAGTCGTTGTGGTTGTTTTGCCGCGGGTTCCGGTCACACCAACAACCAAGCCTTCAAAATATTTGCAGAATAGGCTTTCGTCCATTTCAATGGGAACTCCATTTTCTTCAGCTATTTTAAGGAAAGGTGAAGTGGACGGCACATCCGCGTTCCTGAGCACCATGTCCGCGTGCATGAAGTCGTGGGGATCGTGACCGCCTAACTTGTAGGTTATCGGCAGTCCTTGTAGCCGGTCTTTTGATGATTTTAGTTGATCGTCGGTTTTCAAGTCCGTTACTGTTACTGCCGCGCCGCATTCAACCAGAAATCGGGTGTCATTTAATCCCCTTCCGAGCAAACCCAGCCCCATGACGGTAATGCGTTTGCCTTTGAATAAATGTTTTGGATCAACCATCACTACGCCGCTCTTCGTTGTATTCTCGAGCAAATTCGGTAAACCCACGGTACGCCTCGTCCAGATCATAACCAAGTTCAGCGGAATGTGTGGCCATTCCTTGATGGAACCATCTGTGCCAGTCGGTTATTAACATCGGATCTCTTTTCACCAGCAGGGGGAACAAAGCGGTGCCGGGATACGGCGTCACCATATTGACCTCCACATAATCCGGTCGTCCCGTCAAAATCAATTGTTTGGAAAGTTCTATATCATCTAATGTTTCTCCAGGAAATCCGATCATAAAAAAAGCATGTGTTTTTATTCCGGAACTGCGCAACAAACCCAAAGCCCTTACTGCGTCTTCGTTGGTTTCATTCTTACCGATTAGGTCCAAAATCTTGGGACTGCCGGTTTCTATTCCCAGTGTGACTCGTTTGAAATTAGCTTCAGCCATTTTCTGAGTGAGCTCTTCATCAAGAGTATCCGCGCGCACGCCACAGGTAAACTCAAAATGATTGAGACCACGTTCAATAATTTGTTTCAACAATTCCAACGTCCGTTTTTTACTCACCGTAAATGTATCGTCAATAAACTTGACTACAGTGGAAGAGCTTCGACCGGCGCCTCCACCGGACAACATCTCCAATTCACTTATAATTGAAGCAGTGGACCTTAGCCGAACCCTCCGGCCCCAAATCGTCTTTGACGCGCAATAAGCGCAATCAAAAGGGCATCCTCGACCCGTCATAATAACTTCGCCGAAGTATTGCTTTTTGTCGATGAAGGAACGATCCGGTATAGGTAATTCTTCCAGATCGATAACGAGGGGGGCCCTGTCATTAAGACAAAACTCAGACTCGGATCGCCAGGCGACAGAGGGAACTCCTGCCAAATCACGATTATCAGACCACCTGTTGAGCAATTTAACAAAGGGCGCCTCCCCTTCCCCGATTACAACGGCGTCGGCGCCGGTGTACGCTAAGGACTGTTCAGGTAATGAAGTGGGATGCGGACCGCCTATGACGATCTTTACCTTTTGTCCCTTCAGTTTGCGGGTCATTATTGCAGCGGAATCCATATTCACTGTATTGCACGTGATGCCGACCACATCAGGATCATGCGACATTATTGATTCCAGAAGCTTTTCCCAAATCGCGTGTTCCTGATCAGCAATGATGTCCAGCATTTCAGGGATGCGCTCGGAGATGACGAGTTCCGGATCTCGGGCCTGAGTCGGGGACCATCCATGAGGCTGAACATTTTCTCCATCGACAATACTCATCTCGTGACCACCGACGTCACGTGAGTAAGTGGCAAGGGCGAGCAGATTCAGAGGATAGGTTTTCATCTTTGAGATGTTTAGCCCAAACAATGAGTAAAATGGAAGTTTTACAAGTGAAACTCTCATGCGGATTGCTTTTCCTTAGTAGATTCCAATTTCAACGTGTGAATGTGCGCATGATAGATTCACCGTCTTTTGCAGTCAAGATTCGCTATTCTCAAATGTGGGGCAAGGTCAATTGCTAATAACTTGAAAACAGTGTGCGAGCCCCTCTGATAACTTCATTTATATCTTCTAAAATACATTAGCATAGTCTTAACCAAGTCTCTGACAGAGAATCCAAGCGCTGTGGTCTTAGAATTGCATCACAGTTGAAAGCGTATTGTGACAAACGAGTTTTAAGATTATAGTTTTCACGGATCAATTTTTGGAGGTTAAAAATGAAAGGCTTGATCATAGGTTGGATTGTTTTAACAATTACCGTGTTAATAACTGCTTATATCTTACCGGGTATAAAGATCGACAAGTTCTCCAGCGCAGTGTGGGCTGCGGCGGCTTTGGGAATTTTAAACGCCATTGTGAAACCGGTACTTGTGATTCTCACTCTGCCGATTACCATTCTCACACTTGGTTTGTTTCTACTGGTAATTAACGCTGTTATAATCCTTCTTGTGGGAGCGTTAATTAAAGGTTTTGAAGTTCGTTCCTTCGGAACAGCGGTCATAGCATCCATCATTATCAGCATAATATCTTTTGTAACTAGCCGTCTGATTTAGTTTCCGGGTAAGAACTTACCCTTTTTTCCACCATCGGGCTTTAATTGCCCATAGCTATGATGATAAATGCCTAATTCGATTAGAAGCTTATATTGGGGATGGGCTATTTTACCCCATTTACCTAATTATGAATTGACTTGGGCTTAACCGCACATCATTAAGGATTGGGTGCTTGTTGTTGTAAACAATAGATGTTTTAACTTCTGTGTCCGTCTGGCATAGTCATTGCTAAGTACGATTAGTGTAAATTATAGGACGTAATTAGTGCCATAAGGAGCAAGCGAATGAATTGGGATACGGTAAAAGGAAATTGGAAGCAAATTAAAGGTCAAGTCAAAGAAAAGTGGGGGAAGCTTACTGATGACGACCTGGATGTAATTGACGGAAAGAAAGATCAGTTGGTCGGAAAACTCCAAGAGAAATACGGCTATTCCAAAGAAGAAGCGGAGAAGCAAGTGGACTCCTCTTCCTTTTAGCTGATACAACTTGCCGCTGCTTGGGAGAGGGGAATGCTCTATAGCGTAAATGGGCTGATTGGATTCAGCGTCTCTGCTTCGAACGGCTACATCGGCAAAGTAGTTGGATTCTATTTTGACGATGTCGATTGGGAGGTTGTTTATCTAATCGTTGATATCGGCGCTTGGCTTCCTGGTGGAAAAGTCATTCTGTCGAATAAAGCTTTAGAGCGTCTTGAATTTGCCGATAGAATTTTCGCGGTTACGCTCTCTAAAGAGGTTATCGATAACAGCCTCAGTGTAAATCAAAATAAGCCGTTGTCGCGAGGCGTTAAAGTTTAAGGAAACAGCCACTTCAGTTGGATTGAATCCGACTCTGCCGCAATCAATGATTTTACTTCAGGCCTTCATCTAAGAAGCACAAATGAGGTAATCGGCAGTTATATACAGGCTCAGGACGGCGCCATCGGCCATGTTGAAGACTTTATTATTGAAGACATTATTGAAGACGACCCTTGGGTGGTAAGGTATGTGGTCGTGGACACTAGAAATTGGTGGCCCGGCAAACAAGTGTTGGTGGCGCCCGAGTGGATTGAATCCGTTAATTGGCACGATTCCAAAGTATATATAAATGCAGCCAGGGATAAGATAAAGAATTCACCTGAGTATGAGCCTCAGTCGTTGCCGAATAGAGATTACGAAGAAAAGCTATATGCTCATTATAATCGATCGGGCTATTGGCGCCGTTAAAATCAGACTTATATCTTTAATAAGGATTGGATGATCAATCAATGTCATTGGAGAGTGGGTTTATGAAAATATTTGTCATAGTATTAACAATAATGGCTGTTGTTTTTATGAGTACGGCCAAAAGTCAAGCCCAATCCGATAAAGTGAATACTGATGTGACAAATCCCGCTTCGACAGGAACTCTGGAAAAGCCGCCGGCGATCACCATCCCTGTCGTTCCGGCTATGGCCAATCTGATTAGAGCATCGGAAATTATTGGTAAATCGGTATCTAATCCTTCCGGTGAGGATTTAGGGAAGATAGCGGATGTAGTTTTTGATTCCGAGGGAAAAGTATCATATGCCGTCATTGGGTACGGAGGGGTATTGGGAATAGGCGACAAGCTGGTTCCGGTTCCCTGGCAATCTTTTAAAGCAGGAATTCTCCCCGGTAAAGACAGACTGATTGCCAATATAGATAAAACGACATTGGAACAAGCGCCTAACTTTCAATCTGACAAATGGCCCAACCTGGCCGAAAATGAATGGGTTCAGAAAATATACAATTATTTTGGCCTTGATCATAAGGCTCCTCAAAAACCAGATGCGGATAAGCCGAGATAATCGGAAATTCGCCCTTTGCCGCATGAAATTGGCGGCGTTAATTCTGCAATTAATACAGAAGGAGTATTGTGCAATGAAGAAAGTTAGTTTAGTTATTATGGCTCTTGTGGTGTTGGCATTCCTTAGCGCTCCGGTTATGGCGGAAACGTCCAAGGATACTACCAAGAGTTCGAACATGGCCGCCGAGAAGCCGAAAGTTGACGCGTCCGACAAGAATGCTGCCGCCAAAACCACAATGACGGTGAATAAGGCTCGCGGCCAAGAACGCGCCAGTCAGATCATAGGCATGAACGTCCGCAACAAAGCAAATGAATCCATTGGTGAAATCAATGACCTAGTCCTCGATAAAGACGGCAAGGTAATTTATGTGATTTTATCCCATGGAGGCTTTTTAGGCATAGGCGACAAGTTGGTTCCCATTCCCTGGAATGTAGTTGCCGCCAACAATGATGTTAAAACTAATAAAGATTATTTTGTAATTAATATGACCAAGGCTCAACTGGAAAAGGCTCCCAATTTTGAAGCCAAAACTTGGCCCAGTTTTTGGGAGGGCGATTGGGGAACCCGAACAGGCACATATTATGAGCCTTACCACAGTAACCCAAATAGGCCAGTTCCCGATAAAAACGCCGTCGACAGAAAAAACCTGAATCAGACGGACAATACCAAGCCTCTTCCTCCCGCTAATAAGTAGATTAAACCGATAACTTAAGGGACGCTGATTTGCGTCCCTTTTGGCTTTTTCAATTTCGCCGGGGATTATATATGACGAAAACTTTCATAACTTTCCTTTGTATATTGATGTTGGGCGTCTGGAGCACGACGTTTGCTGCGGATACGTCCACGGGCGCCGCTACGCCGCCGGCAGATGAATCCACGCAGATGGCTAAACAGGCTGCCGGCAAACCTGGAGAACAGATTCCATTTGGTCTCGAAACCCCAAAACGGGCTTCAGATTTCATGGGCAAAACCGTTAAGAATAACAATAATGATAGTATTGGATCCATCCAAGATTTGGTCACGGATGACAACGGAACATTGCGTTACGCAATCCT
>JBBSBY010000037.1:0-31192 GCA_038250835.1 Desulfomonilales bacterium | reverse complement strand
GCCCATCAACAGTAACCGTGCATGCTCCGCACTCACCGCTTCCGCAGCCTTCTTTCGCGCCGGTCAACCCCAACTCTTCGCGTAACAGATGCAGGAGTGTCCAGTGATCTTCAATAGTCATGTTTATCTGATTTCCGTTTAGGACGAAATTAACTTCTCTGGACATTATAAAGCCTCCTACTATGCTTTAAACCTTTACCGCAGTGCTTGGACAATGCAGGTGAAAGATTATATGTTGATGCTAATATGAGAACCGGGCGCCGCAAGGAATCAGTTTCGTCAGAGGAAAATACTAACCCCGTGTCAATTAACTCACCTTAACAATTCGCTCCAGGCACTTCATGCCCATGCGTTTTACGAATACGGCCACCATTTCCCGCCTATACCAGGCCAGACCACGTATGCTGTCACGAACTCGTGACTCTTCCGCGGCTAAGTTCCCGGCTTCCAACAGGCTCTCTTCAGTGATTTCCTTACCAACCAGATATCGTTCAGCGTTCAATGTGCGGATCGGGGTCGGCGCCGCCACACCCAGAGCGACACGGGCTTTGGCGCAGCGATTGCTCTGGTCTTCCAATTTCAGTTGAACTCCCACGCCTATAAGCGGCAACTCCATGGCCGCTCGTCGCCCAAATTTTTGGTAAGCTCCGCTTGACCTGGGAGATTGCTTGGGAATGATAATCTCAGTCAGTATTTCCTCGCGTTCCAACACGGTTTGTCCCGGCCCTTCAAAAAAGTGGATCAGATCTACACTACGTTCACCCATAGCGCCGTAAATACTTACCTTGGCGTCCAGGGCGATTAGAGGAATTGCGCCGTCGGCCGAAGGAACGGCGTTTACCAAATTGCCGCCTATAGTCGCCACATTCCGTATTTGCAATGATCCTATATGCTGTACCGCATCATGAATAATGGGGTATTGGGACTTAATGAGCGCTGAAGTCTCCAAAGCGCGATGTGTGACAAAGGCGCCGATATGCAATTCACCGGTGTCCGGATTCACCCGAATTTTGTTGTGCTCCATCACGTGTTTTAGTGAAACGAGATAGTCAGGTGCGATTTTCCCGGACTTCAGCTTCACCATTACATCCGTGCCTCCGGCGACGTACATGGCGGCGTTTTCGTGCGACTGATAAAGCGAAACAGCCTCATCGAGGGTCTTTGGAACCAGATACGTGAATTTTTTCATTGCGACCTCGATTCATAAAATTCGATGTTAAACGGAGAGTCGGCGCCTTAAAGTCATGGTTATAGCGAGCGATTGTCGAACACACGCTTGGATTTTCTTTCGGAACGAGGCAAAGTGCGATAGTTGTTTACCTCAACATCGCAGCTAACCAGTACGGCTTTCTTGATGGCGCTCGCCACTTTCTGCTTAATTTCCGGATGCCTTGCGGCGTCGACTCCTTCGGTACTTTCCAATCGTAAAGTCATGTAGTCTTTGCCGTCCTCTTTGCGATCCAAAATAATTTGATATTCCGAGCTTATTAGATCGATTTTGGACAGCACCGAATCGATTTGACTCGGATACACATTAACCGCCCGAAAGATTATCATATCGTCGGAACGCCCTAAGATTCGGTCGTGCATGGGCAAAATGCTGCCGCATGAGCATTTATGATCCAGCAATCGGGTAAGATCACGGGTCCGGTAACGGATTAACGGAGCGGCTTCTTTCCGGAGTGTGGTAACTACCATCTCACCGACTTCTCCAGGTGGAACGGGCTCCAAAGTGTCGGGGTCCAAAACTTCAAGAATGTAATAATCGGCCCAGTAGTGAATTCCCTCGTGGCGTATACAGTCTTGACCGGTTCCTGGACCGTATAATTCGGTCATGCCGACGATATCGAACATTTCCTCGAGGCCGAGCAACTCACGGATATGTTGCCGCATGGCGTCGCTACTGCGTTCAGATCCAAATATCATTTTCTTTAAAGCTATTTTGTCTTTAAGGCCACGTTTCCCAATTTCTTCAGCCATAAGCAGTCCCATGGAAGCCGTGCAGCACATCACGGTGGATTGAAGATCGACCAGGAAGTCGCATTGCATATCTATATTGCCGGGACCGATCGGTATGGCCAGGGCGCCGAAACGCTCACATCCCAACTGAAAGCCCGCTCCCGCGGTCCAAACGCCGTAACCGACAGCGATTTGGACCCGATCCTCAGTCGTGAGACCGGCCATTTCATAGCATCTGGCGAAAAAATCCACCCAGTCGTTTATGTCATTCTGTGTGTATGAGAGGATCTTCCGTTTGCCTGTGGTGCCTGAAGACGCGTGGATACGAACAACTTCAGACATAGGTGTGGATAATAGCGGAAAAGGATACCCGGCTTTTAAATCATCCGCGGACGTGAACGGCAGCTTTTGGAGATCGTCGAGAGATTGAATATCATCCGGCCGCACACCCACCTCATCCATCACTCGCCTATAGTGCTGAGATCCATTATAAGCATGCTTGACGGTCCATTTTAGGCTTTCGAGTTGATATTTTTGCAACTCAGCGGCGTTCGCAAAAGTGGGAAGAAAGGATTTGGCCATGAAAGTCTCCTACAAAATATGCCTAATATCTTCAGCCATGCGCTGGAACGCCAGGCGGTTGTTCGGATTTAAATGGAGCTCTTTAGGACGCCTTCTTTGAGCGACAAGCCTCGGTTGCGGCGGTATCGATGGCGAATGTATCCGGAGAAACGACCACGCCATAATCTTCACGAGCTCTATCGATTGTGACATAGCCGTTTATCACGTCTTCAATGACGGCTTCAGGATCACGTTCAAATGGATTGCCGTAACCACCTCCGCCCGCGCTGTAAAAAGCCACGCGGTCGCCTGGAATGGCAAAAGTCAGGCCGCTTGGGTCGGCGTGTTCGTCATTCCTCAGGAATTGAGCTTTCGCTCCGTTTCCTCCGCCGAAAACCCCTTCGGGCGGATAGCGAAAACGACCGGCTTGAACTGCGATGGTTACCGGCGGAATAGGCGCCAGCTCATCATCCGGCACACGTAAAACCATCCTCCGCCCCAGGCCGCCACGTTTCATGCCCGCGCCGCCGGAGTCGGGAAGTAACGCCCTTTCTTCAACAAGCAGCGGAGTGTCGCTTTCAAGAATTTCCACAGGAGTGTTGGCGCCGTTTGCCGGAAATATTGCGCAGTGATGGCCGTCCATAACGGCGCCGGCGCCCATGCCTCCGCCTCGGATTATCATTGTAAACCAGGGCTTGTTGTTGTGGCGTTTTCCATAAAAAATATTTGTTTGAGCCGGTGTTCCACCGCTGCCGGCGATAATGCGAGCTGGAACAGCGGGGGCCAGCGCCCTGAAAACCATTTCAGTCATGAAATGACCTACTTGCATTCGGGCAGCCACTGCCGCTGGGAATTTACAATTAATTACGCAACCTTCCGGCGCAGTCATTGTTATGGGCCGGGTAGCGCCTTCGTTAATCGGGATATCCGGATCAAATGCGCTCTTTATGGCCATGAAGACGTAAGTGTACGTGAAATTGTATACAACATTTACTCCCCAATTTACCTGAGGAGACGTGCCGTCGAAGTCGACCAGAATGTCACTGCCTTTCACATCCACGGTCAGCGCTATGGTGATGTCGTCCTGTTTACCCGCTCCTTCGATAAGCCCTTTGTAGGGGTATCTGCCGTCCGGAATCTTGGAAATAGCCCGCCGCATACTTGCTTCGGTCCGGCTGATAATTTCGTCCGCCAAATCATCCAAGGTATCGAGCTTCTCATCCTGCAGCATCTCTATTACTTTTTCGGCGCAAACGTGATTTGACGCCACCTGAGATCGTATATCGCCTATAACCTCTTCGGGGGTGCGGACATTCCACCTGATGAGGTTCAGCACGGATTCATTGGGCTTGCCGGCTTCGTAAAGCTTTGTGGGCGGGATGAAGAGCCCCTCTTCAAAAACTTCCCTGTTATCGGAAGCCACGCGACCGCCGATATCCGAATGGTGGAATACACAGGCCGTAAAGGCTACAATCTGATCTTTGTAGAATACCGGGCTTACAACGCAAACATCATTCAAGTGTCCGGCCAGGAGCCAGGGATCATTCACGATGATGATGTCTCCGGGACTGTATTCGTCTCTCGGAAATTTATGAATGATTTTTTTTATGCCGAGGGACATGGCCCCGGCTTGGCCAGGCGTGCAGAAGGTGCCCTGCACAAGCTCATTTCCTCGACTGTCGGTGAACATACATGTGTAATCATGGGCGTCACGGAGCAAACTGGAAAAGGCGGTCCGCGCGACGGAAGCGTCCGCTTCGTCAACTATAGAAATTAACCTACGCCAAAGTATTTCCAGCGTGATGGGATCGAACTTTTGTCCCATGTTCAACTTCTCCTTACAAGACGTCGAGAATTGGTTTGAGAAAACTTTAACTACAGATCATTCCCTGATGAGGCACTTTGTAATACTGCTCAAAAGTAGTCAGGGATTTACTGGTCGTGATTCAGTTGATTTGCTTCACCATTCGAGTCACTTGCAAAGTTGTGAAAATTCATAGCGTATTCCTGGTCTATCAGCGTCATTCCGGCATGCGGCGGAATCCAGGAAGATCTGGGTCCCGACTTTCGTCGGGACGACGGCAAGGCGCATTCGGACCGAACTATTGAGAAGCGCTACAATCAGGAATTCACTTTCTCAGGCTCATCAAACGTGATCCATACGAATCCATAATCGTCAACGGCTACTCCGGCGTCTTCACCGACCACAGTGGTGGATTCCTTTTCTTCAATAATCACCGGGCCGTGTATCCTGGCGCCTGCAATCAGTTTGAGCCTGTCAACCACCGTGAACGGTATGTACGCCTTTTGAATCACGGAATAAGCCTGCCGTTCTCCCTTGATATAGTCCTGTGGCCCGTTCTTGCCGCCGGTGATGCTCGGAATTCTAAACGGTCGTTCCGGAAGGCTCGCTCGAACCTTAAAGGTGATGAATTCCACCCGAGTGTCCGGATAGGTGCGTCCATATAGTTTTTTGTATGTTTCGTCGAAGAGGCTGCGGATCTCGCTCTCCTGCCATTCCTTGAAAGGTTTATTGGGAATGGCCAGATTCGTTTCAGCGCCTTGACCCACAAACCGCATGTCAATAGAGCGGGCGAAGTTAACGTTTTCCTCTTGGCCGCTCTGCTGAAGAATGGCGGAGGCTTCGTTCTCCAAATCGTTAAAGAGTTTTTCAATTTTGCCAAAATCAGCTTCATCCAAACTGACTCTATGGCTCCTCACCAAATCAAAAGCCACAGGCGCCGTAAAAAAGCCCAGAGCTGATCCCACCCCGGCCAGAGGCGGCACGATAAGCCTTGTGACACCGATCTTTCGAGCTAATCCATAAGCGTGGACAGGGCCGGCGCCGCCAAAAGCCGCTACAGTTATGCTGCTGGGATTGCCGCCTTTTTCCGCGATGTGGGTTTTGGCTGCCGCTGCCATGGTTTCATTGATGAGGTCGTGGATTCCGAAAGCCGCGTCGGTCACGGTAGTGTTAAGGGGTTTGGCGATCTTCTCCTCAATAGCTTTGCGGGCAGCCTCCAGATTCAACGGCATAGTTCCGCCCAAGAAATAGTTCGGATCCAGATATCCCAGCACAAGGTCGGCGTCCGTGACAGTGGGATTTTCTCCGCCAAGGTTGTAAGCCGCGGGTCCGGGGTCCGCCCCGGCGCTTTCCGGCCCTACTTGCAGAAGCCCCATTTTGCTGATCTTGGCAATGCTGCCCCCGCCGGCGCCGATCTCCATCAGATCCACCACCGGCACTTGAATGGGTAATCCGCTGCCTTTCTTGAATCGCTGAACCCGAGCCACTTCAAATGTCGAAACTAAACCGGCTTCGCCTTTCTGAATGAGGCAGGATTTGGCCGTGGTGCCGCCCATATCAAAGCAAAAAATGTCTCTAATATTGAACATCCGTCCGTAGTGTTGGGATGCTATGACGGCGGCTGTTGGACCGGATTCGATGATCCGGACGGGGAATTCGCAAGCTGTGGGAACCGTGGTGATGCTGCCGCTGGAAAGCATAATGAAAAGTTTGCCTTCAAAACCAAGTGATTGCAGACGAGAAGACAGCTTTTGAAGGTATTTTACGGTTATGGGCTTGACGTAAGCGTTTGTCGCGGTGGTGCACGTGCGTTCGTATTCGCGTATTTGAGGAAGCACTTCGTAAGAGGCGGACACGGAAAGATCCGGCGCCGCTTCATTTACAAGAGTTTTGACTCTTACTTCGTGCTGCGGATTCTCGTATGAATTGAGTAAACAAATGGCTACCGACTGAATGCCCGCTGCTTGTAAACAACTCAGCGCTGATTTAACATCTTCATCTTCGAGGGCTTTTAGAATTCGGCCGTCACTTGTGATTCGTTCATCGACCTCGACACGCAGGGAACGTGGAATCAGAGGTTTCGGGTATTCGGAGAAAATATCGTAAGCATCATATCGAACTTCACGCCCAAGCTCCAGGACATCCCTAAATCCTTTGGTGGTGATCAGCCCCGTTAGCGCGCCTTTTCTCTCAATAATCGCGTTTATTACAAGCGTGGTGCCGTGAATAACTTCAGCCACATCCGACATGAAGCCGGGGTTGGATTCGTTTAATCCCTTTATACCGGTTTCTACCGCGTCCGAAGGGTCCGAGGGCGTTGTCAAGCATTTGTAAACTGAAAAGTCGCCGGTTTCATCATTGACGAGCACAAAATCGGTAAAAGTGCCTCCGATATCGCAACCCAAACGAAATGCTCTGTCCTTCATATGCTCTCCAATGCTGACCAAACTCTACATAATTTAATGGTAGATTGACCGATCCGCGCCGCCCTTTGCCCCCTCCTTTGCGACTAAAAAAGGCGAGGTTCTTTCCATTCGCCGAAAACATCCTTGAAAATACCGGCCATTTCACCCACCGTGCAATAGGCTCTGCAGCAGTCCACGAGAACCGGCATAACATTTGAGCCGTCTTTGGCCGCTTTCTCAAGGTCTTTAAGTGATCGCACAACTTCACGGCCATCGCGAGTTCTTCGCAATTCCCTGAGTTTGGCGATTTGTGTCTTTGCCCAGGAGTCGTTATACTCGTGCAGTTCCACGTCAGGTTGTTCACCTTCAGTGTATTTATTCACCCCGACCTTGGTCACCGTGCCGTCCTGGATACTTTTTTCATATTCGTAGGCCTGTTTGGCCACTTCTCTTTGAATAAAGCCCGTGGAAACGGCGTGGACCATTCCACCAATTTTCTGCACCCGATCCATTTCTTGGATGATTTTGTCTTCCATTTCCTTGGTAAGTGTTTCAATGAAATACGAACCCGCAAGAGGGTCAACAGTGTCACGCAAACCTACTTCATCCATGAGAATTTCAAGGGTTCGCAAGGAGAGTAGGGCGGCCCTGGGAGTTGGAATAGTAAAAGCCTCGTCAAAAGAGCAAAGAGCCGTAGTTTGAGCCCCACTAAGAGCCGCTGCCAGGGCGTAGTAGGCGCCTCGAATGATGTTGTTCTCCGGTTGCTCCTTGGTCAAACCGCTGCCGCCGCCGCCAAAGAGGCCCCGCAGGAACAAATTCTTTTTTTCCTTAACACCGTATTGCTCTTTGAGCATCTTGGCCCACAATTTTCGCGCGGCCCTGAACTTAGCGATTTGTTCCCATAAATTACCGAAAACATTCAAGTTAAAGGAAAAGCGGCCCACAAAATCATCCGGGGCAAGGCCTCGTCCAATGAGGTCGTCGATGTAAACCTTGGCAATCTCAAAAGCATAAGCGATTTCCTGGGTGGGTGTGGCCCCGGATTCCCGGATGTGGTAGCCGCAAATACTCACCGGATTGGAGCGAGGAAGCTCCTTAACCGAATATTCAATCACGTCGCAGACGAGTCTCACTCCGGGTTCAACCGGAAAGATCCATGCTCCTCGTCCTATCATTTCCTTCAATATATCGTTTTGGGGTGTGGCGCTGATTTTGTCTTTGGAAAAGCCGTATTTTTCGCCCGTAGCCTGGTACATGGCAAGCATGATGCTCGCTACGGCGTTGATGGTCAATCCTGCGCCGATGCGATCAAATTGGATTCCATGGAAAGCCGTGTCGAAGTCCTGTAAGGAATCCACCGCCATCCCGACCCTGCCCACTTCGCCTTCGGCCTCAGGGCTGTCGGAGTCGTAACCCATTTGCGTGGGTAGATCGAAAGCGACATTCAGGCCGGTTTGTCCATGAGCTATCATGTATTTGAAGCGTTCGTTGGTTTCCTGTGGAGTCCCAAAGCCCGTGTACTGACGTGTCGTCCATGCTCTCGAACGATATCCCTGGGGGTGCAGACTGCGGGTGAATGGGTAAGCGCCCGGTTCGCCTAGATCCTTTTCATAATCGAACCCGATGTCTTCGAGGTCTTTAGGACCGTATATCGGCTTGACCTTAATGCCGGACTGATAAATGACTTCTTCGATGGCGTCTTTCTCGTTCTTGATGTATTTTGCCACGCCCATAGATTTCCCCTTTAGAATAACGATCGAATTGAATCAACGATCACGTCGAAACGAGTCCCGCCTGGAAAAACATCTTTAACGCCGATTTCCTTGAGTTTGGGGACATCATCTTTAGGAATGACGCCGCCCACCACGACATGAATGTCGTTCAAGTCGTCTTCTTTAAGGCGTTCCATCAATCTAGCGGAAATAGGCAAATGAGCGCCCGTCATGATGCTCAAGCCCACGACGTCAACCGATTCCTGCACCGCGGTGGATACGATTTGATCGATATTTTGGTGCAGTCCGGAATAGAGAACTTCCATACCAGCGTCTCTAAGCGCAAAGGCTACGGTTTTTGCGCCGCGATCGTGGCCGTCGAGGCCGGGTTTCGCAATAAGAACGCGGATTATCTTTTTTGCCGGCATTGTGTCTTTCCTTCCATAAGCCTTGCCCCGGACTAACCGTTCGAATTCGATTTGTCGTATTGATCGAGGACGGCAGTCAAGCCCCTACGGACATGTTCTCTGACGAGAAGTTCAACTTCCTGAGCTTTTCGTCTGCGCATCATCTCCAGCATTTCGCTGTGATCCTTAAAACTGGCAAAAGCAAGACGCTTATCACTGAGAATTATCTTGCGGAATCGTAAGAATTGATCCTTGTAGTCATTTATGATTTTGATCAGGCTCTGATTTTGACTTAGCGCATAAAGCATTTCATGTATTTCGGTATTGATTTTCGGCAATGCCGCCAAATCACCCTTGTGCACGAGTCGTGCGAATTCCTCATTTTTGCTGAGTAGGGGCTTTAGCTCATCGGGCTTGTGAGCCTTAGTAGCCAACTGCGCCGCATAACCTTCCAAAACCGCTCGGATTCCGAAAGATTCCTCGATTTCCTTTTTCGTCAAAGCCGTGACAATATAGCCGCCTCTCTGCTTTTTTGTGACAAGGCCTTCTCGCTCAAGCTTGTGAATGGCCTCCCGCACAGGTGTACGGCTTACGCCCATGATCGCCGCAATATGAAGTTCCACAACCCGGCTGCCCGCAGGTATATCACCGTTTGTGATATTTCGGCGTAAGATATCGTACACGTCTTGTCCCGCGGACCTTCGTTCCGCCAGTGGTTTTAGAGAAGTTGCTAAAGCTATATTTTGATTGGACATCAATACATTTCCTCACCGGAATTCACGTAAGGCGCAAAATCCGAAATCAATTGGATCATATTCCCGCCCAACGGGCTATATTGCTTTGCAGCACTTCATGAGTGCCGCCGCCGCTGAGTAAAAATCTGGAATCACGAAAGTACCGCTGTGCGGTGTATTCCATGGAATACCCATAGCCTGCAAAAATTCTTGTGCATTCATCAGCCGCGCTACAAGCGGATTCAGTGGCGAAGTATTTAGCCATGGTTGCTTCCTTCAAAGCGTCCCGTCCTGCGTCGATCATTGCCGCGGCGTTATAAGTCATGAGTTTTGAGGCTTCCAAGTTCACCGACATATTCGCAATCTTGGATTGTATAAGCTGGAATTTCCCGATCAGTTGACCCGAGGCTACACGTTCGTTGGCGTACTTTATGGAATCGTCCATTGCCCCGCGTTGTAATCCGATGGCAAGAGCCGCGGTCATGGCTCTAATTTCGGCGATAATTTTAATGAAAGCGTTCAATCCCTCGCCTTCAGGCGTCAAACGGTATTCCCTGGGGATCAGCACATCCTTGAAAGCTACTTCACAGGTCGGAGTTGTGCGGGTTCCCAAAGTTTCAAACCGCGGGCTGACGGAAACTCCTGCTAAATCACGAGGGATGAAAAAGTAGCCGATGCCTCGCAGTCGTTTTTTGGGATTCGTTTGGCACATCACCGTGTAAAAACTTGCCTCAGGACCGTCGGTGACCCAGGTTTTCATCCCGTTGATTAAGTAACCGTCGTCAACTTCGACTGCTCGTGTGGTGATTGCGCCCAGGTCGCTTCCCGCGTCCGGTTCGGTCATGCAAAAGCAGCCGATCTTTTCACCCCTCATGGCGGGCAGGAAAAATCTTTCCCTCATCTCATCAGTTCCATGATGGAACAGAAAATTTGTGCCCATGAGGCACTGCATTGCGGTTATGGAGGCTGCGCTCATGAGGCCCCGAGCAATCTCCTCGCAGATAATGCAGTACAGCGTTGTATTCCCGCCTGCGCCGCCTTTATTTCGAGGATAACGGATGCCGAAAATTCCCATGGCCGCCAATTTCTTGAAAATTTCCCTGGGGAATTCGGCTTTCTTATCCAACTCCTGCGCATAGGGAATTATTTCGTGATCAACGAATCTTGCTATGATCTTTCGTATCAGTTCTTCCGGATTTGATCTAATCATGTACGGAGATCCTTTTGTTCAAGGCCCCTTCGCGGAGTTAATCACACATTACTTCACAGAGATTGCGGAGTTGTTCCGTCAAAGCAGGAACCACATCGAACATATCGCCAACGATTCCCCAATCCGCCACCTTGAAAATAGAGGCGTACGGGTCTTTATTTATTGCCACTATAAATTTGGAATCCATCATTCCGGCGCGATGCTGGATAGCGCCGGACAAGCCGCAAGCGATGTATAAATCAGGTCTAACCGTGATTCCGGTTTGTCCTACCTGATTGGAAACGGGTATCCAACCGTTCTCATAGGCAACCCGTGTCCC
Source organism: Desulfomonilales bacterium (assembly GCA_038250835.1). Taxonomy (GTDB): domain Bacteria; phylum Desulfobacterota; class Desulfomonilia; order Desulfomonilales; family Desulfomonilaceae; genus JBBSBY01. The sequence continues at coordinate 20,081 of JBBSBY010000037.1, read as the reverse complement.
CGCCAAACCGGCCTTCAGGGAGTCGGCCAATTCGGCAAGAAGCTTGAAACCGGCCTCATCATTAGCCCCGCGTCCGCCGGCAACGATTATTTTAGCTTGCGATAAATCGATATCTTTCTTGGATTCCCGAACTATCTCCAGAGTTTTGCTGCCGATTTGCTCTTCAGTCAAGTCGGCTTTGCGCTCAACGATGAAGCCTTTTTTGCCGGGCGTGGGAATCACCTGCATAACTCCGGGCCTGACGGTGGCCATTTGCGGCCGTGAAAACCGGTTCGCAATGGTGGCCATGATGTTGCCGCCGAAAGCGGGGCGAGTCTGCCACAAAATGCGTTCATCCTGATCAATGGAAAGCTCAGTGCAATCCGCAGTCAAACCCGCGCCGACTCGTCGCGATACCCTTGGCGCCAGGTCGCGGCCGATATGCGTCGCTCCCATAAGTAGTATATTGGGCTTGTGAGCGGCAATGAGATCCTGAAAAACTTGTGCATAGGCTTTGGTGCGATAGTCTTTTAGAATTGGATCTTCAACCAAATGCACGGTATCGGCGCCGAATTCGATTAATGTTTGGGCGAGTCCCGAGACCTGATCTCCGATCAAAACAGCCGCCACTTCCTGGTTTAGTTCCTTTGCCAATTCCTGCGCCTTGCCAAGCAGCTCCACGGATACTCGACTCAAGTCGCCGTTGCGTTGCTCGGCAAATACCCAAACACCCTTGTGATCCGCAAAATCGGGTATGACTCTGGGTTTAGCGTCCGTGAAAATCGCTTTGTTCCTGCAGACGGAGATGCAAGCTCCGCAGGACGTGCAGCGGTCCCCAATGTAGACTTTGCCTTCTTTTACTTCCATGGCGGAGTATGGGCATGCCCGCGTGCAGCGGCGACATCCGTCACAAAGATCAACTTCAACCCAGACTGCCATGTTTACCTCGCAAATCGTAAGTCTTTCCTGGGATAATGCACGTTGTTCGGAAAGACCGGCTTTTAGTTCAGAGTGTCCTACTATAGCGGTTCTTAGAAGTTTTCATGAATTATTCGGCAATACTACGGCGCCGCCTCACCAAACCGGCGCTTGTCGTCATCCGAACGACAACCAGCTACTCCGTCATACCAGCGTGCGCTGGTATCCAGGAATTCCAATTTTCATTGGAATAACGAAAGAAGACAAGAGCGGCTCCGAATTCATTGTGTAGGAGTTCTCAGAAGTTTTCACAAGTTATCAAATAATACTTTTCGCCACTTGACTCCTCGGAGAATGATCAATTCCTCGGCAGCGTCGTCACACCAAGTTGTGCTCCCTCAAACGTTGAACAAGCAATTGAGCCGTCTCAGATGCGCCGCCTTCCAACAACTCGCCTTGACGTTCGAATTTAGGCGCAAACGTCTTGACCACGTGAGTGAGCGATCCATCTAGTCCTATTTCGGCTGTGGTTACTCCTATGTCGGCCGCATTCCATGTTTTAATGGCGGCTCTTTCCCGGCAGGCCATCAATAAAGCGCCCATTCCCGGATAGCGAGGCTGCCGCGTCCCGGGTATTATCGTCAAAAGGGCCGGTAAGCTGCACTGGATTCGCTCATAACCGTCTTCAAGCTTACGCTTGACTATAATGTGATCTTCCGTGACGGATTCGATCTCGAAAACGTATGTAACTTGCGGGACATCCAGATAATCGGCTATTTGGGGGCCGACCTGAGCCGTGTCACCGTCGATTGCCTGACGTCCGGCCAAAACCAAATCGAATTCGCCGATATGTTCAATGGCCTTTCCTAGAGTAAAAGAAGTCGCCCATGTGTCCGCCCCGGCGAAAGCGCGATCGGTCAGCAAAACGGCATTGTCCGCGCCCATACCTAAGGCTTCGGATAAAGCGTCAACAGCTTGAGCCGGACCCATGGACAAAACGGTAATTTCGGCCTCTCCTGTGTCTTTCAAGGCAAGAGCCGTTTCCAATGCGTAAAGATCATCGGGATTGATTATCGTGTCGATACCTTCACGAATAAGATTGCCGGTCTTTGGGTCGAGCTTGACCTCGGTGGTGTTTGGAACTTGTTTAATCAAAACGATGATGCGCATAATTTTTCTTTCGCTGGGAAATAGCCGACTTCCGAGGTTCGTAGAAACCTCTGGTTTGTTTGGCCTTAATTGCTACAATACCTTAAATTCTCATTACCGGGGCGACTTTTGATAACCCCCTAAATCCTCCTCATAAAGCGGATTTAAAGAGATCTTTGAAGTTTGTTTGGCCGTGCTTTTTACGGCGCCTTTGGAAATTATGTTCCTTGACTCATTCCTGAGACCGATTAGTGCCGGCCATACACTCAAATGATACCCTCTGAACTTAGCCGCGAAATCTGTTCATCCGACAGCCCCAATTGGCCGTAAAACTCACGATTGTTTTCACCTAAACGTGGAGGGAAAGTCATTTTTTGGCCGTTCTCCATCAAATAGGCGGTCATGTGCGGCGGCGGGGCAAGTGTCACCGTTGTTCCTGATTTTGGGTCCTGCGTAGAAAGCAAACATCTTTGCACAAGCGGTTGGGCAATGGATTCGCCAATGGAATTTATTTTGCTTACAGGAACCGTGATTTCTGCAAAGAAGTCGATAAGCTCTTGGGAAGTGTGTTTACGGGTAATTTCATTTATGGAGGAGTTCAAATTGGAAACGTCTTTGATGCGGCCGACGTTCTTCTCATATTCAGATTTGTTAAGAGAGCTGAAAAGATCCTGTTCGACCATCTTCTTCCATTGGCGGTCGTTTCCGACGGCAAGGTAAATGAATCCGTCTCTGGTTTGATAAACAGACACAGGAGCAAAAAATTCGTGAGTATTACCGCGGCGCGTGATGTTCTTTTTAAAGGTCGCGGTCATCGTGATGGGGACCGTCAACCATGATATGGATGATTCAAACATGGAGAGCTCGATTCGCCGGCCCTCGCCTGTTGCGGCTCTGTTGTAAAGCGCCTTCATCAGTAAGCCGTAGGCGTGCTCACTCGTGCCCATGTCCGGCAAGGGAATACCCAAGACCTGAGGATCGCCGTCGGCTTCGCCGGTGAGTTCCATCAGTCCTGATCGGGCCTGAAGAATAGGATCGTATGCGCCCTCGTTGCTGTCCGGTCCGAATCCCGTGACGCCCATCCAAATGATGTCCGGTTTGGCGGATTTCAGGATTTCGTAGTCAATGCCGAGCTTCTGATAATTTCTGGGTAGCTGGTTGGTGATGAATATATCCACATCCAGTTTCTTGATGAGATCACGTAAGAGTTCCTGCCCTTTAGCTTGGCCGAGATTGAGAGTAAGCGCCTTTTTCCCTGCGTTGATGCAAAGAAAGTAGGCGTTCATCATCTCTTCATTGAGCACATTTTCCCCAATCATACGATTGGGATCGCCATATGGGGGATTCTCGAGACGGATTACTTCAACACCATCCATTGCCAAACGATAGGTGAGGTATGGAACGACGGTAGCCTGCTCCAGGGAGACGACTTTAATATCGGAAAGTTTTTTCATGAATAGCTCCGTGGTTGGGCTGCCTGATGTTGAATTTCTGAAGAGATGTTGCTTTATGAAATGGAAGGTCTTTTTTATGCGTATACAGTACACTGTATACAATTTACGTGTCAAGCTTTTTTCTTCATCCTGAATTAAGTTGATTGAAAAAGATTGCATTCAAGTGGAGTATGGCTGCGTAAATGTTCTCGAAAATAACCACGCATTGCCATATGTCCACGACGCGATGACGGAAACTGTTGTTCATGTGGGCGAGGTAATTTGCCGGTGGACTGAAATAAAGCTTCTTCTAAAACTAATTTTCTGTTATGAGTATACAGTATACGGTATACAAATGTTATTGTCGGCTTCTCATCCGAAAAGCTCTTGTTCTAATCAGATCCAGCACGTTGTCAAGACGGTTACGCTCCTCGTTTTCGTAAGATCAGTTTGAAGACCTTTTGCTAACACTTTCCACGAATTGAGGGCGATAAGGATTACTAACACCGTGTCGATTTTGCCGTCAATCCATGAGATTTAAAATGCGCGGCCGCCTACTTAAAAAAGGAGCAGTTCATGAAAATAAAGGAGATTGATCACATCTGCATCGCGGTCAAAAATGTGGATGAAGCGCGCAAAACCTACGAAGGAGTTCTTGGATTAGAGGCGGATTGTGAGTATTCAGCGCCCGAAGAATCAATCCGGGTTGTGCGCTACTATGTCGGAAGTGTGGCCATGGAGATTATGGAACCAACCAACAACACCTGCGAAGTCGCCAAATTCCTTGAGACGCGCGGGGAAGGGGTTTTTCTTATCTCTTACCGTGTGGACGACGTTCAGGACGTTTTGGATGAATTGCACGCCAAAGACCGTCGAACGATAGATCAGAAGCCCCGCAGTCTTATGGGCAATAGGTACGCGTTCATTGATCCGCCACGTGCCCTACACGGGGTCTTAACCGAAGTGCTGGACGGTGAATTCTCCTGTTTAGTGAAATGATTAAAAGCAATACGTGAGGATTTGAGCCAATACAAACCTAGCTTGTACGGTAAATTCATCAAGCCGCTTAAACATACGAACTGCTAATGACGACATTTTATTTCAGAGTTTTGTCAGGAGCGGCACTAATATTCGACGAATTTTGCTGGTATTAGTTTACCCCGACTTCTGGTGTCGGGGTCTTTATTTCCATTAAACTTTGATTCTTTTCTTGAACTTGCCGGCGGCGAGGGCGGTTAGGCCCAGAGCGAAAACGAATAAAGCGAGTACCGGCACTGCAATGGCTTCAAGTCCAACGCCTTTGAGATAAATAGCTCTTAATACTGTTACAAAATGGCGAGCCGGCACAATTAATGTAATCCATTGAAGCGCATCCGGCATATTGGATATTGGAAATACAAAGCCGGAGAGCAAAAACGACGGCAAAAACGTGCCGATAAGCGCCAACTGAGTCGCAAAAAACTGATTTGACGCCACTACCGAAATCAGAAACCCAATCGATAGAGCTCCGACCAGGAAAAGACTTGATACAAAGAAAAGTAGAAGCAAACTCCCTTTGAATGGAACGTCGAAAACGTACCTCCCCATTAAATAGACCATAATCAAGTCAATATAACCGAGAGCAAAGTAGGGAATCAGCTTTCCTACAATTAGCTCCCTTGGTTTTATTGGTGTTGAGATTAGCTGCTCCATTGTGCCTGTTTCCCACTCCCGGACAACGGTGAGGGAAGTCAGCAGGGTCGCGATAACCATCATTATGATGGCGATCAGCCCTGGAATTATGTTGTTACGACTTACCAGCTCAGGATTATAGAGCAATCTAATTCGTGGTTCCAAAGGTGGATTTATTCTTTGGTTCACCGCCTGGCGAGTTAATTCTTTCACTTGATATTCAAGAGAAAAGCCCCCAATGATGGCTTCTAGATAAACTATGGCGATGCCGGCCCTGGTACTGTCGGAGCCGTCTATGATGGCTTGCACTTTTCCGGATTGTCCTGTCTTGAGCTTTCTGGTGAAATCGAATGGAATCACCAGGCCAATGTTGATATCGTTATTGTCGATACCTCGCATGATCGGTTTCATTGACTGAGTTTTGGCGACCAGCTTGAAGTACCCGGATGCTGTAAGTTGGTCAATCAACTCTCTCGATTCCGGTGTTCCGTCCTGATCCCATACTGCCAATGGAATGTTATCCACATCTAAAGACAGAGCGTATCCGAACAGAATCATCAGCATCACGGGTATTCCCAAAGCCAGGTACAGAGACCTGGAATCCCTGATTATCTGACGAGCCTCTTTTCGGGCCACTGCCACTGTGCGGTAAAAGTTCATCTTTTATTGGCGCCTAAAATAATAAAGAAGCCGGTCTGTTTGGTATCGTATGCCGCAATGAAACAAATAGTTTGGAATACCTATGAATACAGCTTGGATTCAAATGAACTCTCAGGACGGCAGGCACGTCGTTACTATTCGACATTCCAATTTCAAGCAGAGCAGGGTTCAAGACAGATTTGTAGATTTGCGGAATTGTCGGCACAATGGTAGATCAGTATCCTCGCGGTATCCGAATTCTTTGAATGCTGTTGTTCATCTGTCTGATTTGGTTGTTGACGTCACGCATATTGCTTTTAATACCGCGTATTTGCCTTTGGATTCGCATCTGAGATATTGTCGCTTTGTACCGGGGCTCACGAGTATAGTATCCGCCGTAGTAAGGAACATAAGGTTCGGCAAGGCCCCGAAAGGGCACTATGTAGTCAATCAGGAGATCCGTATTTACCGGTAAAGAAGTTAAGTCGAATTCTGAGGAGTCCAGGGTCGGAGGGGTAGGCGTCCGGGTTACTGCCGTCTCGACGAGACGCCCATTTTCAAAACTTCTTTTCTTTTCTTTACCTGCCCCTGCAAAGGCCGGCTCGCCATTCACCGACTGAGCGCCTAAAACGATACCCAGAATTACAGTAATCATCGAGCATAGCATAGTCGGCCTCCTCCCGAGCCGTTACCGGCAGTGTCCTATTAATTTGACAATCTCGAAGCAATTCCGGTCTTTCGCATGGTCAACCGCCGACTTACCATGAGCATCTCTTACATGAACATTCGCTCCCCATGTAAGGAGCAATTCGGCCACGCCTAGATGTCCTTTTTGGGAGGCCCAAATAAGGGCGGTCTTTCCGTTGTTATCTACGGCGTCCAGATCGGGTCCCGTGGCCAAAATCATTTTCACCACTTCATTATTCCCGCTGAGACAACCCCACATCAAGCAAGTCCTCCCGTTTCCATCAGCAAGATCGATATCCGCTTCTTCATCCAATATTAGTTTAGTCACTTCTATATGGGCGTACAAAGAACTCCACATCAAAGCCGAGCGTCCTTCCTTATCCTGTAAATTAACGTCCGCTCCATTCTTCAGAAGCAGTTTCACTATTGGAATTCTATTTTTGTAACAAGCCCACATAAGAGGAGACCTGCCGGACTTATCCCTGGAGTTCACATCAAAGCCGTTATTAAACGCTCGTTCAATCTCCTCGATGTTTTTTGTTACACAGGCTTGGATTAACTCATCGACGTCCGCTTCAGAGTTCCGATGGATCAGGGCAGCTTCCGCTTCAAGTATCACCTCCGCTGGAATTTCCCTGGAATAGGCGTCCGGCCGAGGGTTAGTCGAATCCATATAGGTTGCGGTAACTTCCTGTAATTGTGCGCCGGCGCGAACAAGACATGCAACTACTCCAGTGTGGCCTTTTAAAGAACTCCATGAGACGGCCGAGAGTCCCGCTTTATCTACTGCGTTTACGTCTGCGCCCTTGGAAATTAGAAACTCGACTAAATCGAGAGAGCCTTTGTATGCGCCACGCATCAGAGGAGTGAGTCCGTGGTGGTTTTCAGAATTTATGACCGCTCCTCTTTCCACCAATAATCTGACGACATCCAAATTGCTTCCCGCACACGCTTTCATTAAGGCCGTTTTTCCATCTTTATCCACAGCCTCTATATCCGCCCCCCGACTGAGTAAAACCTCGGCCGCCTCTATATTTCCACAAAAACAAGCCTTCATTAATGGAGTGAGTCCATACGTGTTTTTAAAATTGGGATCTACACCTGCGTTCAGAAGCTTTTCGGCCTCAGCGCCTCGGCAGGAGCCGGCTATTTCAATCAAATATTCGGCTTGGGGTTCGGTTGGACGAACCTCTACAAGAAAACCGCGGTCTAATGTGAGCTCAAGAGTTTCGGTCCTCGTCCCGCTGGAATCGATCAATGTTTCAATTGTTTTTTCCGCTTCAGCCGTGAGACAGGCGCCTTTTTCGAGAAGCGTCTCCACAATTTCCTCATGTCCTTCCTGTGATGCCCAGACAAGCGCCGTAAGTCCTGCATTGTCCTCAAGATCCAGCTCAGCGGAGCTATCCATCAGCAAGTTGACGATCTGGAGACGACCTGCCCGCGCAGCCCACATTAAAGCGGTTCTGCCGGCTTTATCCCTTTGATTTATATCAGCGTCTCGTTCAACCAGCAGTTTCACAACAGGTAAATGACCTTTATCCGCAACTACCATTAACGCCGTCCACCCTGCGTTATCTTTGGCGTTGATATCTGCGCCTCGCTTGAGGAGCAACTGGATCGCTTCTTTGTGACCTCGCTGCGCAGCTTTCATCAAGGCAGTTTGTCCGGCTTTGTCGGAAAGCTCAAGATGAGCGCCGTGTTTCAAGACAAGATTTATGATTCCCAGATGTCCGTTAAACGCCGCCCGCATCAAAGCGGTTGATCCTGTTTTATCCCTGGTGTTTACGTCTGCGCCCTTGTCGAGCAAGAGCGACATAATCAAAGGATGGCCGGAGTCAAATGCCACAAGTAAAGCGGTTCTCTTGTCCAGCGCTTTGGCTTCGGGATTTGCTCCGGAACCGAGCAGAAGTTCAAGAATAGATCTTCTCCCGTAATGAGCCGCCGCCATGAGTGGGATGGAGCCTTCGATATCTGAAATTTCCGGATCAGTCCCTTTGGATATCAGGAATTTTGCGGCGCCCGGTTGATTTGCCATGGAAGCGTAAGTGAGAGGAGTCTGACCCTTATTGTCTTTTCCGTTAACTTCACCCCCGTGGTCAACTAATATTTTCATAATTCTGAGGCTGCCGATAAAAGACGACTTCATCAATGGGGTAACTCCGCCGTCATCTCTACTGTTGCCGTCAGCGCCTTTGGACAGTAACTGTTGCGCCAATTCGATTTGATTTTGCGACACCGCTTCTAATAAAGCTTTGTTCTTATCCCTAGTAAACAGAGCCATTCCGATCCTCTGCTAAAGAATGAATTAATGACTTCTCCTCGCATCTGAGCAGTGGGCTAATAGACGAGCGGTAACCCACGTAAAAATGAATAAGATAGAGCTTAAATGCTTGATGAATTTACAAATATACAGCAATTGAAAACTAACGTGAAGGGAAAGGTTGAAAATTCCGGGCCGGCGCCGGTAGATCAAATGTTTGGTTAAACGCGTCAAATTTCAGCTATATGGCGCCCACCTACAACCGAAGAGAATTGAGCGCCAATTTCAAAGAATTGAAGAAAATAAAAAGCGGTTTAAACCATTAATTGCTTGTGGGCCTGCATGATGCATATATCCTGAAGCGCTTCAAGCCCTCCGCCTCGCGCTGTTTGGGCGGCCGCGTCATTGCGGATTCCTTGCTGCATCCATAAAGTTTTCGCCCCGATCTTGACAGCTTGTTCGGCTATATCATTAAGAAATTCCGGTTTACGGAATACATCCACAATATCAATTTTGTCTGGAATAGATGTGAGGTCAGGATAGCTCTTTTCACCCAAAATTTCCGTGGCTGCGGGATTAACGGGGATTACTTTGTAGCCTTTACCCTGCAGGTATTTTGCCACTCTATTGCTGTCTTTGCTCTCATTTGCGGACAACCCGACCACTGCAATGGTTTTCGCGGAAGCTAGAATTTGCCTTACAGTGTCCAAATTATTCGAATTCATTTTGGCCCCCTTTTCGCATCTTTTCAATTACGTACAGGAAAGCAGGCAATGTGATTAAAGTCAACGGCGCGGCGGACAGCATTCCCACAACCATGGCCCAGCCGAGAAACTCCATTGAATAGTGCTTTGAGGTAATCATTGCCACAAAACCCGCCATAATCGTCAACGAAGTTAATATAGCGCGAGGGGTTATTCTCGCCATTGTTGAGGTCACGGTACCACCCTTTTCATGCAAGCTGCCCATAACCACGTGAATTCCATTATGTATGCTGAAACCAAAAACGAGAGGGGCCACACACACTATAGAAAACGGCAGTCCCATACCGGCAAATGACAGAACTCCAAGTGTGATTGCAAAAGAGCCTATCATTGGAATGAGACAAAGACCAACTCCAAGCGGATTAGGGAAAACGGCGAAGAAAATCACTATGAGAGAGACAAATGCGTATATTCCCAATCTAAACAACTCTGAAACCAGGCTTGAAAGAATCGCTTCCATTGTTTGGCGCGTACCCGAAATGTATAGTCTAACCGGTAAGCTCTTAGCGGCTTCGGCAATCTTCAAATCGGCTTTTTTTAGCTGTTGACTGTCCGTTATCGCGTCGGAGTACCTGACTTGGGTTAAGAAACGGTATTTTCCTTTTATTTTTGCCACGTACCAGGACTGCTCCAAGTCCGCTGCCCCCGGATCATCTTCAAATCTACCTATTGATAGATCAGCCAAAACGGCGCCCGTGGAATTAAATGAGAGTTTCATCACATCCGAGGCCTGTTTCGACAAGTCAGCAGATCCGACCTTAGCCTTAAATTCGGCGTCGAGTTCCGGCCATTTTTCGTAAATCTTACCTAGCTGCTCTGCATTTAAATTCCTTAATGAATCAGGCGCCAACAAGTACGAAATTGAGTCAAAGGAAGCGATTTCGTGATCTCTTGCCATTAAGCGCTCGATCATTTCATCGAGCCGGCGTTGATATTCCAATCCGGTCTGAATATCGTCCACATTGAAGGATAAGAGCGTGGGTTGAGTAAAATTAGATTTGAAGTTGTGGGAGATCTTCTTGGAAACGGCCATTGACACCATATCGCGAGCAAGAAATACGCGGAAAAGATCCTTTTCGTAAGTGACTCTGAAAGCAAAAATAGACCCCACGGCGATTAAGATGAGTGAGAGAGCTATAATGAAAGATGGTTTTGCTCGAAAGGCCGTGGCGACTGTGGAAAAAGAAGCCTTCAACGTGGGATAACGATCCTTCTTGAAAGTCGATAAAATACTTATCATTGCAGGGACGAGAAACAGTGTGGCAACGACGGTAAACCCCAGACCAACGGCGCCGAAGTAACCAAACTGCACCAGGGCAGGCTGGCTGGAAAGGCATAGACAAAAAAACGCGATCATTCCAGTCAATGCGCCAAGAATCACCGGAGGGCCGGTGTGGGCATAAGCATTAAAAGCCGCTCGTCTGTAATCGTGAACTAAATTGTACTCCTCCCGGAAACGACCCCACAAATGGACACCGTATTCAGCCCCAAGACCGAGCAATACGCCGGTGGCCCCCATCACCACCGGATTTACTTCATTATACGCTACATACAGGAAGCCGTAATTAGGTCCAACACCCGCCAGTAGGGGGATGGTCAGGATTATTGAGGAAATTATGCTTCTGTAGATGCTGAGGAAAATTATAGCTACCAGGGATACCGAAATCAGCAACAGCGTCCCGGTTTCACGATCGAATATTTCGTCGGATTCAGTTTGAAAAGCCGTCTTACCTGTCAAAAACCACCTGAGATCAGCGGTATTCTCCACCAGATGATATTTAGAGTTAAGCTCCGCAATCTTTTGCGGCACGATCTTTTTAACTCGAGCCACAAGTTCTTTGGATTTACCTATATTGGAGCTCGTAAAGTCAGGTGTTACTTGAATTAGAAACAGAACACTATCCGGACCGGATATCAGCAAGTAAACGTCCCCCAGGGTTATTGAACCAATTCTTCTTTGCATCGAGTGCGAAATGAATTGGCCGATCTCAAGGGGATCCTCCAGAATCTTGTGTGCCAAATACGGATTTTCGGCTAAAAAAAGTCGATTTTTTGAACGCCTAACGGCATCTGAAATTCCTTTGTCGCTGAATATCTTCTCTATTCCCTGACGCTCCCTTTGATTCATGCCCAATAAAAAGCTGCGAAGGAAGCGATCCACTTGCTTCGGATCATCCGGATCAAGCATCCTGTATCTGACGCGTCTCACATCCGGAATACCGCCCACCGCCTCGCTAATGCCCTTAATAAAAGGTAAACGGTCTTCGCCGGGAGGTTCCGGGAACTCCAAGACAATGATCAAGGAATCCTGTTCACCAAATTTTTCAGTGTTTTCTCTGGTTAAATTTATGACGGCATTACTTTCGCCCACACCCGCCATGAGATTTGTGCTCACAACGATGTGGGGCATCGAGGCAAAGCCTGCCGCGGCGAGAATAAAGAAAGCGGAAACGACCAGCCATGGGTGGTTTAGGGAAAGACCGACAATCCACCGCAATATGGCAAGAAGAAATTTCATAATGTGATTAAACTATGATACCGGAGGTTTTCCGGGACCGGGTCACTCCGAGCGATACAATTTACAAAAGCCCGAACAATATTAATTATATTACTTTGGCTCCAGCTTGGTTGGGGCGGACGCGTCCTGCAATGTCGGTTTAGATGTGTCGGCTTTTGCAGCCTCTGATTCTTGAATGGACGATTGTTGGTTTTGGCCGGTCTGCTGAGGACTATCTTCATCAGTATCCATAGCCTTCTTGAAGGAGCGAATGCCTTTGCCCATACCGCCCATTATTTCAGGAATTCGTTTTCCTCCAAATACAACCAGCACGATTATAAGAATCAGTATCAGTTCCCATGGACCCGGCATCATGTTCCTACTCCTGTCAAGAGAATATATCGTTTATTAAAATAACGTGGTTCATTGCATGCGTACGGGCCAGGTCGCGCCAAACCCGCGATGATCAGGTAAGGTCAAAGTATACTTTATTTTTTCTACAATGGATAGGCTATAGATTTATGCTATGGCTCTAACTTAATGGGGGCGCCCGATATGATAATTGAAGGCTTGCTGTACATGGTGCACTGGTTGCCGCCGGGCAGACTGACCGACCGATATGGCCAAGGATAGCCTTCACATGGTATACGGTGTACAGTATACGATTAATTCCTCCAAGAAATGGTTTGCCCCTTTTAACAAACCGAGCCTTGTTTCGTCTACGCATCCATAGAAGATTAATTCCGTTTAGGATTTTAGAGGCAATTTAAATACTTTCGGAGTTAATCATTTCCAAAACAATGATGAAACATCGAGGAGAACTTTTATGAAAAAGATCGTTTCAGTTATCCTATTCAGCGCATTTTTTGCTTTTGCGCTGGTTCCCTTTGCTGTGGCGGCGTCGGCAGCAGAGGATCAGACCGGCGGCCCCGCTCCCACACCTCAGTTTTCAGAGCGGGGTAAGGGCGGCTTCCATGGACCGGAATTCGGTCCCCATGACGGACGCGGCAGATTGGAGCAAATGATTAATCGGCTTGGGATATCCCCTGATCAAAAAAAGCAGATTAGAGCGCTTTACACCAACTTCAGAGATAAAACACGGAAGCTCAGGACTGACCTATTGAGCTTCAAAGATGAGAAAAAGACCATGATGTTGTCCGGCAAGGTGGATCAACAGAAACTTGCACAAATCGATGACCAAATCTGGAAAGCGAAATCGGAGCTGCTAAAAGAGCGACTAAAATTAGGTCGAGATAGATTGGCTCTTTTGACTCCGGATCAGATCGAAAAGATATCAGAAATGAAGATGGAACGAGCATTTAATCATAAGATGAGAGGAATGGGCGGTCGGCATGGCGGCCATAGAGGAGGTCATGGCGGATTCGGCGCCTCCGAACTTAGGGATTTTTAACTTACTCGTAGTCTGATCCAGAATAGTGTTGATGATAACGGCGCTCCGAAATTCGGGGCGCCTTTGTTTCCTTTCATATAATCTTTTCTTTAATCAAATTCGATTTTGATTAACATTAGCGTCAGTAAACGCCCCTGGGAACCCGGATGCCCCAGATCCAGTACGGGTTAATTACTGAAGGATCTTCAGAGTTCGGCAACAATAATGAGTAATGCCTGCCGACTTCATGCTCCGCCCACAAGTCTCATCCCATTTTCCCAGAATAGCTTCTTCAAAAACGTTTCGCTGAATTTTTGTTCCATAATTTTCGACGCTTGAGCCTTAATCGACGGTATATTCGGCCAGTCGCTACCAAAAATGAATCTATCACTAAGTTTTTCTATTTTCGGAAAATTTGTCTTGAGCTGCCTGGCGGGTATACCTGAAATATCAATATACATGTTTTTGTGACGCATCAGCAGCCACTCGGCCTCTTTATACCAGAATGGACGACCGCCGTGCGACATTACAATTGAAAGTCTGGAAAAATTTTCCGCAATCTCATCCAACAATAAAGGATGAGCGTATTTAATTCTTGTGCCCGGGAACAAACTGGTTCCAGTGTGAAACATCACCGGAATCTCCAGGCTTTGGGCCGATTCATAGACGGGGAGAATTCTCGGATCATCCGGATAAAAATGAGCATAGGACGGCAGCAGCTTAACCCCTCTACAGCCCAATTCCACCACCGCCGACTCCACTTGAGCGGCGGGTTCTACTGAACTCGAGAATTTAATGGATGCAAATGGGATCAATGTCCCTGATGAACCGCAGAACTCTTTAACAAAGTCGTTCGGTACCTCCCCTGTGACTTTAGGTGAATAGTCAGCGAGAAGCACTCCTTGATCTACCCCTTCCATGCTCAAAAAATGCAAAAAGCTTTCGGTGGTTAGCTTGTCTAATAATTGCAAAGCGGCCTCTCCCATAGTCTCCCGCAAGTGCTCAATCATCTTTGGAATTAGATGTGTTGAGCGACCGACATGTATATGGAAATCTAAGATTTTCATTTGTTCACCATTTTGCTATATTGATTTTCACCGATCTAATCGATTTCTGTAAGCGTTTAACCCGACATCCGCATCGGTATTATAATGGAATGGGAATTTCGTGATATCACTGTATGCGCTCATCATGCTTTCCCGAGAGCTTTGTCGCGCGTTTTAGCGACGCCGACAGACCTGATCTTTACTTGCTAAATGAGGAATGGACATGCCGTCCGCTCGGATATTGATCCATGGCTACGAGCATTCTGCAAGAGATTTGCTATTCGGGCTCCTTGAAACATTGGGTCATCAACCTGTTCTATATCCAGAAAAACCTGGAGAAATTCGGCGTCTCGGGGATTCAGCCTTTGACGCCGTGATCATGCGCGGGAACACCGCTTCCGCGGAGACGGTGGACCTAAACTGGAATTTTCCTATTATACTGGTTTTCGAAAGCCCCGGCGAGTTTAACCCCAATTTAAGGTTACGTTCCTTTGATCAATGCGCTAAGTTTAACGCGGCTGAGCTGCATTGGGCGATACGCTTGGCCCTGGCAAAATATAAGGCGCATAAAGAGCTTGCCTCAACAATTGCAGAAATTGAGCGATCCTGCGAAGACACCTTATTGGGCGCCGTCGTGCTTGACCCCGCCGGCAATGTCTTACAGGCTGATTCTCAGGCGGCATCCTTAATGGGACTCAAGATCGAAGATGTCATAGGACGTGATTTCCAGAGGCTATTTGCGCCCAAGTTACGCTTACAGCGCATTCTAAGGCGGCTCACATCAAAAGCTCCCCTAAACATTGAACTTCCCGGCACTATCGGAAAGAACCGCACCAAAAAACTATCTGCAAAGTTAAAGCCCGTAAATGAAGACAAGGTTATCTGCATTCTGAGAGCAAGCGGCGCCGCCGACGCAATTCAGTCCACCAATGATTCGCCTCACGATATTGTTCTGACCATTGACTTGGAAGGAAGCGTTACAACCGTAAACGGTGCAATCGAGCCAATGCTGGGACACAAACAACAAGATGTTCTGCAAATGGACATGCGGAAGCTAATTGCTCCGAATTATAGCCACATAGCTGAAAGGAATATGAAACTAAAATTGGACGGCAACGTCGAATCGACTGTTTACGAGCTTCCAGTATTAGCAAAAGATGGATCTATCGTTTGGTACGAGATTGAAAGTCGATTGATCCGAGACAATGGTTCACCTATCGGAGTTCATGGCATAGCTCGGGGCATAAATGCCGGGAAAAAAGCCGAGCAGATATTGCTGACAGCTCACCAGGATTTATTGAATAGTGAAGAATTGCACCGAACCCTTGTGCAAACGATACCTCACGGTGTGGCGGAAATAGACCTGAAAGGTAAAATTACATTCGCAAACGAAGCGGCTTCCACGATAACCGAATTCAGCCGAGAAGAGTTGATCGGACAATTCATCTGGGATCTCGTCGGTAAAGACCCTGTAGCTAAGAAGAACTTGGAACTCCTGTTTTGCTCCATTGTTTCAAATCATCCCGTTCCCTCGGAAATAGTGCAGACGATTCAAACAAAGACCGGATCCCTGGTGTCTATTGAAACGGCTTGGGATTACAAGCGTAACGCGTCCGGTGAAGTAGAAGGATTCATTCTAGTTGCAACGGATGTTTCCGAGCGCAAAAAGGCTGAAGAAGCCTTGAAGGCGGGGGAAGAAAAGTACAGATTGCTTGTGGAGAATGCTCCACTTGCAATTATTTCCTGTGATATTGATGGTAGAATCACGGAGGCTAATCGTGAGGCTTTGACAATGCTTGGAGTGGGTGAGATAGATCAAGCAAGACAATTTAATCTTTTGCAACTCAGGCATATCAGGAATTCAGGGATTGCGGAAGCATTGCAAAAGTGTTTAACAGCAGGAGCGAAGCAGGCTGGTGAATTCCCGTATGCCTCACCGCTTGGTAAATTGCAGCTAAAGCTTCACCTTGCTCCCATATTTAATTCGGACAATCAAATCATAGGCGCCCAGGGCATAATCGAGGATGTCACTGAAATCAGAAAGGCGCAGGAATCATTGCTTCAAACTGAACGCTACAAAGCCGTTGCGGATTTGGCTGCGGGAATTGCTCACAATTTTAACAATTTACTCCAAGTTATTTTGGGCGGCGCTCAACTGGGAATCATGGATATAGATTCAGGAAACTTCGAACATCTTAAAAAGAGCCTTGGATATATTGTGGAAAGCTGTAAATCCGGCGCGGAAACAGTGCGCAGGTTACAGACCTTTGCCGGGTTAAATCAATCGTTCAACGAGCTTCCTCACGTGGTATTTGATTTAAGCGTATTGGCCGGTCAGGCCGTAGAGATGAGTCGGTCGTGGATAAAAATGGAAAGCCATTTATCGGACCGCGAGATTGCAATCGATGTCGATTTTGCGAAAAGCTGCTTCGTGCATGCAAAAAAGCATGAGATCCTCGAAGTATTGATCAACCTCATTAAAAATGCCTACGAGGCGATGCCGAATGGTGGGGGCGCCTCAATCAAAACCTCCCTTGCTGACTCTAATGTGGTTTTCGCAATCAAAGATACCGGTGTAGGTCTGAGCCGACAAAGTTTAAAACGTGTGTTCAATCCATTTTTCACCACCAAATCAGCCCCCGGAACTGGATTAGGGTTGGCCTCATGCAGAAAAATAATCAGTGATTCCGGCGGTCAAATATTTGTGGACAGCGAGCTTGGGGCGGGGGCCACATTTACGATGGTCCTGCCATTCACTGATCCGTCGGTGAATAAAGCGGGCGCTGATTCGGCCAATGAGGAATATTAATGAACGACAGGAATACGCCGTCCTTTGATTCGGAAGAACCTGAAAAAGAGGCCCCCACGCTATTACGTGGGACGGCCACTCAATCTATAGACATCAACGGAGTTTTTCCTGACGATATCTCTCAATCAGGTAGTTTTGATATTCGGGGTGTGCATGCCAGTTCGTTTGGGAAACTTCTCCAGGCTTTGCCCATTCCCACGCTCATGGTTGACGCGAGTCTCAGAATAGTATTTGCGAATTCCGCCTGGGAGAAGATTACCCCCGAATATTCTTTTCTGCAGGGTACGGCCTTTACCACGCTTTTTCACAATTCAGCGTCTTCTAGAACCGCTGAATTGATTGTTCAGGAAGTATTTCGCACAAGAAAACCGCAGATTCATGAATCCATAATACAAATTGACCAAAGAAGAATTTGGGGACGCATGAATTTGCGTTCATTGCGAATGGGCGCTCAGAGATCAGTGCTCGCTTTGGTTGAAGACCTCACCCTCGAGAAAAAACAACAAATACTCGATAAAAAGAACAAACTAGAGCTTCAGTCTAGAGTTCGAGAGAGAACCGCTGAGCTGAAGTTGATGAACGAGCGTCTTCGCAAGGAAGTAATTGAACGGCAAAGAGCCGAAGATCTACTGAAAAAGACAAATGAGGAACTGGAACACAGGGTTGTTGAACGCACAAGAGCCCTAACAGAATCGGAAGAGCGATATCGATCTTTGGTGGAAAACTCCAGTGAGGGCATTTATAGAATTGATTGGAATGGCAGGTTTCTTTCAGCTAATCCGGCCCTGGCAAAAATTTTGGGATACGATTCCGTTGACGATCTGATAACTAATCTCACAGATTTTAGAAGCCAACTATACGTTTATCCGGAAGAGCGCGATGAGTTTTTGAAACTAATTATGGTATCGAGAGTAATCACTAATTACGAGATCTATTGCTGTAAGAAAAACAGAGAGAAAATTTGGATTTCATTCAATTCCAGGCTTGTCACAGATGAAGAAGACAATTTTCAATATTTTGAAGGAATGTTCCAAGATGTAACGGAGAGAAAGCGGGCCGAAAAGAAACTGAAGCATGCTTTAGAGTTGCAAAAACAGCTTCTATCCACTGCTGCGACGGGTATTTTCATGGTCAATCCACAGCGGATCGTTACCATGGTGAACGATGAATTTTGCAATATAACCGGTTACGAGAGATCGGACATTGTCGGCAAGGCCTGCGCAGTATTCATGGGAGAGAATTGCTCTCTATTTTGCAATCTTATGACTTCCATGGTTTCCACTGTCCATCAGGAGTGCAATATCCGAACAAAGTCCGGGCGCGCTCTTATAGCTTTGAAAAATACGACCCAGATGGTTGGTGACGGAGGAAATCTCATTGGAGGAATTGAATCGTTTTCGGATGTAACGGATTTAGTGGAAGCGAGGATTGCGGCCGAGCATGCCAGCCGAGCCAAAAGTGAATTCCTGGCCAACATGAGCCATGAAATAAGAACACCGATGCACGGCATTATCGGAATGACGGATTTGTTATGGAACACCGACCCGACTCCAGAGCAAAAGGAATACCTCGATGCTGTGAGGGCTTCTGCTGACGCTTTGCTCATGATCATTAACGATGTCCTGGACTTTTCAAAAATTGAAGCGGGAAAATTCCAACTTTCTCCAACGGACTTCAATCTGAGGAACTGTGTTCAGAAGGCAATTGCGACTCTCAAGGCGCCCGCCCAGGCGAAAAGTATACAGCTTCGGTTTGAAATAGAACCCGAATGTCCGGATGAATTGATCGGAGATCCCGGTCGTCTCAGGCAAATTCTTCTAAATCTTCTCGGTAACGCCGTAAAGTTCACCCACTCCGGTGAAGTTGCTCTCAGCGTTTCTCTGGAGGAGATTTTCGAAGCCGGGGTAATCCTACGATTTTCAATTCGGGATACCGGAATAGGTATCTCTTTGGAAAATCAGTCGACCATCTTTAATGCTTTTGAACAAGCCGAACACACCATAGCTCGCAAATATGGAGGCGCAGGACTGGGGCTGGCCATAAGCTCGCGATTGGCGCGCATGATGAACGGAGCCATTGCCGTTGAAAGCGAACCGGGCCGCGGCAGTGTGTTCACCTTTACCGCTCAATTCCAACATGGGGACTCCAGTATCAGCAAAACCGAGGGTATCGGGCGCATGACCCTTGAAAAAACGAAATTAAGGCCGCTACGCATTCTGCTTGCAGAAGACAATCTCGTCAATCAAAAGTTGGCTGTTCGCCTACTGGAAAAAATGGGGCATATCCCAACCGTTGCAAAAAATGGTTTTGAGGCTGTGGAACTTCTGCGGATCGAAGATTTTGATTTAATATTAATGGATATTCAAATGCCGGAAATGGATGGTTTTGAAGCAACTAAGCGCATTAGAGAAATGGAAAGAAATGAGCTTAAACGTATACCGATTTTGGCCATGACGGCTTATGCCATGAAGGAGGACAAAGAGCGTTGTTTTGCCTCCGGGATGGACGGCTATATGTCAAAACCCATTAAAACCAAAGAGTTGGCGGGTATTCTCGAAGGATACCAAATCCAACTGAGCTGATATGAATTCAACCACCCCTAAGCGTCAATCCGAGTTGAAACAGAGTTTGGGACGGACAATCAGCCTTATAATCAAAGAATTCATTCAAATAAAGCGGAATCGTCAAAATTTTCGTTTACTTCTGATCGCTCCAATAGTTCAGCTTGTGATATTCGGTTTTGCAAGTCGCCTGGACGTGCGGGATATTAATGTAGTCGTGGCGGATCTCGACAAAAGTCAGATCAGCCGTGACATTATTTCAGCGTTTTCTCGATCAG
>JBBSBY010000036.1:0-33638 GCA_038250835.1 Desulfomonilales bacterium | reverse complement strand
GCTCATTTGGCCCAGAAGCACATTGATTAGTTGTGGTATTTCATTGAGTTTAGTAAGCCTCAGGATTCTGCCGAGACGGGTCACTCGAATATCCTTCGCGGAACATAGTCTGCAATTGATTATATCCACCGTGTCGCACATAGTGCGGAATTTGTACATGTTGAACAGTTCGCCTCCACATCCTACGCGTTTGCATGAATAAAAAATCGATCCGCGAGATTCAATCTTAATAGTGACGGCGATGATGAGGAAGAAAGGGGCCAAAATGAGCAAACCTAAACAGGAGACGACTGCATCTAAAAGTCTTTTCATACGACTATATCTACTGTCTTTTGTTTTCTTGAGGAGGCTACTTTGAGCCCGCAGAATCGTAAATCGCATCCGGCGCATCGACGGCGGATGTCACTCACATCCCAAAACTGATATCAAATTATGCTTGATAATTGCAACGATAAAATCAAATGAATTGCTTGCAGAGCTGATTTGTTTCCCCAGTCTTGACTGTTAGGATGTTGAAAGCTCATAATTATCGTAAGGAGCAACTCTTGAATATACTAGTCTTATATGGAAGCCCTAGAAGAAAAGGAAACACCGCTACTCTGCTTAAGGAAGCGGTTATAGGGGCAAGGGAAGCCGGAGCCGTCGTTGAAGAAATTTTTCTTAGAGATTTAAAAATGTCTCCGTGCCTGGAGATTTACGGATGCAAGAAGTCCGGTCGGTGCGCAATCAATGATGACTTCCAGAGTATTTATGATAAACTAATTGCGTGTGACGGCCTGATGATCGCCTCTCCGATTTTTTTCTACACTGTGAGCGCCCATACCAAAATCCTAATGGATCGCTGCCAATCTTTTTGGGTCAAGAAGTATTGGTTGGACCAGCCGTCGAAACATCCCATAAAACGCAACGCTTTGTTCATTTCAGTGGGAGCCACCAAAGGCGCGAAGCTTTTTGATGGGGCGTTATTAACCATGAAATACTTTTTGGACGCTGTTGATATGAAGCTCTGGAAGCCTCTGGTTTACAGAGGGCTGGACTTCGAGGGCGACGTTTTAAAGTTTCCTGAATACTTGAAGGAGGCTCACGTTACAGGTAGAGAATTTTACGATACAGTTATGGAAAACAGAACAGAGGCAATCTGACTGATGATTAATAGATGAGGCGCCTACGCCTAAAAGATATTACTTGCCTGACCCTGCGTTGATTTGAGTCGAGACTCCAAAAGATTCCAAGCCGCCGGCTACTGTTTCAGCTACCAACTGAAAACCGTTGTCTGTGTAATGAACGTCATCAATAAAGTATTCCATGGATTTTGGAACAATTTTGTCCAAATCAATCAACTTTACCGTTGAATCGGCGGCAATTTTCCTTACAGCTTGGGAGTATTTTGCCATTCCAGCTTTTCCCGTTCCTACGCTCCATTGGAACTTAGGGCCTATCGCCTCTCGATTAATCATGGTCAATGCCTTTATTTCGCCGGCGCTCATCTGGTCTTTGAATAAAGAAGGCTGAGTCATCAAGACGACCGCTGCTCCATCACGTTTCGCCGCTTCAATCAAGAAGAGCAAATTTCTCCTAAACGACTCCAACCCCGGGAAAGTATCAACCTCTAAAACTGTCCTTTCAGGGGCGTACCAGAACATACGAGCCGTCTCCAACGACGCCGAGAGAAGTGTCGGCTGAAGTATGAGTCTCCTAACGGGCCCCAAAAAATGGCCGTAATCTTCTCGAAATGGTCCCGTGCTGAAATAACTGAAATCGGCGTTTTGCAGCAAATCATTTATGGATTCCATTATGATGATTACATCCGGCTTGTATTGACTGAGATTTGCATTGTAATCGATCAGAAGGTGCTGAGTAGTGTACCATTGCCTTCCAAAGTTGAAGAAATTTGCACTGGTCCCATAATGGTCTCTCAGTATTTCGGATGTTTTTTGAGGCCAGCCCCGCCCGTGCGAATCAGTGAACTCGGTGGTTGAGCCACCAAGGCAAAACACCTTTGGCGCAGCGGCGCCTGCTGTTTTTTTGAAATCGTGGGGCATTAGCTGTAAATAAGGATGGAACTCCGATAGCCGCTTCTGCATTGATCTCGTGTATACAAATTCTAGCGCCGGGTAAAAGAACGCGAAAATTGCAATTACACCCAGTAATCCCGGGAAAACGAAACTGAATCTTACTTTTCTGCGCGAGGCGATCAAAACTAAGTACGCCAACGCCAGACCAACGAGTGGTGTAATCATGCGAGCGGAAAAAAGAAAACTTTTGACAAGAATCGATTCTGTGCCGGTCACGTAAGGGTCCGCATAAAAGAAACCCACCTCCACGTAAACGAATATGAGCAATATCAAACAAACGCCTACAATGCCGATTAACTTGGACATTAGAGATGGTTTGGAATGGTCCATTAAAAGCTCCGTAGAATGATTCTTAATATAAATGCGGTTTTGCCGATTGTTCCGAGACGGTAAACTGATCGAAGCTTCTCAATTCCACCAATATAGACATAAAAGTCAACAGCTATAATGAATTATAAATAGCCGCCCCATAAATTAAAACAAAATGCGAATCTAAATTAAATCTCCGGCATCATATGAGTTAGATCCGATTCTCATAATGCAAAAATAGATTACCTAATTAGATCGGACGGAATGAATTGAAACATGGAGGATTAATATAATGTTAGGATTAGCTTTAACATTTTTGATTATAGCATTGGTAGCGGCGGTGTTGGGTTTCGGTGGATTAGCCGGAGCGATGGTAGGACTGGCAAAAATAATTTTCTTTATCTTTTTAGTGCTTTTCATCATTTCCCTAGTAGCCGGTGGATTTCGAAGACCGGTAGTTTAAACGCCGTTGATGCTACACGTTGGGACGCGGCATGTAGAGTGCGCTAAAATGCAGAAGATGACTATAGTGGAATGCAAACCCTACATGATGTAAACTTAAAGTGACGCTGCGGCGTAAATGAAACGATGAATCGGTGAATGAAATGAAATCATTATTGAGATCAGGAAGTAAACACGCCATTAACGGCAGAGCCAAACAGATTTGGAGCAGAATGACCGGAAGCAAAACTGGTTATGCCAAAGGCCTATTACGCGAATATTGGGGAAAACTTCTGTTAGGTTTTATGTGGAAAACACGTAATAGGCATTGGTGATAAAATAAACATCGAACTTGTGATAACCATCGGCGCGGAGCTTATTCCGGGCCGATTCCTTTTTATATTTGTGCGATAAAGGCGCTATGTGAAAAATACATAGTGCCGAGCTGGTTTCCTCACCTTCGGTCCTCTCACAACTTCTATCGTGCATGCCATCAGCTAATTCTCTGAACTTGTTAGAAGACAAAATGCGTGTACAGGGTTATACTGACAAATACGCATCTTGATTTTCGGGGAGGGATGGAAAATGAAAGGAATTTTACCCGTGGTTTTGCTTTTCGCGGCGTTATTTTCTCCTCAAGGAGAATCAGGAGCCGCTCCGACGATTTATCCCGCACTAAACAAATGTGAGCCGGCCGTAATAAAGGCTTTTCGTCTCGATTCCACTCTTCGTTACGACATACGCAAATTCAGACTCATTTTTCCGTTTTTGTTTACACCTGTAACCACCCAGGATATCCACAGAGCCCGTACCATTTCCATATACGCTCTTTCGAACATGAGCGCTATTCACGCGAGGCGAATAATGCCCGCTTTAATGGTTGTCGAAGATATAGCGGTCGAGCGGTATACAAATACCGGCACGTTTATGCCTTTCGAATACGAGGTCGCCCACATCAAGAGAAAACTGGCTCAAGATACCATATTTCGTAAAGAAACATTGCCGTGGCTGAAAAGGATGTCCATCTATTATGGCCGAAGATATTGATCATGTAATCGAGATATGTATGCGGGCGCTCCTAATGCGCCGTTGAGAGTGACTGTCCATGGCTGAAAGAGCAAGTGTTAAAGAATTTAAGTTGTACGAACTCCTCATCACCTGGGCGTTACTCTGTATATGGGCGACAGTGGTCTTCGTTCTTGGGCTTTATGCGACAGCGGACCTCGATAATTTCGTTATTTTTGGAAAACCGTTAGGATTTTGGTTCACTTTTCAGGGTTCGATTATTTGTTGTGTGTTGCTGTTGTTTGTTTACTGCAAAGCAATGGATTTTCTGGAGCGCAAATACGGCGTTCATGAGTAAAATGAGCCATTGAAGCGCTCATTTCGGATTCAGATACTATCTGAAGATGAAACGGCAGAGGGAGTAAGTTGCTTTAATGTGGATCTGGGCGTCCGCCTTCATTATTGGTTCTTTTGCGATCTACCTATTGATTGGTCGGCAATTCGGCGCGGGTGACGTGAAAGGCTTCTACGCGGCTGGATCCGTGTCCTCGCCAATCAAGACGGGCATGGCTATTGCCACGGATTGGATCAGCGCCGCAACCTTCATATCCATGGCAGGATACATATCCGTGACGGGATTTTCGGGTTCAGTATATATCATGGGCTGGACCGGCGGTTATGTGCTGCTTGCTCTAATTTTGGCGCCGTATTTACGTAAATTCGGAAAATTTACGGTTCCTGATTTTGTTAACACCAGATACTATTCCAGCTTGGCCGGTGTCATTGCTCTTTTTGCGGCGATTATCATTTCGCTTGTTTATTTTTGTGGCCAATTACGTGGGGTAGGGATAGTGCTGGCGCGCATATTTGAGATTCCCGTCGCGTGGGCGATTGTGGGAGGCGCTCTTCTTACGCTCTTCTACTCCTTTCTTGGTGGAATTAATCCCGGTTCCCGGACAAAGGCCGGCCAGTATATTATTGTGATCGTCGCATATTTGGCGCCGGCCGGAGTCATAGCTTACAAGTTGACCGGAATGCCCATTCCTCAACTAGCTTTAGGATTTGACGGGTCGACTGAAGGGTCTTTTTTGAAACTCCTGGACCATCTGGGCGGCGATGCCGGTCTGGCGCCGTTTGTCTCTTCTGAATCTTTAAATTACCAAAACCCGCTAAACTTACTGTGCATCACCGTGGCTCTTATGGTTGGGACCGCCGGTCTACCGCATATTGTTTCCAAATTCTATTCAATCCCCAGCGCCTCGGCCGCACGGATGAGCGCAGCCTACGCTTTGCTGTTCATAGCCCTTTTGTATACCGCCGCGCCGTCACTGGCGGGTTTTGCCAGATACGGAGTCCTTGAACAAATCCAATCCAAAGAATACTCTGAAGCTCCAAAATGGTTCAATAAATGGGAAAAAACAGGACTGGTGAACTGGGATGATAAGTCCAAACCGGGAGCTGTGAGTTTCAGATATATAAATAAAATCCCAAATCTGGAATCTACGACTGCCGATACTGTTGTAATCGACCCTGATATTTTAGTCTTGGCCACGCCTGAAACCGTTTCTTTACCTCCATGGATAACAGCTTTGCTCCTTTTGGGGGCAATCACAGCCGCTTTGACTACCTCTGCCGGATTACTTTTGGTGATAGGATCGACCTTTTCTCATGATTTTTACTATCGATTGATTAATAAGAGCGCCATAGAACGCAAGCAGGCCGCCATCGGTCGCTTCGCGATGATTATTGCAACTATGGCGGCAGCCGGTTTCTCCATGTACCCTCCGGGTTCCATTGTCCAGGTTGTGGCATATGCCTTTGGGCTCGCCGCAGCCACCTTTTTTCCTGTATTGGCTCTCGGAGTTTTTTGGAAACGAGCAACATCCCAGGGAGCGATTGCGGGTATGGCTCTGGGCTTAGTTTTTACCGGTTCATATATTATTCAGGTCGCAATTTTCAAAGATGAACCGTGGTTTTTCGGCATCTCACCGGAAGGGATAGGCGCAATAGGAATGCTGATCAATTTTGCGACAACTATACTGGTATCGCGTTTTACACCGCCGCCTCCCATGGACGTTCAAGATTTTGTGGAAAACATCAGAGTCCCCAAAGTCTCAGATCAAGCGTTCGGCTGGAATAATCGGCGATAGGATATTGCACTTGGACCTCGCGCAAGAAAGCGTAGATCCGGCTGATGTGCTGAAGCCTTAATAATTTTATGAAGCCGGCAGTATGGAATTAACCAAACTAAGGAACGAATTCCATCATAAAGCATCTCAATTAAGTAGATCCCCAAGGGAGGCACAATTATGCGCAAAACACATTTATTTTTAATTGCGGGTCTTATAATAGTAGCCGGGTCGTTTCAATCGGTGTCGGCTCAACCACCGTTCAGATTAATGGACTTGTCAAACGGCTATGGCGTAACAGACTCGAACATGATTCCAATGGATTTTGACAAAGAAACTTGCGAACAGGATTGTAGATCCAGATTCGGCGTAGATCTTTACGCGGGATGGGGGTTCGGGAGTTCTAATCCGGGATATTATGCCTATGCACAGTGCATACAGGAATGTAATCAAAGGTTTTGGAGAAGTTTTGATGAGAGGATAAGGAATCTTGAAGATCAGTAGTCAACAGATATCAACTGCCGGCGACTGACCGGCGGTTGATATTGTTGCGATCAAGGCAATTCATTACAATCGTATTCAGGTTCGGACACGTATTTTGAACGAATTGATGTTGGGATGTCGGAGTCGTCGATTTGGAGCAGATTATTTTCATTTAAAAATTCGTAAGTGTCTGATTTGTGAGCGACGTCACGAACTATTTTATCGTCGGAATTCATATCAACCTCCGAGTTATTCGATAACAGCAGAAAGATTCAGTGTGAGATGATCTTACAGAATTGGATGCAAATGACTGGAATATGGTTCATGTACTACGATTTCGGTGTTGCGGGATGATATGCCCTAATAATTCTGTAAATCACAACCGTGCTGCAGTGAAGCGCTAAGTACACCAAAACGATCAGCGGAAATAAGGGCAATAGTGGACTCAAAAGACCGGCCAAAACGATTGCGCTTGATCGCGTTCCTTTGCTCACCAATGTTGGTCTACCTAAACAAATATGCAGACACTCCGCTCTGGAGGTTGAATAGCTGATCAGACTACAACCTATAAGGGCTGCGGCGCCGATGATTAAGATAGGCGCCGGCTCAATGAATGCTGTTCGAGTATTATACACAGTCAGGCCAATTATTAATGCTCCGTCGGTATAGCGATCGAGGATGGAATCCAGAAATGCTCCCGCCGGCGAATCGCTTCCTTTGATTCTGGCTAATTGGCCGTCCACTCCATCCAATACTTGTGATATCAAGGCAAATAAACCGGCGGCAAAACCCCAGCCAAGGCTGAACAACAGGCCTGCGGAAACTCCCATAACCATTGACGCTACCGTGATCATCCATGGTTTGAGCCCATTGACATCAAGCAGCCTCGGCGTCAATCTTGCCGACAAGTTCAGTTTAATCCACCTGAGAACAAAACGGTCGGTGGGTTTAGTCATCCAGGTATCGGGTTGCGGCGCGACAGTGAAATTGTCCAACGGCAGCCTCCTGATTCAAGCGCAAGCGGCCCTCCTGCGGGCTTCACTTTGTAATCGTTTGTCTATGCGGTTTTCTTTTATAAACTTACCAACAGCATGGGGAACTAAACTTTCCCATTCCTCACAATTGGCAATTTTTAGTCTTACTTCCGAAGCGCTCAATCCTTTTTCATTTTCAGGTCTTCGCCACATGATTTCCGTCTGAAGTCCGAGACTGGTGAAAAGCTCCAGCTTTCTTTCACCCCAACTATCATAAATAGTCAGAAAGAATACGGCATTAATAGGAACGTAATATTTGTATAGGTCCGGAAGATTAATGGGGAAGGGAACAATCGAGAATTCACTTGGATCGATATGGTTTTCCAGCATAACCAATTGGACCATACGAAATCGTTCAAAATAACTGAGCGGGTTCGACCAGGGGGCGCTCCGTTCAGGGTTGGAGATGTCGGGACGTGTGAGCGTGGGATCAGGATTGGTGATACCGATAACTAAATGGTTGCAGCGGCGCTTCCCAGCCAAAAGGTATCTCATATGATCATTATGCAGAATCTGAAATCTGCCGTGAATAACGCCTGTTCGCCACATTTAATCCTCCTGATGCGCCGGCTCATATAATGTAAGTTGTTGCGCACGAGATCGGGATATCTAAGCGATCCGTAGGATTTCAGTAAATTACCATAGCAGTGGACTAACCGTTAGTTCATGCGCCGACGTATTGGAGCTCCTGAAAAATAGTAGCCCAAATCTCCGGCACACTGAACAGCCTTTAACCGTCCAATCATTTGCAGGCCTCTCGTCTTAGCTGAGTTGACAAGGAATACTCACCAGTTTACAATTCATTCAATTAAGAACAAAAGCCAGTTTATGAATTGTATGCTTAGTATTGATTTAGTAGTGAATTGGTTTCTATAATCACCTTTATGTCTAAGATTAAACATTATACAATCAAGAGAAAATAATTAATTCTTATATTTCCGGCCGAACAATGTCCTGACTTTAGTATTGCATCTGCGGAGGCCTGCGTTGAACAAAAAATGGCCTTTAGGCGTCTCCAAAATAGACTCACGACGCTACAGATTTAATGTTTGGGCGCCATTCATCAATTTAATTGAAGTCCACATAGTTGCGCCCGAGGACAGTTATCATGCTCTTCAGAAAAATAGTGAAGGATATCACGTGGGGGAGGCGGAATGCGGCCCTGGAACCCGCTATCTGTACAGATTAGATGGGGACCGTCAACTTCCAGATCCAGCGTCATATTGCCAACCCGATGGAGTACATGGGCCGTCACAAATACCTTCTTTCGAATACGAATGGCATGATGACCAGTGGCACGGCATCATGCTTCATAACTACATTATCTATGAACTTCACGTGGGGACATTTAGTCAAGACGGCAATTTCGAGTCAATTATATCCGCAATACCTTTCTTTAAAGAACTCGGAATCACCGCGGTGGAATTAATGCCCGTCGCTCAGTTTTCCGGAGATCGAAATTGGGGATATGACGGAGTTTATCCGTTTGCAGTCCAATCATCTTATGGTGGAGCGCTTGGACTGAAAAAACTCGTAGACGCTTTGCATCAAAACGGGTTGGCCGTCATTTTGGACGTTGTATACAATCATCTTGGCCCCGAAGGTAACTACCTGCAGTCATTCGGCCCGTATTTCACAGATAAATACCGCACGCCATGGGGCATGGCGGTAAACTTTGACGGCGCTGAAAGTGATGAGGTTAGACGATATTTTATCGAAAACGCCCTTTACTGGATAAGAGAGTTTCATATTGACGCTTTAAGATTGGACGCGGTCCACGGAATTTTTGACTTTTCAGCGTACCCCATTTTACAGGAACTGACGGAAACGATACACGAAGAAGCGCTTCTATCCAATGGGCTTGTTCATGTAATCGCGGAGAGTGATCTCAATAATTCAAGATTGGTCAAATCTCTTGATCTCGGCGGATTTGGAATGGACGCCCAGTGGAATGACGATTTTCATCATATCCTGCATGCCCTGATAACGGGAGAACGGCTTGGATATTATCAAGACTTTGGAACAATTGATCAAATGGTCCGCGCATATCGTGACGGGTACGTTTACTCAGGCTTGAAATCAGCGTTTCGCGGCAGAAGACACGGGAATTCGTCGAGAGAAATTCCTGCGGAACGATTTATAGTTTTTTCTCAAAATCACGATCAAGTCGGTAATCGGATGCTTGGAGAAAGGCTAAGTGAACTTGCCCCCCCTGAAGCGTTGAAGTTGGCGGCAGGGCTTGTTTTGCTCTCTCCAAACATACCGCTGCTGTTCATGGGTGAAGAATACGCCGAAACTGCCGGATTTGCATACTTTGTGAGCCACTCGGACAAAAACTTGCTGGACGCCGTCCGAAACGGCCGTAAGAACGAGTTCAGCGCATTCGAATGGATTAAAGAACCGCCTGATCCCGTAGATCCGGCAACTTTCGAATCAAGTAAGTTGAATTTGAATTTACGATCAGAGGCCTTTCATAAAGTGTTATTCGACTTCTATAAACAATTGATAGACCTTAGAAAATCACATCCTGCGCTTAGACATCTGAGTAAAGACGAACTGGAGGTATTCGGCTACGAAAAGCAAAAGGCGTTGTTCGTCAGGCGGTGGTTCAATGATAATGAAATAATTTGCGTTTTCCATTTCGGAGATGAAGGAGTTTCGCTAACATTGCCGCTGCCTGTAGGCTCTTGGGAAAAAATCTTGGATTCCGCGGAATCAACGTGGGCCGGACCGGGAACCTCCGTGCCGGCAAAGTTATATTCCGAAGGCGAGTTGTTGTTCAATTTGAGACCCTTTCAGTTAATAGTTTGTACCAACACCGGAGATGCCTAATAATATGGAAAAATACGTTTGTGTCCATGGACATTTTTATCAGCCGCCACGCGAGAACCCCTGGTTGGAGGAAATCGAAGTTCAAGATTCAGCGTACCCGTATCATGACTGGAATGCCAAAATCTCGGAAGAATGTTACGGTCCTAACGGCACTGCAAGAATGCTCGACAGCGATGGGAAAATCTCCAGAATTACTAATAATTACAGTAAAATAAGTTTCAACCTTGGGCCGACAATCCTTCAATGGATGCAAAAACGCGCCCCCGAAAAGTATGCCAAAATTTTGGAAGCGGATCGAATCAGTAGTCAGGAGCTGGAAGGCCATGGCGCTGCGATTGCTCAAGTTTACAATCACATGATCATGCCTCTATCGAATAGTCGGGATAAGAAAACCCAAATTATCTGGGGTAAACGAGATTTCGAATTCAGATTCGGCAGAGCGCCTGAAGGTATGTGGCTTGCGGAAACGGCTGTTGACAACGAAACTCTGGATCTACTGGCCGCAAACGGTATACTGTATACAATTTTAGCGCCGCGACAAGCTCATCTTGTTAGAGAGATCGGCGCATCGGAATGGAATGATGTCAGCGACGGCAGAGTTGACCCTAAGAGGCCGTACAAAGCCAGTCTGCCGAGCGGCGCGGACATTACACTATTCTTCTACGATGGACCTGTCTCTCAGGCTATCGCATTCGAACAACTTCTGGAAAGCGGAGAGCGCTTTGCCGACAGGCTGATGGAAGCCTTTTCTGATGATCAAGACGAGCCCCAGCTTGTGCATATAGCCACGGACGGTGAGTCCTACGGTCACCACCATAGGCACGGAGAAATGGCTCTCGCTTATGCGCTTGATCACATCGAATCCAGCACTCCGGCAAAAATAACTAATTACGGATACTATCTCTCGAAATATCCGCCGACTTACGAGGCTCAGATTTATGAGAACTCCTCGTGGTCGTGTGTGCACGGCATAGAAAGGTGGCGTTCCGATTGCGGTTGCAACTCCGGTGGACACGGCGATTGGAATCAGAGTTGGAGAGAGCCTCTAAGAAATGCATTGGATTGGCTGCGGGACGCCGTGGCAGACGAGTTCGAGCAAGTGGCCGGATCTTTGGTGAAAGATCCCTGGGCTGCTCGCGATGGATACGTTGATATTATTTTAGACAGATCGCCGGCGCAAATCGCAAAGTATATCGAAACCTACGCGGATCGAGAACTAACCCGCGACGAAGAGATCAAGCTTTTAAAGCTAATGGAAATGCAGCGACACTGCATGCTCATGTATACTAGTTGCGGCTGGTTTTTCGATGAGCTATCAGGGATGGAAACGGTTCAAGTTATAGTTTATGCCGGTCGAGTCATTCAGCTTGCGCAGGATTTGTTTCACAATGATTACGAAACCGAATTTCTTAATTTACTTGAACATGCTAAAAGCAACATTCCTGATCACCAAAACGGCAGGGTGATTTACAACAAATGGGTGAAACCAAATGTTTTGGACCTCACAAGGGTAGGCGCGCATTATGCCGTCAATTCGCTTTTTGAAGAGTACACCGGCACTACAGCCATAGACGTCTACTCGGCAAACCAGGAAGATTTTCAACTGCTTAAAGCCGGTCGTGTAAAACTGGTGACAGGGCAGGCGACAATCGAATCGGGGATAACGCACGAATCGGAACAGCTTTCATTTGGCGCTCTCCACCTGGGGGACCACACTATAAATTGCGGCATTGGTCCACATATGGACGAGGAAACCTATCAGGAATACGTGGTCAAGCTACACGAGTCTTTCAAAGCCGCTGATTTCCCCGAAATTATCCGCAGTTTAGATGATTATTTCGGATCATCGGCTTACTCCCTCACTTCACTTTTTGAAGACGAAAAACGCAAAGTTATGCAAATCGTTTTGGCGCCGGCTATGGAGCAAACCGAAGCGCTAACGGGACAGTTGTACGAAATGCACGCTCCCCTATTCCTTTTTATGAGGAACGCCAATCTTCGTATTCCTGAACCGCTCGCCATGTCCGCTGAATTTGTCCTAAATACCAGGTTACAAAGAGCGTTTCAGCAATCATTTTTAGATCCCCTGGTAATAGAACCCCTGTTGGAAGAGATGTCTTTCGCCGGCGTGAAGATTGATGAAACGACCATAGAATATTCCGTAAGGATGAATTTAGAAGAAAAGGCTAGGCGTCTTCTCGAAAATCCGGAGCACCTGGAGTTGATGGAAGAGATATTGGCAATTCTAACCCTAATCGAGAAGCTTCCTTTTGAAGTGAACACATGGAAGTTGCAAAACATGGCTTGGGAATTGAGCCAATCAGTTTATCAAGAGGCAATTAAGAAGCACAATATAGACAACGAACGCGCTGGTCGATGGCTTGACACATTCAGGACTCTTGCGAATAAGCTGTGGTTGGAAGTCCCGGAGTAAATTGACAGGGCGGCTTTGAGCCGCCCTTTACTCCCACATAGATCATCTTCTTAGTCATCCCGGCTTCCGCCGGGATGACTAAGTTAGGGGGCCGTCCAGATGACGGATTGTACCGGTTTCATGAAGCAGCGAGAAAAGAATGATCGAAAAATATTTGAAAACTTTTATGAACTATTGAAGAATGTTTTAGCTCTTAACGTAAAAAAGAAATAGGCGACAGGATATTTCCTCGTCGCCGGGCTGGGACCAACATGTAGTTGGTCGGTTGTCGTCTACATCCAACTATTTCTTCATTAAATCCTGTTTGGAGACATTCATTACCCTAATCGCATTGTTGGCATTACCTTCGGGTTTGTAGGCTATTCTTACGATGTCGCCCGCCGCAGGTGTAATCCCTATAAGAGAATTGGCGGTGTTGAAAACAAGCTGCTTGCCTGTGGGTTCCCCGTACTTGTGGGGTGGTGTAAAATTAGTATTGTACTCGTCAATTGTTAAGACTTTTTTATCTTTGTCGTAGGATACTGTCTTACCTTGGGCCACATCAGCCGCTGTAGCGATACCCGCCGGGCCGACCAGAAGGGCCAGGGCCGCTATATAAATCATGACCTTCTTCATTCCGGTTTCTCTCCTTTCTTGTGTTTGGCCGGTTAAGCGGCAAGTTTTTCAGCATCCTTCTTTTCGCGGAGTTCGTTGGCGGCGCCTTTGGCCATGATCCAGATGATGTATACGCATATTGAACCGACGGCGCCAAAAATAACTATCGCAGCCGGCACCTCAAATTTGAATTGTTTGAGAATGATTGAGACCATACAGGCGACTACCGCAAGACCAAAAGCGATACGGATGCCGTATCCTTTGGAATACTTCGTCGCGATGGTTCCAATCTGAGCGCCGATGGCGGCTCCGGCTAACATCACCATAACTGCCGTAATTTCAACGCGACCCTTCATGGCGTATGAGAATGTTCCATAAAGACCTGAAATCATGACTTCAAACAGGTCGGTTCCAACAGCGATGTGAGTAGGACAACCAATGAGGTAAACCAAAGCCGGCATACGGAGCAAACCACCGCCGATTCCAAGGAAACCGGCCAACACGCCCGTTAGATAGCTGACGATTATTGGAAGCCACATGGAGCAGCGAATTCCCGATACAGGAAAGCTCATCATAGGAGGCAAATTGATACTTTGGAGAGTTTTGTACCAAGTAAAACCTTCGGCGCCGTGTTGACCGACAACACCGGCTTTCTTTTTCTGCACGGCCTTACGGTAATCCAAGAATACGGTGAGGGCGATAAGGGCCAACACGCCTACGTATACCCAACGGACCACTGGTCCGATCTTGCCGATGCGTTCAAGCCACATGACGACCTGAGCGCCACATTCGATACCGATAACTGTTCCTATCACCATAATAGCGCCGAGTTTGTAATCAACATTGCCGAATTTGGCATGCCTGAAGGTCGATATCATTGATTTACCGGCTATATGGGCAATATCTGTTCCAATCGCGAAGGCCATTGGAAAGCCTAATATATTTAGACCCGGAGTAACCATCCAGGCGCCGCCCAATCCAAAGAAGCCGCCGATGACTCCGACTGCGAATCCGATAAGCACAAGACCCGGCCAGAATATCTCTATGCTGGCAATCGGCATATGCATGTACATCCATTCCATATTACAACCTCCCGTGAAGTGGAAAGACTATAGGTTTTTGATGTGG
The DNA here is from genome assembly GCA_038250835.1 of Desulfomonilales bacterium. Taxonomy (GTDB): domain Bacteria; phylum Desulfobacterota; class Desulfomonilia; order Desulfomonilales; family Desulfomonilaceae; genus JBBSBY01. Next base: position 19,174 of record JBBSBY010000036.1, on the reverse strand, counting down.
TGGATCAGTGCTCGACTATTTTTCGACTGGTCAGGTCGATTCCGGTTCTCCGCATAAAGAAGTCGGTGATCAGACCTAAACTGACTCCCATTGTCGCAGTAAAAACTGTTGTCCAAACGGCGAACATGAAGGGGTCGGCATTGTAAAGATCGACCCAGAATCTCCAGAAGCTCCAGTGAATGGTACGAGCGTCAGCCACCACAATCAATGCGCTACCCTTGGCGCCGGCGGCCGCGGCCATTTCCGGGAAGGTCAAAAACGCCAACGAAACGATTGCCGACAAGTATCCATAAATACGTTTCATCTCCCAAAAACCTCCTTGGTTTGTATCAACTTTCCAAAACGGAATTGTTTTCTGCCGTCCTGTTGTGCAACGGGCGTACCAACTCAGGAGATTATTGATCGTATGGGATTATGACTGGGCTGCGGCTGTAAGCCGGCTTATTTTCAGGCGGTCGTCGGGAGGAGGAGGGGCTGAGATCGTGTCATATTTTTTTACAGATTGTAAAAGAGGCGGATTATTTTAACTGAGGTTACGGAAGAAGGATGCGAAACGATGAGTCTTTAAGCGCTCGCACCAATTCAAGTTCGGATTTTAACTCGGCGTCAAACTCCAAAACGTATTTACCAATTGATTCAATTGTATGCGCGTCGCTTCCTGCCGTTTTTAGTAGGCCGAGTGAATTGGCCACGCTTGCGGCGATGGTGTTTTCTTCGTCGGTTACCAGACCGTTGCAAACTTCTAAACCGTGCACGTGCGCAAATGTGGGGTTTGAAGCCGCGTCTTCGATACTCATGTCCATTGAGCCGATCCCGAATAACAGAAAGCCTCTAAAGGGATGAGCGGCAAAGCACACTCCATTGGCATGATCCACGATGAGTTTAAGTTCTTCCGGAGAGGGCATTTCCGGTATCGCTTCTTCAACGCCGAACACGAGAACATCCCCGCCTGTTGAGGTAATTTCTATGCCGCGGAAAATCTTTATCCCGTAATCATCCTCGAGACGTTTGGCCTCTTGTACGGGCCAAAGCACATTGTGCTCCGTGAAGCATAAGGCGTCTAATCCTTTATTCTTTGCGGCTGTTAAAGCCTCTTCGGGAGTCATTCTGCTGCAACTGGAATACCGCGACGTATGGACGTGCAAATCCACTTTCATCAGATATTCTCCATGAATGGAGCAAGCTCCGGTTTAGCTTTAATGAAATCCACGGCAAAAGATTTTTCGTCAAGGCCGGTATTTGTCGCCTGCGCCTCTTGTAGCTCCCTTTGCAGCTCGGCGTACGCGTAAGCTCGGAGACAGTTTAAAATCAAGGAAGCCATGTGACGGCAGCCCGCTTGCCCGATGTTTCTTTTGATATGGGATTGAATGTCTGCGTCAATTCGTTTGCCCTCTATAGTTTTAAAGCTCTGAGCGGCTTCGGGACATCGGACCGTGGTGAACCTTTTCATTCGTGCGTTGATCGATTCAATAAGGTGTGAGTCCGTAGCTATTCTTATGTTGCATTCCATAGCATAAAGTTCATCCTCAAGAACGCCGCTTATAACAACTTTATCGACGCCCTGGCGTTGAACGCCCACGGTTTTTATACGAGAATAGATCAACATAAGCTCGCCCCCATTTGTGAGATAGAGAATCAATAGTTCAAGATACAGGACTGTTGATTAAAAATTGACACACAGGACAATTAAAGTCCAGTGTTTAAGGACAACGACAATCTACCGTTTTCAAGAGCTTGCTTTGAAAATCGCCTATTGTTAAGCTGTATATATGCATTTGTATTTTATGGATATCCTTTCCATAGCCCATAACTCCGAGGAGAAAGTCGGCATATTGATCGAGGGCCCGTTCCGCCCATCAGCAATTCGAGGATGACATGATTCGTAGAAGAGTTATAGTTTCAGGGCTGGTGCAGGGGGTCGCTTTTCGAGCTTATACCAGATCCACCGCCAGAAGCGCCGGTGTAAACGGATGGGTGAGAAATCTGCCTGACGGAAAGGTTGAAGCAGTGATTGAGGGTCCCGGGGACGAAGTTAAGTCGGTTTTAGAATGGATCAAGAATGGCCCTCCGTACGCTCGTGTGGATAGAGTCAAAATATATGAAGAACCTGTAACCGGCGAATTTACTGATTTCGACATAGCACATTTCAGAGGTGACTATTGATCATTAGAATATTGTTGGCGATATCAACATTAGTTATGGGAATGGCGGTCTGCTCATGGGCCCAGACTCCGAAGGAACCAATGATAGTCGACTTATACATGGGAGAACAGGTTACTTTTGAAACCATGATGGACGATTTAGCGGAGTCGAAGATAATTTACCTCGGCGAGATACATACCATACCCAGACATCATCAGCTTCAAACGGAAATACTGCTGGATCTTGCTTCCCGAAATGTAAAAGCCGCCCTTGGAATGGAAATGTTTTCCATTGATCAGCAGGAGGCTTTAGATCGATGGCAAGAAGGCGATTCCGATATAGGTGAACTGATCCGGCTCCTCGGTAAAGGCTCATGGACTAACTTGCGCGACTACGAATTAACTCTGATCGTCGCGAGAAAGTTGGGAATGCCGATTGTGGCTTTAAACGCTCCGGACAAGCTTGTCAAAATGGTTGCCGCGCATGGCACAGAACAATTGAGCGATTCGGAAAAGGCTATGATTCCTCCGGATTTCAAAAATGTGAATCCTGCATATGACAAGCTGCTGCGCTTGAGACTCAAGGTGCATAAGGCTTTTCAACATAGCGTATTAGATAATATAGTGGCGGCCCAGGCGCTGCGAGATTACATAATGGCCAAATCAATAAACGATTTCATGGATTCAGAAGCGGGCTCCGATCGTGTAATGCTAGTTGTAGCTGGGACGGGCCACCTAAATTACGGCTTCGGCATTCCCGAACGTGTTGAAAAACTAAACAACTACAGACAGAGAATTGTTGTGGCTTCCGAGAGCGGAGAATTGGTTCTTTCCGAGGAAGAAAAAAATCAGTCCATACCTATTCATATTAGTCACGAGGATTTGAAGTTCATCAAAAGACCAATCGGCGATTACCTGCAATTAATCCCCGTGACTCAAAAAAGCGTGATAGTAAGGTCGAACCAATAATCTTCGGAGCGCATTTGTTTGACTTCGTTCAAAACTTGTGCGGCATTCAGGATGTCCGTCAGCGTGGTTACGCCCTCGTCGAGCGATTAAATACACTTGAAGACGAAGAAATCGTGAGTATCATCAAAGCGATTTGCGATGGAGCGGCCGGCGGATCATCCAATTTCATCGATTTGTACAATGCTCTAATATCCGGCTCGGTCTTGAGAGAAAATATTGAAAAGGAAAGATTAAACCGGCTCATTTCCATAGCTCGCGAAGTGGAATATCACGATGTGCTCATAGTCTTCTTGGATTTACCCGGCGCCAACAACCATGTTTATCCGCATCAACCACTTCTTGACGGCTCATCAAGAGAAATGCCGCTTGGGATACGAAAGTCGCAGGCAAGAAAACCGGATTTTAAATTACTTCAGCGCATCGCAAGAGATCAAGATTTTAGGGTGATCCGAATACTTCTGGACAATCCAAGGTTGACGGAGTCTGACGTCATCCGAATCGCGTCTACAAGACCCACGTCTCCTAAAGTGTTGCTGGAAATTTATATTAATCGCAAGTGGATTGGGCGACACCGAATAAAAAAAGCGCTCATAATGAATCCACACACTCCAGTATTGACTGCGCTAAGGTTGTTGACCTTCATGGCTCTCGAAGATTTGGTGGAAGTCGGCTCGCGTTCCGATCTATCTCCATTGGTGTTAAGTGAAGCCGGCGCCCTCCGACGAAAAAAAGAAATCCAGCAAGATACCTACTTTATTGATGATATAGATTAATTACTATGCTGAAAAATATTTTAGGTGTAACGATTATAGTTTTGGTCTATTTATGTTTATTAATAATTGTTTTCGCGCCAAGTTTATACGCTGTTTGGATTTACATTGTATCCAAAGGAGTAAAGATGCGGCGGGAAAAATTGAGACGAATCGTAGTCGTAACCTGCTTTTTGAATTTTCTTGTTGCATACATTCTTTATCAATTCGCTTTTGGTTTATTCGTTCCAAACAAAGTCGCCCAAATGGACGACACGGTGAGGGAAACCATCAATACCGCTGAGTCGGCGGAGAAGCGCTTTTATAATCTCAAAGGTAGGTACTACTCGGTTGGACCCGTAAAAGGACCGTATTCCGATGAAAATGGATTAAAAGTGGAAAAGGACGTAATTTTGCAGGTGGAACCTGAGTGGGACAAAAACGCGGCTCGTGAGACATTTAAGGCTTACGCTATGCATGCCTGGGGAAACAACTTATTGATTTTCGACGAATTGGGTAAAATTGTGAAGCCTGATAAAAAATCACCGGAAGCCGCGAGAATAAAGTCCAAACTAATGAACAGCGTAAAATAAAATAAGAGATGAGTAACTTTCTAGAAAAACGCCTGAAAGTTTATACCCACGAATCCTCTACATTCGTCTGGATTACCCTGCTATTTTTTGTCATATTTTTCGTGACCGCCATATTCCGCAACTACGTCGACACCGCATTTATAAAACGTTACGGACCAAGTTACATTCCATACATGCTCGTAATTAATGCCCTGCTGACCTTTGTTGTCATGGCGGTGATTGACAGGCTCGGCCGCAAGTATCCCGATCATTACCTACTTTCCTGGAGTCTGGGGATATACGCTGTAGCCGTTGTTGCGCTATTCGTGATGATCGACTTTGGTTTCAAAATTGTTTATCCCATTCTGTATCAATTATTGTATCTGTTGGATTCCATTCTTCTCGTATATCTCTGGAATATCGCAGGGGATTTGTTCGATCCAAGACAAGGCAAGAGGCTTTTTCCGCTGATTACCGCCGGCCAGGTATTGGGGACTACTTTAGGCAGTTTTTCAACAGCCCCCTTCACGAGAATTTTCGGAGAAGACTCCTCGCTGATTCTGTTCGGAATCGTCTGCATGCTTGTATCCATCTACATGTTCAAGACTGGTCCTGGTATGGTTCGAGAACAGCTTCCCAAGGTTGGTGGAGAAAGGAATCAAGGTCGCAAGGTCAGCCTTAGAGAAACGCCTGCTTTGATAAAGCAGTATCCCATCATTCGTTATCTGGTAATCACCGGACTAATTCCCAATATTCTACTACCGATCTTCTTTTATCAATTCAGCGTAATAGCAAACCACACATTTACCTCCGAACAGGGGCTGATCTCTTTTTTAAGCATCTTTCGAGGGACTACAACCTTCATAACCTTTATTTTACTATTTTTCGTGGGGCGACTTTACACCTCCTTCGGAATCACGAATTCGTCTCTTATTCAGCCGCTAAACTTCAGCGTGTTGTTTGCGGGCTTGAGTTTTTGGTTCAATATCTATTTTGCGGCCTACGGGCAGTTTTCCACTATTCTCATTCAAAGAGCGATAGCCGGCCCGGTAAATAAAATACTGTACAGCGTGATCCCAGCCGACCTACTTGTTTGGAGCCGCACATTTATACGGGGGACGGTGCTCAAAGTGGGCATGCTTTCCGGGTCACTGATAATGATTTTTTTCAAACCGGTTTTGACGGTCAAGCAGTTTTCTTTTATTGCTCTTGGGTTTGCAATCTATTGGGTTCTGGAAACTGCCTTTTTCAGAAAGCATTACACAAGAATACTAAAGCAAGTTATTGCGGAAAAGCAGATCGATTTCGAACAAATCGAATCAGTGCGAGCGTACGACAGCGTCGGCGCAGCTATGGAAATCGGGCAAATGGATATAGAAACTAGGGCTCAAGATGAGCTTGATTATCCGATTCCCGAAACACAATCCAAGATTGATCCGGATATTGCCTTAAATTTACTAAATGACAACAACAATTCAACCAGAGCTGAAGCGGCAGGATCATTTGTGCATTCCAAAGATATACGAGCCGTCGGCAAATTGATCAAATTGTTAGGCGATAGAGATGATGAAGTTCGTAAAGCCGCCATCGAATCGTTAACTGCGTATGGTGAAAAAATATTGCCGTTCCTGGAAGTCTCACTCATTGAAGCGCATTTGAGAGAAAAGCAGAGCATTCTGGAAGTTATTCGATTATCCGGAGTCAAAGACTTTGAAATTGTTCCATTCTTAGGGCAAGAGCTTACCTTGGCTTACGGTAATTTAATAGTATATCGCTATCTTGAGTCCATGAACGGCGCCATGAGCGTTGACATGCTCCGCCGGCATCTGATGGAGCAAAACGAAGAAATTTTGAGCCTAATTTTTTATGGTTTGTGGGTTTACCATGCCGACATGCGGCTGATGTACCAAGCTTTGAAATCGGAGACGGCCTCTATAGCTATCGAGTTAATCGAAAATTCCATTGAAAAGGAAGTTACACCGTTCCTTATTCCGTTAATCGAAGATATTCCCATTATGGAAAAGATTGAGAGAGGAAGGCGTCTGCTTCCGCTGATCAGGAATGAGTCAACGGAGCGGTTATTAACATTTCTTGTTGATTCCGAAGATTTTTTAACGCGTTTGCTCGCTTTGTATGTAATAGGTGATCAGCGATTGGGTGACGCTTATGTTCCTATCGTAGAATCATGCCTAACCGACGAATCTCCAGATATCAGAGACATAGCCGAATATGCTCTGAAACAGATCACCGAGGGAGCAGATATTCCTATGCCGGATATAATCGTGAAAATTAACAAACTCAAGACCTTCAGCATCTTCGAGGGTATGGGCGTGCGGGAACTACACGCCATAGCGTCGGTTATAAACGTCGAGACATTCCAGCCCGGCTCGGTTATGATCAAAGAAGGCGAGGATAATTCGTCGATCTATATGATTGTAAGCGGCAAAGTGACGATATTTGATAACTATGGCGCTCCTGATGAGCGTGAAAAGGCCACTATAGGGGAGGGCGCCTTTTTGGGGGAATTAAGTTTGTTCACCCGGATGGCGCCAAACGCCACCTGTGTAGCCGCTGAATTAACTGAGGTTTACGTTCTGCGACATTCCCAATTTCAAGAGATCATGAGAATTTACCCGCAGATTGGCATAAACCTTTGCAAATTCTTTACGATGAAACTACGGCAGATACAGTATTAGAGCGACTGTGGCCTTTGAAGCGCTATAGTCCCCGGCGAGTTGAAACTATTTTTTTACGGCCACCATGATGGCTGTGATTGCCGCAGGAGTTATTCCGGAAATCCGGCTGACATTACCTATGCTTATAGGCCGAACCGATCTAAGTTTTTCACGAAGCTCACTCGAAAGGCCGGGAATCGAATCATAGTTCATGTTGGCAGGTAGTGAAATCGTCTCCAATTTTTTCTGCTGAGCCGCTTCCTTGTTTTGCCTATCAATGTAGCCTTCGTACTTGACCTCAACCTCAATTTTTTTGGCGTCTTCAGGGTCCATGTCCTGAGGGATCATTCCCAATGATCTTAAATCTTCTATAGTTATCTCCGGCCTTTTAAGAAATTTCAGTCCCGAAACCGTTTCATGCAAAGTAGAGCCGCCCTTTGTCGTTACAAGATCGTTCACAGTCTTAACAGGTTTAACTCGCATTGAATTCAGACCAACGAGAACTTTCCGGACACTGACTGCTCTGTCGTCAATTTCGCGGTATGTGTCTTCGTCCAAGAGACCCAATTCACGACCCCTATGGGCCAGACGATCCGTTGCGTTGTCCTCCCTCAACAAGAGCCTGTATTCTGACCGAGAGGTAAACATCCGATATGGCTCATCAACTCCCCTGAGAACAAGATCGTCAATCATCACCGCCATGTAAGCTTCAGAACGATCCAAAATGAATTCGGGAAGTCCGAGTATTTTGTTGGTCGCATTGATGCCGGCCCACAATCCTTGCCCCGCGGCTTCTTCGTATCCTGAGGTGCCGTTGATTTGCCCGGCAAAATATAAGTTGGATACGAGCTTAGTTTCCAGAGTCGGTCGCAGACAGATCGGATTTATATATTCATACTCGATTGCGTAAGCCTGACGCGTTATTTCGGCGCTTTCGAGCCCAGGAATCGATCGCACAAGCCTGATTTGCAGTTCCGGCGGCAGGGAGTTGCCCAGTCCCTTCAGATAAACTTCTGATGTATGAATACCCTCGGGTTCCACAACAACAGGATGGCGTTCACGCTCAGGGAACCGGGCAATCTTGTCTTCGAGCGAAGGACAATAACGGGCAGGCGAACCCTTTATTGCGCCGGAATAAAGGGATGACTTGGTGAGATTTTCCCGCACTAACCGGTGAGTAGCCTCAGAAGTATAGGTCCGAAAACATGCTTTGTGGAGATTTGCGTAAACCCTTGATTCCAATGCAAACGGTCTGATTTTCTTATCTCCGGGATCCTCGATTAAGACTGAATAATTCACCGTCTCGCCTTTAAGTCTAGGTGGGGTTCCTGTTTTAAAGCGTCCGCATGGGAATCCTAATTGCCGCAATTGGACTGCTAAATTTACTGACGGAAACTCTCCACTTCTACCCGCGCCGTATGCCGTGGCCCCAATGTGGATCATTCCATCTAAAAATGTCCCTGACGCTATTATGACGGCGGAAGCCCGAACTTCATGCCCGGAGCGTTCAATAACTCCCATGCAGGCGCCTTTGTGGAGCAGCAAGCCGTCAATCATACTTTCTCGAATAAGAATGTTTGATTCTTTTTCCAAAGCGGATTTCATTGCCATGGAATAAAGCATACGGTCGCATTGCATTCGCGATCCCTGGACTGCAGGGCCCTTGCTGGAGCCGAGGAGCTTGTATTGAATGCATGCTTTATCCGCCGCTCTGCCCATCTCCCCACCCAGGGCTGCAATTTCTTTGACCAAATGGCCTTTCCCCAGCCCCCCTATGGATGGATTGCAGGGCATGAAACCAATAGTATCGGCGTTTAGTGTATAAATCCAGGTAGACAGACCGCGTCGCGCGCACGCAAGAGCGGCTTCACAACCAGCATGCCCAGCTCCAATAAGAATAACAGTAGGTTCAGTCATTTTATTAATATTTTCATTAAGATTCCGTGGAAGACGTAAGCGGAATTACGGTTGAATTGAATGTCATAAATACCTAAAACTACATCATAAGTTGAAGACAAGCCATGCTCTCGCTTTAACAGTTCGAAAACGCCAAGAACGAACTTCAAAAAATATCTAACAATTTACTTTATTATTTAGACGTAATATTTTGAAATCAATTTTATAAACGTCAAACGCTCTCAAGGTATTCCTTCGGTTAAAGGAAAAAGTGATAATAAAAAGCATCATTTATTTAATGTAACCAGCTAAAAATGGTCGATTTTGGGTTGACGTAAAAGAGCTCATTTGATATTGTGCATTTAACAAATCGCACAACAATTTAGTTTGTCTAATCTAATTTACCAAAGGAGCTTGGGTATGGTTACGCGAATTATCAAAATCGTCGTATTCACGGCCGTCTTCGTGGCCATGATCAATCCCGATGTTTCAAACGCCGGCTATTGCGCCCCAACTGGATGTCCGCCTAAGGTGACCTATGCGGCTCCGTTTCCCGGACCCGGACCTATGCCTGGCATGGGGATGCCGGGACCTGTAATGGGACCTGCTCCCAGCGGATGTGTACCAAGCTGTCCTCCTCCATGTCCTCCGCCTGCGTGTGGACCGAGCATGAGCAGCGGCTTTAATCCGCTCACAGCTCTGTTTTCAGTTGTGGCTTTGCCGTTCAAGCTCATCGGTAGCTGTTTTGCTTCTCAGCAGGATTGCATGCCGCCCATGTGTCCTCCTCCGGGATGCATGCCCATGTGTGGACCGCCGCCTAATTGCGGACCTCAGCCCATTGTCAAATGCAAGCCTCCGAGGAATGCCATGCTTGGTCACGGACCAATGGGATATTAAAAAACTTTAACCCAATGGGGCGCTTAGCGCCCCAATTTTCTTCATTATACCGCAATCTCTAAAATTTTAAAGCACCCTCATAATCTTCGGTCGCAACTAAATGTGGCGGTATTTATTGACTGTAGACTCGCTACATGCAGTTTGACGCCGCAATATGGACCCCAAATGAATTCGGAGGCTTATTTTCCGGCGATGTGAATCACATCCCCCCCTGTTGTGCATATCCTAAATGAGCCATTTCTCCAAAATTACCTTATATCGCGGTTGATAATTTTTTTTTCGCGCTCCTGAAAATTTAATCTGAATCACACGGCCAACGAATTGAGATCACCATCGCAATGCATAAAGCATTTCCGGATTGATTCAATGTTTTATCAATTATGTGTGGGAGCGCAATAAAGCAAGAAAGTATTCAAAATATCTGGGGGTGGAGAGACGGAATGACCTATTGATGGATGTTGAGTGAATGAATACGCCAGCCTAAATGGCAGGGGAATGCTACAGTGTATCAGTCCCCGTACACGCTGATGTTACTGAAACAACGAACAATTGTGGTGCTCGGAGCGAGAGTCGAACTCGCACACCCGTAAAGGGCGGTGGATTTTGAGTCCACTGCGTCTACCAATTCCGCCATCCGAGCACGAGCGCTTCAGCGCCGGCTATAAAGCCGAAAAAATGAGCCCTTTGACATCTAAACAAGAGCTTTACCAGCTAGTTAATCGGTCGCTGAAATCAAGGCTTATAATAATCTCCGGTCAGCGTTGAAGTGAAAACAATATACATAGAAAAGACTTCCTGCGCAACACCAGTTTAATATCGGTTTTGATCCGGAAAGCTTAGTTGGCGGTTGACCCGATAAATGAGAAATCGGCTATACATTTAAGAAAACCGGCTATCTGACTCAGCAGCGCTAATCTATTACGCTTTAGTTTCTCATCTTCAACCATCACCATTACATTATCAAAGAACGAGTCAATCGGTTGTTTCAACTCCGCCGTTTTTTCAAGGGCAGCCCCGTAATCGCCTTTGGCAATGAGAAGATCAGCCGGCTCAACTACTCGGATGAATGCTTCGTAGAGACCTTTTTCAGCTTCTTCCGACAAAAGTCTAATATCGAGATTTCCGGGAGCGACGCCTTTCAAAATGTTCATTACTCGTTTAAACCCAACCATCAGGGAGTCGAAATCAGGTCGATTCTTCCAGAGCGTTAATGCTTCGACTCGCCGCCTTGCGTCTGAAATATCATCAAATCGGGCTCGAACAGCGGCCTCTACAACATCCAGTGGAAAGTCTCTAGATGTGTGGAAGTTTACAAATCGTGTCTGAATGAATTCCAATACATCTGCGGCAACCGTATCCGGAGGTAAGCTGCGTTTATCGCCGATCTGATCTACGGCTTCTTTAATCAACCATCTGAGGCTCAGAGGTTTATCTAAATTGATCAGGATTTGGATAACCCCCAGCACGTTTCTCCGGAGGGCATATGGGTCGGCCGTCCCTGTGGGGATGAGGCCCACACTGAAACATCCGGCTATCGTATCCATCCTATCCGCAATGGACACCAGAGACCCAATAATACCTTCCGGCAGTCTATCGCCGGCAAACGCCGGGAGATAGTGTTCTCGGATAGCAGTGGCGATTTCTTCGGACTCTCCATCTTTCCTGGCGTAATAGCTTCCGATTATACCTTGCAATTCAGGAAACTCGTAAACAATGCCTGTTTCGAGATCACATTTACTTAGTAAGGCCGCCCTCTTTAGCTGTTCTATTTTTTCAGGAGCAAGTTTCTCAGCAAGTTTCACTGCCAAATTCGTGAAGCGTTCAACTTTTTCGTAAGCGGTGCCCAATTTAGAATGAAATACCACTCCCTTAAGAGAAGCCAATGAATCTATGAGCGGGGTCTTGCGGTCTTCACGAAAATAGAAGCGAGCGTCTTCCAATCTCGCTTTAAGCACTCTCTGATGTCCTTTGATTGAGATTTCAGGATCCTTAACTGGAGTATTGTTTATGGCAATGAATTTGTTTGTTATTCTACCTTCCGAATCCTGCACTGAAAAATATCGCTGATGCTTTTTCATGCAGGTGATCAGAATTGAAGCCGGCAATTCAAGAAAATCGTCGCTAAAAGTTCCCATAAGTGGATACGGGCTTTCTACCAGGAATGTCACTTCGTCAAGTAAGGCAATGTCGTCAAAGACTCCGTAGCCTTTCTCTGCCGCGACATTGCGGACTTTATCCATAATTATTTGTTTACGTTTGTCAGCGTCAATTATTACCCCCTGGTCCTTCAAAGTCGCCGCCAGTGAAGCAAAATCGGATACTTCAAACTTTTGAGGATGAGTAAATCTATGCCCATAGCTAAAGGCGCCGGTTTGTATGGAACCGAAGGAAAAGGGAATTACGGCGCCGTTATATAGAGCTATTATCCAATGAATGGGGCGTGCAAATCTTGCGTCCAGGCCCATCCACCTCATAGTCTTTGGAAAAGGTAACCGCTCAAAGAAGTCGGGCAGTATCTCAGCCAAAACCTCTATTGTGGGCCTGCCGCTTTCCGCTTTTCTGAAGCCTACCTGTTCGCCTTTAGGGGTCATAATCAGCACAAGATCAGACACATCAACACCTTGGCTCTTTGCAAATCCCCTTGCCGCCTTGGTGGGAGCGCCTTTTTCATCGTAGGCCGCTGCCTTAGTAGGACCGGTCTTTTCAATTTCAGTGGAGGTTTGATGGTCGGCAAGATCCTGGATACGAATGATCAGACGCCTGGGTGTGGCATAGGTTTCTATTTTCCCATGCTCGAGTCGAACAGTGTCTAGCGCTTTGCTCATAAGATCAACCGCCGATTTCATTGCCGGAACCATAAAGCTTGCGGGGATTTCTTCAGAGCCTATTTCCAACAGGAACTCACCTTTCATTATTCCGCTCCTTTCTTGAATTTATTGAGAAGCGGAAATCCCATCTGCTCCCGTTGAGCGACGTAAGCCCCTGCCGCTTTTCTTGCCAAATTGCGAACACGGTGAATATAGGCCGTGCGTTCAGCCACACTGATCGCGCCCCTTGCGTCGAGGACATTGAAGACATGAGAACATTTGAGGCAATAGTCATAACCCGGTAAAACAAGCGGCTCCTTGGAATCCAGCATGTTTTCCGATTCCGCCTCATACATGCTAAAAAGCTTGAAGAGCATGTCCGTGTCGGCCCGATCAAAATTGTATGTTGATCCTTCAACCTCAGACTGATGGTGAATGTCGCCATAGGTAATGTCGCCGGTCCATTTCAGGTCATAGACGCTTTCCACACCCTGCAAATACATGCAAATCCTTTCAATTCCATAGGTCAATTCCACTGAAACAGGTTTAAGATCAATTCCTCCAGCTTGTTGGAAGTATGTGAATTGAGTAATTTCCATGCCGTCCAGCCATACTTCCCAGCCTACTCCCCAGGCGCCTAATGTCGGGGATTCCCAATCATCTTCAACAAATCTAATATCGTGAGCCAATGGATCGATCCCAAAAGAGGCTAATGATTGAATATAAAGATCCTGTACCTCAAGGGGTGAAGGTTTCAAAATCACTTGATATTGGTAATAATGTTGAAGCCTGTTTGGGTTGTCGCCATACCTCCCGTCGGTGGGGCGCCTGGATGGCTCTACATATGCTACATTCCACGGCTCAGGACCGAGAACTCGCAGGAAAGTGGCGGGATTCATAGTTCCAGCGCCTTTTTCCATATCATACGGTTGTTGAATTACGCATCCACGATCCGACCAGAATTTCTCCAGCGCCAGAATCAGCCCTTGAAATGTCAACATTATAATTTGATTCCTTATCAGAATAGGTAACCGATATCGGCCAATTGAACTCCGAATTAGATTACGCCATTGCCATGTATGTGATTCGTAAACCCAAATGGCGGCCCCTCATCATCAAACGTATTTTGTAACACCGGTTCCATTCACGAGTCAAGCTGCGCCGCGAGGTGTGAACCACGGGCGCATTAGTCTTCGGTTTTCACCACCACATCTGACCGGAAGAAACGTCGGATTTCTCAACCCATTGAAAGCTTCCACAAAGGCCGAGCTCTCAGCTAAGATCATTGGTGATTAACGGATGAATCAAACAAGCGCATTTTGGCGTCTAATTAAAACACGCAATAATTTCTATGCAACATCCACACACATGGAGGTCCAATGAACATTTTCGTAACCGGAGGAACCGGCTTTGTAGGCTCCGCCCTGATTAAAGAGTTGTTGAAACAAGGCCATTCCGTCACAAGCATTTCACGTCATGTTCCGATGGAGAACTCGGAGACGAAATTAAAATTCATTGCAGCCGATGGGACTATAGCCGGCCCATGGCAGGAAGAAATCGCAAAGCACGATGCCGTCATAAATCTTGCGGGAGTTCCGGTGTTCGGCAAATGGAATGATGAATATAAACGTAATTTGAAAAACAGCCGTATTCTTACTACCAGGAATGTTGTGGAAGGCATTGCATCCAACACTCAGACAGTCTTGATTTCAGCTTCCGGCACCGGTTATTACGGTTTTACAAAAGACGAAACAATTACTGAAAACCATCCGCCCGGAACGGATTTCCTGGCGCTGTTGGCGTCAGAATGGGAAGCCGAGGCCCTGAAGGCTGAAGCAAAAGGAGCGAGAGTCGTAATAACAAGGTTTGGTATGGTCTTGGGCGCTAACGGCGGCGCCCTCCAACAGATGATTTTACCCTTCAAAATGTTTGCAGGCGGACCACTGGGTTCAGGAAAGCAGTTTATGCCGTGGATACACATTGATGATCTTATTGCGGGGCTGATTTTTTGTATGAATAATGACTCTCTTTCAGGAGCGTTTAACTTTACGGCCCCCACGCCGGTTACGAATAAACAATTTAGTCGAGTCTTGGGCTCGGTTCTTCGGCGCCCAAGCTTTATGCCTGCGCCTGGATTTGTGATAAGATCGTTGCTCGGTGAATTCGGCTCGGTAATTCTGGAAGGTCAAAATGCCGTGCCGCAGCGTTTAGAGCAATCAGGATTCAAATTCCAGCATTTCGATTTGGAAGCAGCTCTTAGGGATATACTAACTTGAATTTTAATCGTGGATTGCGATTGCTTGTTGCGCCTATATTTAATTGCTTTAGTGTTCTATTCTATTACTGCAGGACGGCCATATATTGCGAATCTGTGGGAATGTCATGATGCAAAACCTTCCTGGACATCTATTGGTTATCGGCGGCGCCGGTTATGTGGGGTCTCATTTTGTTCATTTCGCAATAGAGAGAGGCTTTCAAGTAGATGTTCTGGACAATTTGTCCAAAGGGCATATGGACGCAGTCAAAAATAGTCTATTGATCCACGGCGATGTAACGGAACCCGAAGTGCTGGAGAACATTCTAAACCAGCGTCATTATGATGGGATACTTCATTTTGCAGCGAGTTGTTTGGTGGGGGAGAGTGTTCAAGATCCGGCCCTATATTATAAAAACAATGTAGTGGCTGCGTACGGGATACTTGAAGCCATGAGGCGGACCAGTCACAATAAGCTGGTTTTTTCATCGACCTGCGCCGTATATGGCGCCCCGGATACTGTGCCGATTACTGAAAATCATCCGAAGAATCCAATTTCACCGTACGGACGGACGAAACTTGCAATTGAATGGATGCTTGAAGACTACCAAAACGCGTACGGCATGAGATCCGCGATGCTGAGATATTTTAATGCCGCAGGATGTGAACCCGGCCACGGTTTGGGAGAAGATCATCGGCCTGAAAACCATCTGATTCCAAATGTCGCAAGGTTTGCCCTTGGTCTGGATCCAAAACTCACGATTTATGGAGACGATTATCCTACTCCTGATGGGACTTGCGTCCGGGATTACATTCATGTGAGCGATTTGGCCGAGGCGCATTTGACTGCCTTGAAGGAACTTGAGCAAACGCCGCTGATTAAATTGAATTTGGGCGTGGGCAAGGGAATCTCAAATCTCGAGATTGTTAAGACTTTTGAGATGATCCTGGGGAAAACCTTAGATCTTGACTTTGGGCCGAGAAGGCCGGGTGATCCACCGGAATTGGTTGCGGACGCCTCCGCCGCGATGCGCATGCTCACATGGAAAGCAACCCGGTCGGATATACGCAAGATTGCGAAAGAGGTTATAGCTTGGTTCGACGCGAATCCCACAGGCTACAACCGGTAAAAATATAATTATGGCTCCCAATGGTGAATAATGAAGATTTTGGTCACAGGCAGCGCAGGTTTTATAGGTTATTACTTATCCAAATATCTGTTGGAATCAGGGGCGATGGTGCTCGGGATCGACAATTTCAATACGTATTATTCGCCTGAACTGAAAAAAGCGCGCAATGACGTCCTGGAAAGTTATAATGGATACACGTCGTTAAAGGTCGACTTATCTGATAGACAACTGGTGGACTCGGCTTTTTCAAGTTTCGAGCCTGCTATAGTGTGCCATCTGGCCGCGCAAGCCGGAGTAAGATACTCGCTCCAAAATCCATATACTTATCAAAAATCTAATCTGGAAGCGTTTGTCAACCTTCTTGAAGCAGCCAAGCGAAGCCGCATCAAGAGATTTGTTTATGCGTCGAGTTCCAGTGTATACGGCGGGAACACAAAAATGCCGTATTCGGAAGATGATCCCGTAAATACGCCGATAAGTTTGTATGCCGCTACCAAACGCGCAAACGAACTGATGGCGTACACTTATACTCACCTTTGGAACATGCAAACCATAGGACTGAGGTTTTTTACAGTGCACGGCGCAATGGGTAGACCGGACATGGCGTATTGGTCATTCGTGGAGAATATTCTGCGTTCTGAACCAATTAGAGTATTCAACTACGGAAAAAATAAACGAGATTTCACTTATATTGATGATATTATTGCCGGGCTTAACAACGCTCTGTTTATCGACGGTTTGGCTCCATACGAAATAATAAATTTAGGCAATAATACTCCAGTAGAGCTGATGGAATTTATCGGAACCCTCGAAGATCTTCTGGGCAAAAAAGCAGTTATGGAAATGGTGGAGCCCCAACCCGGTGATGTGGCGGCAACCTATGCGGATATTGAAAAAGCTCGCCGCAAATTGAACTTCGCACCGATAACTGATCTGAGAACCGGGTTAGAGGTTTTTGTGAATTGGTATCAGTCAAATCCTGAACTTACTGAAAAGGTGAGGGCGTTTAGACGGTCATATGCTCCTTAATAAGGAGTCGGTAATTTTTTTGCCTCTGCAATTTTTATGGCAATGCGAACCGGCCAACTACTGATAAAATAATATTTGAGTGACCTTGATTTTCCCCAGCCGCACCCATCGGAGCGCGTCTCAAGCCTCGTCAATCCCCTCGAGTCTGTATTATTATCGTAAATTGTTAGAAGCTTTTATGCGGAAATTGAAGCGAGGGGGTTGACAAAAGGGCGGATTATTGGCACTCAGTAATAGAGAGTGCTAACAATCGTATCGCTACTCCCAATATTCCCATACTGGAGGTCAAACATGAATTTTCGCCCTCTGCATGATCGTATTCTTGTAGAGAGAGTAGAGTCTGAAGAAAAAACCAAAGGTGGTATTATTCTTCCAGACTCAGCCAAAGAAAAACCCCAACAGGGCAAAATCATCGCCGTAGGCCAGGGCAAGAAAGGTGATGACGGCAAACTGATACCTTTGGAAGTTAAGGCCGGCGACACAATCCTGTTCGGAAAATATTCAGGCTCTGAAATCAAAGTTGAAGGTACTGAATACCTTATTATGAGAGAAGAAGACGTTCTCGGAATTGTTGAAAGTTAATTGTTGATTAATCATCGCTTCGATTTGCTTCCGCATTTATTAGAAAACAATAACAAGAAATCCAAGGAGGAGAATATACATGGCCCCAAAGGTTATTATGTTCGAGCAACAGGCTAGGGACAAAATTTTGAAGGGCGTCAACATTATGGCGGACGCCGTTAAGTCCACACTGGGTCCCAGAGGTCGCAATGCAATTTTAGAGAAGTCATGGGGCGCGCCCAACGTGACAAAAGACGGTGTCACGGTAGCCAAAGAAATCGAACTCGAAGACAGGTTCGAGAACTTGGGCGCTCAGATGCTTAAAGAAGTGGCCTCAAAGACTTCCGATGTCGCCGGTGACGGTACCACGACCGCTACAGTATTGGCCCAGGGCATCTATCGTGAAGGCATCAAAATGGTGGCCGCCGGCATGTCCCCTATGGACCTCAAAAGAGGTATCGACGCTGCGGTTGAGGCAGTTGTGAATAAGCTTCGAGACCTCGCCAAGCCCACCAAAGACAAGAAAGAAATAGCTCAGGTCGGCACCATTTCCGCAAATAATGACCCCACCATCGGCAATATTATCGCAGAAGCTATGGAAAAAGTTGGTAAGGAAGGCGTTATAACCGTCGAAGAAGCAAAAGCCATGGAGACATCCCTGGAAGTCGTCGAAGGCATGCAGTTCGACAGGGGATATTTGTCACCTTATTTCGTGACAGATCCGGAGCGCATGGAAGTGAACCTGGAAGATCCTTACATCCTCATTCACGAGAAAAAAATTTCCAATATGCGCGATATGCTCCCGCTGCTTGAGCAAGTTGCGAAAATGGGCCGACCCCTCGTAATCATAGCCGAGGATGTTGAAGGCGAAGCTTTGGCTACTCTCGTTGTAAACAAATTACGCGGCACCCTCAGCGCCTGCGCAATCAAGGCTCCCGGATTCGGCGATCGACGCAAAGCCATGCTTGAAGATATCGCGATTCTCACCGGTGGTCAGGTGATTTCAGAAGATCTCGGTCTTAAACTCGAAAACGTGACGGTCAACGATCTTGGCCGATGCAAGAGAGTCAACGTAGACAAAGACAATACTACGATAGTTGACGGCGCCGGCAGCAAAGACAAGATTGAAGGCCGCGTGCGTCAGATCCGCACTCAGATCGATGAGACCACTTCAGATTACGACAGAGAGAAGCTTCAGGAAAGATTGGCTAAATTGGTCGGTGGTGTCGCGGTTATAAATGTAGGCGCAGCGACTGAAACCGAGATGAAAGAGAAAAAGGCTCGTGTTGAAGACGCTCTAAATGCAACGCGCGCCGCTGTTGAAGAAGGAATAGTGCCTGGTGGAGGCGTAGCCTATATTAGGTGCCTGGATTCGATCACGGCTCTCAATCTGCAAAATGATCAAAAGGCCGGCGCAAATATCGTGCTGCGAGCCCTTGAAGAGCCCGTTCGTCAGATCGCGGTCAACGCAGGACACGATGGTTCCATCGTTGT
>JBBSBY010000035.1:0-33914 GCA_038250835.1 Desulfomonilales bacterium | reverse complement strand
ATTGGGAAAGTAGCCATTGATTTGAAAAATCGGGCATGTGGTTATTTCGAAGCGTTTGAATACTTCGACCCAGCAATATGCCTTGAGCAAATTACCAGACACCCCAGCCAACCATCATTGCGCCCACGCAAAAAACTATTCCACTCCAAATCAATGTCATGGTTGTATAACCCATAATGTCCCTGGCCGACAGCCCTGCTAATCCCAGCAACGGGAGCGCCCAGAACGGTTGGATCATGTTGGTCCACTGGTCTCCCCACGCCACCATCATCGCCGAATGAACCGGATCGATACTCAACATTTTAGCGGCTTCGACCGTAATGGGGCCCTGCGCCGCCCATTGTCCTCCACCCGATGGGATGAACAGATTGATGAGGCCGGCCGCTAAGAATTGAAACAAGTAAAAAGTGGTTGCCGAGGAAGTCGCAACAAACCATCCGGCGATTACCTTTGCCAATCCCGTTCCGAGCATAATTCCTTGAATTCCGCCATAAAGAGGAAACTGCAAAGTAATTCCACCGGCGCCGCGAATCGCTATATTCATGGCTCGCACGTAATTGATCGGCTTGCCGTGCAGCAAAACTCCAGTCATGAAAAAAATGAAAATGACGATATTCAAGTTGAGATCGAATCCCTTTGTCCAAAAGTGCCAAAAGAGATACGCGAATCCCAGTCCTGCAAAAATAAAATTGATTGTGTAGCTGTGGTCGATGGACTCAGCCAGAGTTGGATGTTCCGGACGAGGCACAACGGCGGACTCCGCCTTTGTGTCCAATAACTTTTCTTGGGAAATTTTTATTGTATCTTCCCTGCGGGGATGCATTAACGCAAAAAGAATCGGTAATGTTAAAATGAGAAACAATGCGGTTATCAAATTGAACGGCTGAAAAATTGATTGAGAAACGGGAACTACTGCGCCAAACGCTTTTTCAATGAAGTTTTGGGCGTGGTTCGCCGTAGCGGAAACCAACGGCACAGAGCCTGAAAGCCCCTGATGCCACACAACAAAACCGCTGTACGCAGCGGCGATCAGATACGGAAAATCCACCTGATCGTTGCGTTTGGAAATCTCCAACGCCAGGAGTCCTCCCGCGATAAGTCCAAATCCCCAGTTAATCCAACTGCAGACAGCCGCTATAAAAACCACCACCGCCCCTGCTTTAACCGGAGTATCACAGCTCTTTGCTATTGCAATCAATAGCCGATTAAAGCTTGGGGTCAGCGCAAGGACGTGGCCGGTGACCAATATCAGAATCATCTGGAATGCGAAAGCGACAATTCCGTAAATTCCGTTTCCCCATGAGGATAATACCTTGGTGAAATCGGAAGGAGTAAATACCCAGCCCAGAATAAAGGTTAAAAACGTGAGCAGGATCGCAAAAAGGTAGGCGTCAGGTAGATAGTTGCGCATCAGATGCGTAAAAGCAGCGGCAAGTCTTCTTAGCATGGTTCACCCCTTATCTTTGCTGGTGGGAATAATTGGAATTAAGAATTACCAACATAGTGGATGCCGGCAAAAGCCGCGGCATGTCAAGAATTAAATGGAGGAATTGCTGGGAAATCGCGAGAGTCGACGTTGCGTCCGATGGTGATACATGGCATGGACCTAACCGATACGAGGCGGACATGGACGCTAAACAACTTGAGCGGGTGCGGCTGAGCATTTTTCAGGGTGCGGGATCCAGCCTTGTATACAGTATACAAATCAAGAGACTGCTTTGGAAAAGCTTTGGTTTGCCCTTGAGGAAAGAGAGATTTTCCCCTCAAGCGAGGAAATCATCTGGTTTTGGTGGGATCTTAAAAATTCTTATTCGTAGAAATTTGGACTCTAAATTCCATCCCTTTTTCTCCTTTACATAAGGACAACACTCCGCCCATGGCTTCCGTCAAAGCCAATGCGCCTGCCAACCCCAATCCGTGGCCCCGAACCGGAAAGCCCTCAATCTTTGAACATTGAAAGTACTGGTCAAAAATTTGTTGGTGATAACACTCAGGAATGCCGGGACCATCGTCTCTGACGGCAATTGCGATGGACTGAGCGTCCGACAGGCATGAAATGTACACACTCCGCTGTTTATACTTGAAGGCGTTGGAGAGTAAATTGGTGAGGATCAGAGACATTTTGGTCTCATCCAAATGGATGGTCCTATTTACCTGCACTTCATCAGCTTCTAAAATGATGTCGTTTTTTCGTAAAGTGACTTGAAAGGTTTCAAAATTTTCGGCTGCGTCAAGGTCATCGGACACGCCAGGGTCCACCAAATCAAATACTTCAACAAGAGCGGTCTTAAGAATGCCGGCCAAATTACAGTCAATGTTTTTGATCACACCCATTGAAGCCATATCGACTTCGAGCATGTTATTCGCCAAATTTCTCAGCTTCAACGCATTTCGAAGCATGCGACGTATTATTTTTGCCTGTCCTGCGCTTAAAACTCCGTACCTTTCCTGCTTGTCAAGTAGTGAACGAGCGCCTGTTTCGATAATGTTTACCGGATTTTTCAGATCATGGACAAGGTGCGCAGTCTGAATGTTTTTTATACCCAATGTGAAACCCCCGAGAGTTGATCAGAAGTCTTCGGGTTCATAGATATCACTGAAAATTGAGAGTTGTTCCATGCTTTGCTGAACAGGGTTCGCACCCCGTTAATTGAATTTCGGTAACTACCTGTTCGTTCCGCCATTTTCCAATGTTTTTATGTGCAGCGTGCCTGTATTCTACAGTTGGATAACGCCGGCATGAATTGAAATCGAGGTCGTCTCATGGGCTCGGAACCATTGAGATATCCCAAAGGTTGCTGACGCTGCTATTTCACCGAGTTCACCTAAAATGATTTGACTGAATCGAGATTAGCCTGACTTTTCTTTATATTACAGCTAACACATTGATGTCAAGCCGGATTCTAAGCCTTCACTCTACTTCAGAAATTTTGAACAAGGCGCGGGATCTTCTTGAACCATCATTCCAATACCAACCTTCTACTCTTCCTGCCTCAATACTGAGATCAAGAATCCGAAAACCAGCCGAGGACCTTGGGGACGTCACTTCATCTGCAATTACTAATCATGCAATAACTACGTTATTGCATAATCAATCCATATAGAACTTTAGTGCCCATAACCGCCAGTAAGACAGCGAAGATTTGCTTCAGGCGACTGACAGGTAAGCTATGAGCTATCTTTGCCCCAAGCGGCGCCGTCAATACGCTTGCGCACGCAATTCCCGCAAGCGCCGGCAAATATATATATCCCAGTGAATACGTCGGCAGGTTGGGCGCGCTAAACCCCGAATATATATAACCGATGGTCCCGGCTATGGCGATGGGAAATCCAATGGCCGCGGATGTCCCGATTGCGTGATGCGCAGGAATGTTACACCAGATTATGAAAGGCACGGACAAACTTCCGCCTCCAATGCCGACGAAACTGGAAACACTTCCTATTATGCCTCCAGCGGCAAACATTCCTACGGTTCCCGGCAATCCTCGGGAAGGACTGGGCTTTCTATTCAGGATCATTTGTATGGCCACGTAATACAAAAAGAGCACGAAAAACACGCTTAGGAAAGCCGTAGAAAGTTTGGAGGCTACAATAGCCCCGAGAAACGTGCCGACGAAGATCCCGAGCACAATTTTACGCACGATGTCCCAATGCACCGCTCCTTTTCGGTGGTGGGCCATAAAACTTGAAACTGAGGTAAACATTATGCTTGCCATGGATGTGCCCAACGCCAAGTGCATAATCATTTCGTAAGAAATGCCCATCTTCGTGAAGCAGTAAGCCAGCATTGGGACTATTACCAGGCCGCCGCCGACTCCGAAAAGACCTGCCAAAATCCCTGCTATTGCCCCTACACCAACAAAAATCGCGAGTAAAGAGATCATATTATGATTCCGTCTCTAATTTAGCCATGTCTAGGAATGAGCATTATGCGTCACGAACATTCACGCTTAGTTACGCCTTAACGTCCACAAGATGTCGTCACACAATAGCAAAACAATTCCCATCAGTTGGACCAGCTATATGCGGGCGCCGTTCTATCATCGCACAATTTCGGCGAGGGTCGTCACAGCCTCAAAACTATTCAGTATACGCCTTTTCAACTATGGTCCGGCGAGCGCCTCGGATTATCAGGGAAACAACAGCCTTCGCCAATTTTCATAGCATCTTCATATCGCATTTTGTCGGAAATATACAACTGACAAACATAACGTGCGCCGGTCCAACTCAATGCCGGACATGGTTTTGTGTAGTTACCATAAATCATAGAACCGATTCGACATATGACCGTTGAACAGCAGTATCCGCATCCTGTGCAAATCATGAGAGGATATCAATGGACATCCTTTTTAATCCAGTAGGCAAAGCTTGAGCGAATCAGCTATGGGCCGGAGTATAAAATCAAGCGCTCCAAAAAAGTCACTGAATCGGAAGCAGCGTCTGAATTCTCTAAAAGTAAACTTAGAGGCCGGTCATCCTTATTAAAAACGGTATCGACTCCGACACTATCGCGGCATGTGATCCACAATCTCAAAGGCAAAACAGCGACCCTCATCAGGGTCGCCGCTTGTGGTTTTTAGATCTTCACTCGGGAGCCTTAAGCCTTTATTTCAGTGAAAATTGCTGAAATGAAGTTGCCTTCGGTCTATTGGCCGTCCGAGATCTGTTCAAGTCCGATTCATAAATGAAGCTGTTCGTGTTAGGCGCTCTTCAGTTGCGCAGGTGTAAATACCTGAACTGCATGGACCGGACACGCCTCTTCGCACAAACCACAGCCCACGCACGCCTTGGGGTTGTAAAGGCCCGCAATGGATTCACCGTCAATTTCACCCATGTCCAGCGCTTGGAATGGACAAACGGCGACACAAACCTCGCAACCGACACAGTCTTCTTTCCAAACGTAGGGTTTGGGCCAATCTATGCGCTTTATTCTTTCAGGCTTTGCGCCCGTTTCGTCTCTGATGGCGCCGTAGGGGCAGCCTCGCGCGCAAACGCCGCATTCAATGCACTTTGACGCGTCTATAGCGTGGGGCTGTTTTTTTTCGCCGACTGAGGCTCTTGTGGGACAATTTCTCGCGCAGGTCTGGCAACCTTTGCACTCTTCCGCAACGATACGGTAGGCCATTAAATGCTCCTTGATTTGAATAAATATGGTGATGCGATGGGAGTACCGGATTAGAAAGTAGTATTTTAATGTCTGTGTAGGGTCATTGTCAAGTTTGTGTTGATGTTTGTTCGCCGATTAAGAGCGAAAATCTTATGGTTTACGATCAGCCGGTGGAAGGGCCGTTTAGGAGTGAAGCGCCGATATTTACCTCACCTGTGGTTTGCTTGGGATTGGCCGGTTTACCGACACATTAGACGTAAAGGATTACGAATTGGCTGGTATGGCGGAGAGAGAGGGAGTCGAACCCTCGGAACACTTTGTGAGCATTCACGCGATTTCCAGTCGCGCCCCTTCGGCCACTCGGGCATCTCTCCTTAACCTAATCTTTTTATGATATAAAGAATGATGATTGTCGTCAAGGAGAATCGCCATGATCAACCCAAAACCATCCAACTATAAAAGCGGCTTCGTCGCGGTAGTTGGACGTCCCAACGTCGGAAAATCTACCCTGATCAACAGAATTATGGGGCAGGAAGTCAGCATCGTCACACCCAAGGAGCAAACAACCCGAAACCGTATCAACGCGATATACTCCACAAACGACGTACAATTAATCCTTCAGGATACGCCGGGACTGCACGATCCCAAAACCCCATTGAATAAAACTCTGGTTTCAGCGGCAAGAAAAACAATTGAAGACGCGGACGCTGTCCTTTTCATGACCAGCCCCTCTCCTGCTATTCATGACGAAGACAAAAATATCATCAACTTAATAAAATCTTCAAATTTGCCTTGCGTCCTTGCAGTTAATAAAATTGACAAAAATCGTCCCGAGGTGCTGCTCCCGTTTGTGGATATATTCCGCGGGCGGCATGAATTCGATGAGGTGTTCTTGATTAGCGCTCTTAATGGTTCCGGTGTGGAAGATTTGCTCAAAGGACTGATTAAACTCCTGCCTGAAGGGACGCCCTTGTTTCCCGAGGACGAAATCAGCGACTTGCCCACACGTTTCTTTGTCGCAGAACTCATTCGAGAGCAAATCATCTTGAAAACCGGCCAAGAAATTCCTTACAAATCAGCGGTCGTGGTGGAAACTTTTAGAGAAGAGGCCGACAGAGTTCTCATCCAGGCTGATATCCACGTGGAAAGGGACAGCCAAAAGAAAATCATAGTCGGAAAACAAGGGACGATGATTAAGTCCATTGGAATTTCGGCGCGACAGAGAATTGAAGACTTCCTGGACTCAAGGGTCCGTTTGGAACTATTCGTGAAAATTACCCCAAACTGGTCCAGAAGCGCCGGTATGCTCAAGGAATTTGGTTATCAAGGGGATAAATAATCCCTCTTAAATGTAAACAAAGCTTCGGTGATTGTCTTCCTTTCCCGTCATTCCAGTGAAAATTGGATCCAGGATTCTTTTTATAGTTTGCCGGCTGCGGACTTTCCACCGGCATATTTGGCGGGATTTCCTTTACACATCGTTATTCATGCCTGTAATTATATCAACCAATCCGAAAATGGGACTCGTCGAATTCCGGCTTGCCTTCGTAACGCTTCATATAAAATCCGGGAGCGGATTCGAGATGCTGAAATATGGCCGGGTCTACATCGATACCGGCATTTTGTAATGCTGAGACAATTTCATCTTTAGCCGGCGGGCACGATTTGATGAATGTTAACTTATCCTTGTCGGGGTGGTTTTTGTGAGCGTCAAACAGGCATTTTCCTATCAGAATAGAATGTTTTTTGGTTGGATCCGGATTCATGACTTTCCCTGTTAAAATCTCGACATCGTCCCAAGCCTTGCCTTTCCATGCGCCGATAAGAGCCATAAGGGCGGCGCCGGTTAAAAGAGAACAGTAAGTGCACATACTGAGATCATACTTGTGGTACGAAACACCTTTTAGACCCATCTTTACCAGAGGCATGGGCAGCGAGTCGTCTTCATTGTAAGGAAAATCAAAATTCAAATTCATCTCAAACTGTTCAATATCCTCGCCGACCAATTCCACATCGCTTAAATCGGTCGTTCTCCCCAGATCTCGAGCTACATAGGCCAAGTGCGGAACTGATTCAGGATCAAACCCCAGGATAACAGCGCCGGTTTTATCGGCTGAAAAGGTGTCTGACGATCCAATGAGAATGTTACTCCGATGAATTCTGCCGTCGAACCCCGGCCCTCTCTCGTTACTATAAATGCCGTCAATGAGTGTAAAAGATGGAGGAAGACTCCGAGCAAGCTTTGCTACCATATAATGCAGATCCTGATCCGGAATCGCTGAATGGCATTTCTTGCGTGAGTTGATGTTGATCAGCCCCTTAATATTTTTTATTCCTAAACTTACCACTGTTTGGGCGTGAGTCTTCATTACCGGAATATTAACCAAGAAGTCTGAATTAAGATACTCCGTCGAAAAAGCCAACTGAATTCCGTCTCCAAGATCGATTTTCTTGAAATCGCCCTTCAACACGTTAATGCGTTTTACTCCGAACTTATCCCTTAGATGATCATAGCCAAGCTTCTTGAAAGCGTCTTCCGCTGTGGCGGTATCTTTGGGATCAAAGACAACGGTCCCCTCCCCTATGGTAATGTCGTCAATACCTCTCTCTTTGAGTAAAAGGACCATGTCATGGATCACTCGTGAAGTAGTGACTACTCCCCATTTAGGAAATAAGGTGGTTTTCGTCCAGAACACTATATTGGGTTTAATGAAAACTTTGGAACCGCTGGAGGCGCCGGCGAGACCTGCGGACAATTCAACTACCTTACGGACTGAATCCAAAGGTTTTTCATATTTGACGACTGCGACTTTTTGCGGCATCAGCTATCCTTTCCTGCTAACGATTATTGTCATGAGATTCCCATGGAATTAAGCCGGACTGTTGTTAAGGTCCACCAACAGCAGTTCCGCCAATTCTTTAAAACCGGTAGGAAAGACTATAATCTTTTTTTGCTTTAATCTTTGAACTATTTCAAAAAACAAAATTTGGGATTCCACGAGATCGGCTTCTGAATTTAGCCTTTTAGACAACTTCAATAAATTAATAATTTCGTGAGCTTTCTGATAATTGGACGGGTTTCTGCCAAGCTGCTTAATCAACCAGGAGATGGATCTTGAAATAAGTTTTGAAGCCGAACTCAATTCGGGATGGATGTCCCAGTAGGCGGCCTCTTCCAGCACACTTTGCAACTCATCCGGGTAATATCCTGATGCAAGCTTCTCCAATTCAGATAATATGGTTCGCTCGATAACTAAGACGGCAGCCGCCAGAAAAGTGACCGGCAGCTTTGCTTCATTCGATTTGATCAGTACGGCTATATCTTTGTTGTTTCTATAAAATTCTTCCAGAATCCATTCCTGTTCTTCGTACATTTTATGAGTTATGGTTTCAATAACTTTACGTCTTTCGTCTACAAAAAGATCCGCCAATGAATAGTATTTTTCAGGAAAGTAGTCGTCCATTTTTCGGATCAATTCAGTTGATGATTGCTTTCGGAAGGTTTCGATTAGATCCGTTCGCAGTAGTTCATATTCTTGAGTATCGGAATTCGAGATCGAGCAGCGCAGGTCAACTCCTCCATGGTGAATAACAGCAAAGTTTAGTGATTCCGATTCAGTGGTGATAGAGTTTGCAATCAGCGTCCGTCCTATCATCAAAGTTTTTTCTCCGGAACGCTCCTTCTCGTGCTCGATAAGATTAACATTGTAGCAATAGAATTTATACCTGATGGGAAGATCCTCAAACAGTGACGCAATAGCTATATGGGCGGCGACTTTTCCCAAATCGGCAACCTGGGGAATAATCTTTTGAGTAAATAAGTCAGCTCCGGACAATCCTGGGTTTTCGTTGCTGCGCGCCAAACTGAGAATCGACAAAAACTCTTTGGTAAGCAACGGATCAAAAAGTTGCGCGATCTGCAGAGCCGCTGCGGCGTACCTAAGTATTTGCAGGGCTTCCAAACCGGCAATGTCATCAAAAAACCACCCGCAACTCGTGAACATATACATGCGATTGCGCTGCATTTCGAGCATCTTCAAGACAAGTTCTTTGGCTCCTTTTCTAAGAGGCTTTAGTTCATGACGTTTTAAAAACACAGAGTTTTTGTGGTTCTCATTGATTATAAGATTAATATATTGGTCACGAGAAGCCCAGGGGTCTTTGATCAAATCTTTCAATTGGCTCTCAAATATTTTATCGACCCGATCACGGACTAAATTTAGGCCCTCTCTTAGCGGCGCTCGCCATTTTTGATTCCAATTAGGTTTCGGAGCGATACAGCACCCGCAATCGGTCGACCATCTTCCCACACCATGTGCGCAACTCCAAGCTGAATTCTCATGAAACTGCGCTTCCGCCTCTGGTGGATTCAAAGCTAAGTATTCGCCATAATTAGTTAATTTAACTTCAGGATCGGTATTGATTGCGTTTATCGCATAGGCCAGGGCCATTTCACCGAATCGGTGGTGATGCCCATAGGACTCGCCATCAGTGGCTATATTGACCAGTTGATTCCAATTTCTTTCAGGTGAAAAAGCGCTCATTAATCTGTTCTTGAACGCTTCTCCGCTATGAAGCAAGCCCTCAAACGCTATGGATTGTGATATTGGTCCGTCATAAAAGAAGAGAGTAATAGAGCGATTCTGCGATAATCGGCATAAGTATGGTCGAGACGGATCTATAGCGTCTGAATTCGTTTCGATCCAAGGCTCCGTACTCAGATTTCTGAATTTGAGAGCTTGTTTTTGAGC
Source organism: Desulfomonilales bacterium (assembly GCA_038250835.1). Taxonomy (GTDB): domain Bacteria; phylum Desulfobacterota; class Desulfomonilia; order Desulfomonilales; family Desulfomonilaceae; genus JBBSBY01. Next base: position 24,056 of record JBBSBY010000035.1, on the reverse strand, counting down.
TAAAATTGTATATTTAATTCCATTGTCAATCAGAATTTCTAATGTCTCCGTATCCACTGCCGTTTCAGGCAACCACATGCCTTCGGGTTCACGACTGAAGCGCAATTTGAAATCATTAATACCCCAGATGACCTGGGTTATTTTGTCACGTCTTGAAGCGAGAGGCATGATAATGTGGTTGAAAGCCTGGGCTATGGCGTTCCCATGACCGTCCCTGGCTTTATAAGAGTCTATATCGGCTTGGATAATTTGCTCGTAAACTGATTTTTCGCTCTTTTCAAGCCAGGATAGAAGTGTAGGCCCGAAATTGAAGCTTATGAATCGGTAATTATTTAGGAGTTCCGTCAAACGGCCTTTGTCCTCAAGTATCCTGGCTTTTGCGTTTGGACCATAACATTCATGCGAAATCCTCTCATTCCAATCATGAAAAGGGTAAGCTGAATCTTGTACTTCTATTTGGTTGAGCCACGGGTTTTCTCTCGGCGGCTGATAAAAATGGCCATGGATACATATATACTTGTTAAATTGATCCATATAATCCCTAAACATGGGTGAATACAGGATGAATATTTAGAAAAGAGGGGGAATTATAGCTCGCTTTCAAGGACGAGAACAAGTTTTTTCCTCTTTAAGCGTCTAATTGCCCGACAAGTTTTAGCTATAGTCGATCCAGGCAAATTGCCATAGCTGCGCCTTTTGGCTATTTAGGCTGGTCCGTCGCTTCTTCCTCAGACATCGGGCGCAATTTGGTTTGGATGCGTTCACCCTTACGGTCGCCCGTCAGAATTTCCAAAGACGCTATGCATGAATCACCATCTTCGATTAGACAAGAGATCACCTTACATTCAACCAGTTGACCTTGATCCATGATTTTAATTATCTCGCCTCTTTCCATCAGTTTATTACCTGCAAGGCGCAATTTCTGCTTTTTCTCACTTGCCATTGTTCATCCTTTGTATCGAGTGATGGAGTTTTGAACATCCTTGTTTGATGCTAATTACACTCATCAGTTATTGTGATTCAGACGTAGAGCCTTTAAAAAAATGGCGCCATACGGCGCTGTATTTTTCTATGCCGGTTTTGGTCTAAATGGCTTGTCGGCTCCGCCCAAACATATTAAGACAATCATGCATTAAATAATATTTTACTGAGATTTAAAAGTCGCACGTATGATTTCTATGTATACGTCTATTCCTGTTATATTGGTCTTGCTAAGTAGAGCAACGATTAGTAGGGATATGGACAACAAGAATGCTGAAATTCACGAGCGAAATGCGGCAATTAAATGTCGATTGCAAGATTTAACTTTGGTTCATCCTTATTTCCGCATAAAACGCCGGCCAGTCCGATTCTTGCATAGAATTTTGGAAGCTTTGCTCTTGATACTGACGATACGAAGCTTACGTTTTGACTATTCCTATACAAACGACTGGCGCCGCCAAGTTATAGTCCAAGAGCTCACAGTGTTGCTCAATTGTCCGAGTTCGCAGTGACTTACATTTGCAATGAAGGGAATAAGCGCATGAACGAAAAACTGCTGACCGCATCGGAATCGGGAGATCTGAAGTTGGTTGAGAAACTGGTCAACCAAGGCGCTGATGTTAACTATAAGGGAAAAGACGGATTGAATCCCTTGATAAAATCCGCTCTAAAGTCACAGCAGAATATGGCCTTATTCCTGATTGCTCACGGGGCGGACGTAGACGCGAGCGATAATTATGGATGGACGCCGCTGCTATGGTCGGCATCAATGGGATCTCTTGACATGGTAAAGCTCCTGCTGGAAAAAGGCGCAGATATTGAAGCTGCGGATCAATATGGAGCGACGGCGCTCATGAAGGCTTCCCGAAGATCATTCGCGGAGATTGTGGAATTTTTGTTGAGTAAAGGCGCACAGGTAAACGCTTTGGACAAACTGGGAAGATCCGCTCTTATGAGAGCTGCGCGTCGAGGCTACTCAAATGTCACCGCTATTTTGCTTTCAGGAGGCGCCGATACCGAGGCGGCAGATGAGTATGGAGCGACGGCTTTAATAATCGCCGCTTCAGAAGGACATTCCCATACGGTCAAGGTGCTTCTGGACAAAGGGGCGAATGTTCACGCCAAAGATAAGAATGGGTGGACCGCGTGGTTGTGGGCGTTTTCGGCCGGTCACGCCGAAGTGGTGAAGCTCCTAAAAACCCATGGAGCTCAGTATTAAACATCGTGTGATAATTACAGTTCTACTAAGTCACACTATTACAACTCGGCGCGCCCATGTTTGTGGCGATTGATCCGTCGCTACGCTGATAATCAAAACTACTAATAACCTAAGTTACGATCAATATCGATTTTCTTTGATCAACGCGCTGGTAAGCGAAAGATGGGTGTATTTATTAGACCTAGAAAGGCGCGCTTGAATATCGCTCCCGATTAATACCGACAACTCTTATATTTTTAAAATTGGAATGAACATCGTTGCCAAACCTTCAGATCTTTACATCCTGTAAAAAATCTCTACATCATACGATTTTGATCAATTGCTTAATTTGGAGCCGTTACATCTCATAAGCAGTTGTTATCATGACTCACTTCCCGCCAAATATAATTTTCGTACTTTTCAATGAGCCGGCACGTTCGTTGCTACTTTGAGGCTTAGCGAGCAATGAAGAGGAACTGCGACGAGAGTGTTCCTGAAAAACCCGGCGACCAATCGATGCCTTTATACAGGATCATTATTAAGTCGACTCTCACCGGAGTAGTCTACTCAATAATTCGTTTAGTCCTTAACCGAGCATAGTTATTGTTGGTTTCACTTTACAGCTCCGTCAAGGGGCTCCCCGGTGAAATTCAACAAATGTTACATGGAGTGGATTCGGGTACTTTTGATCTATGAATCATAATCACTCACATGGAATAGTAGAATAAGCAAACCGGCGGCGACATTCGCCGAAGCTCCTGGAGGTGACCAATGGCGCTAGTTATCTGTTACGAATGTGAAGGCGAAGTCTCCGACTTAGCTAAAGCGTGTCCTCATTGTGGCGCTCCGCTGGTGAACAGAGCCATCGCCGCCATTCAAGCCGGTAGTCTGGACGGTTTGGTGGAGGTAGTTAATAGAGGCGCCAATGTGAACGTCACAGACGGCAGTGGATTGACCCCTTTGCTCAAAGCGGCCGAACTCGGTCGTGAAGACATGATAGGATGTCTATTGTCAAAAGGCGCAGGTGTTAATTGCTGCGACGAATCCGGAGTCACACCTTTAATGTGGGCCGTTTCCACCGGCAATGTCCATGCGATAGAAATACTTATAACAGCCGGCGCCGAAGTGAATTGTCGGGATGAGGGCGGCGGCACGGCTCTGCTGTGGGCGGCGGCTCAAGGTCATTTGGATGTCGCGAAGGCTTTGTTGAAAAGCGGCTGTGATGTTGACCAGCGTAACGAACGCGGCAGAACACCACTGATGGAGGCCGCTGCGAGAGGTCATGTGGAATTCGCCGGGGAATTAATTCAACAAGGAGCTGATCTCGAGGCGGCTGACAATTCGGGTGAAACGGCTTTCTTGAAGGCGTGTCGGCACGGCAGGGAATCAATGGCCAGGCTGCTTCTTGATAGCGGAGCAAACCTGGATCCTAGAAGTATAAGATTTTGCGCTGCAAATGGCAGACCCGACGTGCTGGAATTGTTACTGAAAAGAGGAGCGGACCCAAACGCGTTGAATACGGATGGAGTTTCGGCGCTCATGCGCGCTTCACTCATGAACCATCCCGAGTGTGTAGAAGTCCTTTTGGAGCAAGGCGCGGACCCTGATTTAGTTGACGTCGAAGGTTGGCCCGCTCTCGTTTTGGCTTGCCGTCAAGGGCACGCGGAAGTTGTCAAACTGCTCCTTGACGGAAAAGCCAATGTCCAAACTGCTGATTCCAACGGGTGGACGGGACTAATGTGGGCGGCCTCGTTAGGCTACTCCAATATAGTGGACGCATTAGTCTCCTGGAACGCCGATGTAAATCATCAAGACCGTCACGGGGCCACTGCGCTCATGAAAGCGTGTCGCAGAGACTACTGGGATACCGCCAAGCTTCTCATTGACTCAGGGGCTGATGTAAACGCAAAGGACAAGGACAATTCCGCAGCTTTAATGCGCGCCGCTCGCGCTCGACACTCGCGAATGATAAAACTATTGTTAAACCACGGGGCGCATATAGATGCTCAGGATAAGGATGGTAACACATCTCTTATACTTGCCGCAAGTGAAGGCGCCAGGGACTGCGTAAGAGTTTTTCTGGATAAAAAAGCAGATACTAAGTTAAAGGACAAGAACGGATGGACCGCCATGATGTGGGCCGCTTCCATCAGAAACAAAGAGATAATGGCGCTGCTCGAAAAATACAAGTGAAAGAGACTCGTTTGATATACAGCGCTGCTGATCGTGGTCGCGCCCTTCTAATACAATCGTTTTTGGAAAGAGGTGAAACATGGCTATAATAGGCTGTTATGAATGTGGAGATAAAGTTTCCAATCTCGCCGAAGCTTGTCCGCATTGTGGGGCGCCAATGAAAAACAAGCTGCTCCACGCCGTCAATATCGGCAAACTTTCAAGCGTTCAAGATATTATCAACAGCGGTGTGGATATTAACAGTAGAGATCAAGACGGCTGGACTGCGCTGATCATAGCCTGCAGAGAAGGCCATCCGGAAGTTGCCGCCAGCCTCCTTGAACAAAACGCCGATGTCAAAGTCACGGATAAGAACGGCTGGACTCCACTTATGTGGGCGGCGTCAACGGGCCAAACTGATATCACCCGTATGATTTTGGACAAAGGGGCTGATCCTGAAGCCAAAGATCAGTATGGAGCTACGGCGCTGATGAAAGCTTCCCGACGGGGATATCTTGAACTGGTAACCATGCTCATCGAGAGAGGCGCGGATGTAAACGCCAGGGATGATTATGGATGGACGGCTTTGATGCGAGCGGCGCGCCGAGGTTATCCCGAACTGGTAAGCGTTTTGTTACGCAACGGGGCTAATCCCGAAGCAAAGGACCAGTACGGCGCCACAGCTCTAATTGTGGCGGCTTCAGAAGGACATCCCGAAGTTGTCCTCGAACTGCTCAAAGGCAAAGCAAACGTGGAAGCTAAAGATAGAAACGGCTGGACTGCCTTAATGTGGGCATCCAGCGCCGGCAACACCGAAGTAGTCAATATATTGAAAAGTCAGGGCGCTCAGTGGTGATCCGCTTTTATGTCCCTGAACGAATGAGCTGATCGTCTCCAAAAGTTAATTGACGTAGTGGCGCTCACATCCGAGCGCCTATTTTTATTCATATAGTAATTCTTAAGTAATCACGGACCAAATGATAAAGACTGTCTGACGTGCTGCGAATTTTTGAGGTAGTTGCAATGAGTTTCACTGATCAAAATATTCTAAAGAAAGTGATTGGAGGTAACTTGTCGGAATTGTTTAACCGGAGACTATAAGCTTCAATCGAGCTTCATGTACTGATATAGTTTGGCACAGCTTACTTGAGCGTCCTGGCAGAGGGATCGATGAAGATTAGATTGGACGTGGAAGAATTCGTCCGGGACTATTGCCTCGGAATAAAAGATAAGGACATGCTGACAAAGCATAAGCTGAGCCCGCGGGATTTCCTTGTAGTAATCCGCAATCTTATGGGTCGAGGCCTTCTGACGAAGCAAGATTATTTTGATCGCAATGCACGTATCGAGGAGCTTGAGGCTCGCCAGGAAAAAGAATTTATTAAGTCGTTATATCATTGTCCTGTTTGCAGCCACATTCATCCCGAACCTTTTAAGGTGTGCCCGGCGTGCGGTGTTGAGATCGTTCAGACGAGCAATAATCCCTCAGATTCATCCCGAAGCTTTCAATTTACCCTGAACGACGAATCAGAATCATCCGAAGCACCCGCAGACACCGTAGAAACTATACTTGACGGAGAGACCAAAAACCAGGACTCTTCCGCGACTGACGTCAGTGAAAATCACCTTCCGCCGACAGTAACCGAAAGTAAGGTGATGAGGGCGCTCCAAGAAAACCCTCCATCTTCAGATGTCAGTGCGCCTGAAGAGTTGTTTCGCAACATCGGAATGGAACTCAAGAATATAATGGCGCCTGATACTGATTTGTCAGCGTACGATTATCATGTTGTCGAGCTTACCAACAGCGGGCATAAGGCTTCGATATTCAAAGCTGAAGACGTCACGGCGAGCGGATCGGATCTCGCAGTCAAACTTTTCAGGAAAAATGTTGTCCCGGAAGGCGCCTTTTCTGAATTTGTATCCGAAGTTAAAACCGTGCAAATGTTTATGAATGATGTAAATATTTTATCCCCGATCGGCAGTTGCGTTTTAGATGATACCGAGGCCCTGATCTACGGCTATTATCCGAAAACTCTTGAGCGCCTGCTCCACGAGTATCCCAACGGACTACCTCTTGAGTTGATCGATAAAATACTGCCTCAAATTCTAAACGCTTTGGGGTACTCGCACATGCACCGCGGAACGGATGGAGTCATTAGGCGCCTCGCTCATATGAACATCAAGTTATCTAAATTCTCAATCTCAGGGGACAATGATGTCGTCAAGCTGGAAGATTGTGGGGTTTGGACGGCAATGGACAAGGCGCATGCTCGAAAGGCTTATCTTTGGGAAGAACCCGGCGCTGAACCGGCTGCCTTGGCCCCTGAAAGCTTTGTCCATGAGAGTAAGTATTTGAACTTTTTTTATGTTGATATTTACGCGTTGGGCGCAGCCCTTTACAGAGTTACCACGGGAAAAAGTCCATTTACCGGCTCGGACATCAAGGAATACAGTTTTTTGAGCCTCAGGACATTTCCTGTACCTCCGCGGGTGCATCGCTGGGACATACCCGCATGGCTCGACGCCATGATTCTTAAATGTTTAAACAAGGAACCTCAAAAGCGTTGGCGCAGCGCAACTCAAATGGAATTAGCCATAGGTAAGGGGCTCCAGTAATAATTGCCGCTAAATTATCAACCTGATCAGCATGGGTTGAAAGTCACATCCTGCCCAATTAGTTAGGCTTTTGCCATGGCCTCATCTGAACAAGGATCACGAACGGACTACCCATTCTCACTAGAGGAAGGAAAGCCGTCCCCTTTTCTGCTCCTCCCTGGAGGAACTGCGGTTAGAATTCCTGGAATACCATCCCAGGCCATAAGGTCTAACATCACTGAACAAATTGTCAGACGATATCCCGGTTTACACCGATTTGGTATTGAAAATCGTCTCAGATTAGGTGGAACGCTGATTAACGGAATAGATGACGCGTCGGCTCAGCGTCTGCGCATATTCTTTAATGAATTTGGAACAAAGTGCGAACTCGAGCCGGTAAATTCACCATCTTTAGCGACTCAATTATGGAATCCATGGCTCTTGGCCGGCGCTCTCGTGATTCCGGGCGCTTTATTTGGAACCGTAGCATTTGTCACTTCATTGCTTATAGCTATAGCTTTAATTGTTTACGGAGCAATTGTCGCAAAGAATAAAGAAAAACCGATTATCAGCGTCACGGACGATTTGCCCCTAGTTGAGCTTGAGCTTTCCTTGGCTCAGGATTACGCACAGATAATTCATCGACTGGAGGCGCCTGACGCGGACATATTGAAGTCGTCTGTAGAAGAGATGTTTGATATTCTGCAAAAACTGCGGAGAGGGTCCGTAATTTCCGCCGCAGCAGGGGGAGCTTCCGGAGAGCTGCATTTGAAGTTGGACAGCGCATTGCGGGAATTAATATCACAAGCACATTCTATTGTCGTCGGAGGCGAATTGGAAAAAACGACGGCTCGCAAGGAAATGGCTGCAATATCTCAACTCATCGAGAAGATTAGTGAATGGTGGAACGAAACTGAATTTGGGGGGCGCCAAACCGCATTTACCCTCAATGAAGAGCTAATGCGTCATACTATGAACATAGGAAATATCGTTCAGGAGGTGCGCCCCAGCGAAACATTCAGCAACATAAAAATTCGAGAATAGTTATTGATTGTCCTGATCGCATTTCAGGGCCATTCCCGTTTTTAGAAGTTTACCGAGCCGAAACGCCGCGGATTCAACCAATCCCGAAGCGTTGCTCATGGCTTCCTGCAATGAGATAGGTCCGGGGACAACGCTCATGATAGCGTCGATGCCGTGATTGAAAAGCTCGTCGACTCCCTCACCCAAACCGCCTGATAAGCAAATAACGGGCTTATTATAATGCTTCGCTATTGCCGCCACCCCAACTGGGGCTTTGCCGAAGGCCGTCTGAAAATCGCTCATGCCCTCACCGGTGATTACGAGATCGACTTCTTGGACTATTTTCGCAAAGTTCACCGCTTCGAGCACTATTTCCACACCCGGTCTTAATTTTGCGTTAGTGAACAGAATCAATCCAGCGCCTAATCCGCCGGCCGCGCCTGAACCCGGAATCTCTGAGATATCCTTCCCTAAATAATCCCCGGCCACGTTGGCGTAGTTTCTGAGCGCCGAGTCCAGCAGTTCAACCATTTCCGGGGTGGCTCCTTTTTGCGGCCCGTAAACCGCCGAAGCGCCTTTGGAGCCGCACAGAGGATTATCCACATCGCAGGCCACAACCATCTTTGTATCTCGCAAACGTGAATCTAATTTAGATGTGTCGATTCGACTCAGATTTAGTAAGGCCGCCCCGCCAAGCGGCAGATCAAAACCGGATTCGTCGAAAAACTTTGCGCCGAGGGCCTTGGCCATTCCTGTGCCGCCGTCATTAGTGGCGCTGCCGCCTATACCAATTATCATACCGCGAATGCCGACGTCCAAAGCGCCCTTGATCAGCTCACCCACCCCATACGTGGAGGTCATACACGGATCTCGAAGTTCGGGAGCTATCAAGGGGAGGCCCGAAGCCGCTGCCATTTCGATTACAGCAGTTTTGCAATCGCCAAGTATACCCCAGTGCGCTGAAACTGGCTCACCCAGGGGCCCCCGAACGGTAAGATACTGGATTCTTCCACCGGTTGCAGTAACAAGCGCTTCAACAAGACCTTCACCCCCATCTGAAATGGGTATGCAATGTGTCATGACGTCGGGGAGGGCCTTTCGCAGACCTCTTTCAATGGAGGCCGTAACTTCCAGGGCCGACAAACTACCTTTATAGCTGTCGGGCGCTATGATAACTTTCACTGTGACCTGCCGATAATTATTGAGAATGTTTTCTATCAAACTCAGACCGCCATAATCAAGTTTTCTCGTTTAAATTAGAACTAACTGGACACGATACCGGCTGCTGGTTTATTGTAATCAAAGCATATTGAACGGCGCCGCTGATTGCGCCCTTCTTGGGGATTCAGGACTTGCTCAGTGTACGACGACGCTCAAAATTCGCAAATAAACACTTGTTTTTTAAGTCAACCTCCTGGCGCCCAATTATAGCAATAAACATGAAATTAAGGAGTAACTGGTATGGAAAATTTGATTGTCGGAGCGATAGTGCAAACGGGAAACTGCTCGCTCGAACTCGGCCGCTTTTTCTATGTGCTGTGGCACTACGGATTCTGGACATCCGTGGCTCTAGGTCTGATTGGAACTGTGGCGGCCTTTTTTGTCAAAGAAAAAGAATACTGAAACCTGCGGATGTGATTCTGGAAGCTCGAAATGTTTGACCTGAAGTGAGTGGTTGTGGCAGGCTCCTCCGGCTCATTCTATACAATCGCTGATTATTACACGGGACCAGCGGTGTTTACCGGTCTTGGAGGTATAGCTGACGGGATTGTTTAACGAGCGTCTTGAAAAAGAAAAAGCTTGTAGTGATTTTCGAAGGTAATCACGGATACAACTAGAATGTCTTCAATTAGTAGGCTATTCTAGCCACTTTAGGCTATAAAGCTTCGTTATGCATTTAAAGCTTATTGTCGTCATTCCAGCGCGAGCTGGGACGATGGGTCAGAGGTTGTATTCGACAGAACTTTCGAGAAATCCTATAGACGCTTAAACGTGCTATTGATATTCAGACCGCAAAGCCGATAGTCACATAGTTATGCAGCCTCCTCCCCCTGGCATCGGGGAAGGAGCCATGTTCCTAAAATAGTAAATTATTTTTGGTCTGTTTTAATCTTGTCCATTTCTTCGTCTACAAATTTAATGAAATTGGCGTCCGCGGCCATCAGATTGCCGTAATCCGCATCCAAATTTGAAGGTCGAATTTTGCATATCCATGCAGCGCCGTAAGGATCTTCATTGAGCTTTTCGGGTTCGTCTTCGAGCTCGGTATTTACTTCGACAATAGTCCCCGAAACTACGGCGTAAATACGACCAACCCATTTACCTGATTCAATGGAGCCGTAAGGTTTCCCCTGAACCGCCTCATCATCTTCTTCCGGCAAACCGACATAGGTGATGTCGCCGGCTTGTTTGGTTATGAATTCTGAAGCGCCGGTTACCACCAAATCTCCCTCCAGCTTCGCCCAATAGTGATTCTTATCGTATTTAAGATCGTCTGGAAACGAATACCCTGCATGCTCCATAGCTTCCTCCTGGTAAAAAGGCTCGATTATTTACCGAGACAAATATTAGAAATCATTCTGAACTGGAACCATAATCTTTGCCGATGCTAGTGATAATGATTCGCAAAAAGAAGTAAAATTTCTTTCCTCCTCATGGCTCTCTTTTTCAAACTTTGAGAGTGTCGGGGAAAAGATTTTTAACAGGTTGGCGCGAAATTCAGAATCGGAAAGCAGTCCAAATGGCCCTAACCTTCCACTATCTTTAACAGTTCGGTAGGTTTAACCCTATTTAGCTTGAAACCAAGTTCCGAGCTTGGAATTCCAAGCGCGAGGCCAAGTACCTGCGGATAATACACCACTGGAACTTTAAGGTCTATACCGGCTTGTTTTGCGATCTTTTTTTGCTGCCCTTCGTACATCACATTACAGAATGGGCAAACAAGAACCAACGCGTGGGCTTTTGCTCTATAAACATCTTTCAGTTTTGTTTTGGCTAAGGCGTTTGCCGTTTCCTCGGAGGCTCCTAAAACTCCGCCTCCGCAGCAATCTTTGATCGACGGATAGTCTAACGATTCTGCGCCCGTGATTTCGATCAGCTCGGCCATGGTCCTTGGATCATCAGGCGAATCATAACCCAAGGTGAGCTCGGAAGGTTTTAGGTAATGGCATCCATAATGGGGCGCAAGTCGCAATCCTTCCAGTGGTTTTGTAATGGCTTTGCGAATGTTGTCCTTGCCGATTTCCTCCCAAAGCAGCCTCATGAAGTGACGAACCTTGACCTCGCCCTTATACTCTAATCCGATCTCCTTGAGTCTTTCGTTGACCTGCGTTTTAAGATTCGAATTATGATTTAGCGTATGAACCGTTTCAGTAAGAGTGCCGGCGCACGCGTTACATAGTGCGCATAGGTCTCCCCCGTGTTTTTCGGCAAGGGCGATGTTGCGGGCCGAAATGAGCAATGTTTCGAATGAATCCAGGGATTTCAGCGGGTAACCGCAACACCCGAAATCCTCGAGATCGCTAAACGTAATGCCTAAACGCTCCGCCACTTTTCGAGCGCTAAGCTCGTAATTCAGATTTCTCACTGGAACGGTGCATCCAAGAAACAAGAAAACTTTCATATTCGGTATTACTCACCTTCACTTTGAGAACTTTGAAGCATACTATCGTAATCTTCCGGTTTTTCTATGATAGGAGGTAATCCCAGCTTTTCACGCTTTTCGTTTTCAAAATCCGTTATCTCATATAGACGCCCATGTTCTTTGAGCAATGATTTCTGCATCTTCAGGCCGGCCGGCACGCAGCCTTCCATTGCCGCCATATTTTTAATCGCGTACATTACCTCAGTGAACCTAACATTTTGGGGACAGACTTCGCTACATGAATAGCAGGATGAGCAGAGCCATATGAACTCGTCCTCGAGAATTTCCTTTTTCATGCCCAAGAGAGCCATCCGGATGATGCGCCGCGGGTCGTATTTTTCGTTGACTGATTCGATTGGGCAAGCCGCGGTGCAAGCCTTGCACCCAAAACACACCTTAATGTCTTCTCCGCCCGGCTGGTCCGCTATTTCGTGTTTGAAAGACGGATCTAGCTCATCAACCTTAATGCGAGTCATTTCATTCTCCAATTAGCATTGGCCGCAAAGCTCAAGTATGGCCTGCTTTAGCCTGTCATTGGTATTTGCCGCCACCCTGACCAGTTGAACTTTTTCAGGATCGATCCCGGCATCGGTAAGGGTCGAGTTCAAACTCTTGATTCTTTCTTCAGCCAGAGTTGTACCGTAAATCGAAGCGCAGTTACCTTTATAACAACCGGCAACCAGTACGGCCGCGGCTCCACAAGTTAAAGCCTTCAATATTTCCTCAGGGCCGACGGACCCGGCGCAATTAACAATCACCGGAGCAACATAGTCCGGAAGGTCCGCCGCGATCTGTGAGTAAACTTCTGCCGCTGATTTAGCGCAGAGAAAAGCCGCCACTGTTTTGGCGCCGCGGCCTGCAAGGGCCGCTTCAATTTGTCCGCCGAGGGTCAACGCAGGCGATTCAAACTGAATGGCCTTCATGGGGCATTCCGCGATGCAAATACCGCAGCTTTGGCACGATTGAGGATCTATAATGGCCTTTGTTCCAAAACCAATGGCGCCGTGCGGGCACATCCTCAAACACGTCAGACATATAGCGCATTTGAATTCATCCACAAAAGCTGAAGGCTGTTGCGTCCCACCGGCTCCGCCCATCTGCAAAGCTGTAATTAGGGAATCTATATCCGTGTTGATGAGGTCTTCATCATAAACTCCCCGGGATGAGCCAACGGCATAGATACCGGCCTTTGGCGTCAAAACACCGGGAAATCGCATGGAATCCGGGCTCGAAAATGGTTGGTAAGCCGGAGACGATTGGATCGCCGCTGATACCGCAGGCTGGTAGTAAGGAGTCTTGTGCTCATCTACAATGATAAGATTGGATTTCAATTCCATATCCAGATTGAGCAACGGGTCAGTGAAAAGGATTGTCCAACCTGCTTCGGTTAACTGAAATTCCGGACCCTCGTCGTCAAACTTGAAAAACAGCGCTCCTGATTGACGGCTGGTTCGATAGCGTCGCTCCAATCCGGAAGCCGCTACCTTCAGGTTTTTTGTAAACACGTATGGTTGCACACGGTCAAAAGACGCAAGTTTTTCCACACAATTTAGGACCTGCGAAAAGGTTGATGGATCACTTTCTCCGGAAAGCCCACACAAGAAACTGACGTGGAACCATTTACCGAAGTCAGGATGGGGGGCATAGCCGTTCTTGAGCAATTCCTCGAAGCGGCTCAAGGTGATCACCTGGTCGAGCTGACCCCCTAATTCGGTTCGTTGCTCTTCCATCGGAAGCGACTCAGGCGATTTCGTTGAATCAACCAGACCAACTTCTGAAGCTTTGGACTTTAGCTGCGCACCGCAAGCGTTCACTATACGACCGAATCTCTCAGTAAATCGTCCTTTATCGGATGTGAACTCCACTTCAAAGCGGTCAACAAAACCTTTTATGGAGATGGGTTGGGCCATCGGCAATGCTCTAACTGCGCCGTTGGCCGCGGCTCCCGCAAGGGTTACGTCAAAACCTGTTAAAAAAAGCTTCTCAGCGACTTTTGCGCCAAGCTGGTCATTACCTATAATCAATACGCGGTCGCTTCTTTCGCCGAACCAGGCGCCCTCTCCTGTGATGAAGGTTAAATGTGAGTTCATTCAGCGCCTCCACCTTTTTGGTTAAGATAATCCATGATCACTTTAACGGCTCGGCTAGTGTGAGAAACTGATTCCGGTATGGACTTCGGCCCCTGGGCGGCGCCTGCCGTGAAAATCCCAGGCGTCGATGTAGCGACACTTTCGCCCTCGCCTCCTAGAAATCCGTCAATATTGCGTTCAATGCTTAAAATCTTAGCCAATTTGTAATCACCGGGGGACATGCCTACGCTGAGCACTACCATGTCGAAAACTTCAGCTTGTGTTCTATTACCTACCCCGCTGAATAGAACCTCGGGCTTGCCCTCAGCGTCGGGTCTGATTTCAGAAGGGATCGCCCTAATCATCCGATAATCATTCCTGGCTTTCTCCAACGCCTTTTCAGAAAATCGTTCATAAGATTGGAGGTCCATGAAAAATACGGTGATGTCGGCGCTATATTTATTTTTTAGTAATCTTGACATCCTAAGAGCATATCCACAGCAAACTCTTGAACAATAATTGCGATCAATTTTAAGATCTCGACTGCCGACACATTGAATAAAGGCGACCTTTGCTCCGGGATTTAACTCCAGTGTTCCGTTTCTCAGTTTAGGTTCAATGTCCAGGGCCGTTACTACGCCTTTAATCTTGCCGTAACCGAAGCGAGGTTTATTCGTTGCGTCATAGGGGGTAAAACCCGATGCCACGAGAACGGCGTCTACATTCATGGATCGCAGTTCAGGCGACACATCCAACTTCAGAGTCTCTCCGAAAACGGAATCGATGCACTTATGACAAGATGAATCTTTGAAATACAAACAACGCCTCTCGTCCAGGATAACTCGTGAGCCGATTGGTATGAGAGCCCCAGGGGCCGGGCAATGCAGGCCATTGGCTTCTTCAGTGGTGCAATCCAGGATTCTCTGAGGTGTTATGGAGAGAGATACGTGGAATTGGCCGTTGTCCCACCGACAATCCGTAAGGTTGGCGCCAACAAAACATTGCGCAGAATCGGAGGCGCCGACTTTGCCGATAATATCTTCAAGATAACAAGCGCCGCAGTGTTGGCAAGAATCTACCGCTTTGCAGCTAAACTGTGAAACGAGCCCACCCAAAAAAGGGCCGTTTTCGATCAATATGGAGTCAATTCCCAATCCGGAGAGTTCATACGCAGCGGAAAGCCCGCTCACGCCTCCACCAATTATCAGAACACTTTGAGCCATTTTGTAGCCTTTAAAATTCTCGAATGAGAGCGACGTCCTTGGAAATTATACGTAACTTAAACGACAGCATAGTGAGCCTATTTGAATCGATTTTGATGGTCTTCGCTCACCACTTTTCCGGGATATTTACTAAGATTGTGCTGCTGGGGGGGCGTTATCGCATCGAGAATATCGAGACGATTCTGTTGGGACAATCTCTCGATTATTTTTACCCAGGCGCAGTCCATTTCAGGATCTGTTTCACATTTCCCATTGGAAGGCCCTCCACACGGGCCGTTCAGCAAACCTTTCGCGCACATCGTGACAGGGCAAATACCGCCGGTAATTCCTAAGAAACACTGGTTGCAGGATCTGCATCTTTCAGTCCAGACACCTGCTCCCTCTGAAACCCCAATGAAACTGGTGTTCACTCCAGGGAACACAGGAACATTTGGATACTGTTCCGCCAAAAATTGGATGCCCGCGCCGCACGCTAATGAAACAACGGCATCCACATTTTCTATATCATTCTTAAATAATTCGAGAAATTCTCTATCACATTGCCTTTCAACGGTCGCGGAACTCGCATTGAAATCGGTTTTATCGTGGTTGGCCAGCTTCAGTTTCGCTGCCAGCAAGTCAGCTTCTTTTGCGCCGCCGGCAAGACAAACCGCCACGCACGTACCGCAGCCGGCCACAAGAACATTGTTGTAATTCTTGAGCATTTCCGCAATTTCAGTAAATGGTTTAGGTTGCGCTACAATCAATCTGATTCCTCCTTGGCGTGGCCGCCTTTTTTGCCCGAAGTTCAGAATGCCGGAATTTTGAATCTCTAGTCAAATTATCAAGAATTACGGATCATTTTACTACATTCGGATAGTTCAATCCAATTTTTTTAGTCCGTCAAATCTTGATCCACCACTGAGATAAGCTATGGTATCATATTTAGGATAATAATTTTAACGAACCTCACGAGAATAAGAACATGCCCGACTTAAACGCCGCCAAACCGGCGCCTGAAATCGACAGATTGCGTCAGATAATTAGGCGACACGATTATCTGTATTACGTGCTGGATAAACCCGAAATTTTGGATTCCGAATACGACAAGCTGTTCAGGCAGTTAGAATCGCTGGAAAAAGCTCACCCTGAGCTTATTACTTCGGATTCTCCCACTCAAAGGGTGGGCGGCAAACCTTTAGATAAATTTGGACAGGTCGCTCATGCGCTGCCCATGCTTTCTCTGTCAAACGCTTTTGAACGGGGGGAAATTCTTGAATTCGATTCCAGAATACGCCGAGGTCTTGGGACGGCAGAGCAAATTGACTATGTAGTTGAACCTAAGTATGACGGGATAGCCGTACAATTAGTATATGAAAACGGGATGTTGGCGAGTGGATCGACGCGCGGCGACGGTTACGTGGGTGAAGATATTACCGCCAATGTTCGAACTATAAAGGCAATTCCTCTAAAACTGATCCCCAATGGAATGCTTGGCTCTGCGGACGTGTTGGACGTCCGGGGTGAAATTTTTATGAATAGGGCCGATTTCGATGAATTAAATCGATCAAGAGACGAGCTTGGATTACCGGCGTTCGCAAACCCTAGGAACGCCACTGCAGGTTCCGTTAGACAATTGGATCCGAAAGTCACGGCGCAAAGACCGCTAAAATTCATAGCGCATGGTGTGGGTAGAGTGGAGGGTCAACTGCCGAGCAGGCATTGGGAGATTTTGAGTAACATGGCTGAAGCCGGATTACCCGCCAGTCTGCAAAATTCAAAACTTTGCGCCGGAATTTCCGAGGTTTTGGATCACTACGACTATCTAAAGAATATCCGGCCCGACTTACCATATGAAATAGACGGCGCGGTTATCAAAGTTGATTCATTGGAATTGCAAGATCTTTTAGGGATCAAGACAAGATCTCCAAGGTGGGCGCTGGCGTACAAGTTTCAACCGCTACAAACAACCACAGTCATACAGCGCATAGACGTTAACGTCGGTAGAACTGGGGCATTGACGCCGGTTGCGATCATGGCGCCCGTGAGTGTTGGTGGGGTGACGGTAACGAGGGCAACACTGCATAACCAGGATGAAGTTGACCGAAAAAATGTTCGAGAAGGAGACACGGTTCTTATCCAGAGAGCCGGCGACGTAATCCCCGAAATAGTGGAGGTAATCCCCGATTTAAGACCTGAAAATAGTCTGCCGTACAGAATTCCCGATCATTGTCCGGTCTGCGGCGCTGAAGCCGTTCGGCTCGAAGGCCAGGCCGCCAAACGCTGCGTCAATGTGTCCTGTCCCGCCAGATTGAAAGAAACGGTCCGGCATTTTGCCTCAAGGGGGGCCATGGACATTGAAGGTTTGGGAACAAAGCTCATAGAGCAGCTTGTGGATCGTGGTTTGGTGAAAAATCCGGCGGATCTTTATTATTTAGACAAGCCGACTCTGATGTCGCTCGAACGAATGGCGGAAAAATCCGCGGCGAATATCCTCACAGCGCTAAACAACTCCAGGAAAACATCGGTTGATAGATTCCTTTACAGCCTGGGAATTCCCTTGGTGGGTGAGCATATTGCTCGATTGTTAATGGAGGAGTATGGAGACATCGAAGCATTGGCGGTCAAAAGCCCTGAAGAAATGCGACAAATTCCGGGAATTGGACCGGAAGTTTCACAAAGCGTGTCCGCATTCTGTCACGAACTCAAGAATCGTGAGATGTTGGAGAGACTGACGAATGCAGGCGTAATCCCGATCCCTTTAAAAATACCTCAAAGGGATAATGCTCCATTACTTAATAAACTTTTTGTTTTCACTGGAACGATCAACATACCGCGCGATGAAGCCAAAAGAATGGTGGAAGCCGCCGGCGGCAAAGTCACCGGCTCAGTAAGTAAAAAGACGGACTTTGTAGTCGCAGGCGCTGATCCCGGATCCAAATTGGATAAAGCGCAACAATTTGGCGTGAAAGTAATAAACGAGCATCAATTCAGGCAGTTGCTTGAATAACCATGTCATACAAGCGTTGGCCTGCCCTTGGAATGAATGTTGAAGCTTTTTCGAAACCGGCTGTCGCAAATGCCCAGCAAAAATTCATCTTCAATCTAACCTTGCTCCAAAATTAGCCGGCGTCCAGACACCCTTCAACAGGTTCGCATCACATTGCGGAACAAAGACCGATTTAATGCCAAATAAATGAGCGTTCGAGCTATTTCCTTGACATGACCAAATCAGTGTCATAAGCTTTAAAAAGCTCGTTAAAAGTGGTATTTAAATTGGAATTCTCATCCAAAATATTAACATATCGATCGATGGTCATCATTATCAGCGCGATGGCCGCGACATTCTGTTGTGTTCAAGAAACGAGAGCCTTTAAAGCGAATCTAGCGCAGAGACAGCTTGACGCTATCACTTTTCCGCAAAAGACCCAATCCGAACCTAAGATAAAAAACGTTGAGGCGCCGGAAATATACATTGAACCAACTATAAAATATGGGTTGAATTTTGCTCTACCTAAGGCCGTGAAAAAGAATTTAAGTTACGATGTGGGCTATGATCGGCACGAAGGTCTGCCGACCGGACGGCTGGACTATTTCATTCCTATAAAAAAATGGTCGGATAGGAGTATTTTCTTTAATCCTAGAGTTTCCCTATCGAGTTCAAAGGAAAGCTTTTCATTGGGAATGGGCACGAGACATATGATTACGGCAAAATCCATGGTTGGTTTTCACGTATTTCATGATATGACGCGCAACAGGCGTGAACGTGGTGAATTTTTAAGGCAAATAGGTTTAGGAGCTGAGTTGTCCCTGCTGCCCGGCAAGCATTCGGATCTCACCATGTCCTTGAACACTTATTTTCCAGGTAATGAAAGATTTAGGTTAAAAAAAGATCCAAATGTTTTAGTGAGGGAGATTTTACCTACGGGCTATGACGCTAAAATCGATTTCTTACTGCCGGCCCTGTTCAAAACAATTGATATCAGATTGAGCGGCTCCGGCCACTCATATAGGGCCAATTCTACCGACCTGTCCGGCTATACCGCGGACCTGAACTTCCGCTCACGAGACGGACTATGGAGCGCAACAGCGGAGAAATCAGCCGAGTCGCGGTCTGGCGACAATTATAAGGTGGAAGGCGCCATAAACTTAGCTTTTGATTGGAGTAAGCTATTAGAGGGCGCCAATCCGTTTTCAGCGCCGTACAGTGTCCCGGACATGCGGTTCGACCGCAAAGTTCATGACAGCTTATACCAAAAAGCCGTTCGGAAGCACGATCTACCCATGGATAGGACCGAAACTAAGGTTACGCTCCTTGCTCAAGTAAATGACGACGAAGTATCCTTTAGCGGAATATTCCCTCATTTGGCGCATTCTCCAGTGGTTTTGCAGACATCTCGATCGCCGTGGGCCGACTTCGTTGAGGTTGCGACTGACGGCTTAGGGGCCTACTCCGGGCAAGTGAAGATGCCTCCCGGCGTCTACAGGATCAGACTACTTCATAAAGCGTCCGGGAGGGTTTCTAATATGAAGACGGTTGTGGTGGAGGACAAGAGTTTATAGATAACACAGGGATTTATCCAGGGATCGAATCGACGTCGTTCTTCAAAAACGCAGCCTCAGCATATTTTAGGTGAAACTATCCAGACTGAACTAGCGTAAAACGACGACAAAGCAGCCCAACCAATCACTACTATGCGGCTTTGCCGCAGCATTTCTTGTATTTCTTTCCGGAACCGCATGGACACGGTTCGTTCCTGCCGATTTTTTCCGTTTGCCTTCTCACCGTTTTAGGCTTAGACGGCTCTTCCGAACCACCGCGGGATAGCTGAATCTCTTGCTCTCTCTGAGGTGATAATTCTTCCACATCTTCCTGGCTCGCTATTTTAACCAAGAATAAATTGCGGACTGATTCTTCTTTAATTCTGGCGCTCATTTCAAGGAAAAGTTCGTAACCTTCTCTTTGAAACTCTTTTAGCGGATCACGTTGTCCATAGCCGCGCAGACCAATTCCCTCTTTCAGATGATCCATGCTCAACAGATGATCTTTCCATTGATTGTCGACCGCCTGAAGCATGATGAATTTTTCCAGCTCCCTCATGATTTCGGGAGTCACTTCGGCCTCTTTCTTTGCATAACCCTCTTGAGCTTTTTCCAAAAGGTAGTCACGTAGGCCGCCGATCGTCCGGTACTGGTCAGGTATCGTCGGCAAGTTCAGCTTTAATCCAAATTGACCCCATGCGGCTTCCGCCAACGCGGCAAGATCCCAGTCATCAAAGTCGGTTTTTTCATCCGTAAATCTCTCTACCAGTTCATCCACAATATCCTCGATCATGTCTTGAACACTATCCGTGAGTCCCTGACCGGATAAAATAAACCTACGCTGGGAGTAAACCACCTCTCGCTGCTTATTCATTACATCATCATATTCGATGAGATGTTTACGAATATCGAAGTTGTGGGATTCCACTTTCTTCTGCGCGTTTTCGATAGCTCTGGTGGTGTATTTATGCTCGATGGGCTCACCATCCTCCATCCCCACTCTATCCATGAGCATTTTAACCCGTTCCCCGCCGAATATTCTCATCAGATCATCTTCCAAGCTTAAATAGAACCGACTTGAACCCGAATCTCCCTGACGACCTGAACGTCCCCGGAGTTGATTATCTATGCGTCTGGACTCATGACGCTCGGTGCCTAGAATGTGCAATCCCCCGGCCTCGATCACCTTTCGACGCTCGTCGTCACATTTCGCTCTGAACTCTTCCAGACACTTGGAGTATTCGGGCGATTCTTCGCCGTTCTTACACCGTGATCGGGCAAGAAACACCGGGTTGCCCCCCAAAATAATATCAGTGCCACGGCCGGCCATATTCGTTGAAATCGTGACACCTTTGTGTCTACCCGCCTGCGCTACGATTTCGGCTTCAAGAGCATGATTTTTAGCATTGAGAATGTTGTGCGGGATGCCCAATTTTTTGAGCTGCCTTGCCAAATATTCCGATTTCTCAATGGAAATCGTACCCACAAGGACAGGCTGGCCTCTTTGATAGAGATCCTTTATCTCAGCGACCGCTGCGTCAAATTTTTCTTGTTCGGTTTTATAGATCAAATCCGAATTATCATTACGCACCATCGGCAAATTAGTGGGAATAACGACCACGTCCAAATTATATATTTTCTTGAATTCTGCGGCCTCAGTGTCGGCGGTGCCGGTCATACCCGCCAATTTGTTGTACATACGGAAGTAATTCTGAAAGGTTATGGTGGCCAGGGTTTGGTTTTCGTTTTCGATCTTTACGCTTTCTTTTGCTTCAAGGGCCTGATGCAAACCATCCGAGTATCGGCGACCAGGCATGAGTCGACCTGTAAACTCGTCAACAATGATGACCTGATCATCCTGAACGATATAATCCACGTCTCTCTTAAAAAGTGTGTGAGCCCGCAGCGCTTGGTTCACGTGGTGCAAAGTCTCCATTTGAGCCGGGTCATACAGATTTCCGACATTCAATGCTTTCTCCACACGGGCAACGCCGCCTTCGGTGAGCACTACACTCCTGGCCTTCTCATCAATCGTATAGTGCTCCTCTTTTTGGAGACCGGGAATAATTCTGTTGATGCGATAATATTTGTCCGTGTTCTCGTGAGTGGGCCCCGAAATGATAAGAGGCGTTCGAGCCTCGTCGATCAGAATACTGTCTACTTCATCAACAATTGCGTAGTTTAATTCCCGCTGGGCATAGTCCTCTAACGAGAACTTCATATTGTCCCTGAGGTAATCGAAACCGAACTCATTATTGGTTCCATATGTAATGTCGCAGTTATAGGCCACTCTCCGTTCATCATCATCCAAATCATGAACGATTACGCCTACCGAGAGCCCGAGAAATTTATAAATGGCGCTCATCCATTCTGAGTCACGCTTGGCCAAATAATCATTTACAGTAACAACGTGAACGCCGTGTCCATCCAGCGCGTTCAAATAGACCGGCAAAGTGGCGGCCAAAGTCTTGCCTTCACCGGTTTTCATTTCAGCTATTTTACCTTGATGCAGCACAATACCGCCGATTAACTGGACATCAAAATGTCGCATGCCGAGTGTTCGCACGGAAGCTTCGCGCACCTGGGCGAAAGCCTCGGGTAAAATATCATCCAAACTTTCCCCTTCCTGGAGGCGCCGCCGCAATTCTCCGGTCATAGATTTGAGTTGCTCATCAGTGAGGGCTTGGATTTTAGGTTCAATCTCGTTGACGGCGCTGATTATAGGATCGAGCTTTTTCAAATCACGCTCGTTTTTACTACCAAAGATGCGTTTTGCTAATCCGGCAAACATCAAAATCCCCTTCGAGTCATTCAAATGATTTATAGAGTCTATGCTGATAATGTGAATTGTTCATTAGTAAGTTATATGTCCATTATAATGGACAAGGATTGGCGGAATAGGTTCATGAACGCGGATCAATATTTCAATGGAAAACCAAACTTCCGACGGCCAAATTGTGAATTCCACATCTGATTATTCTTCTAAGCGGTCACAACAGCTCGGTCGGAGAAAACGAATCCCGGAATTAATGGGTACGGCCAAACATGCCCAGTGAAAGCCGGGCGCAATTCACGCATGCTCTAACATACAAAGCATGCGGTGTCAATTGAGCGCCGCCGGTGATTATATGAAAACTTGGATTAGATAAAACAATAATCTACAATAATATTTATTGTTAATACTTGCGTTTCATTTAAGTTTTGGTATGATGACCAATATATTTTAGCCACCGGGAGGTTTTCCGATGAACCCGCAACGCCCAGCCCTCATAATAATATTACTAATAGCTACCGGTCTATTTGTGGGTTGCACGGATGAATCAGTGGTTCTAAAGCAAAAGATTTCAGAATTGGAAAAGCGTCTTCAGAAAGAAGAAAATAACTTAAAGGATTTTGCAGGTAAGTTTGCCCCTCCCAAGGATTTCAGCGCCGATATTCAAAGAATTGAGGATCAGCAAGACAAAGTTGCGCAGATAATCAAAACCCAGGTTGAACCGGTAAACACAAAACTGGAAGAGTTTCGCGACTGGGCTCAGGAAGCTCAAAAGGAACGTGAACAAGTCGGTAAGAAATTGAAATCAATGGAACACGCTCTGGGGGAGGCTCAGAAAAAGATCGACGGCGAACGAGGGGACGCAGGCAAATTGTCAAAAGATGTGGCGTCAAACAAGAAAGCAGTTCACTCGCTGGTTAAGCAAATTGACGACTTGAGTAAGAATCAAGCCGAAGTTCGCAAAGACCTTCAGGAAAATAATCAAAAGATTATTGAGGCGGTCAAGAAAACCTTACCAAAGGTTAAAGACGCGGCCGTTGCTGACATGAAAAGTCAAATAACTCCGCTGGAACAGCATCTAGTCGCGCTTAAAGCGGCTATGGAAAATGATCGTAAAAATATTGCCGGTTTGAAGGCACAACAGGCGCCCACAGACTCCGGCGGCAAAGATGTGCAGCTTTTAGTAAAACGTATTAGAGAACTGGAAGAGATAGTAACAGCTCAGAAGTCATTTTTGCTGGAAATGGGTTCCAAAATGCATGAGCTGGAACTTCAGTTGCGAGGCGTTTCCAACTCCGGCGGCGGCCCTCGGCCATTGTCCAGGCGCTAGTTAATGTCTTATCGGAAATTGAAGGCGCCTTTGGGGCGCGGTTGACTCTACAAGCTGTTTCAAGACCTCTAACACCGGTTCGCAGTAAAACATGTAAATCGCTAAACCCTTTAGTTCCCTCTCCATTCTTGGAGAGGGTTAGGGTGAGGATCTTCAACAGGACGTTACGAAATTTGGAAGTAAAAATAGTACAAGACGCAATTCATGTAAATGTGATTCCTGACACTCTCGCCCCTGAAACAGGTTTAGAACCGACTCCGACCGTCTGAGCTAAACTTCCTTTATCGCTTCCTCAAAACCCTTCAACGATCCTTCGATGGTCGCGTCCGACACGCAATAAGCAATTCTCATGTATCCCGGAGCGCCAAAGCCTGTGCCCGGAACGGTTAGGATCAGCTTCTCCTGCAGCTTGGCAACGAACAATACATCATCAGCTATGGGGGTCTTTGGAAAGAGATAGAAAGCTCCCTCAGGTTTGACGCACTCATATCCGAAACTTGTAAGAGCGTTGTAAAGCGTGTCTCGCCT
>JBBSBY010000034.1:0-34396 GCA_038250835.1 Desulfomonilales bacterium | reverse complement strand
CTAATCGGGCTTCGCATCCATCTTAATAGAACTATTGAATAGATCAAAGGAGACAATAATGGATCTTGAGCAACTGGCGGATTGGATCGAGGCAAGGATATGCGATCCGTGCAAACATGGGTATACTTGTGACCAATCGGATTGCGCACAAGCCAAACAGATCGCCTCTATTCTCAAAAACATGGCGCCATTCAAAGGATCTGATGATGGCGGCAAGGCGGTCAAAGGATGGTTTGTGTCTGAAGAAACGATAAAATGAGACGAGGCGCCGCCTGGCGCTCATTTATTTGGGGCGAGGTATACTCAAGAGGCGCCTTGGCTCATAGATCTACGTTGATTAAAACTATTCCGGTTGAAAACAGTATAATCGAAGAACTATGAGACTTTATTTTATGTTGGCAGAAAGCCAAATGTCGGGGATTGAGATACTTCATTAATCAGCGCTGCAGACCGGAGCGGGACAGAGGCGCTTCTGACCGCAATCCAGGCAATGGCCGCCCATCCAAACGTAATCAAAATAATCCATAAACATTTCAGTCTCAGCCGGACCTTCAAAAGCAAATCCAATCTCAAAATTTCGTTTTCGCTTACTCTTGGCGCCTACGCCTGCCCCAGTCAGATTAGGGCTCCCGGCCAACGCGTATTCGCCGTCCACTATAAAGACCTTTGCATGCATCCGAATACAATGAAGAAATTCCACACCCGCACTCAATGCGCCGTTTACATCGAGCTGCTCGTAACGTTCACGGAAAGGCGCTGAAGGCAGCTCGCTGTGGATCAATCTAAAAGAGACGCCCCTGTTGACCAAAATCAACATCACGTCGACAAAGGACATGAATCTGCCCTGGAAGCTTAGCCCTGAGCTTTTCATGTTTGCTGTGGCTATCCAAACGAATTCCTTTGCCCTGCACAATTTGGATCTTGTGAATTGTTCATATATTTCTCGGTCTAATAACGGCTTCATTATGAGCGACTCGATTATGCCTTTTACAATTTAAACAATTCTCCCATAAAACCAATATCTATTATTACAAAGCTAAGGTCAAAAATCAACTATCCAATTGATCTAATTTCCAGATTTAACTTTTCAGTTACCTACACTTTAGGGCGCAGCTATAAAGCATTTTCAGCAAATTAATCAGTGTAGGGAACGGCTCTTGCCCAGGCGCCTCTTTCTTCTAAATCTTTGTCCAAAGCGAATCCTGGTTTTGCAGCGGCCAACAGCGGTTTTTGATCATTTTCAACGATTAGCTTCCATAGGGTTACCAGTCCCTGTTGACTAAGTTTTTTCATGGCGGCTTCAATTTTGGCATGTTCTTGACTATCTAAGCTGCCGGACGGGTCCAGAAGAATGCCTCTCGTAGTCACCCATCCCGGCGATTTTATTCTCTCCATGATTTGTTGTTCTATGGCTTCGGACATAGGTTTACTCCTCATTGTGAATTGATGCCGGCGATATTCATTGTCGGCCCAAAACCTTAAATTACGTTATTTATGTCTTCGTGAAAAGTAAAAGCCGAGAGTACGTCTTAATTAATGATTGATCCATGCGACCATGCAAGCTGCCGGATCTAACTACCGAATAACGCTATTAAAAAGTTACACAATCTTCAGCGGATTCCATCAATAACACTGAGCGGATTCTGTAATTGCGACTATAAATTATTTGATGTAAACTCCCGTATCTTCTTGAATCCCGGTAATTAGTTACTTGTGATCACAATCGGTTGATATTCTTTGGAGACGCGTGCATGTCGACTCGCATAATGTTAGTGGATGATGAAGTTCACTTTGTTGAAACTTTCGCGAAGCGGTTAGAGAAGCGCGGCTTATCGATTTCCACTGCGCGTAGCGGTCAAGAAGCCCTTGATAAGCTGCGTGGTGAAGCGATTGATGTAATTATTTTAGATGTAAAAATGCCGGGAATGGACGGCGTGGAAACATTACGCGAAATTAAGCGTAATCACCCTTTAATTGAAGTGATAATGCTGACGGGCCACGCAACCGTGCCTTCCGCCATAGATGGAATGAAACTGGGAGCCTTGGATTACCTTATCAAACCTTGCGATTTAGAAGTCATTCTTGCAAAGATTCAAGAAGCTAAGCAGAGAAAGGCCCTGCATGAAGAACGCATCCTGGAGGCGCATACGATAAATCAGGCGCTGCAAAGAGATTAGAAAATTTACTTAACCAATGAGTTTGTGTAAAACCATTGCGACGATTCCCTATGTCCAAGGTTTGGTCTTTTCAGCGCCTTCCTATATTATATTCAACTTTCGGTCATAGCCTGCATACGGCTAAACAGCCCTTGCCAGGTCAAAACCCTGCTCAATTGCCGAGCTGATCCGACCAACCTTACCGGCATCACCGATGATCTTGACTTCCACTCCCAGGCCTCCCAGTCTCTTTGCCAAAGAATTCTCGGGTCTCGCGCCCATTGCCAGCACTACCGTGTCGGCAGGTAATTCGATGTCTTCGCCTTTAGAATTCGTATATGTAATTTTACCGGGTTTAATGTCCTTCATCGTCGCTTCGGTAATGACTTCAATGCCGCGCATTTGAACTTCTTTGAGCAGCACCCAACGGGTGGATTGACCAACATCCTGCCCCACTCGTCGCAGCATCTCGATCACCGTAACCTTCTTATTGCCACGCAAAATGAGTTGCCGCAACGTCTCGGGCGTCTCGGCTTCATGCATCATAAGGAAATGTAACTGCTCCGGTGAAATTGCGCCCTTGGACGCCACGTGGATAGCCGTTTCAAGTCCCACGGAGCCGCCGCCGACCACCACGACATTGTGGCCCACGTTGACTTTGTCCTTTAAAATATCCCAGGCCTGGTGAACATGGTCCTGTTCTATCGCCTCTATCGGAGGTTTGAACGGCGCCGCGCCCGTGGCGACAATGACGGCGTCCGGTTTTTCGCTCTCGACCAATTCCGGGGTTACTTCCACTCCTAAGCGAAGTTCCACTCCAACCTTTGGAAGCGCTGTTTGATAATAATCAAACATATAATGGAAATCGTGTTTACGTGTGGGCTTTTGGAACCAAACTACCTGACCGCCGATGTGATTCTCTTTTTCACAAAGGATTACTTGATGACCTCTCATAGCCGCGGTCAAGGCGAATTCGCAACCTGCCGGACCTGCGCCCGCCACCAGGAGTTTCTTGGGCTCGGGCGCCGGACTAATATCTGTTTCAGCCTCTCTACCAGCCCTGGGATTGACCATGCATCCGACCGGCAGAAGCTGGAAGACGTGATCAAAACACTTCTGATTACATGCCACACACCTGCGAATTTCGGCGGTTCTGTTTTCAGCGGATTTTTTCACGAACTCGGGGTCGGCAATTAAACCCCGGCATACACCTACCAAATCCGCAATCCCTTCCTGTAAAATTTCCTCGGCCACAAAGGGATCGTTAATTCGATTGCAAGCGATTACAGGCACATCCACTGCCTGCTTTATCCCCCTGGCAAGATAAGCGTAACCGCCTTGCGGCAAATCCATGGTGATTTGGGGAATACGGCTTTCGTGCCAACCACCGGTGACATTGATGCAGTGGGCCCCGGCATCCTGGGCCGCAGCGGCAAATATCGCGGCTTCCGTGTTTGTGTTGCTGCCGGGCACAAAATCATTTCCGGCAATACGAACTATTTGCGCCATGTTAGGACTGATAGCGTCACTGATCATTCGGATCACTTCAAGGCCGAATCTCATTCTGTTTTCGAGTGAACCGCCGTATTCATCCGTTCTCTTATTTGTTTTAGGAGATAAAAATTGACAGATCAGGTAGCCGGCCGACGCCAGAGTCTCGACGGCGTCGAATCCTGCAACTTGAGCCCTCTTTGCCGCTTTGACAAAATCGTCTTGAATGCGTTTGATGTCCTCGAGAGTCATTGCCTTTGTGGTCGTGCGCGTAAAATAGCTTGTAATTTCTGAAGGCGCCAAAATAGGTAAACCTTTGAAGCTACAGAACGAATATGCGCCGGCTTGATAAAGTTGAACCGCGACCTTTGCTCCGCCTTCATGCACCGCGTCGGTGAAGCGCTTGAGCCCCGATATGAACTTGTCGTCCTTAATGGAAACCATCAAATCAATGCCGGAAGCCTCATCATCAATTTCTGCTCCGCCAAGGATCAATAGGCCCGCGCCTCCCTCTGAACGAGCTTTATAGAAATTTACCAGTTGATCAGACACTTCGCCGCCCGGCGTATAGTTGAGATGTACGGCAGTCATGACGACTCTATTACGCAGAGTTATAGGGCCAATTTTTATGGGCTCAAACAATTTTGTAAGCATAGGTATCTCCGACCGACGATCCGCCGGTTAGCAAGTTTATGCGCCTTTAAAAACACCCGATCTTTTTTCCATGAACGCAGCCACAGCTTCCATTAAAGCTTCAGACGGCATTATCATTGCGGATCTCGCTGCGTTATAATCCAGAGATTCCTGCAGGGAAGCCTGACGGTTATACAGAAACACATCTTTGGCCCCCTGGACCGCAAGCGGCGGAGCGGATGCTATTTCTTTTGCAATTGCTAAAGCTTGTTCGTCAAGTGAGTCTTTATCCGGATATACTTCGTTGACCAAGTTGATGCTTTTGGCTTTTTCAGCCCCGAAAGTGTGCGCTCGGTAGGATATTTCACGAGCGTGCCCTTCCCCCACTACTCGTGGTAGTCTTTGGAGGCCGCCCACATCAGTTATGATAGCCAATCGGGCTTCCGGCAAAGCAAACACGGCGTCAGCGGAACATAGCCTGAAGTCGCAACATAGGACAAGCTCGAGACCCGCGCCCAGGCAGTGGCCGTGAATAACCGCTATGACCGGCTGAGGCATACTCTCCAGACGGTTGTGAATGTCCTGGAGATGTTTTACTTCGTCGTAAAAACGCAACTTTTGGGCGGCGCCGGGTTTGTCCATTATCATGGAAAGAATTTCGTTGTCCGGACTTAGCTCGAGACCCGCGCAAAAAGACTTACCTGCGCCTCTTAAGATGACCACGCGAGCTTCTTTATCCTTGGCGGCTTGATCAATTTTTTCGCCGATGGCGTTCCAATGTGAGAGGTTCAAGGCGTTGCGCTTTTCAGGTCTATTAAGAGTAATGTACCCAATGTTTTCTTTTAATTCGTAAACTGCTAGCTCGGCTTCACCCATGTTGCCTCCATAGAAAGGGATGCGACTGTTGTCCGATTGGGAGTTTTCTACAAATAGCTTCCAGCGATTGATGGAACTATAGCTTGCGGCGTGTAATTATGCAAATAATTTTGTGTTGTGTCATATCATGAGATAAATTGCTCGTCGGCTTCCGGACTTAACTTAACCCCTACTCTGTGTATAGTTAATGAATTTGTGCTTTTATGCTGACCAATAGGCACTCCCAGCACCACGGCTATCTTCTCTCCCATTTGGCAAATACCCTGATCCACCAGATAACGATCAATCAAATCCATTAATTGTTCAAAATTGGATGAAAACTCTGATAAATGCGGCGTTACTCCTCTTGTCAAGGCGAGAAAATTGCGCACGGTCGAATCAAAGGCAAAAGCTTGAATTTCGGCCTGAGGTCGAAACTTAGCAATATCCAGCGCTGTTTGTCCGGAACGTGTAATTACTACTATATTGCTTAACCCAAGGTCATGAGCCGCCACCACGGATGTATGACAAATCGCTTCCGCAACATCATGTTTTTGAAGCTCTCTTTGCATCCATGCCTCGGATTCATATTCCGCGTGAAACTTTTCAGCTTCAATGATGATATTCCCCATCATTTTGACGGCTTGAACCGGATAATGTCCCACTGAAGTCTCTCCGGACAGCATCAGAGCGTCTGTTCCATCCAAAACTGCGTTTGCGACATCGGCCGCTTCAGCTCGTGTGGGAAGCAAACCCTGGGTCATGGATTCCAGCATCTGGGTCGCGGTAATGACGGGGATACCCTGTTGATTAGCCTCGGCAATGATTTGTTTTTGCAGCACAGGGACTCGCTTAATGTCTACTTCGACGCCAAGATCGCCGCGGGCCACCATAACGGCGTCGGATGCTTCTAAAATTTCACTCAAGTGATCTAGGCAAGCCGCTCTCTCTAATTTGGCGATAATAGGCCTTACGGCCTTAAAACCTCTCATTTCTTCGCGAAGCTTGACCACATCCTCGGCTTTTGAAACAAAAGAAAGAGCAACGCAATCAAAACCAAGCTGCAGCCCAAATGCAAGGTCTTCAAGATCCTTTTTGGTGATGCTCGGCACGGATATCTTTGTACCCGGAAAATTCACTCCCTTGTGGGACCGTAACGGGCCTCCCTCAAGAACGAGGCACCGCACCCCATCCTCCGAAACGCTAAGCACTTTCAAACTCAGTTTACCGTCATCCATCAGGATTGTCTCGTCAGGTTTGACATCTATTTCGAGATTTTCATAGGAAACCGGTATCAGAGTCGGAGATCCTTTAACACGTCGTGAAGTAAGAGTAACTTCCGAACCTTCTTCCAGAAAAATAGGTTCATCTTCGAGCGGCCCGACTCGAATTTTGGGACCCTGTAAATCCATGATCAGAACAACCGTCTTGCCCATCTCCTCGGCAATGGATCTGGCTCTATGGTAAGCAATGAGGTGCCGTTCATGAGTGCCGTGCGAAAAATTGAATCTCAGGGCGTCAACGCCGGCTTCCAACAATTTGGTTATCATTTCTTCAGTGTCTGAAGCAGGACCGAGAGTCGCCACGATTTTGGTTTTACGCGTCATAATTACCTTTCCTCATTTGCAAATGGACTAACGGTCCATTAAAGTACCTATAGACTGAATAGTGATTAGTTTGTTCAGGATCAAATTAGCCGGTTATTTGATAATGGAATTCAAGCCGATTTTGTCCCAACCGGCGCCCGCTATCTCATACGCATGAGATGATAGCAGTAAACATATCTCAATCACAGACTTTCGAAATCCGCGAAATAGGAATGATCATGGACTTGAACACCTCGATTCAAGATGCTATTCGTAATCTGCTTGAAATTGCCAAATTCACTCTTCAGGAACACAACGCGCATATGCCTACCGCAATTTTGCACAGTTTTGAAGGCACGGTGCCGATTGTGTTACCTTATGAAGATAATGAACAAAAGCGCAGCCTCACCGAATATGTGAAAAATGAGGCAATTAAAAACCACGCCTATGCGGTTACGGTTATATCAAGCGCCAAAATTGTTGATTCAAGATCCGGAGATGAAGAAGAATGCCTCGTTCTGGCGACTTCCATTCAAGGCGGCAGACCATACGTGGTCGTGCAACATTTTGAAAGAGACATCGAACGCAGATTGATAACTTTCGGAGAAGTCATCGAAGGGGAAGCCGCAGAGATGCCGGGTCAAATGCTTATAATCCCCGATTGGGATCAAGAATTGTGCCATTAGGAGAAAATTATGGCTGTAAGTGAGAAACTTTTGGAAATTTTGGTATGCCCCAAATGTAAGGGCGATTTGGAACTGACGGAGCAGAGTGACGGCTTGATTTGCAGAGCCTGTAAACTCAAATACGAGATCAAAGATGACATTCCCATAATGCTTATCGATGAAGCGATCCCATTGGAAACCGAAAATCAGAAATGATTAAACTGGATTTAAATTGAAATCACATTTCAAAAAAATCCTTGTGCGCGGCGCCAATTGGGTCGGGGATACGGTGATGACTATTCCCGCCCTCAAACAGATTCGAAGAATATTTCCGGATTCCCACATCGAGGTTTGGGCGCCTTCCGGCCTTGAACCATTGATTAAAGCTACCAATCTTGTGGATGGATTTATCGGTTTCAGCCCTAACGGCGAAGCCAAGATAATGCGACCTTTCCGCACGGCGCAACGCATCCAATCCGATAAGTTCGATTCGGTGATTCTGTTCCAGAATGCTTTTGAGAGCGCTTTAACAACTTGGCTGGCGAGTATTCCAGAGAGGATCGGTTACTCCACGGATCTCAGGGGCGCCCTACTTACCGTAAAAGTTCCACAACCAAAGAATATTAGAAGCAAACACGAAGTATTCTATTACTTGGAAATTGCGGATTATCTGGAGCGAACACTGTTCCGCGTTCCATCCGGAATAGTTGAACCCGACTGCTCAATCTCGTTGACTAGCGATGTTGTTTTGCAATCGGAAGAACTTCTGAGAGGCGCCGGAATCGATCCTCAGGGGATCTTTTTTTGTCTTTGTCCGGGATCGGTGAATTCTGAGGCGAAGCGATGGCCGCCCGACTACTTTACTGATTTAACCCTCATGCTTAACGATCTAGGGCCCGTAGTCTTTTTGGGCGCGCCCAATGAAAAAGATTTGATCGATAGTATTATAGGAAACGCAGCCGGCAAAGCCGCAAATCTTGCAGGAATCGCAGATCCCATAACATCTATGGCAATCATGGGTCTAGCGAAGCTGGTCATTTCAAACGACACCGGCAGCGCTCACCTGGCCGTAGCGGCTAAGGGGAAGGTTCTGACTATTTTTGGTCCGACGAAGCCGGGGGCGACTGCGCCCTATGGACCTAATGCTCATATAATCCAAGGCAAGGCGGCGTGCGCTCCGTGTCGGAAATTCAGATGTCCTGAGCCGGACCACAAATGTATGCGATCCATACTTCCCGCAGAGGTATTTAGTCGAGTGCTTCAAATCACCGATTCGTGAAAATACTGGAACGGAAATGCCTTTTGCATCGGTAATTATCCCAACATACAACCGCGTCGAGTTACTCAAACAGACTGTGGAATCGGTCCGCGCTCAAACATTTAGAGATTTTGAAATTATCGTGGTGAACGATGGATCGACGGACGGTTCCAAGGAGTGGTTGGCGCTGCAATATGATGTGTTGGCTCTGAATCAACGAAATTGTGGGATAGCGGCTTCGCGCAACCATGGAGCGGCCGTATGTTCCGGAGACTGGTTCGCTTTCCTTGATCATGACGATCTTTGGACGCGCCGGAAGCTCGAGATACAAACGGAATTCATAAAAAACAATCCAGATGTAGCTCTGGTTGCGGCAAAGCATGTCCGGTTAGGCAAGACAGCGCACAGCAAATCGACTGGAAATTGGATTTCAGGAGATTTGTTTTTAAAGGCTTACTCTGAGAGTTTTATTCACACATCATCCGTTATGATCAGACGCGATATTTTCAAAGAAATAGGAGGCTTCCCCACTGAATACCGGTTTGCCGATGAATTTGACGTTTGGCTCAAAATAGCGAAAAACTACTCCATTGCCTACATTGATCAACCTTTGGTCTCGATCAGATTGTATGAGGCGAACACGAGCCATGACAGAATAGGTGTGAGAACAGATACTTACAAGATACTCATGTCGCATTACGATCCTGAAAGAATTCCAAAAAAGGTATTCCTGAAGACCTTGTCGGATCATGATATCTCCTTTGGCCGAGCCTATCTCAACTCGGGCGACTTACAAGGTGCCTTAGAGTGGTTCCGGAAATCGGTTCAAAGAACCCCATTGCGCATGAGAAGCTGGCGATATTACCTGCGGTACTTGCTCAAGCTGAAACTTGGGTTTAGCTCGTATTGGAATCATGATCAGAAAAACAACAACAGAGTTTAGCCCCTTTGCATCGGAATTTTTTGGGCGACGGGTCGATCAATTGCAGCCGTTGATATTTGAAATCATTGACCAACATGACAATATTTTAAAGACAAAATTCGAGCGAATTTTAAAGGACGCCTCCGAAAGCGCCGTAACATTAGTGGGAATCCCGGAGATTCCACAGGTGTGCGTCAAAGAATTTCGTTGGCGAGGTTGGGCGCACTGTTTAAAAAGAACCCTTCGTCCGAGCCAAGCTGTTCGAAGTTTCCAGAATGGATTGACGCTCAAGGAAGCGGATATAGACGCAGCGTCGCCGTTGGCGCTCATCAGCGAAATTCAATCCGGCGTGATACGGACTGAATGGCTAATCATGGAAGCTCCGGAAGCAATGGAGCTGGATAGATACCTTGTAAAAAAAATAGCCGACAATTGGTCGTATGAAGAGAAAACTCATCTCATTCGGTGTTTTGGACGTTTTATAGGAAGGTTGCATCGAAAGGGTATTTTCCATTCCGATCTTAAAAGTTGCAACATCATGATTTCTGAATCAAAGGTATATTCATCCAAGACTCCGGAATTAAAATTTATTTTGCTGGATTATGATGATGTCGAATTCAAAGAGAGCCTTTCGCGTAGAAAGATAGCTAAAAATTTGACTCAGTTGTTTCTCTCTATCCCGGCTTCAATAGGACTGAAAGAGAAATCAATTTTCATGAAGTCATACTCCGAGGAAATGGACCTAATTCGGGAAGAATTAATATCATTGGAAGCACGGGTTCTGGAAGCTTGCCGAGGCCGGCAAATCCTGTATGTAGGATTCAAAGGAGACATCGTGGAAGATTGGGACCGCTAAAATTGTCGGGTAATGTTAATTAATGCCGAATTCCTATATCCATGCGGGAGAAAAGCGCATCCTGCCGATCTTGCCGCTTTCAAAGGATCTAAGTATGAATAAGCGACTGGATGAATTTCTTGACGTGTTGGGCGCTTCTGAAGAACCTTTTGGCGTCCATTACACCGACATTGAACCCGAAAACGGAATTACTCCTAAATCCGCTACGTTGCCGTCCCGGGAGGACGAGCAAGCCGGCGCCGTCGATTGGAAGGCCTTGAATGAAGCGCAATCTTGTGTAATTGGCTTGCTGTGGCGGGCTCGAAAGAAGAAAGCGGCGGCCTATTTTGACGCGAGTCGTTTCGGCTGCTTAGGTGGAGCTTTCTACCTGGGCTTCCTGGAAGCACAATTGGATTCAATTGCTTGTTATGTATCCACGGGTATTCCCGGTATGATGGAAGGCGAAAAATATCTTCCATCTCCTGAAGTTTCCCACAACTTTTTTAAGACTGTGAGTCCCAGACCTGCGCCAAAGCGCTTCTGCGTGTTCAAACCTTTTTCATCATTTGCGGAGAATGAAACTCCCGAACTGGTGGTGTTTTTCGAGAGACCCGAGGTGATGTCCGGGCTGATCGAACTCACCGGCTTTGTGACCAGCGATTTTGAAGCCGTAATGACGCCGTTTGGAGCAGGATGTTCATCCATAGTTACGTGGCCTCTCAAGTATCTTCGAGAAAAAGGCCCAAAAGCAGTCCTCGGCGGGTGGGATCCCTCAGAGCGTAAATACTTGCGACACGATGAATTGACGTTGGCAATGCCGCTTTCAATTGTTGAATTAATGCTTGAAAAATGGCAAGACAGCTTCTTAACCACTCGAACGTGGTCCACCATTAAACAGAGGATACAAAAAAGCGAAAGCGCCTGGAAAAAGGATTGAGATGGCAAGGTTCATTCTGTTTGACATCGACGGCACACTTTTGGATTCCGGAGGCGCCGGTATTGAAGCTCTCAGCGCTGCCCTGGCGGAGCTGTCGGGCGTTAAAAACGGATTTGAAGGGATAGAATGCGCCGGCAAAACGGATCTGTCCATAATTCGTGAGGGATTGAGCCGATGTGGCCTACCCTCCGGTTCGGAAGCGGTTCGTCAATTCATTTTGCAATATATCGGCCATTTAAATACGTCGATTCACAACGGCAAAGGCCATGCCAAAGTTGGAGTACACGAGCTTCTCACGAAGTTGAATAGTATTCCCGAATTACATCTCGGTTTATTGACCGGAAATGTTGAACCTGGAGCAAGAATCAAGCTGAAAAAATACGAGATGAACGATTATTTCGCGTTGGGGGCTTTCGGAGATGATCATGAAGATCGAAACCAGCTCCTGCCGATAGCTATTAAGCGCTTTAAAGCCGGCTTTGACGAGCATTTAGATTACTCCGATTGTCTCATTATCGGCGACACTCCCAGGGATGTAACTTGCGCGAGTGTTTTCGGCGCCCACAGCCTGGCAGTGGCCACGGGACCATTTTCCGTGGAGGTCCTACGACAAACGGAAGCTACTTTGGCGCTGGAGGATCTATCCGAAACGGATAAGGTGATAGAGTGGATTATGCAGTTGAATTGAGAATCTTTTACTTCTAAATCTTTAGGAGACCTGCTGAAGATCCCGGCGCGGACTCTCTCCGAAATTTGAGAAGGAAGCGCAGGCGGTTCTACCTATTTCGGCGCCAGGGCAATAAGAAGCGCCTTGGAATCAACATCCGCAGAGCTATTGCGCCTGCGGGTAGGGGAAATTCATCTTTACTGAAAGCCGCCGGCGGCGCAATGTCAGATGATGATCAAAGGCTTCGGCTCGCCTTTCACGATCCTATCACCTACAGACGTCCCGCAATATGCGCACAAATATTCAAATTTTTCGCCTTCCGGTAGAACCAACAGCAGTCTCTCTCTAACAGGCATACTGCGCTTGCACCTTGGGCAATATAATTCCGATGCTTTAAATTTATCGAATTGCTGTTTCTGTGCCGGCTTTCTACCTGCTTGAGTTTTGGGAACCACTTTGTATCTGGGTCTCATTGTATTCGCCATAAGCGCGCTCCGGTTAATAAATTTTTATATTGATTCAACTTTGGTTTATCCCTTTTTTGTAAACCTGTAGATGTAGCCTTTTGTCCTTTATAAGTAAAAGGCCGGCTCAAAAAATCGGCGCTGTGAGTATCGAAAGCTCCAGTCGGCGCCAATCTCAACAGTCGCTTCTTAGCACAGTTCTCGATCTTCCCAATATTCTCACGATAACAACATCTTGCCCAAACTCAATCTAATTATAGCAACGATTGACGCTTTTGTCTCCAAGAGGTGGACGCATCAATACCTGAAACTATTAGATTTATTATACTACTGAATCATATATTTATACTATAAACCTAGAGTAATAATTGACGTTTTGAATGAAAACGTGATATATTGAAGGCGCAAAAAATGCTGAGGCGGAGACGTTATGAAGAAATTTATCGTAATAGCAATGGGCTTTGTCTTGCTGATAGGTTCTACGGCCGCGGCGCAACAATTCACATGGGGTTGTCCCAGGGATTGGGCCGGCTGCGGCAAAGGCGAATTTGCCCCTTGTGAGTTTCCGCCAATGTTGAATCCTTGCGCAGTTCCGTGTCGACCTCCGGATATTCAGAAACAAGCAGTTCCCTGCGCATATAAAACAGCGTGCCCATCAGCCAGGCTACCCTGTCACGGGGTATCCTATGCCGTTAATCCATATCCTATATTCAGGTAGCTCCTACAGTCGCGCTAATTAGCTCACAAATGAGAGATAGCCGCCCGACCTGGTTGATCGGGACGGCCCACAGGGCTAAGCGCCCGACGGTCAATTATCTCTTTATTTTCTTCTTTATTCTATTAATGTGACCACGTCCAAGGCCTTTCACCTCGCAACCCAGCTCGAAATATCTTTCAATTTTGGCGTCGTCCAGTATTGCGAAGCAGTCAATCACCGCTAACGGTCCTCCGGCGGCTTCAACAACTTCATCCGGGCTGAGTCCCAAAAACTGCTTATGGCGCACCGCAAATATGATTGCGTCCGCGCCTTTCACCACATCCTGCAGGTTGTCGACCATACATAAGGATTCCAGCTTCTTTTGACTCCGAAAGAAGCGGGCTTTGCTCTTACCCGGTGTCGGATATAGATCCTGAGCTTCGAATTCCCACCAGTGATCCACGTATGGGTCAAACACACAGACTTCGGCGCCCATTTCGGTTAGCTTGCGCAGAATGACTTCCGAGCCGCTGTAACGTGTATCCCCAACATCTTCTCTGTATGAGGCGCCAAGCAGAGCAACTTTTGAAGCCGCTATGTAGCGACCCATGTTGCGCAGAGCGTCTCTGGTAAGCTCAGGCACGTGCAAGGCCCTGGTGTCGTTTATATTAATCGCCATAGGCGTGATTTTGAAAAGCTTATCCTCAAAGCCCATGAGGTGTTTATAAGCCCAAATTCCCAAACCGCCGTCTTTCGGTAAACAGTAGCCGCCTATGCCCGGTCCCGGAAAAATAATATTGGAGTGCGTAGGCCGAACCTTTATGGCGTTAATCACCTTTGCCAGATCAACACCGTTGCGTTCGCTGAACAGGCTCCACTCATTGAGAAAAGCTAGTGTTACGGCTCGATAGCTATTTTCTACGATCTTGGCCGTTTCCGATTCAATGGGTCTATCCAGGACGGTCAAGGGATAGCTTTCTGTGTCTATCACCTCATTGAGAAACTTTACGACTCGCTCCTTTGATTCTTCGTTAATTCCGCTGCATACCCGCCAGAAGTTTCTGATGGAACCCACATAATTTGCGCCCGGCATTACCCGTTCATAACTATGCGCAATGAGAGGCTCCGAATCTATCCCTCGTCGACGAAAAGCTTTCTTGATCAGCGGATAGGCCACTTGTTCCGTAGTCCCCGGGGGGACTGTGGTTTCGATCAGAACCAAAGCGTCAGACGGGATGTAATCTCCAATGATTTCAAGAGCTTTTTCCAGGTCTTCCATTTGAACGTAGCCTGAGGACACATCATCCAATGATTCTTTGGTGTAATCGCACTGGACGTCGACCACGACCACATCTGCTAACTTCAGGGCGTCGTAAGTAAAGGAGGCGGTCAGGGTTTGCTTTTCCACTACGCATCTGTGAATGATTGCAGGAACTTCCGGATCTTCAGATTTCATTGGTGATATTCCGCGATTCAGCAGCGGAATTTTCCAATAACTGCGGGAGCTTGGCCGTTGCATTCCTATCACGAATTTACCGGATGAGCCGTCTTCCCGTGTCGAATCGGCAACAACCGCAGCCATTACGGCGCCGACAAAGCCCATGCCGAGCACAACCACTATTTCCCTGCCCCTGGCTTTATTCACATCTGCAAGTTGAATCAAGCGGTCGAATTCGGCCTTGTAATCGGCGTCTAGGGGTAATGGGAAAACCTCTCCCTCGGGGCTGATGGAATGCTGTAACGACATGTTGGCGCCTCCGTTTAGATGAACATAACATTTGAGCATAAGGCCTGCACAATTTCTCGTCAAGCACGAAAGCGTTCCGGTTTTGCGATGGCCTGAATATCAAATTTACAGACATATTTCCGTCTTTCCCAATAATTATAATTTGCATATTGATGTTTCACAGCTTTATATGATAAACTACATTAACTTATTTATTTAATAACCTGATAATTTAAAAATATTTAACGAGGTTATTGGTCATGAAATTGTTCCTTTCGGCCTTTTCATTAGTACTGTTTGCGGCAATAGCCGGTTTAGCTTCGGACAAATCACAACTATCCGAAATTAATGTGACCCCCGATTTTAAGCGCATCATCGTTCAATTTACGGGAAAGGCGCCCACATATAAGCATACGTTGGCGGTTAACCCCTCCCGCTTAGTGTTGGATTTTGACGACGCTTCAATACAAAGCCCGAAGATACACGGGCTGAGCCCCGACTGCGGAGTTGCCGTTAGATACGCAAAAACCATTAAAGGCGCCAGAATCATGGTGGATTTTGGGTCTTCCACGATCCCGGAATACAAGATCAAAGTAATGGATAACTTTGTTCTAGTGTTTCTTGGCGATCGACCGATTCAACGCGTCAAGAAACAAATGCCAGCCCAACCGGCGGCATCAGCCGGCGCGCTTCCGGTAAAGAGGCTTCACATATCGTCTAATCCTAAGTTAAAACCTGATTCCACAACCAGAGGAACCCTATTGCTGGAATCCGCTAAAACGGCGGGTGACCAAGTTCAGATCCTTGTATCGCAAAAAACTAATCCGGACGTGATTTATAAAGTGAATCTAACAATTGATTTTGAAAAACTCGGATTTAATGCGGCGTCTATTACACAATTAGACGCGAAAGAAGCGAAATTAGCGTCGGACGGGAAGAACCCGATCGTCGCTCTAGTGTCAAGTCGCGGACCCAGGTGATCATCCGGTCTATTTTTCGGCTCTTGGAAAATATCGGGCCAGTGGTTAAAGATTATTTTTTTCACAATTATTCAAGATTTTGCCGCTTCTCAATCCATATGCTGTATATTCTCTCCTAATACTCATTCTATGTTGAACCGGGCATTTGTTTTCTTCCAACCATGTGTTTAGAAGATGAACGTTTTTTTGCGCTTTCACATAACGATAATTTGCAAATATTCGACACTCCGGGGTCCATATATTCTCTTTATTCGTTTCCAGACAACGCGGCGTCATTTGAAATGGTTGGCCAAGGCTCTGAACAGAACCGGTTTAGTGGGGAATATTATTGGCGCTAGTATTCAAGCAGGTTACGACTGCGGATATTCCACACGATATTTTGAACGGCTATGCAGACCGAAATATCCATCAGACAAGGGAGTGGGTTGCTTTTCTTGAGCAAACTCAGAACGCCGATTCCCTTTATGCGGCTCTTTTGGACGGCTCCGAGCTGCTCGGATATTTCACCGGATTGATCACGGAAAAGTTTGGGTTCAGAATCCTTGGGAGTCCGTTTCCCGGTTGGTCAACCACTTACATGGGTTTTAATCTACGCGCTCCCATCGAAATTGCGGCGGTCCTTTCGGCTCTCGAAACCTTTTGTTTCAAAATCCTGGATTGTGATCATTTGGAGTTGCTTGATCGTAGAATCACTGAGGATGTAGCCAAGGACCTTGGCTATAGTGTCTGGAGTTATAGATCATTTGAAATTGATCTGCGTCACTCTGAAACGGAAATTTTTCGAGGTATGCGGCACTCATGTCGTAACTGTGTCAGAAAAGCCGAACGCAGTGGAGTTGAAGTGGTGGAGGCCCATGACTCAGCATTTGCTCAAGATTACCATAATCAAATATCACATGTATTTGAGACAAAGGGTCTGCCGCCGCCATTTGGGAGAGAGCGCGTAAAAGCATTAATCGATAATTTGCAAGAAACTGGAAACTTGCTTTTATTACGGGCTATGGACAAGTCCGGCAGATGCATTGCCACCGGCATTTTTCCGGCAATGAATCAGACCGCGTACGCGTGGGGATCCGCCAGTTGGCGCGCCTACAGCAACTCGAGACCCAATGAAGCGATCTTCTGGTATGCCATGAAGTATTGGAAAAACCAAGGTATGCTGACTTTCGACCTCGTCGGCGCGGCGGAATACAAGAAAAAATACGGTGGTGTTCCCACCCATACGCCTTGGATCAGAAAATCCAAAAACAGACGCACCGCATTTTTGCGCACGGCCGCGGAAACGATTCTACTCCGATATCCACGTTTAGGGACGCTAATTAACGGCGCGGTCTAATCCCACAGCCTCGCCTTACCCGCTTATAATCTAATCCTGACACAGGCTTTAGTCATTTGCAATTAGTCGTTGTCACCTTTTCAAAATGCCTCCGTATAGTCTAATCAAGTGGCTCAACGAAACAGTATGTGCCACAAAAAGACAGTTATAGAGAACACCTGTCTTAAATTCACAAAGTGCATTCTCAAGGAGACTTTAATGAAAAGGTTTTTTATTTTGCTGACTTTGGCGACATTCGTATTCACGGCGCCCTTGGTAATGGCCGAAACCAAGACAGGCGCAGCCGACACGGGCGCTAAAGCTCTAACCGATAAAACCCCTAAAATCAATTGCTGCGTAAAAGCCAAATGCAAGCAGGTCGGCAGTGAAATGGAATGCGCAAAGGAAGGCGGCAAGGTCGTGAAGGACTGCAAAGACTGCAAGTAATTTTGAGCCGGCGACGCAAGTGAATGAAAATCGTGGAGATAGACGTTTAAGCATCGATACCGATTTTTCTTCGGTTACAGCGGCGCCATTCTCGAATGGGGAGCATGAACTAAATGCTCCCCACCCATACTATTTGAGGCAATTGGAACCTAGAGATAGACTTTGCAACTTTTCCAAAAACCATATAAAGGCCTTGTATGTAACTCGTGGAGGGTCGCAGATTTATCGCTGGGAAGTTCCATTGGATAAGCCGGCCATTGATGTTAAAATTTGTAAAGGATTTTAGCGCTGGATTTGAAAGGCTGGTCTCTCATAGGGAATGGCAAAAATAGATAAAGCTCAAGATTATGAATTGGTAAAGGAATGTCTTGCCGGCTCCGAAGCTGCGTGGGGACGTTTTTACTCGAAGTATGTGGGGCTCATGAGGAATGTCGCTAGAAAGTATCATGGCCTCTCCATCTCGGACTCTCAGGACATCGTGCAGTCCGCTTTTGTCGTTCTAACAACCGCTTTGGCCAATTTTGATCCAAAGAACTCTCTCACTCACTTTGTCTGCATGATTACCGAAAGAGTGCTTATAGATGAATTGAGAAAAGAAAAAGCCGCAAAACGGCGAGCTGAAACACAATCAGTAGAGCATATGGACGATAGCGACGAAGTCTCCTTGATAGTGAAATCCACACTTGATCCTCAGGATACGCTGTTTGAAAAAGCTGAACATGCGGAAAAATTAAAAGCGGCTTTGGACCAAATTGATGTCAAGTGCCGTGAATTAATACGAATGAGATATTATAAGGACATGTCGTTCGGAGAAATCGCAGCTGTGAGTGGAGTTAATGAGAATACGTTAAACGTGCAAACAAGGCGGTGTCTCGAAAAACTCAAACTTCGGTTCCACGCTTTAGAAAAAGGATAATGAAAGTGACATCGGATCAGGAAAATTTAGGCCGGCATCCTGAGCTCCTATTGCTGGGATTCGCTGAGAACAGCCTTGA
Organism: Desulfomonilales bacterium; assembly: GCA_038250835.1. Classification (GTDB taxonomy): domain Bacteria; phylum Desulfobacterota; class Desulfomonilia; order Desulfomonilales; family Desulfomonilaceae; genus JBBSBY01. The sequence goes on along the minus strand of JBBSBY010000034.1, from coordinate 15,767 downwards.
CGCGGAGGAAAGGAGTTCCGTTCAAAGGCATTTGGATCAATGCGAGACGTGCGCCGGGGCAGTCGAGCTTTGCAGTCAAATCATCAGCCAATTGAGGGCCAACCAGGAAGTTTTTTGCCCGCATTCCGCTGAATTATATGATTGGGTACGCGGTCACAAACCCGAAGGGCTGATTTCAGACCATGTGCGCATTTGCGCTGATTGCGCAAAAGAAATCGAAGTATACGCTCCCGAACGCTTAGACGAGCAAATGCCCGTGACGCTATGGAATAAAATTAGAGGCGCATTACCGGCAGCCGATCCTGAAATCAAAAATGTGGAACACTCTCCGGGATTCTGGGAAAAATTATCCGAATTATTCCGATTCAGGACACTTGCCGTAAGTGGGGCCGTCGCTTTGTTGCTATTTTTTACTTTATATCCCTATAATATTGATAAGCCTTACATTGTGGGACTTAGTTCCGAGCAGTGGGAGTCCGCCCTTAAACCCAAATCGGTTAGGCCAAAAGCTGCTCTGGTTGTGATGCAAGCTCCCGGGAGAAGTATTGAACAGGGAGAATTGGATGCGATATATCGCAGCCTGCAACCTGGGCTTGATATAACTGAAAAGATTGACGTCATTCCCCCGGCCACGTTTGCCGAAGCCGTCAAATCCAAGAAAGTGGACGCTTACAATCGTGAGCGTTTGCTGAAGGATATATATAATGAACTTAACGCTTCCACTGCGATGCTGGTGACAATTGATAAGCTGGATAATCGTACGAATGCGATAGTGGAAAAGGTGAACACTCAAACCGGCAAAACTATCGACAAAAACGCAGTGGAAAATTTGGATCAACATTCGTTCATCAAGTTGCAACAAGTTGTAAAAAACTTATTACTATCAGATCAGTGACACAAAATGAAAATGCGAAAACAGGTTTACGAATTGTCGGTGCAGGATCTTTTCGCGCATTCCGTATGGGAGTTCGCGTTGGATGAAGAGCATAAGGACGGGCAAGATGAATCTACGGTTCGTCCGTATCGCGGCCGATTTCCCCTGTATGCCGATCGGGGTATGTATGCGGTTAGGACGGAATTCACCTTAGCAGATGGAACTCAAAAGATCGGGTACTTAATTCCTCCGCCTGACGGCGTACTTGATCTGTCCGTAATTCAACCGGTAATCGTGACGGAGCACGGCCAGGTAATGCTTTGGTATGGGGCGTTTGCTCCGGGTGTTCACATACTCAATGAGTATTATCGAAGGCTCGGGAAGAATTCCGCAGATGTTTTTCCAGTTAATTTCATCACTGAAGCTCCATTGGCGACCGGACCAATTGAGGGAACGGCCCATGCTTTCCTATATTTTCAGCACCAAAACGCCCAAGCTTTCGCAGAAAAACGTTTCGTGGAGTTTAGTGTAAAATAAGAACCCTCCCCTATTTTATGGAATCTTCAGCCATGAAGTCGCATCTTAATTAGTGAGATTTATTAAAGCTTGGCAAACAATTTGGACGCCACGAAAGGTCGTCCTTTAATCATGGACTTTTCCATATAATTAGCCGAGCAAATATTTAAATTTTACATACCGACTATGGAGAGATTTCATGGACACCAACCTAATAATTGCCGCAGTATTTTTGATCGCAGTCGTAAGCGGATTTGTTTACCTTGCTTCCACACTATTTAAGCTTACCGACAAATCTGATGAAGCCCGGCACGTAATGGGCGGCGGTAAGCCCCCCGCCAATCAACATTGCTTTGATAATTGCATGGAAGTATGGAATGAAGATGCGGACCATACGGGAGATTGCGTGAAACTGTGTGCTCACAGAACGTAGCTTGGAAATAATCAAAAACTTCCGACAGAATTATTTTAACCAAGGGCTTCTCATGAGGCCCTTTGGTTCTATTGCCGCTTGGTTTTGAATTTTTATCACGCAATTCCATTTTCCGCCGGACTGATCACCAACTTTCAATTTGCCTCAAAACAGGCTATTTTGTCCTATGGCTTTTCCATCCAGGATTATTAGGGCTGGTTCATTGACTCAATTCTCCCAATCAATCAGAAAGCAAATCAAGCTCACAGGTGTCCTTCAGGGTATCGGCTTTAGGCCCACAGTCTACCGTTTTGCTCTTGATATGCGGTTGACCGGTTGGGTGGTAAATACAAATGATGGAGTAATCATCGAAATTCAGGGAGCTTCAGCGGATTGCGCTGAATTCATATCGCGTTTGCCCTCGGTAATTCCCTCTCCGGGAAAGATTGATTCCAAAATTCTTAATGATGCGCCGTTACAAAACGAAACTGAGTTTCATATTCAAACGAGTCGAGAAACCGAAGCCACGGTTACTCCTATTCCTCCGGATACCGCGATTTGCCCGGAATGCGTCGCTGAACTCTTTGATCGGTCCAATCGAAGATATTTGTACCCATTTATCACTTGCACATTGTGCGGTCCAAGATTCACGGTAGTTCGTTCATTTCCTTACGATCGTGAACGCACCAGCATGGCCGATTTCACTATGTGCCCGGAATGCTTCAGAGAATATATGACGGCTGCGGATAGACGCTTTCACTCTCAAACAAATTCGTGTGAACATTGTGGTCCAAAGCTACGGCTTATCAGCGCTGACGGAGTAGTCTACGAGGGTGATCCCGTTCTCGAAGCAATTCGACTCCTCAATCAGGGCGCCGTGCTCGCCGTCAAAGGTATCGGTGGATTCCATTTAGCTTGTGACGCCGTAAATGAAGCGGCGGTAAACGCTCTCAGGGAACGAAAAAACCGAGCAGAAAAGCCTTTTGCGATCATGGCTCCGGATATAAAAACCGCTGAAGAGTTGTGCGTGATCGGTGAAATAGAACGAAATTTACTGAAATCTCCGGCATCCCCAATTGTGCTTTTGGACATAAATCGGCATATGCTTGCCGAGAATGTGGCGCCTGGTATGAATACATTGGGACTTATACTCCCTTATACTCCCCTGCACCTGTTGTTGTTTCGGCATCCGGAGGTTCACCCTTCCGAACGCCCCATGGCGCTGGTAATGACATCCGGCAACAAGTCGGAAGAACCCATTGTGCGCAATACGCCAGAGGCTTTGGAGCGACTTGGGGATATTGCCGACGCTATTCTTACTCACGATCGTGAGATAGTCTTGCGGGCCGATGACTCCATTTACAGGGTAATTGCGGGAGAGCCCACCATATTTAGAAGATCCAGGGGATTGGTTCCAGGCGGTATTCACCTTTCCAGTTGTTCAGATGTTGCGGTTTTAGCTACCGGTGGCGATATAAAAAATTGTCTCGCAATCATCAAAGACGATCAAGCAATTCTCAGTCCGCACATAGGGGATTTGGCCACCCCTGCGGCTCAGGCATATTTTAAACAATCTATTGAGGCTCTCAGTAACTATCTGATGATACAGCCCGAGGTTGTAGCGGTGGACCCTCATCCGGCTTATTTTTCTACCCAATTGGCCGAGGAGCATGGTGAAAATGTAGTTCAAGTATATCACCACCATGCTCACGCAATAAGTCTTCTGACGGAACATAGACGAGAAATGAAAACACCGTTTGCGGTTTTTGACGGTACAGGTTTTGGCTTGGATGAAACAATCTGGGGAGGCGAATTCCTGTTTGCCGACGCTGGAGAATTCGAGAGGCTTGGCTATTTTGCGCCCTATCCATTGCCGGGCGGTGAATTGGCTATTCGGCTGCCTTTGAGAATTTTAGCCGGCCTTGTGCATACGGATTGGAAAATCCCGGACAGATACTACTCGCTGTTTTATCAGTCTTCTTTACATACGGATTTATGGCTGGAAGCCGCTAAAAAAGGACTCAATTCCCCGACGACGTCTTCGGTCGGGAGATTGTTCGATGCAGCGGCTGCCGCTGTCGGTTTTAAACGAGAAGTCACGTTTGAGGGTCAAGCGGCTATGTGGCTGGAAGGGATAGCCAATAGAGAAGAAGCGGGAGTATATCAGTGCGAATTAATCCCAGGAAGACCCGTAGTTATTAAATCAAAGGACTTGATCCTAAGACTCTGTGACGATATCCTGGACGGCGCGGATCCGTCAATTGCAGCAGCTAAATTCCACAATACGGTTGCCTTTGTGACCGTAAAAGCTCTTGAGCACATCTGTCTAAGTGTGAGTTGCGACACCGTGGGACTTACAGGTGGATGTTTCCAGAACAGATTATTGACTGAACGGACTGCGGAGATGCTAAAGAAGCTTGGAATATCAGTCCTTCTGCACCGGGCAATACCACCCAATGATGGAGGAATTGCCGTTGGGCAAGCAGTTGCGGCTCGTGCCCGGATGAAAACCGAATAAATGATCCAGACTATACAAATCGAGGCGCTCATGTGTTTAGCAGTACCAATGAAATTGGTTGAAATGGTGAATGAAGATTTTGGAAGGGTCGATGCCGGTGGAGTTCGTACGGACGTTAATCTTATGATGATTCCCCATGCGCAATTGGGAGACTATTTGATTGTTCATGCAGGATTCGGGATCGAAGTCTTGGACCAGGAAGAAGCCGAAATCCGCTTGGATCTTTTCAGAGAGATTGCGGAAGCCACCGCAGGTTTGGAGGTCGATTGAAACCGGAGCAGGAAAAACAAACCGCAACGGCTCTGTCGGACGCCATTCACGACCTTGCGTCAAGAATTCCGCGTGAAATCAAAATCATGGAAGTGTGTGGCACCCACACAATGTCGATACATGCCGCCGGACTTAAGAAGCTATTTCCTCCTAATCTAAATCTCGTTTCCGGGCCGGGGTGTCCCGTTTGCGTAACGGAAAAGAGTTTCATAGACGAGGCAATATTAATTGCGCGAAAATATGACGTGGTAATTGCGACATTCGGAGACTTGGTGCGAGTTCCCGGCGATGAGGGATCTCTCGCAGAATTCAGGGCCGAGGGCGGAGCTGTAAAGGTGGTTTACTCTCCTCTGGACGCCATAGCTATTGCAAAGGAGTGCGCCCCAACCCCCGTTGTTTTCCTGGGAGTCGGTTTTGAGACCACGATTCCTACAGTAGCCGCCACGGTCAAAACCGCGCGCCTACAGGGTATAAACAATCTATACGTCCTTACGGCTTTTAAAACAATCCATCCGCCGCTCAAGACTTTAGCCGACAAACCGGATTTAGACGGCTTCTTATTGCCGGGCCACGTCGCCGCCATTCTAGGGTCCAACTGCTTCGACTACCTGGTCAAGGACTTTCACAAACCCGGAGTAGTAGCAGGATTCGAGGCCCTGGATATCCTCATTGCGGTAAGGGACTTAGTCTCGATGTTGGCTGAAAACAAACCGGCTATAGCAAACGACTACAAGCGAGTTGTGCGAGACGCCGGCAATCCCGTGGCCAGAGCCTTGATGGAAGAAGTGTTTTCCCCATGTGTCGCTCAATGGCGAGGACTTGGGGTAATACCCGGCAGCGGACTTGAATTTCGGCACAAATATAACGACTTTGACGCCGCAAAATTGTTTGCGGTCGGAACACCTCAGAGCAAAGACGATCCTCGGTGCAGATGCGCCGCAATCATTACCGGAAGCAAAACTCCCGCACATTGCGGTCTATTCGGTAAAGAATGTACTCCTGAATACCCCGTCGGGCCATGCATGGTTTCGTCTGAAGGAACCTGCGCCGCATATTATAAGTATGGAGGCGCGTGAAATGACCAAACCCATGACAAAGATTTCCCTTGGGCACGGCGGCGGCGGCAAGATGACCGGGTCTTTAATTAAGGATACGATACTGCCGAGACTTGACCGCGGCAGGTTGGGAGCGCTGCCTGATTCCGTAGTGCTTGATGGATTTGGAGACAGAATCGCTTACACCACCGATTCATTTGTGGTTTCGCCCATTTTTTTCCCCGGCGGAGATATCGGATCACTGTCGATTCACGGCACGTGTAACGATATTGCGTGTTCAGGCGCAAGACCTCTGTTCATTTCCATGGGCTTGATCTTGGAGGAAGGCTTCGAATTAGCGCAACTTGAAAGAATATTGGATTCAGCGGCCAAAGCTGCGGATGAGGCGGGCGTTCAAATTGTTACCGGCGACACCAAAGTGGTTCCCAGGGGCGCCGCGGACAAAATATTCATTAATACATCTGGAATCGGACGAGTTGAGGCTCAAGCGCCACTCGGACCCGAACAAATTCAAATCGACGATAAAATTATCGTCAGCGGACCCGTCGGCGCCCACGGCATGGCGGTGATGCTCAGCCGAGCTGAGTTTTCTTTTAGTTTCGATATTCAAACCGACTCCGCTTCCGTATGGCCTATCGTGGAAAGATTGCTACCTCTCAAGTCTGAAATTAGATTTCTGAGAGATCCAACTCGCGGGGGATTGGCCGCTACGTTGAACGAAGTGGCCCAACTCAGTAACAAAGGCATAGAAATTGAAGAATCATCCATACCCGTAGATCAATCCGTAAACGCGGCAGCCGAAATGCTGGGTATTGATCCATTGCAGGCGGCAAATGAAGGCAAGATTGTCGCTGTTGTCGCCCCTGGATCAGTGGATCATGTCATGAGTTTGTTGGTCGACTTGCCGATTGCTGAGGGCGCCGCCGTCATCGGCACGATAACTGATACTAACGCGTCCAAAGTGGTAATGAAAACAAGGGTAGGGGGCACAAGAATTTTAGCCGAGCCATCCGGGGAGCTTTTGCCAAGAATTTGTTGACGTTGAATTTCTCGCTTTCGAATGAGACTGTGCGCCATGACCAGCCATGAAATTGTCAAAAAATTGGAAGAAAACCGGGATAGCATCAAAGGTTTCGGAGTTCGTCGCCTGGGGATATTTGAGTCTTACGCCAGGGGTGATCAAAGTGAGACCAGTGACATGGACTTTCTTGTTGAGATGGATTCCGCCTCATTTGACAATTACTTTGATCTAAAATGTTTTCTAGAAGACCTCTTTGGGCGTAGCGTCGATCTTGTCACGGCAGACACCATCAAGCCTCGAATTCGTTCTACCGTCTTGGAGGAAGCGGTGTATGCCCAGGGATTATAGGGTGATATGTGGAGTATTGTAGATATAAGTCCAACCATCTAGTGATCACCATCCCAATACTCTACTGGGCTATAATTCCCCTTAATAAGAATTAATGCGTTTTTATTGCCCATACCTCCACTACCTACAACATTACCGCCACCCGGATCCGAAGTTTATAGTGATTCTCCAAGCTAATCACGGATACTCTTTTGTTATCCGACTACGTCTGAGTGCTATGCAGTACCTGAATTGGGAGCGGCTTCTTATCGATCAGCTATTTCGGTACGACGCTTGCATGAAATTATAGGCTAAAGCTTTGAAAGGAGCAGATATGAGCGAAAAAGATACGCGTAATGAAGAAAAAAATGCCAACGAACGGTCCGGCTCGAATCCACATGCTGAATTTGAACAAAGTAAACCTTTCGTCAATAAAGAAGAGCCCGCTGCTTTTGCCAATCCAGTAGAGTCAGGGGCTAAAATGCCCTCAGAAGATGTGTATGATAAACCTAACCCTCGTCGGAAAGATTACATACAGGAAGGCTCGTCGGAAAGCTGTGCCGGCGATGTCCATCATAGGCAGGGATCGGACCCCCACGCTGAATATGAACAGAGCCGTCCTTTTGTAAACAAAGATGAGCAGGAGGGGGCCGCAAATCCGTGCGAATCCGGGGCCAAAAAACCTTCAAAGGATGTTGACGGCAAGCCGATGCCGGATAGCGGCACGTGGAGCTAAATACCTGTTTTGTAACTTTATGTTAATGGTAAAAGATCGCTTCGGCGGTCTTTTTTTTGGATGTCGGCATTTGGATTATTTGGGTAGTTTTTAATATTTAAACAATTATGTTAACTGCCTTCGAACTTGCTTGACACTATCAAAGTTGGGGGGTATATTAAACATGAACCTTAACTTGTGTTTCCACCGTCGACCTCTATCGGGACTACCGGTGTCATGCAAGAGTAAGACCCTGGGACATTGGCCCCGTGTAGAGGATTTCACACCGTATTTACTTCCGGTTTTATCCCCGTTCACAAAGAGCCCTTGTTCGTAACCGCAAACGCACTCGCGCTTAAAAGTGTTATGTGCCCTTTGAAGGAGCTGATTTAATGAGCATCAATATTTATGTTGGAAATTTATCTTTTAATTCAAGCGAGGCTGACCTTAAAGGCTTATTTGCCACGTACGGGGAAGTAGAATCCGCTAGAATCATCGTCGATCAATTCACGAATCGTTCACGCGGGTTCGGTTTTGTCGAAATGACCAATAGAGAAGAAGGTCTGAGCGCAATTCAGGCCCTTGACTCCAAGGAACTCGGCGGCCGCGCTTTAAAAGTAAACGAAGCCAAGCCCAAATCAGACAATAGAGAGCGTAGAAACAACAATTCTCCTCGCTGGTAGTAGTCGTCTGATTAGAGTTTAGTACCCAGATAAAAGCCCTTGAATTTCTCATCATGAGAAAATTAAGGGTTTTTTGTTTTTAGAGGTAGCTATTAGTAGTTTGCTACAATTCGATATCGTTTTATCGCGTATTTAAAACAGTGGGCTTAATCCTCAGAACCGTATACCAAGCCCAATGTTGGCGGCAAATCCCGAAGGATTAAATTCAGTTTGAACGAAATGATCAAAGGTCGGCCCCTGTAGCCAGTACCAATCCCCTTCTATGTTTCCGGCGGCAAACCATCTACCGTTCCCCAACTCCAGTCCAAGAGAGGCAAATCCTCCTAAATTGAACGAATTTCCCTTCTTTTGGCTCACGCTTTGTTGAAAGACGGTGCCTGCCGGGTAGAGCACCGTTGTTGGTGTGGCAATGTCTATCGTGTTCGTCACAAAACTGGACGTACTTATGGTGTAAGGGGTCCACGCCGACAAAAGTCCGAGTCCGGCGTTAAACTTTCCCAGGCCCCAGAGTGGAACCCAACTTCTGCCACCAGTTTTGAACTCATATACAGATACGTCAAGCCGCGATGTAAGTGTGTCGGTGATGGCTCCATAGACGTGTGGCGTGACGGTCTGGTCTGAAGTGGTTGAAGATATAGTTACGAGAGTCCGAAGCGGGAGAGTGCCTCCAAGGCCCGAAGGATAAATAAAATAGCTATTTGTATCAGTTAGAGTGCTTTGGGCCGAATCGAAAGGAGCTACGAAAGCGCTCCATGAAGCGGAAGAATTTGATGTAAATGGAAAAGTGTCCTGTGCGCCTGTGATGTCGGTCGAACGAAAAGTAATCAGATTGACATCGTACGGAACCACCGTGCCAAATGATTGACCGAAACTAAATGCTGAAAAACCGAGAAAAAGATCGAATAAACTCCCGGCCTGATACCCAATTTCAATGTAGGGCGCCAGCACGACGGATCTGTTCGTGGTTTGCTGCGTAGATCCAGGAGTTGCTGCCAGTACTTGATTAGCCGATATCAATGTGCCAGTTCCGGCATTTGGGGCTAAAAGAAAATTTACACTCGTGGTCTGGAAAATGGTCCCTCCGGCGTTACTCGTTTGGATTGTTGGGTCCCAAATAATAAAACTTCCGGTGTTTCGCGGATCAAGCTGAGTATTGACAGTTGTGTTTGAGGTTGTACTGTCAGGTGGACATGCACTGGGCACCACGCTACAATCACAGGTCGAAGTACCTTTTACGGTCGTTGTCACGGGGGGTCTTGCATCATACTGTGTCGAAGTCGTGGTTGACGTTGTGGTTGTGCAATCCGGCGGCGTAGAGGGTGTGTTTACAGTCGTTGTTGTTGTGGTTGTTACCGATTCCGGCAGAGAATCATGTCCAAGTGCACTATTTGGTGGAGATGCTGCAGGCCAGCCTTGGTTTAAAATTTGGGGATTTAACGGAGTGCTGGGTGCTGCCGAACTAATTTGTCCATTAAGGTAAGTCCAAGGGGTATCGCCTGGATTTGGAAAAGTATCAAATGGCCCTTCCGTATTTGGCCCGAATCGGAAAGTTGGTGGACTAGTGCTCAGTGGTGTATTTATGACAAATGGGGAGTTGATTGTCTCGGTAAATGGGAAACCGCAAAATGAATTGTCGATGGTCACCGGACATGGGGGAATAAAGGGTACTGGGTCAAAGCTAGCCTGAAAACTCCGCCATTGTAAGCCTGATGATATGTAAAAAGGCCCACAAAACATTGACGGACAAGTGGGGGCCATTGAGGGAGGCTGGTAGTAATAACCCAGAGGTGGTCCGCCAGGGGCATATCCTTGGGCTATTGCTTTGCTTCCTAAAAAGCAAACGAGCGTCGCGGCTACACCGACTATTAGTAATATCTCGTGCCGGAATTTCATATTCAATTCCCTCAGCGCTGATTTGGGGTTTTTCTTGCAAGAAGATTTCATAAGCTTCAATTCTCGAATTAGTGCCTGAATCTAGGTAAGTTATATCACGATGAGGCAGTATGGTCAACAAACATTAGTCTATTTTTCAAATATTTGTGTCAATTAGTTAATGTAATACATTATAAACGCTCAATTGGGGATTTTTCTTGCTTCTCACATCGGCAGGATGGTTTGCTTCGGTGAGCCTAATGCAGCCGTTTCCGGCGAATCTCTAACATTTCGCCTTGCTGCCCGACCACAAGATATGGAGAGGCCGGGGTGCAGCAAGAGCTCCTCCTGAAAATATCCTCGAATCCTTGAGCACAACAGCGGAAATCAATGTCTTTGAAAATCGGTTTGGCGGTCGGTCGTGGGTTCCCCTCTATGGACTGGGCAAATTCGGCGGAACGGCAGGAGTGGCCGTTATTCCGACCCATTATAAGATAACCGGGAGACAAAGACTTGTTTCGCAGGGCGGATCAGGGACTATCCCGGTGGGGACGGTTCTGGTAGACCGAAACACCACATACACTGATGTGTACCCTCATTACGGGTTTTATTTCGGAATTGACACTACTTTGGCTTTTGGTAGGTATTTAGCGGCGGCTTCTATCGATTATTTGTGGGCCACCAACAGAGAATACACCCTGTACAACACTCAGACCAGTTTTAACCCAAGCGGCTTATCAGTAGGTATTAACGGTGGAATTCAATTTTAGTTGAGGCGCCGATAGTTGAGTCATACGGGGCGATTGATGGGACCAGCTTCACGCGTGGTTTCACCATCCGGACCGTCCATATTTCCATCCGGCCAACCAATGCACACGGTGTTCTTACCGGTCCTCTTTGAAGCGTAAAGAGCCTGATCCGCGCATAAGATTAGGTATTCAGCTTTACGCGCGTGTTGCGGAAAACAGGCGACACCAATGGAAACCGTGAGTTCTCCTGAGGGGAGCTTTTCTTCGCCGGCGAATTTTGCGGCCCGAACATTCTCAAGAATTCTGTGGGCCAAAACTTTAGCGTGTTCCACACTTGCCCCGGGAAATAATATGGCGAATTCCTCGCCTCCGTATCTGGTAACGATATCGTAACCGCGACAGGCCGCCTTGAACAATTCCCCCATTAGCGACAGCGCTTCGTCGCCCTTTTGGTGTCCGTTCATATCGTTATAAATTTTGAAATCATCAATATCGATCATCAACAAGATCAGTGATGAAGAGAATCGAGCGGCCTTGTCCAACTCCATCACCAAAGACTCATTAAAGAATCGCCTGTTTCTAATACCGGTCAGAGCATCCACATAAGACAACTCACGATAAAATTCCCTCTCTTTAGCGTGTTTTCGCAGCAACCGGAGTTCAACAGCCTTCTTAACGGCTACTTGGATCTGATCAATCGTGAATGGTTTAATAATATATTCTACCGCTCCCGCCTTCATGCACTCAACCGCATTCTCGATAGATCCGAATCCGGTAATTACAATTACATCAGTAGGACTCTTGATTTCCACAAGCTTTCTTATGAGGGTCAAGCCGTCAATACCGGGTAAGATCATATCGGTGATTATAAGATCGAAGTCACGTATCTCGTTTTTCTCCAAAGCCTCAAAGCCGTCTCCGGAGACATCCACGCTGTAGCCGAGCGCTTCGATGGCTTGCACGACTATATCTCTCACCATAGGATCGTCATCGACCACTAAAATTTCGGGAGTATTTCTTTCCACCATGACAGGATGCTTACCATTAGATGAATCGGAATCCAGATCGATTGCAGGGTAGGCTGAATCTGATGCGCGATCAAGGTTGCATATTTTGTACGATCCAGCAAAATGTTGAGTCTCTTAGAGCCATTGTATTGCGGAGTTTCAGATTATACAATTCAATTTTGGAAAAAGTTTTATTTAGTATCTAAGCCACTTAGATTATAAATTCGGCTATCCGAGTTACTCAAAGCCATAAAGCTTCGTCATGCATTTCAGTTTCAGAGCTTATCGTCGGCAGGGGCTTTATTCGGCAGAACTTTAGAAAATTTATAAACGACTGTGACTGGTCCGCATGGATTGCTCACACAATCACTATAAGGAGAAACAATTTGGCCAAATGCCGGGAATGTGGAAACCGCACTCAAGAATTTCTCATTAAACCTCGACCCAAGAAATTTCTTTTCTTCAACTATACTGGAGCAAAAGTAACCAACCTATGTCGAGACCATTTGATTCGACAATTCAAAGACGAATTCCTCAAGATGCCGCAACGTATGGTGGTGATTTATCCGAACATGGAAGAAAAAAATGGAAATTATCAGTATTTTTTCACCACTATGGACAATGTCGAAAGAGGCTTTGCGCCGGACAAAGAGACGAATGATCGGATTTGGCAATTGGTCCGCCAATGGCTGGATTCCATCACCGGCGGGTGCCGGGAGTGTGGTTTTTCGGGCGCAGTCGCTTATATCGGCAAAGAAGAAGCCAAGTGGAAGGTAGTCCCGGGTTTTATGGGCGCCGAATTCGATTATCCGATGATACAGGAAATTGACGCAACTCCAAAGATCCTCTGCAGATCATGCGCATTTAAACATATTGAATCATCCATGCGCGTAGCGGACAAAGGCTTTGAAGAGGGCGTGTTTTGTCCAAACGGAGACGAAGAAGGAATATATGTGACCATCGAGGTATAGAAAACCCCGCTCGGGGGCGGGGTTTTTGTGATCAGGTTCCCATTTGCCACGACGATAAATACTTCTCTTGTTCAGCCGTGAGTTTGTCTATCTTTATGCCCATTGCGGCAAGTTTCAATCGAGCTATTTCTTTGTCCAATTTGTCCGGAAGTTTATGAACCTGCTTCTGAAGTGATTTACCTTGCTTTACCAGAAACTCGCTTGCCAGAGCCTGGTTAGCGAAGCTCATATCCATGACTGAGGATGGATGACCTTCAGCGGCGGCCAAATTGATCAGGCGACCTTCTCCGAGTAGTGAAATTCTTCGGCCGTTAGGCAAGGTGAACTCTTCAACGTAATCCCGGATGATGCGGCGATCTTTTGCCATTTTTTCTAAGGCCGGAATCTCGATTTCTACATTGAAGTGACCGGAATTGCAAACTATTGCTCCATCTTTCATCACTTCAAAATGTTCTCTGCGAATTACGTTCATATCGCCCGTCACTGTGCAGAAGAAATCACCAATTTTGGCCGCTTGCTCCATGGGCAAGACGTGGTAGCCGTCCATGGCCGCTTCGAGGGCTCTGAGGGGGTCAATCTCGGTGATTATAACTCTTGCGCCATGTCCCGCGGCCCTCATGGCCACGCCACGGCCGCACCAACCGTAGCCGCTCACAACAAACCAGCTACCGGCAAGAAGGCGATTAGTGGCTCTCAGGATGCCGTCAATGGAGCTCTGCCCGGTGCCGTAACGGTTGTCAAAGAAATGCTTTGTCTGGGAATCATTCACCGCTATTACCGGAAAAAGAAGCACGCCGTGTGCGGCCATGGCCCTCAGACGGATAACGCCGGTCGTTGTCTCTTCGGTTCCGCCAAGCACCGTATCCGCTAAATCTTTGCGATCCGAATGAATTGTGCTTACCAGGTCCGCGCCGTCATCCATAGTGATGTGAGGTTTCGGATCAAGACAGGCGTTAATGTGCTTGTAGTATGTGTCCGTATCCTCGCCTTTGATCGCGAATACGTTATATCCTTCAGCTACGAGAGCCGCTGCTACATCGTCTTGAGTCGACAACGGATTGGAGGCGCATACATATACTTTTGCGCCGCCCGCGGCCAAAGTGCGCACCAGAGAGGCTGTTTCGGTGGTTACGTGAAGGCAAGCGGCCAAAGTTATACCATTAAGGGGTTTTTCTCGCTCGAACTGATCTCGAATTCTTCTCAGCACAGGCATACTGCGTTCAGCCCACTCGATTCTGAGCTTTCCAGAATCGGCCAGGGCCGGATTCTTAATATCATGATTCATTTAATCTCCTTTAAAGTAGCGTCATGATTCAAAATTACAGCCCCGCCATTTCTTTTAACTGAGACGCCTTGTCGATCTTTTCCCAGGTGAAATCAGGATCTTCCCTACCAAAATGGCCGTTAGCGGAAGTCTTGGCGTAGATCGGCCTCAAAAGATCGAGATACTCGATGATAGCTGCGGGTTTGAAACTGAATGTTTTTGAAATCATATCAGCAATTTTCTCATCGGGAACCTTCCCGGTGCCGTAAGTGTTCACCATGAAGGACACCGGTTCGGGATAACCTATGGCATAAGCCACTTGAACCAGGCAATCGCAGGCCAAACCCGCCGCAACAATATTCTTGGCCACATATCGAGCCATGTACGAAGCAGAGCGATCCACTTTGGAAGGATCTTTTCCGGAGAATGCTCCTCCACCATGAGCGCCGTAACCGCCGTAGGTATCTACTATTATCTTACGACCTGTAAGTCCGCAATCGCCTAATGGGCCGCCAACAACAAACCGACCGGTTGCGTTGATCAAAAAACGGGTGTAATTATCCAAATACTTTCCCGGTATGACTTTCTTTATGACTTCTTCGATAATTCCTTCGGTGATTTGCGGGTAAGTCACATCAGGATTATGCTGAGCGGCAATAACAACCGTATGGACTCTGACGGGCTTACCATCTTCATAGCGCACGGTTACCTGGGATTTGCCGTCAGGTCTTAAGAAGGGTAAGGTCCCGTCTTTTCTAGTGTGGGCTAATCGCTCGGTCAACTGATGGGCGTATTGTATGGCCATAGGCATTAACTGCGGAGTTTCATCACTTGCGTAACCAAACATGAGCCCCTGGTCGCCGGCGCCTTGTTCTTGGAACAAGCCTTCGCCTTCGGTAACTCCCATCGAAATATCCGGTGATTGTTTATCCAAGGTTACCATTACGGCGCAGGTGTCTGCGTCAATACCCATGGAAGCGTCGGTGTAGCCGATGTCTCGGATGGCGTCCCTGACTAAACTGGGAATATCGACCAATGCTTTAGTTGTGATTTCACCCGCTATAAGCGCCAAACCCGTTGTAACCAATGTTTCGCAAGCGACTCTGGATTTCGGATCCTGGGCTAACATTGCGTCAAGCACAGTATCGGAAATGCGGTCTGCGACTTTGTCGGGATGGCCTTCAGTAACGGATTCGGATGAAAATAAATAACTTCCCATCCCCATCAGTTGACCTCCTTAGGGACCATAATAGTCGGACACGTTATATTGAACCGAATTTTTTAACCAGATTTACGCTGATAAGTCAAGGACTTTTTGCCCTGCCCAGGCGCCTACACCTGTATATGGCTGTTTTTAATGAGTTTTTATTCAGACAATTGCATTGTCATTGACGGCGCATACTTGGTTGAATATAGACTCTTTAGCCGTTATAACAATTGAGAACTTTAAATTATGCGCCTATCCGGAAAACCACACACACGGCAGGCGCCGGAAAGTATATGCGCAAGGAAT
>JBBSBY010000033.1:0-35501 GCA_038250835.1 Desulfomonilales bacterium | reverse complement strand
TATTTAGTCTTTTGTAATTGGCAGTAAATCATCGCTTCAGTTCCTGGCGCTCATGGGCCAGGTGAATTTAAAAGTCGATCCTTTGCCGGGTTCGGATTCCACCCAAATTCGTCCTGATCGTTTCTCTACAATTCGCTTGCAAATAGCCAATCCTATACCCGTTCCCGGAAATTCTCTGGATGTATGGAGACGCTGAAACATTTGAAAAACTCTTTCCCTAAATTCCGGAGCAATGCCTATCCCATTGTCGGCAACGGAAAACACCCATTGGTTGTTGAGCCTCTCGGCCTTGATGTGGATTCGGCAAGATCCATTACCGGAAAACTTTACGGCATTTGTAATCAGGTTTTGTAATAATCTGGCAACATCGGATTCAACGCCGTAAATCATCGGCAATTTTTCATAGGTCAAGGTGCAATCAGCGTCTACAAGCAATGGTTCGAGGTCCGCAGTAATATTGCCGAGTAGCTCCATCACATTTACGTGGTGGTGATGCCCCTCGACTCCCACTTTTGAATACAATAACAAATCACTGATAAGCTTATCCATCCTCCGGACACCGTCGGTTATGTAACCTATGAAGCGTTCGGAATGGTCATCCAGCTTACCTGAATTCCGACGTCGTAGGAGCTCGACAAAACTAGCTATTGTACGCAAAGGCTCTTTCAAATCGTGAGAGGCAACGTATGCGAAGTGTTCAAGGTCCTTGTTGGCGCTTGCCACGGCGTCCACAAGTTTACGGAGACGACTTTGAACAAGCCCTTTATCTTCAATTTCGAGCAGCAGTTTACGGTTTGTTTCGGTCAATTCTTTGGTTCTCATATCAATAAGGCTCTGGAGATACGCCTTGTTCTTGCGCATTTCCTCACCCGCCAATTTAGAGGCCGTCACATTATTGAAAGTCAGCAAGACCTGTGGTTCATCGTTGGAGAAAAAGAGGCTTAATTTGCACTGTAACCAAATCTTGGTACCGTTTATTGAAGTCGTCTCAATTTCCTTTTCTCGGACATTCCCATTCTCAACAACTTCCTTTATGAGGTCCATTAATTCAGTTTCTTGCCAGAAAGACCAGTTGGACATTTGTTCCTTGCTCTCAAGTTCTCGAAATCCTTTAAGAATCGCAAACTCTTCAAGCGCGGCATTGGTAAGGGTGAACTCGCCTTCGGCGTTGCAAGTGCAAATTCCAATAGGAGAGGTTTCTATTAACTTGCTGATAAACTCAAAAGCCTCTCTGAAGCGCTTTTCGAAATCGGACTTTTTATCTATTTCACGTTCCAGCTTCCTTTTAACCTTCGTTAAGGAATAAGAGCTTTCCAGCAATTCAGCTTCCAGGTAGCGGATCCTGGTTCGAAGCTGATCCTCCAGGTATTTATGATTGAGAACTGTGGAAATAGCGGAAGCAATACCTTCAAAGCATTTTATTGTATTTGGGGTAAACCAATTCGGACGATAATCGTAGACCTGAATAATGCCTGTAATTTCGCTGTTGGATTTAAGAGGTGAGAAGGCCAGGGATTCATAAATTGATTCGTGTTCGGGCTGCGATCTGGGATACACGACAAAGGGTTCAAATTGGCGTCGAACCATTGCCTGCGCACTTGAAGGGCACAAGGCGGACCAATCCAGACAGCTACCTGAACTGACCAAAGAATTAAAGGAATTTGTCCAAAAACTGCCGTTGTCCGTGAAACAGGGGTGATCGGTGTCTGAGCCTCCGCTTAAAACCTGTTTAACGGCGCAGCCTACGAATTTATCATTTGCGTCGGAGATTGCCATACTATGTCCGCAGCAGCACTTGACGCTTTCCATTCTTTCGCCGAAACCCGCCACCCCCTGTAGATGTCGGCCGCTGCGAGGCCATGCGGTAATAATCACGGCTTCCACTGCGGCGCGCTCCTGAATTGTTTCGGCTATTGCGCCGAGAGCGTCTTCGCAAGGTAGCGATTTATTCAGTATGCCAACTGTTTCGGTCAACAATCCGATGCAATCTATTTCGGATGCTTCCTGAGGGGTTTTGCTCATTGAGATTTAAGCCTTTTGCGAAGGCGGCTATCTCTGCATTACAAAGCCGGCGCTGATCAGTCTAATGAGTCTAAAGTTAAGTTACAGTAATTATATTCTAAAATAGATCAGCCATGCAAAATACGACTAAGAGACAACCTGTTTAGTAATAATTAATTTTCTTCCAATTCGGTTTCTATTCTAACATTAAATCGCTGGGTCGGTCAAATTTCACAACTATGCATTTTAACCCACATAGTCCTCGGAGGGATCTGGTTCCCGGCGTGTGCCGCGAAGACGAAAGCGGAGGTCACAATCACACTTTCAACCCCTTTAAATGATGAGAAACTATTTCCCCCATTTTGTTCCATAGTCAAGAAGGCGCCGGCTCTAAAAAATTGATAGTTGGTCTCTAAATAATACGACACAATGAGAAAGTCTTCAACTAAGCGACTATCGCAATACCTAAAGCTACAAGCCTCGAGATGCATTCGGAGCGATCATTATCATTCCAGCTTAAGCCGGTATCCAGGAAGATCTGGGGGCCGGCTTGCGCTGGGACGACGGGTCAGAGGCTGTATTCGACAGAAACTCCCTAAATCCTATATTATTCTTTCAGAGCTTTAAGTCTTTCCGTAAAATTTTCAGGTAACGCTTTGTGCGTAGAATCCGTTGCCACCATTTTCAGAGCGGCCTCAATGTGATCATCTTTGTCTTTTTCAGGGGTGGTAAGCAATTTGGCCTTCATATCCGAAGCGGCGGCCTTAGCTTTGGTTTCTTCGGCCTGTTTATTCATTGCTTCCAGAGCTATGCCTAAGCTGGAGCTGTCCCGGCGAAGTCCCGCGAGACCTTCAGCTTTATCGGCTCTGGCTTTAGCGCGTTGCTGGTCAATTTCCGATCTGCGCATATCGCGTTTTGCCCGATCGAGCATCTGGCGCGCATTCTTCAGCTTGCCCGCAGTCATTTCAGCCAATCCTTTTACTTCGTCGAAATAGGCTTTCGCTTCGTTCGCCTCATTCAATTCGCGGTCCACTTCCGGCTTCATTGATTCAAGCTCACCAATGAGCTTGTCCATACTACGGCCCAATTGTTCCGATTTGGCCGTGTCACCGGATGTTTTTGCCTCATCCACCTGCCGGTTTAGAAGTTCGGCGGCGGCCATATATCGATCAAAGTTTTTGCGGATCGTGTCCGCTTCTCTTTGCTCTCTTTCGTATTCCGCCAAAGCCTTACCCGCCTCAGCGGTGATTTTGTCCAACTCTCTGATCATTTCTTCAATTTCCGCCTGCGAAGCTGTTTCCGGATCCCAGGCCACAATCTTTTGCGTAAAGCTCTGGCCCACCTGATTTAACTTTTCTTTGCTGAAACTGCCGAAAAAAGTAAAAATTCCCATGTGACTACCTCCGAGTTGTCGAATTACTGAATATTTGGCTAAAACGCCAAATTACTTTTTGCGCTTATTACTCTAAATTACCTTTATTGAAATAGGTTCAACATGCAGCCCAACCATAATCTGCACCGATGCTTCGTCACCACCTGAAACTGCAGATACCAGGAGAAATTCGTTGACGTCTTTATTGATCTCCCTTCCATAGAGCATTGCGTCATTCTTTATCACTTCGCTTTGCTTGCCGTATGAATCTAGGTACAGAGTTTCTAGAAACTGCACAGGAGGAATCCGCGTAATCTCATTTCCCTTCTCATCAGTTTCCAGGACGACTGCTCTGTCGGGGTCTTCCCACATCCGGTAATATGTTTCTCCGTCTTTAGTTTGAAATATACTGTAGCCGAGGTATCCCTCGCGGTCATCAAGCCAGAATCCCCAATCATCCGGAAAAACTTCATCCAGCGACATAAATAGTTTGCTGTCCGATATGGCCTTGCGCTCATCCGTGATCAATTGCAGCATATATATGCCCGCTGAAGATTCAAGATAAAAGCGATGAAAAATGCTCTTACCCATGGGTATAAATCCATAGGAAGAGACTATGTTACTATTACCCGGATGTTTAACTTTCAGATCGTCTCCAGCCAAGATGAAGTCAACCTGGGGAATCTCCACTATTCCCCCAATTCGAATTCCAAGAGGCAAATCCAAATCCATTCGATCGCCGGAGCTTTGATAGGAATCCCTGAATTCTTCGTATTTTTTCTTGCCGACTTTGGTAAGCAGAGACCAGGCGCCCGCCATATCGTAACCTCCCTCCTCGAATTTGTACGCTACAACCTTAATGTCAACGGGACGTGAATAGCTTTACGTAAATAATTAGCATTGCGCAAGTAACGACAATCCCCTCGTTTCAGCTAAACAAAAGCCTTATTTAAAGATACGTTGGTATACAGGCTGATTTAGCTAAATACAATGGACCGGTCGATTGGGAAACAACGGTTACACTGATCAGCACTTTGATAACCAACAATTTCTAAAAGAGCTCAGGGTTTGCGATTGCGCGCGAGTCTAAACCCGGTAATTACGGCAAAACAGCAGATCATCAGCCTTTCCATCCGACGCAATTAACTGGAACACCCGCTCTGAACCTGGAACGGGAGTTGTACGGGATCGTTGGAACTTTCTATGTTTTATCGTATCAGAATGGTTCATTGACCTGGAAAGACTCTCGTAAATTGCGTTTACTTGTTCATCACAAGCTTTCTTATTTCCGGCTTCATTTTATTTACGGCAATGGACAGCTCATCCATTGCTTCCGGTCCGAATTTTTGGACCCAGTCAGAACGCAGCACCAACACTGCTTGAACCGCCAGTGTATCCACACTGCCGCTGAAGATCCAGCCTCTTTGCAGCTCTGGATAGACACTGGAAGGAATCTCCATGAGCTTGTAAATACGATTCCCGTGCGCGTCACGTAAAGACGCAAATCGTCGATCATCAAATTGAACTAAACGAAGATTCCGTGATTTTTCAGCCGCCTGTTCGGCCTTCTTCAGAAAATCACTTCCAAGTCCGCCCACAAACAACATGACGACATTCGGATTGCGCTCCACCTCGGCTAAACCTTCCGAATAATCGCCGTATTTGACGGGAATTCTCCTATACCAGGCTGATTGTTCGGTTATGGCCTGCCATGTCAAAGCCGTGCCTGATTCTTTGGGCCCGACGAATATGATGTGCTTCTTAGGATTAATATCCTTGACGGATTTAATGCCGCTTTTCCGATTTGCGATTAGCTGGGCGTATTCAGGGTAGAGTTCAGATTGTTCTGAAATCAGTTTTTTGCCGGGCTGCATCATAGCCAGCACGTCCGACTGGATCATTGCCATATCAACTTTACCCTCGGCAAGCAGTTTCAGATTTTCGATGGAACCACTCGTATTTGTAAGCTGTATATCAAGGTTTTTGGCGTCTTTTTTCAATAAACTCCCCAGCTTGTCGTACCAACCGCCGGGTTTCCCCGTGGCCAGGCGCAAAAGGGCCTCTTCGGCCTTTTTGCCGGCCAAGACATTCGGAGCGACAGCCACTTCCGGCGGAACGCCCGGCGGAAGATTGCCCGGTTCCCTGGGCGTGCCCTGGAATTGCTGAACCTGCTTTTCCATTTCGGCAAGTTTAGCCTTTAACTCAGCGTTGTCTTTGCTTTGTTTTTCTACTTCTTCACGCCACTTTTTAAAGCCGGGATCATCCCAATTGTGGTATGCGGCGGCCGCGACATTTTTATCCTTCATATGGTCGAGCATGTAATACAAGAACAAAGCGTTAAAAACGCCGAAACTGGGCGACCCTCCGAAAGCCGCTACCGGGGGACGATAGCCCTGGTTTTTGAAAAAGCCATCCTGGCGATTTTGATAAGTATTATAATCAAATCCTGAATAAACCTTGGACTTTTGGTACAAAGAATTATTTGAAAAGTTTTGGTTTGCGTCTACGGGAGGATTCTTGAACCTAGACTGTTCTGTTCTGTAACGCGCCAGACTCTCGGCGGACCTGCGCTTTCTGTCCTGATTTATCGCTTGCTGATCCATGGAGGAAAGACCTGACGGCCGCCGGGAAGCCGTACCTGGGGTCGTAGGCTTTGAATACCCACTGGACCCGGATCTCCGTGAACCGAATGCGCTCGGGCTTTGTTCACTTGAAGGCTTTGCGTAGCCGGAGCTTTGAGGTGTCCTGAAGGGTGAGGGCCTTGGATAGTCCTTGCCCGGTCGATCATCCAATGAGGGTTTAAAATAGCCCGATTTAGGGGACCTGTCGCGGGATCCCCAATCTGACGACGACCCCCCGAATGAAGGTTTGCCGTATCCACCGGACCCATAGCCGCTCCTACTCGGTAGAGTAGGCGCAGGCCTTGATTCCAACGATGGTTTGGAGTACCCGGATGAACCTCCGTAACCGCCTAAGGATGGCTTTGAATAGCCCGATGAGCCGCCATAACCTGACGGCGGCTTTGAAAGAGGAATTCTGGACACCCCGGGCTTGGAGTAACCTGAGGACGAGCCCCCGAAAATCCCTCCACCGCTCCGATTCCAGGTGTCTTTTGTGGCGCCCGACCAGTTGGAGCCTCTGCTGCTATAGGATGGTTTGGAATATCCTCTACTGCTGTAAGATGGTTTGGAATATCCACCGTACCTGGACTTTGCGAAGAGTGAAGCGGATAAGAAACCATCCCCTGTGACTAACAAAGTGGATACAAAAATCGCGATGAGAAATCTAAAGGATTTCAATATATCCCTCCGAGACTTACGTCTATAAATCTAAGGCCTAATAAGGAGGCGGCCGGCGCAACCGGCGATAAGACATTCACGTGAGCACCAGCTCCGCAGATCGCCTCCATAAGCATTTACAGTAGTATCAACTAACATTGACCCACTCAAGTTATCATAGATTCAGAAACTAATTTTAACATATAGTAACTTCTGAATGAAGTGATCGACAATTGCGTGTTGACTGTTCAGGTATCAATCGTCACTTTTAAAGCAGGATCAAAGAATAAGGTG
The DNA here is from genome assembly GCA_038250835.1 of Desulfomonilales bacterium. Classification (GTDB taxonomy): domain Bacteria; phylum Desulfobacterota; class Desulfomonilia; order Desulfomonilales; family Desulfomonilaceae; genus JBBSBY01. The sequence continues at coordinate 28,556 of JBBSBY010000033.1, read as the reverse complement.
AGTTGTCTTAGATCCAGATAGTGTTAGGTGGTGTGGTATGGCTCCTGAAGTGTCTTCAAGTCCCAAAATCAGTATTGTTCACATGTCGGACCTACATTTCGGAACGGTAGTCTCTAAATTGTGCGAACCTTTGCTCGAACGAATAGAAAAAAGTCAGCCTGCTTTGGTTGTCGTTTCCGGAGACCTGACCCAGAGGGCCAGACGTTACCAGTTTGAACGAGCAGCCGAATTTTTGGATCAGATAAAATTCCCGAAACTCGTTGTGCCTGGAAATCACGATATGCCGTTATGGAATCTTTATCGACGTTTTTACAACTCATTGGATGATTACAGACAAATAATCGCGTCGGATATTGAACCGGTCTACCGGAGCAATCGCTTAATAGCGGCGGGGATCAATTCCGCCAGGGCTATTGAATGGAAAGAAGGACGAGTATCCGGTGAACAGATAAGAAAGCTGGAGGAAGCATTTAAAGAGGCGAAAGATACGCAATTCAAAATCGTGGTAATGCACCATCCTTTGATTGATTGCGTTGTGGATCGTGATTTTCCTGTTGTGGACGGCGCTGATGAAGCGCTGGAAAGCATCATGAAGATCGGCGCGGACATGGTGCTCTCCGGGCACTTGCATCATCAATACGCATGCCAATCGGTACACAAAAGGGCCATTTTGGTTATCCAGGCTGGGACGGCGTTGTCGAGTCGCACAAGAGGTATGCGCAACAGTTTCAATGTTGTGGAGATTGAATCTGACGATTGCGTGAATTTAATCATTTACGAATGGGATGTGCCTGAGCAGACGTTTGTTCGTGGACGGCTCATGCGTTTTGAACAAAGAGGATTATGGAAACTTGTGCAGAATGAAAGTCTTTAAGTTCTGGAATTAGCTACAGCATCCGATCACAAATAGGTGAGCCGACGCATATACAATGAAAAAACAAATTTCCATAATATTAAATCCGAACGCCGGAACAGCGGCGAACAAGGAAGCGATTGACGAAGCCTTCGGGCGCTACCCGGACGTGCAACATCGATTGTACAACTACGAAGGATCAGGAGATCTGGAGACCGCAGCGGAAAGAGCACTCGAAGAAGGTGCGGACATCATCGTGGCCGCAGGGGGTGATGGAACAATGAACGCCGTTGCGGGCATAGCAGCTCATTCAGGTGTTCCATTGGGCCTACTGCCGATGGGAACACTCAATCATTTGGCCAAAGATCTTGGAGTTCCGTTGGATATTAATAATGCCGTATCGGTCATATGTGAGGGTAAAACAGAGAAAATAGATATTGGAGAAGTGAACGGACTGTATTTTGTCAATAATATCAGCCTGGGTTTCTACCCAAAGGCCGTGCGGATACGTGAACGATTGAAAAACTATATTACTAAATGGCCGGCTCTGGCCGTAGCCGTGCTCACCGTGTTGTTCAGCTTGCCGTACTTTAGAATTCGCCTTGAATGGCAGGGCGGCGCCAAAAAAATAAAAGCGCCGCTTGTATTCATCGGCAATAACGCCTATGAACTCAGCTCAGAACACTTCGGACAAAGGTTAGCGTTGAACAGGGGATCTCTTTGGATTGCGATATCTAAGACTCGCGATGTGATCGAAAATATGAAAACTGTCTGGGCCGCTCTGAGGGGTTCGACGGCTCCTTCAGATAAGATGGAAACGATGGAACTGACGGAATTTACGTTGCGCTCACGCCGACATAGCTTCCACATTGGTATGGACGGCGAATTGGTGAAGGTCAACAATCCACTGAAGGTCAAAATCCATCCTGCGGCTCTGCAGGTAAGAACTCCCGCAATACAAGAAAAGGACAAATGGCGGGGCATCGAGATAAAATTTACAAAGTCATGCCGGCGCAAGGTTTTATGCCGAATACCCAGAATTTAAGTAACTTATTCCAGATAGTTAATTGCGCTCCTGCCGCTACGTCTATGATTGAGTATGAGACCCTACATAATTGCGCATCATCAAAAGTAACCGACAATTGCGCCTTCTATGCCTTCCCTACCGTCAATTGGGCAGATGTTATCCTGATTCAGCTATAGACGCCCTTTACAATTTGTACGACTTCTTCGTGAAGAGCCGTGATATCTTCAAGAGTTTTAATATTTTGCAGGGGTATGCGCTCTAAGGCGTCAAGCGTCAACTTAGGAATTGAATGGAAAGCTATTTTTTTGGACAAAAAGAGATCCACAGCCACCTCATCCGCCGCATTATAAATTATGGCCGCTGAGCCGGATGTGTCCTTCATCACGTCATAGGCCGCTCCCAAAAGCGGGAACTTGTCGAAATCAGGTTTTTCAAAGCGCAAGGACCCAAATTCGATGAAATCCAGGGGCGGGGCGCCGGAATAGATTCGATCAGGATAAGCCAGGGCATAGCTTATTGGAATTCGCATATCCGTTACTCCCAATTGAGCCATTATCGAGCCGTCCTCGAATTCCACCATCGAATGAATGATGCTTTCGGGGTGAATCAAAACTTCAATCTTGTCTGCGGGAACGCCAAAAAGCCACGCCGCTTCAATAACCTCGAGCCCTTTATTCATGAGAGTGGCTGAATCAACGGTTACTTTGCGTCCCATTTTCCAACGAGGATGATTGAGAGCTTGTTCCGGAGTTATGTTCGACATATCGGCCATTGATGTCTCTCGGAACGGACCTCCTGAAGCTGTGAGCAGAATTCTTTTTAGCTGATTGTCCGCGCCGGCGTTCAGACACTGGAATATGGCAGATTGTTCGGAGTCAACGGGTAGAAGCTTTAAACCACTTTCTTTAACCACCTGCATGAACAGACGCCCGGCCATTACAAGCACTTCTTTGGTAGCCAGGGCAATATCCTTGCCGGCTTGAGCCGCCGCAAAGGAGGGCCGCAGACCGATACTGCCGGGCAAACCTCCGACGACAAGGTCTACTTCGGGCAAGGTTCCTGCAAGCTCAAGATCGGTTGTAAACTGAATGTGGTCAGAATGGGCGCCGACGCGAGATTTCAGCTCATGTAAAACGGACTCGGACCCGCACGCTACAAGCTGAGGCCGAAACTCGATTATCTGTTTTGTCAGAAGATCAACTTTGGATCCCGCTACAAGCGATAAAACCTGGAACTTATCGGGGTGAAGGCGCACGATATCAAGTGTTTGAGTCCCAATAGATCCGGTTGAGCCGAGTACCGCTATTCTTTTCATCTTGGGAAAGCCGCCCCGCTTATCACCAGGAAGTAAAACACGGTGGGAAACACAAAAATCAAACTGTCGGCTCGATCCATGACCCCGCCGTGCCCAGGGAGGATTGAACCGTAATCCTTAATCTGCAATCTTCTTTTGATTGCGGAGGCGCATAAATCGCCGAGCGGGCCGATTATTGCAGTGACGATAGTTAGAGTAATTAGGAATTCCCATGAGGCGATTTTCCACACTATGAACTTAATAATCAGCATGCCGAGAAAATTACCCACGACGCCGCCTAACAATCCCTCTACGGTTTTGGCTGGACTGACTCGTTTTGAAAAATGTAGCCTGCCTGAATATTTTCCGGCAAAATAGGCGCCTGCGTCACCGAGCGAATTCACTACCAGAACATAAAAAACCCAGGCGACGCCGTCATCCAATCTAATCATGGGAATTGCGTGGCAAAGGGGAACAACCGCATAGAATGGCGCCAAAATCATTTGACCTGCGGAGTCCAAGGTGTTTTCCACGAAATTGTAGAGGAATAAATGAATTAAAATGGCTGCAAGTGGGATGAAAACTAATATGGACGATATGAATGGAAACGGTAGAATGTAAAACGCAGCGACGCAAAGAATTCCGAACAGCAGGGTAATCGCTTTTGTTGTAATTCTATTCAGCGCAGGGAGGCATCTGATCAACTCCCAGGCTGCGGTTGTTGAAAATATGGCGACGAGCCCGGTTACGCCGATATCTCGGCCCCAAACTAGAAGGGGAATCAAAAACGCTATAACTATTCCGGCCGTAATAAAGCGGGTCCGGAGCATTCTACTCTCCACTTTCTATTTGTTCGGAAATTTTGCCGAATCTACGTTGACGCGACTTAAATGTTTCAATTGCCGACATGAATTCAGCGTCATTGAAATCCGGCCACAACACCTCGGTGAAGTATAACTCGGAATAAGCGGCTTGCCACAATAGAAAATTGCTTATTCTGAGTTCGCCGCCGGTCCGAATCAAAAGGTCGGGATCAGATAAACCTCGAGTATCCAAATACTCCGAGAACATTTTTTCATTGAGTTCGTTTTCCGATATGTTACCCGATCGTACGGCTGCGGCAATGCCTTTGGCGGCTCGCACTATATCTTCTCTGCCCCCGTATGAAAGCGCTATATTCAAGATCATTGATTTGTTGTTCGCAGTCTTATCTATGGCGCTCAAAAGTTTCTTACGCACGTTTCCCGGAATGCGCTCCATCTGGCCCATGATTCGTATTTGAATATCGTGTGAATGAAGTTCCTGCAATTCGGTATCGACGAATTGGGACAATAGTTTCATGAGACCTGAAACTTCTTTAGCTGGACGCTGCCAATTTTCCGTTGAAAAAGCGTAGAGCGTAAGCACTAATATAGAATTCCGGCGGCAAAATTCAACTGCGCGGCGAACGGCCTTCGCGCCCTGACGGTGCCCTTCGAGTCTGGGCATCATGCGGCGGCGCGCCCAACGACCATTGCCGTCCATGATAATCGCCACGTGTTTAGGGAAATCTTTCGCTGAATTGGAACTCAATTGAGTCTCCTGAATTTAGGGGACCAGTGTAGCATAATTCGTGGGAACGGAGAGGTTTTGGTTGATTTGGTAACTGTCCCAACAGGAAAACTATCGATATTGAGCCACTACTATGATTTTGTAGAGTATGTTTTTTGCGGACACCACCTTTACAGCCCATCTCGAAAGCAAAAGCGATAAATTAGCGATGTTATGGTTATATCTTTTAGTTCAGATGCTCGCACTAAAGCAATTATAGCGGCTCTTCAATTCTCAAAAATCGGCGCAAATCAGATAGTGATGTGTGTGAGCCCGCGGAATAGCCGAAGCCGCCCACTCCGCTTTGGTTCAAATCTCCATTATTTCTTGTTCTTTTTCTGAGACTATCACGTCCACTTTGCCGATATATTCATCCGTGATCTTCTGAACTTTGTCCTGGGCCGTCCGCTGCTCATCCTCGGTAATTTCTTTTTCTTTCTTAAATTCCTTGAGCATTTCATTGGAATCGCGCCGATGATTGCGAATCTGGACCTTAAATTCCTCGCCCATTTTCTTGATAATTTTTACCAACTCTTTGCGACGATCGGCAGTAAGGGGAGGCAAAGTAATCCGCACGATTTTACCGTCATTTGAAGGCGTTAGGCCAAGTTCGGACTTAAGCAACGCCTTTTCTATTAGGGGAACTGCAGAAGAATCCCAAGGCTGAATGACAATCTGTTTTGCTTCAGGAATGGAAAGCGTAGCCAACTGATTGATGGGAGTGGGACTCCCATAGTAATCGACCATTATTCCATCTAATAAAGCCAACGAGGCCCGTCCGGTGCGTATGCGCTTGAGATCCTTCTGAAGCGACTCGATCGACTTTGTCATTGAGTCTTTAGTTTGCTTATGTAAGTCCTCGATCATTTTTTCCTCTCTAATTCAAGGACGTTGAATCCCGTAGATTAGTCCCCGGCAATGATGGTCCCAAGCCTCTCTCCCGCCAAAGCACGGGCCATGGCGCCTTCTCTATGCAAATTCAAAACAATGGTGGGTATGCTTTTTCGCCCCAGGATTTCAATAGAGGCCGCATCCATAACCCCCAGTCTTCTTTCCAGAACTTCTTGTGGAGTTATACTGGCAAATAATACTGCGTCCGAATGTTTATGGGGATCTTTGTCGAACACTCCATCCGTTTGCGTGGCTTTTATCACAACATCCGCATCGATTTCAACCGCTCTTAGGGCCGCAGCCGAATCCGTGGTGAAACACGGATTACCTGTGCCGCCCGCAAAGAGAACCACAATGTCGTTGCTTAAGTAATCCAGAGCTTTGGCGCCGTCAAACGGTTCCACAAAACTCGAAACCGAGAAGGCGCACATTACTCGAGCTTCGATGTTGAGAGCCGATAACGCCCATTTCAAAGCTAAAGCATTGAGTACCGTGGCAATCATTCCCATGTGATCGCCAACAATGGGAGGAACGCCTATGGACGCCGAATCGGACCCGCGCACAATATTGCCCGCCCCCACAACTACAGCTAATTGCCTGCCGTCCATGTATGCTGTGGCGATTTCTCCTGCAATACGCGCAATCGCGGACTCTTCGATGCCAAAACCGCGTTCGCCGCCAAAAGCCTCACCCGAGATTTTTAATAGACAGCGACGATAACCGGAATCCGGATTCATATTTACTGTGACTCACCAAGCTGGAAACGGCAAAATCTTCCGACCGTGATGTTTTCGCCAAGCTGCGCCATTTTCTCCTTAATGAGTTCACCAACGCTTTTTTCCGGCGCCTTTACGAACGGCTGATCCAGCAGACACACTTCGGTGAAAAATTTTTTGAGCTTACCCTCGGCAATCTTGTCCAACATTTTCTCAGGCTTACCCGCCTCTTTGGCCTGGGCCATGTAAATCTCTTTTTCCTTTGCAAGAGTCGCTTCGGGCACCTCCGCCTGACTTACACATGTCGGGGCGCTTGCCGCCACCTGCATACAGAGATCCTTTAATAATTCGGCGAACTGTTCAGTTTTAGCGACAAAATCGCTTTCGCAGTTAAGTTCAAGTATCACGCCGATTTTGCCGTTCATATGAATATATGATCCGATGCGACCTTCAGAGGTGGCTCTGCCTTCCCGCTTAGCGGCTTTAAGGGCGCCTTTTTTGCGGAGATAGTCAACCGCTTCATCAAAGGCGCCGTTACATTCCTCAAGCGCCTTTTTACAATCCATCATACCTAGACCTGTTTTATCCCTGAGGTCCTTTACCATTCTAGCTGTAATTTCCATCTTATCTCCTGTCGACCCGGCGCTCGCCCGGAGTCGGAATATTGGCGTCAATTGTCAGCGACAACTGGAATTTTCATCTAAGTGTTTGGCGCCGTCCGATCAGTCGGAAAACTATATATGAATCCCAAGATTCTCCGAGGCGAGCAATAGCTCAAACTCAATTGCGGCTCATTGTTAAGCTTCAAACACTAAAGATTTCAGATACAAGCATTAAGCCATAATATTATGAAATTAACTCCGATCGATTGACCGGGGCTAGGTTGTGATTCTTCAAAGGAACAATGACGAACGCCAAACCGTAATAAAGGTTATCGAATAATATCCCAGGGAGGACTGAGCTCCAGGGGATATTGTAGCAGTCGTCGGAAAAACAGACTTAAAAAGCGTAAAATGAAATCGCCGATTGATTATTAATCTACGACGGCAGGTTCAGGTTCAACGCTGAGGGGCGCAGTATATTCTTCCTCACCTTCAGCTTCGTCTTTTGCCCATCCCGCGCCTTCCGCCATTTCAGCGTCTTCTTTCAAGGAAGCGTGGTATGCGTCTTTGCCGTCTAAACAGGCGTCTGAAATCTTGGACGAAAACAATCTAATTGCTCGAATTGCATCATCATTTCCAGGAATTATGTAATCAATTTCATCCGGATCGCAGTTGGTGTCCACTATGGCGACAATCGGTATACCGAGTTTTTTGGCTTCCTTGACGGCAATATTTTCTTTCTTAGGATCAACAACAAAAACCGCCGTCGGCAGCTTCTTCATTGCACGAATACCGGCGAGATTCTTGTTCAATTTTTCGAATTGACGACTAATGTTTACCAATTCCTTCTTTGTGAAATTCGTTTCTTCCGGATTGGATAAGATTTCATCGAGTTGATTAAGCTTTTCCACACTCTGTCTAATTGTCGAGAAGTTGGTGAGCATTCCGCCAAGCCATCTTTGATTGATGTAGAATTGGTCGCATCTTTGCGCTTCTTCGAGCACTGCGTCCTGAGCTTGTTTTTTTGTCCCAACGAATAGGACGCTTCCGCCGTTGGCCACCGTATCCTGAACAAACGTGTATGCCTTTTTGAAGAGCCGAACGGTTTTTTGAAGATCAATTATGTAGATACCGTTCCTGGCGCCGAAGATGAAAGGCTTCATTTTTGGATTCCATCTTCTCGTCTGGTGGCCGAAATGAACACCGGCTTCGAGCAATTGTTTCATTGTGATAAGGGACAAGCTTTGAATCTCCTTTTCTCGGGTTTGATCGTCTATCCCCGGGGCGCTTAGCGCAACCCGACACACAGGGATATGTGAGTTAAACGCTTATTTTGAACTGTTTGGCTTTAAATTGCAAGAGGAAATCAGGACGGATGATTATTTAGGATTCGACGAACTTCATCAAGAAACTCTTCCAAAATAAAAGGTTTTTGAACGAATTTATCACTTTCTCTAAGTAACCCTTTTTCTAACAACAGATCTTTTGGATAACCGGAAATGTAAAGACTTTTCATGTCCGGTTTAAAATAAAGTAGCTTGCTGTAAAGTGTGGGGCCGTCCGTGCGGGGCAAAATTATGTCCGAAACCATCATGTCAATTGGATCGGCAAACTGCATCACTAAATCAAGAGCATCATCGATATCCATAGCAGTCAGAACCCTGTATCCCTGTAACTCGAGAGATTCCGCAGCAAGGTTCCGGATCGCGACCTCGTCCTCAACGATGAGGACCGTTTCTCCTCCTTTAGTTGTTTCCGCGCTTGGGGCGGCTATTGATACCGTAGTTTCTTCGTACGCCGGAACATAAACCTCGAAAATTGTGCCTTTTCCAGGTTGAGAACTAAAGAAAACATGCCCGTTATGCTGCTCCACTATTCCGTACACGGTTGAAAGCCCCAGCCCTGTGCCCTTTCCTTTTTCTTTTGTTGTAAAAAACGGCTGAAACATTTGTTTCGTGGTTGCCTCATCCATTCCCACACCATTATCTTTGACGGAAAAAACCACATAATCTCCAAATTCCAAATCTGTAGACATATGCCGGACTATTTCGCGACGAGACGCATTTCTTGTGCCGATCACGATTTCTCCGCCAGACGACATCGCATCCCTTGCGTTTATAACTAGATTCATGATCACTTGTTCAAATTGCCTGGGATCGGCCTTAACTATCTTGAGGTGCGGATCAAGGTGAAAATACAACCTAATATTCCGCCCGACCAAGGTATATAGTATTTTCTTGAATGCGTCAGTTACACTATTTATGTTGATGGGCTGAATTTTTAAAACCTGTTTCCTGCTGAAAGCCAGCAACTGACCTGTCAGTTCCGCTGCGCGTTTGGAAGCTTCATGAATCTGGAGGGCTTTGTCCCGATTTGGGTCTCCTTCGGGAAGACCATTTAATAAAAAATCTGAATACCCAAGAATTGCCGTCAATAGATTATTAAAATCGTGCGCCACGCTCCCGGCGAGTCTACCTACGGCCTCTAACTGGGCTTTATGTTGGATCTGTTCCTCGGTTCGAACTTTTTCGGTAATATCCTCAACAGTCAAGATGAACGAATTCGCATGATCGGGCGAGCTAATCACAGGGAAAGCAACGAGCCGCACATTTATTCCTCTGTTTGGACCCCTGGACCACTTGCGATGCGCTTCCGTGATTTTCAGCGAGACCATGGTCCGCTCTCCAGGACAATTGGGGCATGGTCCAGAGCCGTTCTCCAGAACGCTAAAACATTTTTTGCCTGAGACCTCATCATCATTTTTAGCAATGATACTATTCACGGCTTTATTGCTCATCAAAATGTTGTAAGAATCATCAATGAGCATCAAACCCAGATCCATGTTTTCTATCAGAGCCTTGTAGCACTCTTCGCTTTTTTTCAATTCCTCCAAGGCTCGATTTCTGTCCCTACGGATTTCCGCCTCACGAAGTTCTCGCTCCAGCACCGGAATCAGCCGTTTTAAATTATCTTTAGTAATATAGTCGTGGGCGCCGGCCTTCATCGCCTCTACAAAGGACTCTTCATCCATTGATGCGGAAACTATGATAAAAGGTATATCCAACTGTTGTCTACACAACTCCTGGATTGCTTCAAGAGCGCTGAACCCACTTGTGCTGTAATCCGCAAATATTATGTCCAGGACATCATTGAGAGACTCCAAATAATCTTCCCATTTGAATACACTCTTATAATCACAATCATAGCCCCTCATTCTAAGACGCTCCACAACACACAGAGCGTCTTCTTCGCAGTCTTCCAAGAAAAGGGCTTTGATGCGTTTGTTCATGTTAAATCTGCACTGATACCTTAACTGAAATGGAGATCAACGTGAGGAGTAAGTATAACCCGACGAGCGCTAACTTGCTAAGAAAAACATCATTTTAAATGATGTATACATTTTGCTGTTGCCGGTGGCGTGCCGTTCCAAAAGACACTAGTTTGCTCAAAAGAAATTATCGAATGATTGCTTCAAGGGCTTCGCTTCCGGAGATAAATTTTGGGGAAGTAAGAGTAATGAGGGTCTACACGAGAGATCAGGCGAATCCTTGTAACTGGGTTGCATCAGATTCAGAGGGATACGGATATATAGATAGGGCGCCCGTAAGCGCGCCCCGCAGCTTTATTTGAAATTAATGAGAGGTAAAAACACCTACCAAATGCCTCTATCCGGACCCCAGTACCAGAATGGATGTGGATTGTAAAAATCTTCCTGCCCGAAAGCCTTGCATCTTGTCCCGTATTGCGGGTCGATTGTGGGACCGTATTCCGGTTTCCAGAAGGTCAGAATTTCTACCACCCCGGTAGTCATTCTCCGTAAACCTTTTATTACACCAGGGAAAAAGCCTGCGACATATCCGTTAGTGGCCCCTGCGACCGATCCCCATAGGCCTTCTTCATAAGAACCGTTGTAACTGCCGTTGATTGCGTTATTGGTCATATTTGCAATAACTTCTTGAGGTAAGGAAAGGAGATTGGTGACCCCCCTGCCAAGCTTCCAGGTAGGTAAATTGCGATCGAACCTGCGCAGATCATCAAAATCCGTTTCATAAGCAATGGAAAGGCCGCCCAAGCTTAGCACCATTAAGGCCGCCGTCAACAATATTACCATTCTTTTCATGTTTCCTCCGGGCTAACTGAACGGCTTTGCGCGCATGCTGCGAGACGAACCGGAGGGTTTGGTAAACTCGCAATCCGGTTAAACGTATGGTATTGTTAAAATACAACAGCCTCTCGCAGACTGCTTGCATTGAGATACTACCATAAAAGGCTAACTATGGCAATATTTTATGAATCATCCTTTATAATCTAGTTTGACTATTTACATCAGTTAGTTTATGTAGTCGTAGAGAGTTACTGTGCCTTTGATGGGTAAGCATATTGGAAACTAATCGAATGAAATGGTGGCCGATAAATACAATCAAGCTTTGATTCACAGATGTATGTCCGATTTGCGTCTCAGCCGAAGGATTTTGGGGCTTAGTCAGAGAATTAAATTTTGTCGTAGACAACTTATCACTATTTGAACCGTCTATTCTAGCTGCCGCACATTCAGGCAGCGCCCGCAGCCGGTGTGGCCGTTGAGCGCTGCTAAATCCGATCGGCGTCGTGCATTACATGATTCGATTATCAAAACCACGCTAAGAGGCCGCATGAAAAAGCTTTTAATTGTAGCCATAACTCTTTTGGCTTTATCTTCTTGTTCCTTCCATCAATTCTGGAAGTGGATAGATCAAATGGAATGGGAACGCGACGATCAGACCATTAAAATCATTGACATCTTGCCTAAATAAAGCCATTCTACTTGTTTTCACGACTGAACTGGAATGCGCTCCATTGCCGAAAGCTAAATACTAACTTTCCTATCGCCCAAGCTGGACCTTCATCACAGCGCAATAATGAAAGCGCTTGTTTCTGCGTCATAGCGATAAGAAGCTTCGGCCGGCCATACTTTATTTGTGCTTCGATCCAAAAGTTTTTACGCGTGAGCAGCTAATTTGCATCCGACGGATATCTCCAGTTTTGAACGGAAACCTAATACGATTCTCCCGCGGAAGTTCCGAAATTACGGAGGAATGCCGTTTGGCGGCAGATAGACGCCGCTATCGAAAGACCTTCTCGCTTCCTCTCCTTACACGAAAGGATTAGAAGAGAATCTGCAACAGAATGTTACGACATCAAAAGTTAGGGTCATTAAATAAATTTAATTTGAGTTTAAATAAATATGGATCTCGGAGGTGATAGTGACTGAATACAAAGTGGATCGGTCTCTGCTTGAAAAAAATTCAACCGTTGAGATTTTGAGGATCCTCAAAGAGGAAAGAGAAGATTATACCCCGGAAGCCCTTGCCGTCTTTGAAGAGATCCTGGAGCAAAGAGGCGTAGCTCCCGAACACATGAACTCTTCACTTCAGCAAGAAGTGGGACCGCCGACGAATCCCAGCCTAAAAACAGCCTCGAACCGGCCTCCCGTAAACTATTCCGGAGTTTACATAAAGAGTCCCGGTGACGCAGTCCGGGTTCTCAACGATGTTTTAAACATGACTCTAAACAATAAAATTGATTCCCAAACAGCGACCGCGTCCGCAAACATAATCATGACAATGCTCAGAGCGATGGAGCAAGAATTTATGGTCGAAGGTGGAGGAGATTGAAATGCCTTTAAATCTTGAATCAGTTGATTTCAAGAAAGGTAATGGACTAATCCCTGCGATAGCTCAAGATATAACCACCGGAAAAGTTTTGATGATGGCCTATATGAATAAAGAGGCATTGGACACCACGCTTCGCGAGGGAAGAGCCTGCTATTGGAGCCGTTCCCGCAAAGAGCTTTGGCGTAAAGGGGCAACATCCGGAGATGTTCAAATCGTGAGGGAAGTGCTTATAGATTGCGACGAAGACACAATACTATTGTTGATTGATCAGCAAGGCGACGGAGCATGCCACACAAAGAAATGGAGCTGTTTTTATCGTCGGATAACCGCAAAAGGAGAGTTTCAGGAAATTGATTAGCAAAGATCCTTTAAAACTTGTAATACCCAAAGGAAGCTTAGAAAAAGCGACTATAGAATTGTTCAAACGCGCCGGGTGGAACATAACTGTTTCTGAACGCAGCTATTTTCCTGCGGTTGATGACGACGAAATTATAATGGCTCGGCTGCGCGCGCAAGAAATTTCGAGATATGTGGAACAAGGCACATTTGACGCAGGCCTGACCGGAAAGGATTGGATACTCGAAAACGAATCCATTGTTCAGGTAATAGACGACTTGGTTTATTCAAAAGTATCACAAAATCCCGCCCGCTGGGTTTTGGCCGTAGATGCTGAATCTGATTACGAAAACCCCGAGGATTTGAACGGCAAGAGAATCGCCACCGAACTCGTCGGCTTCACCAAAAAATGGTTTAGCGAGCGCAAAATAAAAGTGGATGTTGAGTTCTCCTGGGGCAGCACTGAGGCAAAAGTCAACGAAGGCGTTGTGGACGCAATAGTCGATGTGACTGAAACCGGAAGCACTTTGAAGGCCAATGGCTTAAAGATTATACAAACGCTTTTAACCACAAACACCCAATTTATAGCCAATAAACAAGCCTTCGCTAATCCGCAGAAAAGAGAAAAGATCGAGCAAATCCATATGCTTTTGCAAGCGGCCCTGGAGGCTCGCAAAATGGTCGGCCTGAAGATGAACTGCCCGCAGGATAAAGTGGATCACATCGTCAAGCTGCTACCGTCTTTAAACGCTCCCACCGTGAGCGGCCTGTACAAGTCCGATTGGTTTGCGGTAGAGTCCGTGGTATCAGAGGAAGTGGTGCGATCTCTTATTCCCAGGTTGCTGAAGGCCGGCGCTACCGGGATCATCGAATATGCATTGAACAAGGTGCTGTAAATTAGAAGGTTTGATTTAGAAGTTAGCCGGCCCGCTATGGGTCGGAATATCACATTTGACGTAGAGTATTCTTTAATTTTTGTTTACGAAATTGTATTTAGCTCTTGCCGCAACGAAATCTGGGGCTTTCCGTCGGTAAACTGCATACGATTAATGAGCGCTGTAGTCCCCACTTGGCGTCAAAGACGACGGGTAAACTTTTGGTGATCTTCATGGCTCCCGCTCCCAACAAGGGCGAGGGTTGTAAGACGATATTCAACAAAGGTTCTGTGAGACCGAGAGGAGATAATTCGGAACAGTCCTATTACGACGGGAATATTGGTTCAAACGCTTGATCAACTCTGGAAAGTGATCAATTCTATTAATTTTCTTAGCTCAACCAAACCGTCATTAGTAATATAGGCAATTTCAAAGCCTGCCAATTGCGGAGCGTTTTCAGTTGCGGGCTGCACCCACTTGCATTCGGCTTCGAAATGGAGGGGCAATATATCCACATACTCATCGACTTGCACTAAAAAGGTTTTCCTGGTTCCCACACCCACCTCGATTCCGGAAACCTGAATGCCGCGCTCAGAAAGATCCCTGATGTGGTAGCCGTCGATGGTTAAATTGTCCAAGTCGTATATGGGGATTCGCACAAAGGGGTAATGTCTGGGCAATCTACGAGAATGCGTAACTTCCTCGTCGTCCGCTAAGATGGGCATTCTTTCACTTAATTCATTTTCATTCAAATATTGCGCGGCCATCAATTTTCTAAATACGCTTTGTAGACCTTTTGAGGTAAGCCGGTGTTTGTCCATTAGATCTTGATCGCTCATACCCGCCCTTACATCTTCAACGATTTCTTTGGCGCTCAGTTCTCGTTTAGGTTTCACTGATTACCTCATGAGTGGTGGATTAACCAATTATCAACAGCGATTCAGTTAATGTAAACAGGAATGATACCGTCATAGGAAAGTATGATTGTTGTCTCGATTCCTGATCGGAACGCTATGCTCGAGTAACCACCCAGCCTATACTACGGTGCTTATCGATTACAATTCAGCGCGGATCATCTCGAGCACTCTGAGTGATTCCAACGCTCGAGAGCCGTCCACAATGGGTTGTTTATTTTCGAGTAAGGCTGAAACGAAGTCGTCGAGTTCTATTCCTAAAGGTTCGCCATCTTCAATAGGAATTCTGTGTTCCTCAATTTTGCCCATGAAGCACGTGTTCAAATCCTGCGCCGGCATTTCTTCAGCTACATGCAACGTGAGTGTTTTATTCAGCGTATCGAGGACATATTGTCTGCTACGAGTGCTCACAGTGATCTCTCTCAATTTTCTTGGCGAGCACTTCCCGGTCCACAATGAAGCGATTACTCCATTGTAAAACGTAATCAGCGTGTGAGCCATGTCATTCTTGTCTGAAAAAACCTTTCGGGCCGCAGCATGCACAATTTTGACGGGAGCTTTGGCTAGATCAAGCGCCAAATCTACATCATGGATCATCAAGTCGTACAGAACATCCACATCCATGCACCTGGAACCGTCAAAGGGAGTTAATCGGTGGATATCTATGGACAAGATTTCTTCATTTGATTGCCTAAGCATCTCAAACAGCTTCTGAGTCGCCGGGTTGTAGCGTTCAACATGGCCGACCATCAAAACTACGTGGGCCTTCCGAGCCGCTTCGACCAATTCAGCCGCCCCTTCAGGATTGTCGGCAAGGGGCTTTTCCATCAACACGTGCAAACCGCGGTTGAGGCACTCTCGACCTATATGTACGTGCAAACTTGTAGGGGCGGCAATACACACGGCTTGACTTTGCGAGAGCGCCCCATTGAGAGAATCAAAGATTCGGCAGTTGTATAAATCGGCTATCTCTTGAGCTCTGCAGGGATCAGGGTCATAGATTCCCGTCAATGTGGTTCGATCATTAGCGGCCACTAATCTGGCATGATGCCTTCCCATGGATCCGACGCCGATAACGGCAATAGCCAGCTTGGTTGGTGATGCATCCATTATATATATCTGCGCCTAAGTGAGTTATTTGTGAACGGCTTTTCGTTACACAGATTAACTGAGCTTTTTCAGACGAGATTTTGTCCGGCTGCGAATTGCGCGTTGTCCCGGACCTTGAAGAAAGGCCCACATTAGCCGTTCCATTGAAACGAACATACATTTTATGCGGCTTTCCGTCAAATACTGATTAAATTATTATCGGGCGCGTTAAGGTGGAATTTCAGAATGTGCGCCTCTAACGCAGCCTTCGTGGATATAAGGAGAAACATCATGTTTAGGAAGAATATACAAGGTATAGTGCCGCGCATTAGGACTGAGTGTCAAAAAGCACGCGACTTTTTTCGGGCTATCCGTTATCCTTTTGCCATCAGATTATGGGAAGCCAGAAATCTGACTTAGAAAAAAGACACTCCTGTCACCCCATTCACCGGTCACCTCATGCTCCCGCGAATAACTGAGGGCTTACTAAATCCAGCGAGAACCTTTCAGCAACTTGGGAAACTTATACAGTGGACGAGTTTTTCGGATATACCCTTGAACAGACCGGCACATCGATGAAATACCGTCATCAGGCTCCCATCGCTGATCCCGCTGTCTGGGCAAATCCGCCCTATAGGTAAACCGTTCAGGTAGTACATCACAATGGAATCGGCAATGAGCTGATTACCGTACAAGCTCTCTGGAAGGACTCCCGGAGGACTGGGAATACAAGTCTTTCGGCAGTGGGAACAGTATCTCTTAGGAAGACGGTATAGGATTTTCTGCGGTTTTGTGGATGGGGTATCAAGAACACTGCGTTCTTTTACACCCTTATTTTGCAGGACATTGGCACAAACCGGGCAACACTCTAATTCGTGCGCTATATCTCCACAATGCGATCTACGCTTTGCTCTTCATGACTCTTGCGGCCATTTCCCGGGTGCCCCGGCTGAGCTCCGATGCGTTTGTTCTCTCGCTTCGTTGTATTCGGCTTGACAGGTTTCTTTGACGACCGGGTAGATGACCCGAAGAAACCATCCTTATCCTTGCGCTCTCGTCTGCCAAGCGCCTGTTTGAGACGCTTCACCTCGTCCTCGAGACTATCGATTTGCCGTTGCTTATCCAAACAAATTTGACAGCCGTTGATACCCATCGTACCGGCCCCCTAATCTTGTCCGTTCATTCTTTAGAACACTTTCGATTAAATCGCGAGACAGAAATTAACTCTCCCACCAAAGTCTTTCTACTCACCACCAGAAACTGAGGGCTTACCGGTTACCAGGATTTTTTATTGACAGATTCCCTGCATGAGAATAATGTGGAGACTTGACCTGATCAGGCTAGGAGAGTACAAAGTGAAAGGCCGCATTGAAATCGATAAGGAGCGGTGCAAAGGCTGTGGTCTGTGCATCACTGTTTGCCCAAAACACAACATAAGCATTTCCGAAGAGATCAACGCAAAAGGCTACTATCCCGCCTCTTTCCAAGATTCAGATGTTGAAGGTTCTGAGCAAATTCAATGCACCGGCTGCTCAATGTGCGCAATCACTTGCCCCGACGTAGCTATAGAAGTTTATCGTGAAGGCAAGGACGATCAAGAACAGGGCCAAACCGAATCTGATTAACTACTTCGCGCCGACGTGCAAAGTGCTCCTGTCATAAATCTGTCGCTCTTAAATACTTTACCGCAAATCTAAACCAAACGAGGAATATAAAATGGCCGGAAAAGTGCTCATGCGTGGCACACATGTCCTGGGAGAATCGGCTATTAGAGCCGGCTGTCGAGCGTACTTCGGCTATCCCATCACACCACAAAATGAATTACCCGAGTACATGGCTTCTAAATTTGCTAACTTACCGGGTTCCATTTTTGTCCAGGCTGAAAGTGAACTCGCCTCCATCAATATGGTTATGGGCGCTGCAATGGCCGGCGCCAGAGTGATGACTTCGTCTTCCAGTCCCGGCATAAGCCTTAAACAGGAGGGCATATCGTACATCGCTGCAATGGAGCTTCCCGCATTGATAGTTAATATGATGCGCGGCGGCCCCGGCCTCGGTAACATAGCTCCGGCCCAAGGTGATTATTTTCAGGCGACCAGAGGCGGAGGACATGGTGATTATCGAGTAATTGTGCTCGCCCCTGATTGTGGTCAGGAAATATGCGATATGACCAGACAGGCTTTTGATCTTGCCGATCATTATAGAACTCCGGTCATGATGCTTGGTGACGGAATGATGGGGCAAATGATGGAACCTGTTATTTTTCCTGATCCGATAGATCCAAAAGACCTTCCCAAAAAGGAGTGGATTCTCGATGGAGCGAAAGGACGACCAAGCCGCATCATACGTTCACTCTGGTTGGATATGGCGCTGGAAGAGGAGCTTAACTGGAAGCTCATGCGCAAATACGAAGTCATATCAAGAGAAGTCCCCGATCAGGAAATGTACTTAGTGGATGACGCCGAGTTGGTGATTGTCGCATACGGCACCGCCGCCCGAATTGCCAAGGGCGGGGTTCATAGGCTACGGGAATCAGGTTTAAAGGTTGGATTGTTTAGACCAAAGACTCTTTGGCCGTTCCCATCGGCGCCTTTAGCTGCGCTTAGTAAGAATTTGGGTCAAATTGTGGTATTCGAAATGAGCACAGGCCAAATGGTTGAAGATGTAAGATTGGCTGTAGAAGGTCGATGTCCGGTGACATTTTACGGTCGACCCGGAGGAGTTGTTTCAACACCTGAAGAAGTGGCCCGAGTGCTCTCCGCAGCTTATCATAAGCTTGGATCGCAGGATCTGCTGAACGATCTTCCTACTGCGAGCAATCTATAAACCAATTCAAATTGGATGTTAATCCAACAACTCACAGAATAGGCCGGGACCTCATTGGAGCGGAAAAGTGAAAAAAGTATTTTCAAAACCGGAATCTTTAAAGGACGCGCCTTTTCATTATTGTCCGGGTTGCGGTCACAGTATTATTCATAGGCTGGTAGCCGAAGTAATAGATGAGCTGGGTATCAGAGATCGAGCCATCGGAGTGCCGCCCGCCGGGTGTGCGGTTCTCGCGTATAACTACTTTGATGTCGATATGGCTGAAGCTCCGCATGGTAGGGCAGCTGCCGTGGCAACGGGAATCAAAAGGGTTCTGCCCGACAAGGTTGTGTTCACCTATCAGGGAGACGGCGACATTGCGGCAATTGGGACCGCCGAGACGATTCACGCAGCAAATAGAGGGGAGCGCATCACAGCTATATTCGTCAACAACGCTGTATACGGCATGACCGGTGGACAGATGGCGCCTACGACAATTCCAGGCCAGGTCACCACCACTACCCCTGGAGGCAGGGCGCAGTTAAGAGACGGCAATCCTCTTGATCTTAGCGAAATGCTGGGAATAGCGGCAGGGAGCGTTTATATTGAACGAACTTCCGTATCAACGCCAAAGGGCATTATACGCACCAAAAAAGCTCTCAAGAAGGCTTTTCAGACTCAACTTGACGACAAGGGATTTTCTCTGGTCGAGATTTTGTCGGCTTGTCCCACAAACTGGAAAATGTCTCCAACCGAGGCCGTCAAGTGGGTAGACGAAGTCATGACAAAAATATTCCCGCTGAAGGTGATCAAGGATGTTGCTTAAGATAGCTTTTTCAGGTTTCGGAGGTCAGGGCGTTTTGATGATGGGCTATGTTTTGGCCATAGCCGGAATGAACGAAGATAAACACGTGACTTTTTTGCCCGCTTATGGCGCCGAGATGCGTGGCGGAACGGCAAACTGCACTGTAGTTATTTCCGATAAGGAAATCGCCTCTCCCGTGGCGTCAGCTCCGGAATATGTTGTTGTAATGAATCACCCTTCCATGATCAAGTATCAAAATATGGTGAAATCCGGCGGCGCCATGTTCCTCAATAGTGATCTTATAACTGATGGCCCTGCAAGATCGGACATCGGAGTCGGACGAGTTCCGGCCAATTCGCTTGCCCATGAAATGGGAAACGATAGGGCTCTGAACATGGTCATGTTGGGAGCGCTCAACACCATATGTGGATTTGTGTCGAATCAGGCGTTGGACGAGGCGGTGTCAACCGTTCTGGAAGGCAAAAAACAAAGCCTCATTGATGTTAATCAGAAAGCCCTTAAAGTGGGCCGAGATTTTGCGTTGGCCAATATGAAGGCCGCGTCCGCTTAAATTAAATTTGGAGGCTGGAATGAAGACGGTAAAAGAAATTGCCGTGGGAGTAGAAAACCGTCCTGGGGCGCTCTCGGAATTGACGGATTTGCTGGGCGCCAATGGTATCAATATTCTTGGGCTGACCATGCGGGCGGAAGGCGCAAAAGGATTTCTGAATTTTATAGCCACCGACCCCACCAAAGTTATCAATATTCTCGAAAGCGCAGGCTATCATCCGGAATTGGTCGACATCTTGGCAACAGAAGCGCCGCATCATCCGGGCGGCTTGAGCACAATTCTTAAAGTTCTCAAGAAAGCCGATGTCAATATCGATTATCTCTATACGTCCATTGATCAGCACGGACTGGGAGATCGCACGGTCATATTGATCGGAGTCGATAAATTGCAGGAAGCGCACGATGCTTTGGAAAAAGAATGGATACGCACGTTTGGTGAAGAACTCTACAACTTTTAAACATTCTACTTTGTCGCGGAGCTACGGCTCCGCGGAATCCTTCCTTCCGCGATTGAATTATCATGTTCCAAAAAGATTCTAAATCGGGTAAAATTGCTCTCATGAGGCGCAGTGTTGATGATATTGACCTCAAGTGTTCGAGAAGTTCGCAGATGAAGTGAGTCTGATGTTTCAACAATGGGTCTTTGTCAATTTTACTTTGATAATCTGCATTCGTAACTTAAATAATACCGCTTCTATAGGATTTCTCGAAAGTTCTTTCGAATAAAGTCTCTGATGATAGCTCTGAATGCATGACGAAGCTTTATAGCTTAAGTAACTCAGATAGCAGATTAATTGAAGACTTATCATTAATCCATGATTACTTTCGAGTATTATTGAATTTCGAGTGTTTTTGACTTATCAAGAATTGGCGCATCAAGCAACACCTTATATCTGATCCAGTTTTCGAGATCCAATCAATTACTTAACGCCTGATATTTTTACCGAAGGTTTCATTAACGGTTTCGTGTACCGCAAACCATAATTCTAAACACATTTTCCTAATTGTGAGGGCAACATGAAAGAAACAGTATCCGTCAAGAATATCGGTCTCAGGGGGGTTGCTGTAGCCGATACTAAAGTTAGCTTTATAGACGGACAACAAGGAATTTTAATCTATCGGGGGTACCGGATTGAAGAGTTGGCGGAGAAATCTACTTTTATGGAAACGACATTCCTGCTGCTCAATGGATATCTCCCCAATCCCCCGGCGCTTCAGGAATTCGAAGGAAAAGTAAGAGCCGCCCGTAATTTGCCGGAATATATTTGTGCATGTTTAAAGCAACTGCCAAAGGAATCGCATTGCATGGACGTCCTGCAAGCCATGGTTCCGGCTTTGGGAATGTCGGACCCGGATTTGAACAGGGAAGATCGCGACGCGTCAATGCGAATGTCCATAAATCTGATAGCGCGAATTCCTCCCATCGTTGCCGCATGGGACCGGATTAGAAACGGAGAAGATCCATTGCCGCCGAAAGATGAGCTCTCACACGCCGCCAATTTTTTGTGGCAAATGTCCGGAAAGACTCCATCAGATGAGATGGCCAGGGATTTAGATTGTTGCTTGATTTTGCATGCCGATCACACTTTCAACGCGTCCACGTTCGCATGCCGGGAAGTAGCGTCAACTCGAGCGCACATGTACGCGGCGGTTACGGCGGGAATAGGGGCTCTGTCCGGTAGTTTACATGGCGGCGCCAACACCAAAGTCATGGGGATGCTGTTGGAATTGGAACATGAAAAGGATATCGCCGGCTGGGTTAGAGACAGAATTGAAAAGGGTGAACGAATCATGGGAATGGGGCATGCCATATACAAAACCATGGACCCCAGAGCGAAATTCCTGAAACCTATGGCTACTAGACTTGCCGGACTCACGAATAACAATACTTGGGACAAATTATCAAAAGAATTAGAGAAAGTAGCCATCGAAGAGTTTGATAGACGTGGCAAAACTGAGATACGCCCCAATGTGGATTTTTACAGCGCGCCGGTGTACCACATGATGGGGATTAACAGGGACTTGTTTACTCCGATTTTCGCAATGTCCAGAATAGCGGGCTGGTGTTCCCACATCATAGAAGAAAAGTTTGCCGAGGCTCAGGACAAGCCGGCTCTTTACAGACCTCAGGCTGAGTATGTAGGAAACTACTGCGGTTTAATGGGCTGTGAATACGAGGACGTGACGTCACGAAAACAGACCGCTTAATCTAGCGGTACACCTCCAAGCTGATCGATGCGAAGCACTGCCCTCAACGGTAAGTGATCCGAGGCCTTTGATGATATTGAAGTCTGGTGAGCGGCCAATGTTTCCAGTCGCTCCATCGGACTCACCCAAATCCTGTCCAGCGAAAAGATAGGGCAGTTCGCAGGGTAGGTTCGCGGGGCCGGAGATGCCGCAAACCTCGTCCTAATTCTCTTCAACGCTCTACCCAAGGGAGTCCAAAGATTAAAGTCTCCAAGCACTATGGTCATATATGATGGTTTTGAAGCTATCACCTCCATAAGTTTGTTCAATTGGAACCGGCGCTCTAAGGGACCGAGGCCCAGGTGGGTAACTATTACCCTGACAATCACTCCTTTAATATTGAGATCGGCGTCAATTGCCGCTCTAGGCTCCTTAGAATAGACACTGAGATTTACTTTCCGAACAGCTTCCACCGGATAAGAAGTCAAGAGCAGATTTCCGAAATGTCCCGTTTTCCGGAATAAGGTGGGTAAGGAAACTGCTTTCATACCTAAATGATCTGCAAAATAATTTATATTAAACTTGTCGTCTCCATTTGAGGTAAGATTTGCCTCTTGGAGACCGATAATTCCGCAATTCAATTCTTCCAAAACGCAAAGTGACCTATCAGGATCAAATTTCCCGTCATTGCCGATCCATTGATGAACATTGTAAGTTGCTACGGCTAAGCGGTTGTGGATCACAGCCGGATCATGCCCGGGAACGCGCTTCATGCTCGCCCTCGGATTCTTTCGATTTGCGGCCAAAGTATCGATTTATGCCATAGCTTAAACCGATCAGGCCGGCGAACACTGCAACCGAAAGGCCAATGTTCCTCCAACTAGGATTTTGCACGGCGCTCAAGGCAGAGTCGGCAAACAAAGCAATACCGAAAATACCGGGTATAAGTCCAATCGCCGTGCCGATTACAAAATCGCGGTATTTTATATGACTTGCTCCCATGATTAGATTAACAATTTGAAATGGGGCTATCGGAATTAATCTAATGGAGGCGACAGATACTATGCCGTCTTTGGCAAGCCACTTTGATATTTTGTTCAGTTTACCGCCCGCTATTTTCCTCAGGGTTTGCCGCCCGAGTTTGCGACCAATGTTGTAGTTGATGGAAGCGCTGAGTAGAGTGCCGGAAAAGCCGTAAATTATTGTCCAAAACGGCCCAAATACAATCGCCGTAGTCACTATGAGTAGCGTCAACGGAAACATGACTAAGCCGCCCAGAACATATCCGCCAAGCACATAAGCCGGCGCGAGAGGACTTTGTTTCAAGTGTGAAGCAATCTGAGTCAGAGTCTCTAAAGTAATCCAATCTCCAAGTGGTCCCCATTTCCAAGCGGCCCCAAGACCCAACAGAATTAGCAAAACCGCTCCGATCTTAATGTATCGTCGAGAATCACTCCCGGTTGCTTCGTCTTGTGCCAAATTGTCTATGAACTTGGATGGATCAATAGTTTGTTCCGGGTCAATAATTGAAAAAGTTGGAGAGAGATTCTCCAGCCACTCAGGGATGTCTATTTTAAGAGGTCTTAGAGTGCGGGTTTTATTCTGCAATGATTCTATTATTCTCTTTATGGATTTTCCTTTCGCAAATTTCGAGCGGAATTCATCGGGTGTGATACCAAGATGTTCAGAAAGTAATCTCGCCCTAAAGCCGGTAATATCCTTCCGAATCCGGTCTTCTCCGGCAGATTCAACAGCCAAGTCACATTCAGTGTCATATCCCATTGATCTGTTGCTAAGGTTTGAAGAACCTATACGGACTATGTTGTCGTCCACTATCAACACTTTCGAATGCACCATCATATCACCGTGTTCGAGCCCGGGAACGACTGGATAGTAGATGCCGAGCCTGTTATGGGCATCCGCTTGCCAAAGCTTTTTGACGACCACGGCACGACGAGAATCCATGATGCTTTCTTCGAGCCAACCCGAACTCTTGTGCGGCGCTACAATTATAATTTCAGGACCGTAATCTTCTCTTAGACGCTCTGCAATCGCATCGCCTACGGCATGAGCCGTAATGTATTGATTCTCAATATAAATATGATTTTGGGCGCAGGCAATGGCGTCTTTATATAATGTTAAAATTTCTTGCATTTGCTCCGTGCCATTAAATGCCGGAAGCGTTCTCGCTATGGCTACGTCCGTCGAAGTTATATCCGGCGCAGCGTCAATGGGCCACGCGTAGCCGCGAGTGGCTCCTATGGGAGGGAGTTTCTTTCCAGTTGCCAACTCCCAGCGAATGCGGAAAAGGTCTGCGAGAGATTCCGCCGCCTGCCAATCGACGGCCATGTGAACATCGTGAAACGGTAAATACTTGACTCCATCATCGTCCACGCGTCGAGAGTCGCCCATTAAGTGTTCGGATGTGTCCCATCTGGAGCGACTCAGGTCCAAACCGCCTGCGAACGCAATGGAATCATCCATTGCGACAATTTTTTGGTGATGTGAACCTCCAATCGGGTGCTCTGCGTCCATCACAAAATGAATACGCCGGTGGGCATTCCACCCAAAGCGAAACAACGGGAATGTCTCACGATCCAGCATAAATACCATCGAAAAATCCCATACCAAAATGTAAATGTGTAACTTGGGATTTTTACGAGCGGCCCTGTTCAGCAGATCAATGAGTTTGGATGCTTCTTTACTTTCTTCCGAGTCTCTTCTGAGCGTTAATCGGCTGTCAATGTCCCAACCGGCTATATAAATAGATCTTTCGGCATTTTCGACCGCTTTTGCAAATGCCGAGAAATAGCTTTCACCGTCCACTAGGAAAGCGATTCTATCCGCTTCTCTTTTTCTCCAACAATTCCTACCCTCAACCAATAACGGTTCTTGATATGATTCAGATTGAAGTGGGCAAGATCTCAATTTAACCTCCGAAGTACTCTCAGTAATTTGTAATTTCACTTATAATAATTTCAACAATCTTGGAGATTGACCTCTGTTCAAGAATTTAGTTATTTAACGCAATCCAAACAAGTCTGATTGTCCGTTCCGGTTTACTCCTTCTCTCAAAACATGCGCCACAGAATAGCTCATGAATGAAAAGTTATTACCCGGAGAGGTTCTGTTTTATTGCTCAGAAGAATAGGACAATATTGCCATGAGTGGGGTTCCCTAGCCGGAAATCGATTCAGATTTGATCGGAAGCCGGATCTCTTTTTAATAAGGTAATAATGGCGGAATGGATGTGCTGTTCGTATCTGTGGCAAAGAAAGCTGACAACAGGCGGCAGGAAACAACAGAACAGGAAAAAAAACACGACTGAACGCATGCTCACACCCAGATGCTCTCTTGCTATGACAAGGAAATCCGGGTCAATATCGCCGTCCTTTGAATCCAGGTATTCGGCTTCGTAGGATAAGTTCGTTAACATTTTATAGGCAAACACCAGATCATAAAAGAAGATATAGAAGCCTATAATGGAATACATGGGGCGTTCAATGGTGTGTATTATTGACCTTGCGCTTAAAGCTCTATAAATGAAAAGAGTGGCTATGATTAATTCGAAACCGTGCCCCATAAAGACGATGAGCACGGAGTGCCACACAGTCAGCGATAATATTACATGAATAATGGAGATGGCGATGAGGAATAAAACAGCGTGAATGTTCTTTCGATATACATAGATAAGCCATGCAATTCCAATGTAAATCGATGCGAGCAAAAAAGTGGAGCGCTCGATGTGAAGGGTAATGCCGCCGCCATGCAGCATATCAAAGGCAGGAATAGAAGGATAAGCAAACAACCATCCGAATATGGCGTGTCCCATTTCATGAACGAGTATCTTAAATGTAACCAAAGTCCAACCGAGCCAAAAGAACACCATGCCCAATAGAGCCACTCCGATACCAATGCTCACCATGATCCATTCGTCTTTATCCATTTTCCTTATTTCAAGGTTCGTATCTTCATCAGCGGAATACCGATTCACAGCAGTAAAGGTGGTTTCAGCGAGCGGGTGGTTCGGCGACTCAGGGGCTCTTATTTGTCTGGGTATTGCGAATGTAGCTTTGTCTGCTTCATGGTATTCGGAGGGGGACGTGGAGCCGACTTCCTGTTGAGGCTTCAATTTGGCAAAAATCACACCGCACCCGGCGCATTCCTGCTCAGAGTGGATAATTTTTATTCCACAAGAAGGGCAAAATTTGGGAGCAGCAACATCCCTGAATGTCCTGGTTTTGGCTTTGGCAGGAAAATCTTTGGCATCCAGCAACTTTGCCGCGATTAGTTTTGAGTAAACCGACTGTAGCGCTTTCGGGGATAATTCGTATTTTCGCATTAGCTGGAGAGAGGTCATGCCCGAACGAATATCGGCCATGACCTCTCTCGCGTTCATTTTCTGACGTTTAGGCGTAATCATGAAGCCTAGACAATCTCAGGAGCGCCGTAAGCGGCCATATCGCCAAGTTCTTCTTCGATTCTCAGCAACTGGTTGTATTTGGCGACTCGATCCGTCCTCGATGCTGATCCTGTTTTGATCTGTCCTGTTCCAAGCGCCACAACGAGATCGGCAATTGTTGTGTCTTCGGTTTCTCCACTGCGGTGGGATACTACTGATGTATAGCAAACGCTGCGAGCCAAATTAACCGCTTCAAGCGTCTCTGTCAGGGTACCTATCTGATTAAGCTTGATCAGGATGGAGTTTGCGACACCTAATTCAATTCCCTTGCGTAGCAATTCTATATTAGTCACAAAAAGATCATCACCCACGATCTGAATTTTAGGCGCCAGCTTATCCGTCAGCAGTTTCCAGCCGTCCCAATCATTTTCGTCAAGGCCGTCTTCAATGGACACAATCGGATATTTTTCAACCAAATTGTAATAAAAATCGACCATTTCTTGAGCACTCTTTTTTGATCCTTCACCGGCGAGATTGTAAACACCATCTTGATAAAATGAGCTTGCAGCCGCGTCCAAGGCTATCCAGACGTCTTGTCCAGGTTGATATCCCGCCTGATCAATCGCCTCCATGATTACTTCAAGCGCTTCTTCATTGGAGCCGAGATTTGGTGCAAAACCACCTTCGTCTCCAACTGAGGTATTTAACCCTTTACCTTTGAGAACCTTTTTCAGATTGTGGAATATCTCCGCTCCCATGCGGAGCCCTTCTTTAAAGTTCGGAGCTCCTAATGGCATGACCATGAATTCTTGAATATCAACATTGTTGTCAGCGTGAGCGCCGCCATTAAGTATGTTCATCATGGGAACAGGTAATCTGTAGGCGCCTACACCGCCTAAGTATCTGTACAGAGGAGTTTCAAGTTCATTGGCGCAAGCCCTTGCCGCGGCAAGACTTACTCCTAGTATTGCGTTTGCGCCTAGATTGCTCTTGTTCGGTGTCCCATCGAGATTTATGAGTTTTTGATCTAGAACCGCTTGTTGAAAGGCGTCCATGCCGATAATATTCGGTCTGATTTCATTAATGACGTTTTCAACGGCTTTTTGGACGCCTTTACCCATATAACGGGCGCTATCGCCGTCGCGCAGCTCAACTGCTTCATTTTCGCCTGTTGAGGCGCCCGAAGGAACAGCGGCCCGGCCTACTGCGCCTGTTTCAAGCCAAACGTCCACTTCAATTGTCGGATTTCCCCGCGAATCCAATATTTCTCGTGCGGCTACATCAGCAATATCATATCTCATTTGCATCCTCCTTAATTTCGCCGCCGATCAGGGCGGTTCGTGCCGTAGTTAAGCAATTTTGCATATCCTAAACCGCGGAGGGAAAATATAAAAGAGCAATATGGCAAATTATGCGGTTTTTGATCGAAGTAATTGAATCGTTATCCCAAGTTTGCGTGTACTGGTTGAGGCTCAAAGCTTTTAAATTGTAAGTTTCGCCGGTCACAAGTAAAAAATGAGGGAGTTAGCGAAAGCCGGTTCAGTCTGTTCGGTCCAGCTTGCTCTTGAGCGTTTTGTTTGATAAGTTTGATGGCGCTGTTGTGAGGATGGAGTCCCCCCTATAACCGCTCACTTCGGGCTAATGACTCCTACCGCTTAAGATTCAGCAGTGGTAGAGTCGTTAGAATTGGCCCTTGACCTGCTGCATGGCGGGTTTTTTTATGTCCAAAATTTGCTAATGGAATAGGAGTTTTTCACTCATGGTTTATAAGCTCATGTGGTTGGGTTTTGCCGGAGCCATGGGCGCCCTGGCCCGATATGAATTGGCAGGGCTAGTGCATAGGTTCAACGGAGTCTCGTTCCCATGGGGGACCATGGCCGTGAATCTCACTGGGTGCTTTGTAGCCGGTTTCCTTTGGACGCTCTTCGAAAACAGATGGCCGGTGT
>JBBSBY010000032.1:0-35613 GCA_038250835.1 Desulfomonilales bacterium | reverse complement strand
TGTTCAGACGTCCCATATTGGGCACGTATGAGCTGGTGGGATTGTTGGGGGCAATTGTGGTTGCCTTCGCTCTGCCCCAAACATCGCGGCTCAAGGGTCATGTTTTAATGGATTTTATTACCGGCCGTTTAAGCGCCGGAGCAAACAAGTTTTTATACGCTATCACGCGAATCCTTGGGATCGGCCTATTTGCGGTACTCGGTTGGAACTTGTATCTCTTCGGCAATGACTTCAGGCGAGTAGGTGAGGTCACCCCGACCTTGCAGATACCTCTGTACCCAATAGCTTACGCGGTTTCTTTTTGCGCTTTTGTCGTATGCATTGTCTTGTTTGCGGAACTGTTTACCACAGAGGAACAACCGTCATGACGTTCGCAGTAATTGGTGGACTTGTTATTGCTTTGCTGTTCGTTCTTTTTATGATGGGACTCGAAATCGGCTTTGCAATGGCTTTGGCCGGATTTATCGGCTTTGCGGCAATAGTCAATGTCGACGCGGCAATGAACCTGGTGGCCAAAGACGTTTACAGCGTGTTTTCCTCTTACGGGTTTACGGTAATTTCGATGTTTGTGCTCATGGGGCAAGTAGGCGCGAGCGGCGGCGTGGCCAGAAGTTTATACGATTCCGCTTACAAATTCATTGGTCACATACCCGGCGGCTTAGCGATAGGCACGGTTGTAGCGGCAACAATTTTCAAGGCGATTTGCGGGTCGTCTCCGGCCACTGCGGCCACCTTTGCCACAATCGCGGTCCCTGAAATGGACCGCTACGGTTACGACAGGCGCCTATCCTGCGGCACTGTGGCGACTGTGGGCACTCTGGGAATACTCATCCCGCCGAGCGTGGTGCTGATCATTTACGGCATTCTTACAGAAACATCCATTGGTAAACTTTTTTTGGCCGGCATCATTCCGGGGCTCATGATCGCAGCCTCCTTTGTGGTGACTCTGCTTGTCTGGAGCACAATGAACCCCGGGCTAGGGCCCAAGGGCGCCAAATCCACCTGGAAGGAGCGTTTTGCGTCGCTGCCTCCGGTGCTTGTGGTTATTTTCATATTTTTGGTGGTCGTCGGCGGCTTGATGCAAGGCTACTTTACACCCACTGAAGCGGGTAGCGTCGGCACGTTCGCGGTGCTCATCTTGACGATATTGAAAAAGGATATGAGCATTAAGCGTTTTGTGGAAGCCATCATGGAAACCCTGCGGATTTCCTGTATGGTGCTTATGCTTATAGCCGGCGCGACTATTCTGGGCCACTTTTTTGCGGTTACTCGCACACCGTTTATAGTCGCCGAATGGCTCCAGGGATTGAACTTTGATCGCAATATAATAATGTTGATGATTATTGGAGTTTTCCTTATCGGAGGATCGTTTATCGAAGACTTGGCTTTTCTTATACTTGCGACTCCAATATTTCTGCCTATAGTGCTTAAAATGGGATATGACCCTGTTTGGTTTGGGGTAATTATAAGCGTGGTCACTATGATAGGCGTTATTTTACCGCCGATGGCCATCAACGCGTTTGTTGTTTCCGGGGTCGCCAAGGTGCCTATTTCGACGGTATACAAAGGAATTTATCCATACCTGATAGGCATGACGACATGTTTGTTGATTCTGCTGTTTTTCCCACAAATTTCTCTTTGGCTGCCGAATTATTTTATCAAGTGACGTGGGTCGTAATCTGATGCGGCTTTATGCCCGGTAATTTTACCTATCGTAACCCACACGCGTATGCGAGCTCTGCTATTCTTGCACTCAACGACATTAACCCCCTAAATCCCCATTCTCAGGGGACTTTAATTCCTTCCCGTTGAAATCCTTGAGGGAGGCGATTGGATTGTTCTCACATTTATGATTTCGTACCTGAACGGTAATTCAGCTTGTATAATTATAGGCGCCGGGCCCGCGGGTCTTGCTGCGGCCGGTGTTCTCGTTGACGCCGGGCTCAGGCCGATAA
Source organism: Desulfomonilales bacterium (assembly GCA_038250835.1). GTDB lineage: Bacteria > Desulfobacterota > Desulfomonilia > Desulfomonilales > Desulfomonilaceae > JBBSBY01. The sequence goes on along the minus strand of JBBSBY010000032.1, from coordinate 33,658 downwards.
TCATAGATAAAATGGACACGCCGGGAGGACTCTCCCGTTCCATTCACCGGGAGGGAAATATCTTTGATGTGGGGCCCCACCGTTTTTTCACCAAATCGGAAGAGGTTTTGCAACTATGGAGAGCCAGGTTGCTGGATGACCTGATGATGGTGAATCGCCTCACCCGGATTCTGTACAATGGGGTTCTGTTCAATTATCCGTTAAGCGCTATGAACGCTCTCATGGGGTTGGGGATCGGAACGGCTACTCATGCTTTTGCAGGGTACGGCTATACCCGTATTAAGCGAAGATTACGGCCAAGGATGCCTGAGTCCTTTGAAGATTGGGTCACCGACAATTTTGGGCCGGTTTTATATGACGCATTCTTCAGGCACTACACCGAAAAAGTCTGGGGGGTTCCTTGTTCTCAGATAAGCGCGGATTGGGCGTCACAGAGGATCAAGGGGCTGAATTTGGCGAAAGCGATATTGAACGCTCTCACCAACCATAGATCATCACAGGTGAAAACGCTCGTTGATCATTTCATTTATCCAAAATTTGGCGCGGGGTGGTTGTATTCAAGGATGATGGACCATGCCATAGAAAACGGCGCCGAGTACATTCCAAATTCAACAGTTACGAAAATTAGCCGCAACAATGACCTTTGGGATGTGACGTACAGGAGGGACGGCAGGGATTCGATCATTCCCGCCAAGCATGTCATTTCTAGCGCTCCGGTTACCGAGCTGGTCCAAATGCTTTCCCCTGAACCGTCGGCTGAGGTTCGAGAAGCCTGTGCAAAGTTACGATTCCGTAATCATTATTGCGTAAACCTGGTCATTAAAAACAGCTCGAACCTATTCCCGGATAACTGGATTTATGTGCACTCTCCTGAGATGCGCATCGGGCGAATTGCCAATTACGCTAATTTTTCCAAAAACTTACAGGTAGCGCCCAATTTATTTCCCGTTACGGCGGAATTCTTTTCTTTCTATGGAGATGATTTCGATCTACTCGAGGAGAACGCCAAAATTGATCTTGCCGTAGATGAGCTTACAAAAATGGGATTGCGTAAAAAACATCAGACCATTACCGACGCGTTTACAGTATTTAGTCCGTCGGCGTATCCCGTTATTGAAATAGGTTACGAAGACCACATTCGACATTTACGAGACTACATACGCCGGCTCGACGGATTACAGACAGTGGGAAGGGCCGGGTTGTTCCAATACAACAATCAGGACCATTCCATAATGACCGGTTTATTGGCGGCCAGGAATATCCTTGGCGCGGATTACGATGTCTGGGGGGTAAATATAGACGCCGAGTACCACGAATCGGGAACCGCGCCGGCCCTTTGTGAAAGAGACAAGTGCGAAGTGAAGTTGTAGTCGGCGCCGTACTTTAGCTAAAGTTCATAATGCAATTAGAGAGCTGGAGGGATTTGAAGTCCCCCTGATAAGGGGGATTTAGGGGGTTAATAGTCTTTGCGCCGAGACATCCTATAGACCCGCAATCAGCGCCGCCGCAAATCGGCATAACCACAATTAGACAATCCTCCCATATAACCTCTTGATTATTGGTTTGTTATGTGCTTTAGTTAGTGAAGGTAATTGAAGTATTGCTTCAGTAACTGTGGAGGCGCGCATGAATTTTCCATGGCCAATAATCCAATATATGCAGGATTTTTTTCAGTTAAATTTCCTTTTTTCAGGGTTGGAAGTATCGTCGACGGTATTGATCATCACTAGAATCATCGTGTTTTCTCTGACACTGGGCTTCGCAAGCTGGTTTTTATTCAAAATCATCATTAAAATTCTGGAATGTTTTCAGGAGTTCATTAAAGGCGTAGCGCCAATCCCCAAGTCTCTATTTCTACTAATTTTTCTAGCCGTCCCTTTGTCGGCTGAGAGCATCGGCGCCAAATGGATCGGGTACATAATGCTGATTCTACTATTGATCGCCTTAGCGGGAATAGCCGTGCTCCTGATTGTGGTTTGGAAGTACGGCGTTGATCAAGCAATGCGGCTGATAAACTATGTTAAAGGGCAGGCGCCAGTTGAACACGCGGAACCCGCAATTCAAGATCCGTCGGGCGCATAGGTCAATGAATCGGTTCCACGGGCTTACCTATAGGAGGCTTTCTTATTATCCATACAACCCCGATGAGTAGAATGAATATCACCGCTTCGGCATAAAATGCGTCATTAAAAGCCAGAGCCGCCGCTTGCCTTTGCAGGGCCCGATAGACGAACCCCTGGGCTAAATTTGCGCTGTCGGCAAATGAGCCGTAATATTGGCTGAAATATGACTGCAGCTCCTGTAAACGAAACATGTACCCTGGATCGTAAGGCGTTAAGTGTTCCACAAGTCTGTATTGATGAAACTGAGATCTTCGAGCTATGAGAGTGGTCACAAAGGCCACTCCAAATGAACCGCCCAGGTTTCGTAGTGTATTGAATATTGCGGAAGCATTGTTCATATCTCGTCGTCGGACGTATGCCATCGTTACATACGAGCAAGAAACAAAAATGAAGGGCATTCCGACACCCTGTATTACGCGGCTAATTACCGCGGTGTCAAAATCAATTTGAAGATTAAATCCCGACATGTAATAAACTGAATAGGCGCTGACCAGTAATCCAACAACCAGCAGGTATCTTGCGTCGATTTTTTCGGTGGCCTTTCCGGTCATGGGCAATATTATCAAGGCAACCGCTCCGGAAGGTCCCAATACCCAACCAGCCAAATAGGCGTTGTAACCAAGGAGCGTCTGCAGGAACAAAGGCAGTAGCACGATTGAGCCGAAAAATGCGAAAAACGCCAGAAACATTATCGTATTTCCAGCAGCGAAACTCCGATCTTTAAATACTCTCAAATCCATAATTGGTCGTTCATGTCGGAATTCCCACCATACTAAGGCGGAGAGACAAATTGCCGCTACGACAGATAAGGTAATAATGAAATTAGAATTGAACCAATCCTCTATTTGTCCTTTATCCAGGACAATTTGTAGGGAACCGAGGCCAAGACAAAGCAGTATAATACCGGTATAATCAATTTTCTCACCCTGGGCGCGTCTCTGGTGGTATTCAGGATCGAATACAAAGTTCATGATCATGAAAAATGCAACAACTCCGATGGGAAGATTAATATAGAATATCCATCGCCACGAATAATTGTCGGTTAGGTAGCCGCCAAGCAGAGGGCCGAGAATTGGACCAACAACAACTCCCATGCCGAAGATCCCCATTGCTAATCCACGTTGATCTGCAGGAAAAGCTTCGAGCAAAATGGCCTGTGACATTGGCTGAAGCCCGCCGCCTCCGATCCCCTGTATAACCCTAAAAACGATAAGCATCGTGAGACTGGTGGCCATTCCGCACAAGAGCGACGCGGCCGTGAATACCGCCAGCGAGGAGATCAAGTACACCTTTCTGCCAAAGAGCCGCGCGAGCCAGCCGCTCATGGGAATGACAACGGCGTTTGCCACCAGATAAGAGGTCAGCACCCAGGTAACCTCTTCCTGACCTGCGGACAAGCTACCCTGAATGTGAGTAAGAGAAACATTTGCGACGCTCGTGTCGAGAACCTCTATGAGCGTTGGTATCATGACTGCAGCGGTCACGAAATACTTATTGACTGCGCGGGGAGGCGTCACTGCGCGGTCCTCGTATCAATCGTGGGAATAACACTCATGCCCACCCTTAATTGAGGTAATTTGCCCTTTTCAGTGCCGTTTATCGTAATTTTGACCGGGATCCTTTGGACAACTTTGACGAAATTGCCTGTGGCGTTTTCCGGCGGAAAAAGGGAAAAGGCCGCTCCGGTACCCGCCATAATAGAGTCAACAGTTCCCTTCAGAGTTGTATGGTCGTATGTGTCCACCTCAATGGTTACGGGTTGACCGACTTTGACGTTACTGAGTTGTGTTTCTTTATAGTTTGCGGTCACCCAGGTGTTGCTTAGATCCAATGGAACCACCGCAAATAGGGCTTGACCCCTGGCGACCATAACGCCGGCCTCAATTTTTTTACGCGTAACAAAACCATCGGTCGGCGATTTTATCGTGGTGTATTCCAGATTTAATTCCGCTTGTTTAACCTTTGTAGCCGCCAGATCAACTCGGGCCTGTTGAGCTTCAACCTGTTTTGATCGAATAACGGCTTGTTCCTCACCGGTTTGCGCAAGCTTTACGTTGGCCAAAAGTCTCTGCTTGTCGGAAGTGAGAGCCGCAATTTGCTTCTTTACAGCTTCCACTTTTGCTTCCGCGGCCCCGACTGAAGCCGTTGCCGTTTCCATTTTAGTTTGTGTTTCGTCCAGAACGGATTGCGATATAGCATGACCTTTACGCAACTCGGTCATTCTGCGCAGGTCGAGAGCCGCTTTATCCTTTTCCGCCATTAACCGCTTCAAATCCTGAGCCGCGGCGTCTTCATCCCGACGTCTTGCCGCCAGGTTGTTCTCCAGGGTCGCAATTTCAGCCTGGGCGCCCAGTACTTTTTGCTCGGTCTGACTAAGTTCCAGAGGGACGCCGAGCTTCAACGACGTCAATGTGTATTCGGCCTCGGCAAGGTTGGCTTTAGCCTCAGCCAGCGCTACTTCGTAGTCGGTTGGATCAAGGAAAACAAGATCCTCACCTTTTGTTACTCGCTGATTATCTTCCACAGCCAATCTTGTGACATATCCGGCGACTCGTGGGGTCAATGTAAAGATTCGACCGTCAACATAGGCGTCATCAGTTGAAACGTACGGAAGAGACCAGTAGTAATATCCTGCGGCGGCGGAGGCTAAAATTGCGATAGCGATAAGCGCAATTTTCAAACGTTTATTGTTGTTCGACTCGTTTGACACCAATGAACTCCTAATGAAAATCTGCAGGAAGATTGAAAGTAACCTGTTATTTTCCGCTTTTTTTTATTGGAGCGCAAGTAATTGTAAGAGAGCGGAGATTTTTTAGATTTAAAATACGAGAGTGTAGAAGATGGGCAAAAGTTTAATCAAATTTTCCGCGATTTATTGGTGGCAGGAATGTGAGGTTTTTGTGATTTAGGTCTTGCCGGTTGAATAAAATTCAAGCATAGTATATTTATAGATATAGTTTAATTGTCATCACTCCATATAGAACCAACATACGTTACATTATGACCTCGGGGGTATTCACGTCGCAATGTGCAGTCCAGGGAGACTCCAACGTCATGCAAAAAGGCGAGTTCGAGTTCTTGTTTCTGCGTGCTCGGTCTTGTGGATTGCGCCTCATTTGATGCCCGGCGAATTTCTCCTAATGGAGGCGGCTAAGCGGCGTGACGAATTTCTGGATGTGTCCAAACAAAAGTGAAACGAATTCAATTTATCCGTGACTCATGGTTTCAAGATGACTTTCCGTAACGATGACCTGGATAGTGTATCGTAAATTTCATGTTTGTGAACTGCTTCGGTAACTTCATAATGTTGAATACCATCACTCCTATGGATAGTCTGTCAACCCAGGATGATAGCGGCCATCCGAAATGAGCCGTGATTTGTCGATCCGCAAATTCGTATTCCAACACCTTCAAAATCGCAGTGATATGTTGATAAAGAGTTCTACTCACCATCACCAATCGAAAATGGTTCGACGCCAACTTTGGGGGAATCCCATGGCGAGCGTTATAAAAACTGACATAAACTTCGTTGTCTCTGGGGTTAGATATCGCCTCCTCACGTGGCCGAGTAAAATATATATGTAAATCAGGTTTCGTTGATTCGGCCAAATGCATAACTAAATTCATCTGATTATCAGTTTCGGCTATAACTTGTATTTCAGGCGCCTTCTTTCTCGCGACTAACAGTCCTCCGATGAGCACAATTGTCGTAATTGTTGCCCAGAGCTCCGTTCCATGCGGTTTCATCCATGCTAAAAATAAGAAACAACTGAGGAATATCAGCCAGATGATCAGTGTGACGAATCTACTGGTGCTGAAATGGATTATCTCCTTTGTTCCCATGGAATAACGATATATGATAAGTGATCCCAAATTTATGCAGAAGCTCGCGACAAGACCAATAGCGTACATGTCCGCGAGAATCATTTGACTACCTTGAGTTATAAAGATGATGCTTGAAAATAAGCCTGCGTTGATGAGGTGTATGCGATAGAGAGACTGATTCCGATTAATTCGAATCAACCAGTGGAAGCCGTAGCGTTCGGCGACTCTCTCCAATAACTCGCTGGATGCGATAAATGCGGTATTTACGGCCATAATCAAAGTTAAACCGGCAAGTAAAGCCACTACTACTCCGAAGGGTATTCCGTTAACCAAACTCGCGTAATGGGTTATCAGATCTCCTTCATGTTTGGGGAAATCAATAGGCGCTGATAAAGCCAGAGCCGCTATAATGGGCGTCACAATACCGACCGTTACCGCCAGGAAAATGTAAGCTTTGCCTATTTCTTTCCAGGAACGCACAAGTCCCGCAGTCTGCAGCACGGATTCAACTCCGGAGTAAGCGAGAACGCAGCTCGCCACTGAGGCAATAAATATGCCGTAACTGTGGAACAAAGACCCGGTCTCCAATCGGCGAGCCGCGTGGCTGAAGGAATCCGTAATTTTGCCGACGCTTTCCGCGTCAAGAGCCAGCATGCCGCCGATGATAAGATCGATCAATACGAGAGCGGCCAGGATGAAAATACCAAATGTAAAACGGGCGTTCTCTTTGATACCCAAGATGTTTAGACCGGCCACTCCCCAAATTATACCCAGAGCAATAATCATCTTTGTTTGATGAGCAAGCGCAAAAAATGCCGTAGAGTTTTCCATTGCGCTTACCGCAGACAAACAGGCGGTCAGAATATAGTCCACCATTATTGACGAAACGGCTATAAAAGAAGCCGTGGGGCCAAGCACTAAATATGAGAATGAATAGACACCGCCGCCGTAAATTTTGTGGTGTTCGAGTATTTCCCCGATTTCCACCAATCGCGTGGTCATGTAATGAACAAAAAGGGATGTGAACGCTATGAAAACGATGGCGCTCGGCCCGATGAAACGGAAAGCCTCCGCAGGCGCATAAAACACGGACGTCAGCTCATCCATGAGTGTGATGGCGCCTACGGAAAGCCACGTCAGCCAAATCCGGCCGTCTTTGTAAAAGGATAAAGAGCCGGGTCTACGCCAGATGTAGATAAATAGGCCCAGCAAGGCCACGTTTAGCGCTGCTAGAACTATCGTTTTCATGTGCTTCCGCAACTTGCCGACATATTAAAAAATTAATTTACCGGCAATGAGAATACGTTAAAACAGTAGAGCCGGTCTAATTTTGGTCTTTATCCAGCAGATTTTCTTCTTTAGAAGTAGCAAGCTCCTTTTGAATTTGTTTGTCAATTTGTGAATCCGCGGAAACATCTTCGTGCTCTTTTTGAGACGGCGCCACTTGTTTGATTTTAACTGCTTCCGAAACGGATTGCGACTTTGCCGGGACCACTTCAGAATACGCCATTTCAGTGGTAGTGATTGGGAACGGCATTTCTATGCCTGCAGCGTCAAGAGATTCTTTGAGGACTCTAACCGCCTCACTGTTCACTTTTATATAATCAAAATCATTCTGATCGACCCAACCGTAAAAAAGGACCACTACGTTGAAATCACCTAACTTATTCACCGTCATTGAGGGCGCCGGATCCGTTGTGACGCCTGCGGTGGCGCGTAACGCGTCGAGTCCCACTTTACGGACATGTTGTAAATCTTCCTTTACCCCGACTCCTACGGGAATGCCGAACCGTCGAGTGGAATTTCGGGTATAATTTACAATCACACTCTTAAAGACTGTTGAATTAGGAATAGTAACGTAGTTTCCGTCACGGGTCATTAAAGCCAGCTCCCGAGAGGTCATCCTAACAACCTTGCCTTCGATATTCTCAACTAAAATGTAATCGTTAGCTGCAAATGGACGCCTGGCGCTTAGAATAATCCCTGACAAATAATTTTCAGCGATATCTTTGAAAGCGAAACCAATGGCGAGACCCGCTAAACTGGCAGTTCCGATGACCGCCCCCACGAGAGCAGTCACGTCCAAAATGTCAAGAGCTAGTATCAGTCCCGCCAAAATGATGACCGTGCGAACAAGTCGGGAAATTAAATTCCGGAATAAACGGTTGTCGCCAAACCAACCGTAATTTGTAATAACTGAACCAACAAACTGCGCAAATAAGTAAAAGCCCAACAATATCGGTAGAGCAATTGCAAACAACGGAAGTTTATTAATGAAGCCTGCCAAATAATTGCTCAATCGAGTCATCACCGGAACAATACGATCTTCAATCGCGGTTTCATCCGTAAGCTTATTGTTCAAATAAAGAACACCCTCGAATCGTGAAACAAGATTTTCCAGTTTCTTAGCTACCTCAGTCCTGGGCACTGTTCCTCGAAGGGTAACCACACCTTCCTGGACCGAAACTCTTACGTCCTTAAAATCATCAATTTTGGACAAAACATTTGTGAGCTTGGTTTCAAGTTCCTGATCCGGAACCGATTTAACCGGCAAGATTCTGTTATTTACGGTTTCATCAGGTTTCGGCTTTGCGCCTGTTTGGGCACCAGAATAATTGGGCATCACGTAGACGGTGATAAAAACACTGATAACAATTAATAAGGTTCTAAGTTGCATTTATCCCTCAAATTGCCATTTTGGAAATAGCATTAGATGATGTACTTAATTATAAGCCGCTCGTTAAGTTAGATCCATGGTTTCTATTTGCGACAAAGGTAAAGCAAACAAGTTCGCCGTGTTCTTGCTGGTTTGTCGGCCAATTTCTTGTATCGACAATCCATATATCTCCGCTATTTTTCTTGCGGTATGAATAATATAACTCGGCTCATTATCCTTTCCCCGCAGCGGCTCAGGGGACAAAAAGGGACAGTCGGTCTCGAGCATGATTCGGTCCAGCGGCAATTGCTTTACGATGCCTCTCAATATTTCGTTTTTTTTGTATGTTACCGTGCCCGGAATGGAAATACAGAAGCCTAAATCAAGCGCTCTTCTTGCGTCGTCCAGAGTTCCGGAAAAACAATGGATTACCCCGCGATTCGGAAATGGGCCCGCCTTTTCAAGCATCCCCAACCCTTCGGGATAAGCGTCCCGCAAATGGATCACCACTGGTTTGGCAAGTCTCTTGGCAAGATCGATTTGATCCTGAAATATCCTTAATTGATCTTCCCGAGGAGACCAATTCCGAAAATAATCCAGCCCAATTTCGCCGAATCCCACTACTTTGGATTTGGCGGCTATTGCTTCGATTTGAGACAACTCACTGTCGGTTATGCCTTCAGTGTTATGAGGGTGAATACCCACTGAAGCGAAAACCTCACGGTATTTTTCAGTTAGTTCAATCGCTTTCGCGGCGTCTGAGACGTCGATTCCGACCGTGATTACGGCTGCGACTCCGTTAGCGTGCGCCCTTGACAGGACTGCGGCTACATCACGGTCCAAAGGGTCCATTTCCAGGTGAGCGTGGCTATCAATTAAAAGCAATCCATCCATCGTTGTCATCCTCTGCCGCTAACGATTTTTAAAAGACGTCCGTGTCTCAAGAAAGGAATCATGCAGCCACCGCTTTTTCAGGCTGTCCAAGCGGCCGTCTCCCTGTATCTTTATTATAAAATTGTTCAACCAGTTAAGCCAGTGGACTGCGCCGGGCCTGACCCCCCAAGCAATAAATTCATAATTGAGCGGTTCGAATCGTGAGAAGAACACATTGGGCTTATTGGCGCAAAGCAGCTTGATCGCAAATTCCTCGTCGATGTAGGCCTGGGACCGTTTCTCCGCTATTTCAGCCGTCGCTGTTTTACGGTCCGGAAATTCCCTGAATGCCGCCTTGGGAATTACTGAACCTATATCTAAGGCGCCTTTGCCGCCCGGTATTGACGCCACAAACACGCCGGTGAGGTTGAGATCACGAATTTGTTTGAACCGATCACTATTTGTCTTGTGCACAAGGAACATTCGCCCGGTTTCCACCACCGGATTCGTAAACATTATTTCAATATTGCGTTCCGGGGTAACCGTCATACCGGATATTATAATATCGATTTGACCTTGCCGCAGCATGGGTATTAATTCCGTCCAATTGAGCCGCGCCAGTCGCAGTTCGACTTTAAGATCAGCGGCAATCATACTCGCCGCTTCAACATCGAATCCAATGAGCTTGCCGCCGGAATCCAACATTTCGAAAGGTGGATATCCGACTTGCAATCCTACACGTAATTCACCGCGGCTCTTTATGGTGGTCAAAGTCTCCTGAGAATCGCCGGATTGGTCTTTTTCGGCAGACATAGTTTTAGGAATCGGCTTCGGCGCCTCTCCTTCTTTTGTAGAACAACCGGATAATAGTATTACAAGCAGACATGATAGAACAAGCGCCATCATTGTTGTGAGCTTGTCCCTGGAGCTATCTTGAGATGAAAGTATGTTCATAATTTTGCGCAAGTGACAAAACGCGACGTTGGTGTGATTGAATCGGCTGAATATAAGCAGTGAGCTTTAGAATTGCAATGGATTTGTGGAAGATGCTGATCGGCGTGCAGTGATGGAATTGATGGGAATCCCGCAATTGCACGGGATTCCATTCTGTTTCATTGCATGTATTGGCTTGCGTCTTTTGTTCCAGGTGATGAAATCACACTGCGATACACTTCGGGCTCGATTATGCTCATTCGGGTTTGATTGTCTATTTTGCCTTCAATAAATAGAACCAAATTCTCGAAATCTCGTTTAGTGATTACGGGAGGTTGATCTTGACGGTCCGCTCCGGAATAATCCAATGCCGTAAAGTTCCCTGAATGCGGATCAACTTCTCCGGACAATTGAATCACTTCAACGGCGCCTGCCGTGGTGTTGCGTCCAACAATGGCTAAACCTCTGGATTTGGAAAAATAGAGAATTGCCATCTTGTAGATATCCGATGACTGAAAAAGCTCAAACGGGTTCATCTATTCATTTCCTTATTGTTAGCGCTACCCAAAAAATAGTGGATTCTGGAGGAATTGTTCTCTGTTGGTTTAAGGAAATCTAACAGCGCAATTTTAAAAAGTCAATATGTGAATTGACTGAAAAGGTAATATTTCTTTTGATATAGCGAGAAGAGACTTTGAAGTATAGCTGGATCTGAGAACTGGAAAATGAATTCCGGGCGCCATAATTTTGCTGCCGGTCAAAATGAAAACCTGACAAATATTTTGATGCAATGGACTTCCGGACTGGAGCTTTATCAGCAAGAAAGGTATGAGCGATCTCTTCTCTGATTGCGAAATAATTACAGAACACTTCCTCGGTCTTGCCAAGTCCTATGTGGCGGTCAGAAAAGCATAAGCTGAAAGCTACGAGAGGGGTGGGAGAAAGGGGGACTCGTAAATGGAACCCTTTTTGTATCAATATCTTGATATACAAGTCATGGATATTTAGGAATCCGTCCAGCCCATTTTTAGTTCCTCTTTGATTTTTAAGAGCATTAGACTTTTTGCAATATTACGCACGCGAGAGGCGGCAACATTAGGTTAAGGCTTTGCGCAAACCCATGTTTCGATTGAGAATCGGTATGAATATTGCCGAGATTTCCGACGTTGCTTCCGCCGTAATATTCCGAGTCGGAGTTGAGGATTTCCTTGTACTGACCTTCCTCGGGAACGCCTATGCGATATCCGTGTCTTACCACGGGAGTAAAATTGCACACGCAAACCAGAAATCCTTCGGGTCCTCTGCGTATGTACGCCAATACGCTGCTGTAGTTATCATTACAATCTATCCAGGCGAACCCATCGTATTTGTTGTCCCATTTCCATAAGGCGCCGTAATTGAGATAAATAGCTCCCAAATCCTGGAGAAAAAGCGCCGTTTCTCGGTGCGGATCATACTGCAGAAGTTCAGTTTCAAGATGGTACTCATGATTCCATTCGTTCCAGGTTCCCAATTCGGAACCGGCCATTAAAAGCTTTTTACCTACGTGGGTATACATATAGGCAAACAATAGCCTTAGATTTGCAAATTTCTGCCAATCATCTCCGGGCATTTTCCTTAGCAGCGACCCTTTGCCGTAAACAACTTCGTCATGGGATAGAGGCAAAATGAAGTTTTCGCTGTAAGCGTACATCATAGAAAACGTGAGATCGTTATGATGGAAGCTTCTGTAAATGCTTTCCTTGGAAAAATATTCAAGCGAATCATGCATCCAGCCCATGTCCCATTTAAATCCGAATCCTAATCCACCAAGATAAGTGGGACTTGTGACGCCGGTCCAGGATGTGGATTCCTCTGCCACCGTAAAACACCCGGGGAATTTTCCGTACACAAGACTGTTGAATTCCTTGATAAATTCGATAGCGCCCAGGTTCTCGTTACCGCCATATATGTTGGGTATCCATTCACCTTCTTCTCTACTGTAGTCCAGGTACAAGAGCGAAGCCACGGCGTCTACTCTCAGGCCGTCTATATGATACTTGTCCAACCAAAATAGAGCGTTCGCCACAAGGAAGTTTCTGACTTCGTTTCTACCATAGTTAAAGATCAGAGTGCCCCAGTCTTTATGTTCGGCAAGTCTCGGGTCTGCGTGTTCGTAGAGGGCCGTCCCGTCAAATAGTCGCAGACTAAAATCATCTTTTGGGAAATGCGCCGGCACCCAATCAAGTATTATTCCTATGCCGTTTGTATGCAGGTAATCCACAAAGTATTGGAAGTCGTCAGGCGTGCCGAATCTACTCGTGGGGGCGTAATAGCCGGTTACTTGATAACCCCAGGAGGCGTCAAAAGGATGCTCCATGATCGGCATTAGCTCAACGTGAGTGAAGCCGAATTTCTTCACATGGTCCACCAGTTTAGGGGCAATTTCTCTGTAAGTCGCCCATCGATGTCCCTCGTCGGCTATTCTCAACCATGAGCCTAAGTGCATTTCATAAATGCTGAGAGGACTTTGGTAATGATTCTTGGCCGTCCGTTCTTGAATCCATTCCCCATCGGACCATTTGAACTTGTCAATATTCCAGAGTTGGCCGGCGGTTCCCGGCCTTAGTTCCATCGAAAAAGCGAGGGGATCAGTTTTGATTCTCAAATCATTGTTTTGAGTCTTGATCTCATACTTATAGCAATCCCCTTCAACAAGTCCTGGGACAAAGATTTCCCATATTCCCGAATTCCCCATGCTGCGCATTGCGAATAGTCGTCCATCCCAGTTATTGAAGTCGCCAATCACGCTTACTCGTTTTGCGTTCGGCGCCCATACGGCAAAAGAAAAGCCCTTCACGCCCTCCATTTCGAGTTCATGGGCGCCAAGTTTATCGTATAAATCGTAATGTTTACCTTCGCTAAAGAAATAGACGTCTTGTTCCCCCAATGAAGGCATGAAACGGTAGGGCGGATCGATTATCCATTCTGATTCGTCCCGGAACTTGAAGACTTGAAGGTATTTGATCGGCGGCTGTATCCCGGGTAAAAAAATCCAAAAAAGCCCGTTAGCTTCACGTTCCATTGCGCTTCGTTTATCATAAATAATTATTGCGGCGGAAACGGCGTCGGGATGAAAGGCGCGGATGATCGAACCTTTCTCTCCATTAATGGTTGCCGGGTGGGCGCCCAGGACACTGTGGGGATCTGAGTGCTCAATATTAATTATCCGATTGATGTCTCGCTCGCTGGTACCATAAGTCATTTCTTTTGAATACATTAGGCCAACCTTAATAATAATTTACCATGGGTTTGTCAGTTGATTTTGTTTTGTTCCGGAATGTTTTCCGGTCTGACGAACAAGAATCTTTGACAATTAGGACAAAAGATCAGCTCTTCTTGTTTCAAGATTCGTATATTGAGCTGAGGCGGCAGCACCATATGGCAGCCCGTGCAACTTCCGTTTTCGACCTCAGCGAGAGCCGCGCCTCTTGCTTTCTTAATGGTTTGGTATTTTTTTAGGTAATCTCGGTCTATTTGGACGGCTATTTCATCACGCTCGGCGTTTAAGGTATTTAGAGCCTTTTTAGACGCTTTGGTAATTTTTTCCAACTGATTTTTTTTGGCGTCGAGATCTTCTTCGAAGTGTTTGTACTCGGACTCTTTTTTATCCAAAATTTTCTTCAGGGTTTCCAGCTCCGACATTAGTTCAAGCAAAGCGTCTTCTATTTCGCCTGTGATCTTTTTGCCGAGTTTTATTTCTCTGTTCAGGGCATTCTGTTCTTTTTGGTTTTTAATGCTCAGTAAACGTTTTTCGGATTTCTTGATTTTCTCCTGCTCTACGGCCAAGTCTTGTTCTCTTTTACGTTGTTCTTTCTCAATGGACGCGGCGCGTTCTTTGGCTTCAGTTATTTCACGTCGGAGGGCTACAATTGATCTGGCGATTTCCTGGGCTTCCTGGGGCAACCGAGTAAGCTCATTTTCGTATTTATCTATCTGAACGTCAATCTCTTGCAGCCTCTCAAGAAGCTGAATTAACTCTTTCACAAACTCATCCTCCTTAAGGCTTGAATAAGCTGAATGGATTTTTTTGATAATATGGAACACATTTTATTTGTAGCCCCTTTTCTACAAAGACTTTCTCAAAAGCTTCGACAAGGAGCGGAACGCATATTTTTTCGAGACCAAAGTGGGTAGCGTCAATGATGGGCAGATTGTATGCGGCTGCGTCTATTGCCGCATGGTATTTCACGTCTCCGGTGATGAGGATATCGGCGCCTGCGGCTGCGGCAATGCTCAGGAACGAAGCCCCGCTTCCTGAGACAACAAAAACTTTTTTGACGAGGCGATCGTCCTCAGCCGCAATATTCACGAGTTCCAGGTCAAAAACCTCGAGAACCTTTAAGGCAAGATCTCGTATGTGAGTCCACTTTGATAGGGCGCCCAATCTTGCGCAAGTAGCGCCTTCAGGGACAATTACATCTTTTAAACCAAGAAGACCGGCAATTTTGTCATTGAGCCCGTCGGGCGCGGCGTCAAGATTAGTATGGAGGCTCAATATGGATAGTCTCGAAGCGGCTGCGGTCAAAAGGCTTCTGCCGGTAATGGTGGCGGTGGTAATGCTCTTTATGGGATCAAATAAGAGAGGATGATGTGTGATAAGACCTTGGCACTTATTTTCGATGCTGAACTTAATGGCTTCGATGGTGGCGTCGAGACTGAAGGTTACGGAGTGTATAGGCTGTTGGGGATCACCGATTTGTATACCGCAATTATCCCATTTTTCTGCAAGCTCGAAGGGAAACAACTTATCCGCGATTTCAACAATATCGAGGAGAATGGGACCCTTTATTACAGCTTTCGTTTTTGATTTCAGCCTCTGGTCCATGCGCCTCCATTACTACCCCATCTGGAGCAAGCATTGCAGTTTTCCGATGCAATTTGGGCGCAACTTTCCCGGACGGGACAGCATGTTTCTAACCATTGGGGCGGTGGAATACACCCGACCCGCCCAGGCAAAAAAATCACGGGGAGCCTTGTTATAAGCTCCCCGTGAGGGATAAAGCTTGGAAATATTTGCGTGGAGCAAATTAGCTTCATTTGGGCACTCGTCCAAGGAATGGTGGGCCCACCTGGATTCGAACCAGGGACCGACCGGTTATGAGCCGGGAGCTCTACCAGCTGAGCTATGGGCCCTTCATCTGTAAATTTTAATTTTATAATTCAGGGGCAGTGTTGTCAAGATCAATCTAAAAAACTGCAAAGGCCGATCAGCTCATGGATCGGCCTAAGAATTCATTCAATTAAGCGTTATATCATCGCAGCATAGTTGAAAACACTGCCCGAATCTTTTAGGTTCCCTCTCCTCACTGGGAGAGGGTTGGGTATAGGATCTTAAAGAAAAGTCAAAATTAAAATCAAAGTGTGTCAGAAGTTGTAACACTTGTAGTCATATCCCGTAAATACGCAGCTTTGCTTTGTATTCCCAAATCTATCAGGCGTGTTATAGTAACCATATCCGCCATAGTCGTCGTAATAATTATTTGAATATGGGCCGTAACCATATCCACCATAACCGCCGTATCCGTATCCCGGTCCGATATACACCCCGAATCCACCGTGGCCTCTTGCCAATGTCACGCCGGCTGTGGCGGAGTCTGCGTACACGCTCGTGGAATTTGCCGCCACAACAAAGACGGTTGCCGCCAAAATCGCTATTATCATTAAATAATTCATTTTATTAGCCTCCAATTCGCGAATTTCAAAATACAAGTTTTGTACATCTATAAATTCGGATGCGTTTCTGGGGCATGGGATTCAAGGCGGCGCTAATATTGCGTCTCGTCTCTTTGAAAACATAGCTCCATTTTATTCAGTTGCTCTTTACATTCTATAGCGCTTCTCGAAAGTTTTGTCGGCGCTGAATCCCCACCTCGTCGTCCCAGCGGAAGCCGGGCCGTAATCTCAATTTTGGTCTTTGTCGCCGCGCCTGAGTCTAATGAATTCTCCCGGCGGTCCCATTTCAATATTAAAAACAATCGCAGCGGCCCGTGTAACAAATGTGACGCCGAAACCTGCAAGCTCGGCGTATTGACCCGGTAAACCCCAGCTAATTATCAACACGAATACGGCCGAGCCCGCCAGCGCCGTGGACGCATAAAGTTCGCCCCGCATTATAAAGGGAACGACTCCTGACAGCATGTCACGAATCACCCCGCCGCCAACTGCGGTGAGCACTCCCATTACAATCGCCACACTTTCATGAACTCCGTGATTCAACGCAGTATGCGCCCCCTGAACGGCAAAAGCGCACAGGCCCAATGCGTCCGACCAGACGATCGCTTTGGTCCTGCCTATGGACTCCGGCACTACAAAATAAGTGATCAAACTCGATGCAACGCAAATGAACAACTGATTTGGATCCACAACCCAAAAAACCGGTAATCCAAGCAAGAGATCGCGAACCGTGCCTCCGCCTATGGCCGTCACGGTTCCCAACAATATGAAACCTATGATGTCCATTTTGAGGCGGCACGCGGCCAGAGAGCCGCTTACTGCAAAAACAATCGTTCCGAATATACCGATGGCCTCAATTACAGTCATTCGCTCCGCCGAGGTATATGCTCACAGGATGGGCCTCTGGCTCTAAACGTCTAGAATTCATTTGCAAAGCTGCTCAATCATGTACAAATTTGGCCCGCAGGCGCAGACGGCAAAATACGTATATAGTGGTTCTTGAAAGTAATCACGAACTTAATTTATTAAATCTCAATCCATCAAACCTCGGTCTACTAATGATTTGCTCATTTACCGGCCATTCTAAATAGGTGTGCCGGATAAATTAAAAGGTGAAATTCCTAAGGCTTTTCTGGTGATGTCGCCCGGCCAATCGGCTACAAATGAAGAAATTATTCAGTGGGCCAAAAAAAATATGGCCGCTTACAAAGCGCCAAGGGAGGTGACTATCACCACATTGGAAGCGCTTCCTAAAACGGCTACCGGCAAGATTCTGAAAAGGGAGCTGAAAAAAATGGAGATAGAAAGCAGAACAAATGACAGAGTAGTGGGATGAAAAGCCTATCATTTCAGTTTCTCTAAATCGTACTTTCATAGCTTTTAAAGTGTCACAAATCTGAAACTAAATGTTGTAACAAGCGCCCCGATGCCCCGACGTTCTTTAGTCTCCTATCCCTTATCCCTTTCCTCTAAGTTTGCCAAACGGCGAGCCCAAAGTTTCTCACCTTAACTCTTTTGAATATTGACATTATAAGCGATTTCGTCGGATACTGACCTATTCTGATGGTTTCGGAGTCAAATTTTTTATGAAAACAATATTGGTCACGGGCGGCGCGGGGTTCATAGGCAGCCATTTGATAGACTCCTTGCTGACAGGAGGCGACACAGTTATTTGTTTGGACAATTTTTTTACGGGGAGTAAGAAAAATATTGCGGACTTCAGCAATAATCCCCAATTTGAGCTTATGCGGCACGACGTCATCGTGCCGATACTCCTGGAAGTCGATCAGATATACCATTTGGCCTGCCCGGCTTCTCCGGTCCATTATCAAAACAATCCAATTAAAACGCTAAAGACATCCGTGCTGGGCACGCTAAATATGCTTGGTCTCGCCAAGCGCACACACGCTAGAATTCTGCTTGCCTCTACATCAGAGGTATATGGCGACCCCCTCGAACATCCGCAAGTGGAGACTTACTACGGAAATGTAAATCCTGTAGGACCACGGGCCTGTTATGATGAAGGTAAACGCGCAGCCGAGACGTTAATGGTCGGTTATCGTGATTATAACACTGTTGATATAGTTATTGCGCGGATTTTCAATACTTATGGCCCCAAAATGCTTCAAAATGATGGTCGGGTAGTAAGCAATTTTGTCTGTCAAATTTTGAAGAATGAGGATATTACGGTTTTCGGAGAGGGCGATCAAACGAGGTCTTTTTGCTATGTATCCGACATGGTGAACGGTTTGATGAAACTGATGGCAGGCGAAGATTCAGGTCCCATCAATTTAGGCAATCCACACGAAATCACAATTCTTGAACTTGTCCGAATAATATTAGAGATGATTCCTGAGAGCAAATCGAAAGTCATACACAAACCGCTCCCGAAAGATGACCCGACTCGAAGGAGACCGGACATCACTAAGGCCAAGCAGATTTTGGGTTGGGAGCCGCAGATCGCTTTGAAAGACGGTCTTAGGAATACTATACTTTACTTTGGCCGAGAATTGGGAGTTTCATTCTAAGACCGACTGAGTCCAGGCCAAAGTGAATTTGAAAAGGTCAATAAATGAGTGATAGCAAAAACGGGAGTTTTAAACGCGCCGTCCTTGTAGTAATTGGAACCCTTGTAAGCCTAATTTTTTTGTACTTGGCGTTCAGGGATATTTCTTTGGGTGAGCTTATCAGCGGGTTAAAAAAGATGAAGCCCATTTATCTAATCCCCGCTACGGGCATGATGCTTCTCGTTCAATTGTTAAGATCCCTGAGATTCAAGCTAATTGTCAGCAATTTCTGTAAAATCACACTCAAACAATCATGGGACATTCTGAATATTTGGGCCGCGGCCAGTATGATTATGCCGGCTCGCCTTGGTGAGTTGACTAGACCTTATCTGCTGCAACAATGCGGATCATCTTTCACCAGCGGAATCGGCGCAATTATGGTGGAAAGATTTTTTGATCTGTCGGGATTGCTTTTGCTTCTGGGGATAGTGCTATGGCAAACGCCTGAAATTCCGGCAATGTATTCTATGCTCGGGTTGTTGATGCTGGTGGGTTTAGGCTCAGGTTACGTGGTTATTCTGTTGATGCTCGGTTACAGATCCTCCTCCGGAAAGCTTGTGCAGAAGATCACCTCCCTTTTTCCTGAAAAGGCGGCCATCTTCCTTAACGGCATTTTCGAGAAGCTCCTTGACGGGTTTGGAGTCATGGCCAACTTCAAACGTGTTTTGGCTTTGTTCGCTTATTCGGTAACCTTGTGGGTTGTGTATTCCAGTCTCACCTACTTGTTTCTGCTGTCATTTTCTATAGAGGCGCCTTTTCTGGTTGCGGTAACGATCCAGGTGTTCATCTGTTTCGGGGTAGCCCTGCCATCGGCGCCCGGCTTCATAGGCACTTTTCATGCCGCAGGCCGTTATGCTTTGGCTCTTTTCGGGATTCAAGCAATAACGGCGGTATCGTTCGCCACGGTTTACCATCTATTTGGATTGTTAATGTGCCTGGCGTTGGGAACATTGTCGTACTTTACTTCCCAATTCACTTTTGACCAGAAGCTGTTTAGTCAATCTCAATCACATGAGCCGCATGTCCCGATTGTAACCGAGCGGGTTTCTTCATAAGCCGACAATAGTTACATAATCAACTAATGGACTAATAATACCGGAGGTTTCTTAATGCGTGATTGGGCGGCCCTGGACAGAAAGTTTGTCTGGCATCCTTTCACTCAAATGGAGGAATGGCTAAGCAATGAATTCTTGGTCATAGACAAAGCGGAAGGCAATTATCTTTTCGATATCAATGGTAATAAATATTTAGACGCAATCTCATCCCTGTGGGTCAACATACACGGTCACAAAAAAAAAGTAATTGATGACGCTATTCGTCGGCAACTAGATAAAGTTGCGCATTCCACCCTCCTTGGGCTTGCGGGAGTTCCATCCATTAAGTTGGCTGAAAAGCTCACAGCTATAACCCCTCCTGGATTAAACAAAGTGTTTTATTCAGATTCGGGTTCGACGGCCGTGGAAGTTGCCTTAAAAATAGCATTTCAGTATTGGAAAAATCTTGGGCAAAGTAAAAAGCAATTTTTCGTTACTCTTTCCGAAGCTTATCACGGCGACACCATAGGTTCGGTTAGTTTAGGCGGCATAGACTTATTCCACAGTATATTTCACCCTTTGTTGTTCAACACCATCTCCATTCCCACCCCGCATCCGTTTCGATATCAGGGAACCGCCGAAGAATGCCGGGACACTTCGTTAAACAATTTCCGTGAAATTTGCCGGCAAAGGCATGAAGAGATAGCGGCGCTCATAGTTGAACCTATTATGCAAGGCGCCGCAGGGATGATTGTCCATCCTCGGGGTTTTCTGAAGGGACTTGAAGAAATATGTCGGGAATTTAACATTCTGCTGATTTGTGACGAAGTGGCTACGGGATTTGGGCGGACCGGCAAAATGTTTGCATCTGAACATGAAGACGCGCAACCTGACTTGATGGCTCTGGCAAAGGGATTAACCGGCGGATATTTACCTTTGGCCGCTACTATGGCTTCCGACAAAATTTATAACGCTTTCCTGGGCAAATATACTGATTACAAAACATTTTTTCATGGGCATAGTTATACCGGTAACGCTCTAGCCTGCGCTGCCGCCGGAGCGTGTTTGGATCTTTTCGAGTCTGAGAACACATTAGAAGATCTTCAACCTAAAATAGCCCTATTGAGTGAACTACTTCAAAGCAAGATTCAGCCCCTCAAGCACGTTGGCGATATCAGACAATCAGGATTTATGGTTGGGATTGAACTGGTAGATGACCGAAGCGACAATTCAGCTTACGACCCCGGTTTGCGGATGGGCGCCCGCGTAACGCGAACGGCCAGGCACTTTGGAGTGATTCTGCGACCTTTGGGCGATGTAATCGTTTTTATGCCGCCGTTATCGATCACGGAAGAGGAAATTAACTATTTAGTGGATATAACCAAAAAATCGATAAACCAAATCTGTTCGGAATGAGTTTAAAGCCGAAAATTTGCTTATTTGTAGCCGGAACCGATACCGGAGTAGGTAAAACCGTCGTATCTTCAGGATTAACGCGTATAGCTGCAAATAGGGGCTTCAAAACTATAGGCATAAAACCCGTAGAGACCGGTTGCGAGGAAAAAAACGGCGCCTTGTTTCCGCCAGACGGTTTTGCGCTATATCGCGCCGCTCGAATGGCCTTTGACCTTGACGCTTGCTGCCCTTTTCGATTCAGGTTGCCCGCTTCTCCGTTCAGAGCGTCCGCTATGGAAAACAAGAGACTCAAAATTGATGACATGGTTCGAAGTATCGAACAGAGCGCCAAAGAAGCCGAAGTCGTCATTCTTGAAGGGGCGGGTGGTCTATTGGTTCCCATCAATGAATCGGAATTCATGATTGATCTGATCGAACATCTAGGCTTCCCTACAATATTGGTGGGCAGGACTCGTTTGGGCGCCATTAATCACGTCATGCTGAGCGTCGAGGCGCTTAAAAGTCGGAACATCCAAATAAACGGTGTCATTCTGTCGCATTCAAATCAGGAGTTTGGCCCCGAAGAACTACACACCCCCGGTGATTTGAGGCGACTGCTACCCAACATTCCCATTTTGGTATTAAATCATATTGCAGAGTCGCAAGCCGATGATCCGCAAATGATTGCGGAAATGATGAAAAATAATTGGAACGGCGCGTTGGAAAAACTCGTTGGGATGGGTGATCAAGATGAAACTTGAACCTTTAGTCGTCGCTTACAGTGAATTGTACTTAAATGACTACGAAACGGCGTCTTGCGAAAATCCAGAAAGAATCCGCAATGTAATAGCGGAGCTGAGAGAACATTATCCTATAGAAAAACCAACGTCGGCTACGGACCATGAAATTCTCATGGTTCATTCGCATGCGTTATTGAATGATGTAAAGAGGGATTCTTATTTGTTTGAAACTGCGGCAATGGCCGCAGGCGGCGCAATAATGGCCGGGCAATACGCTTACGAAGGCCGCCCTACATTTGCCGCAGTCAGACCTCCAGGTCACCATGCCGGACCTTCCGGCAATTGGGGGTTTTGCTTTTTCAATAATGTGGCAATCTCAATTGAAAAGCTGATCCGCCAAAACAAAGTCAAGCAAGCTTTAATTTTGGATATTGATTTGCATTTTGGAGACGGCACGGATGATTATTTTGAAAATCGTCGCGAAGTGACTGTAGCCAATATTCAAGATGATGACAGATCTAATTTTCTCAAAAACGTTGACCGCGCGCTCAGCCGGAATGATTTTGATATCGTCGCGATCAGCGCCGGCTTTGACAGGCACAGACAGGATTGGGGGGGGACTCTGACAACGGAAGACTATTACACTATCGGCAAAAATGTGAGGGATTATTGCGTTGAACAATGCGAAGGCCGATTTTTTGCGGTCCTTGAAGGTGGGTATAATACGGCGGTGCTTGGGCAAAATACTCTTGCATTGTGCCGGGGAATGGACGGAGAGCCATATGGCGCTTGATTCTCTCTCTCCGATTCGCACATTCATTGATTAATAATCAAAATCTCAATGTTAACGATTCTATCGTTTTTCTCCACATACCTGAAGAGGATTGCGAACAGCTTCGGGTTTAATTCAGATCCATCATCTTGATATCTCAGCCTTGCCGCGCCTTAAATCCTTGAGCAAGAATATCCATTCGCAACAAAATTGGTAATTTCATGCGATTCTTACCGATTTCTTTTCCTCACTTGTGTAAAGGGGCTACAAAGAGGGTCTCCAACTGAGTGTTACGCAATTCAAAGCGGGGTGATTTAAGAATCGGGATTTCGGACCTTCATTTTATCTTGACTTCAACTTTCCAAAAATAGGATACTTAGTTTTCTAAACTCTAATCAAATAATTCAATTCGGGCTTGGTTTCGCCGAAGCTCTTAAGGACGGCGCTACTTGGCCTATGCTTATATTTTAATTGCGGAGATTGGAATGAATAAATCAGACCTCATAGAAACACTTTCGCAGGAGACGGATCTGCCGCTCAGAAAGTCGGAAGAGATTGTGAACCTTTTATTTGATACCATGTCGGATGCGCTCCTTGATGGCAATCGCATCGAAATCAGAGGATTTGGTTCCTTCATGGTCAAAAAATACGAAGGTTATACCGGTCGGAACCCAAAAAGCGGAACCGAGATCACGGTCGAAGACAAAAAGCTGCCGTTTTTCAAGACCGGCAAAGAGTTGAAGGAGAAAATCAATAAAGGATAAGTATACAGTAAGCCGGGTAGAGAGCATGAGCGGTAACTTCACAAAAGAACTGATATATTGCAGTTAGTTGCTCCAATGGTCATCCCGTAGTCCCGGTGAACGCTGAGGTCCGGAATACACGGGTGGAGACTGGATTCCAGCTTTTCACCCGGCGCCGACCAAGAAAAATAAGATGAGCATCTGTAAAATAACGCCTGTGAGATATAGCGGCCGAAGCACTTTTTGAGACGGACCGTTTTCGGCCGCTCATGATCGCCGCTATTAGCTGCCATGAAAAACATCGAAATACTCGCCAGTTGAACAATAGTCAAAGAATAAAATCACAGAGAGGTTTGAAAGAAATCTCGTACAAACGCTCCCCATCCAATCTTAATAATCTATGGATCTCTTCAGACACGTCTTTGGTAGCCGGCGCGCCTTGAATACATATATTAAATCAGTTAGTGTTGTTGTGTTGAACATATGGCAGCAGGAGGCCGAAAATGAACAAATCAGAGATATTGAAAGCGCTTGAATGGGTGGATCAGTCCGCCAGGGACGGCGACGCAATGCTCTTATCTAAAGCTAAATTGGCCCTCGAAGCTGAACTTGTATCGAAACGCACCACGTCTAATAGGAAGGACGCTTATCAAACGGCAATGGAAAGTTTTGTGCGAAAACACGGCAGGGAACCACTTGAAGACATACACCAGGAATAGTGTTGTTACGTCGGGAGCTTAGGCGTAAAGCCATTCTTCCGATTCTTCGTGAATCAGGTTCGGAGCGCACACTAATATAACAAAGCCAAATTTGAAGTCATTGAAGACCACAGGTTCAAATCACGATTGATTTCGGAAGGAGTCACGATTTCATAATTCTGAAAGCCCCCGGATTAATAATGGGTATTCATCACGCAAAGACATCAACCCCCCAAACCCCCCTTATAGTGGGATTTTCATTCCTTGATCGCTGAGTCGATTTGGACCTCCGTTGAACGTTTCATTCCAACAGGGCGAGCGTTTTACAGTATTTCGCTGCGTTCATCCCGCCGGCTTTTCCCGTAATTCAATCGGAAACAGTTTCGCTTTTCCTCCTATCTTACTGGGCTCTCCACTACTCAGAAAATCCTTGACAGATAGCGTTTGTCGGCTCTATTCTTAGGGTATCTACCCTTGGAATAACTTTCAGCACTCGGAAACCTTCTTTCATTTAATAACTATACGGCGCATCAGAAGTAGGGAACCTTATTAAAGGTCCTTAGGTTATCATTAATCGCAACAGGCTTCGGGAGGTGCTCATGAAGGCAAGTGTTTTAGCGAAAGTTGTAGTCACTTTTCTCACCTTGTTGGTATTGACATCAGGGATTACATCCGTGAACGCTGCGGATACCATCAAAATTGGGTTTGTGGCTGATGTCGGGGGAGTTGCCGCAAGCTTTTACAAGTCACAAAAAGCCGCTCTTGATTTATATGTGGAAGAAGCAAACGCAAAGGGCGGAATTCTCGGCAAGAAACTGGAAGTAGTTGTCAGGGATTCGCAAATGAAACCTGATGTAGGGGCTAATGTTGCCCGTGAGCTTATCCTGAGCGAAAAATGCGACTTTTTAGTTGGGCCGACTAGCAGCGCTGTGGCCTTAGCCATCACTAAAGTGGCCAATGAATTCAAAAAAATAGTATATTTTCAGACTTCCAATTCCGAAGCGCTCACCACCACGGATTTTCAACCTTATATGTTTCAGGTGGTTCCCAACACGGGTATAGAAGCGCGAGGTTCCGCCATCTTCCTTGCGGAAAAGCCGTACAAGAAATACGGTTATATCGGTTTTGATTACGCCTACGGCCACAGCCAATGGGACAGCTTCAAGAAAGAGTTGCTAAAACTTAAACCCGATGTGGATATTGTGGAAATCGTTTGGGTAAAAGCCGGTGAAAACAATTACTCGCCGTACATCCCAACCCTTATGTCTAAAAGCCCCGAAGTTATTTTCTCGAGTCTATGGGGCGGCGGTCTCAGCAGTTTTATAAAGCAAGCTGCGCCATATGGGCTTTTCAAGAAATCCACTCTAACATCACTTTACGATTTGGATACCTTGCGACTTACAGGTAAGGATATGCCCGAGGGATTGTTAGGTTACTCCAGAGCGCCATTCTACGCGATAGATAATCCCCAGATGAAAGAGTTTACCAAAAAGTATTATGATAAGTATAAAGAATGGCCGGCTGATTGGGCGATAATGACCTGGGACGGCATGGTGGCTCTCAATGAAATGATTAAAAAGACGAACTCCATTGATTCTGAAAAGTTGGTTAAAGTAATCGGCGGACTCAAGTTCCCCTCGCTACGCGGTGAGCGATACATTAGAGCCGAAGATCACATGGCTAATGTGGGCATCTATGTCGGAACCACAGGCAAAGATCCGAATTACAAAGAGTTTTTGATACTTAAGGATGTGCAGGAAGTGCCTGCTGAAAAAGTTTGGCTGAGCGTTGAAGAAGTCAAGAAACTGCAGAAGAAGTAGTTGAACTTGTCTGCGGGGGAGTGAGAACTGCGTCTCTGCGTACACTCCCCCGACATACGTCCACAGAATCTCATAAATAAAGAAATCTCATGACCTATCAACAGTTGATTTTTTTATTCGTAAACGGGCTAAGCCAGGGAATGCTGCTGTTCATCATTGCTTCAGGCTTATCTCTCGTTTTTGGAGTCCTCCGCGTAATCAACTTCGCTCACGGGTCCATCTATATGCTGGGAGCGTTTACCGCTTATTCAGTGTCGACACTCCTTACGACAGAGTCCTTTTTTCATTATCTGATCTTGCTCCTGGTTGTCCCGCCTATCATTGCAATAGTCGGATTCTTTTTGGAAACCCTACTATTCCGCAGAGTTTACACTCAGGAACACTTGATTCAATTGCTGCTGACTTATGCGTTGGTGCTGATAATTGATGATGTCGTCCGAGTCATTTGGGGCGGTGATTTTCGCAACGTGGCCAGGCCCGACCTTCTGGCAGGCTCGGTGGATCTTTTGGGAATGGCTCTACCGACCTACAATGTATTCATTTTGATTGTGGGACCCATAATTGCGATATCTTTGTGGTTTCTGCTTTATCGCACCAGGGTCGGCAATATCATTCGTGCGGCCGTTACTTACCCGGATACTCTGGGGGCTTTGGGCGTAAACGTATCGTGGGTTATGACCTCCACATTTATGCTGGGTTGCTGGCTTGCGGGATTGGGAGGCGTCCTCATGGCTTCATTGGCAAATATCGATCTCGGTATGGGTATGGAAAAGATCATCGAATCCTTCGCCGTTGTGGTTATAGGGGGTCTTGGAAGCATCGGAGGCGCTCTGTTGGGTTCACTTATTATCGGCCTGGGAGTTACCTTTTTTCAACTGCCTTTCGGCAGATGGGCGTTGCTGTTCCCCTACTTTATTATGGCATTGGTTTTGGTGGTAAGGCCCTGGGGCCTTTTTGGGAAACCGGAACGTTAGGGCTTCACAGCCCCGTGCAACCGTAGCCGTTCATGCTCATTTTTAATGAGATCCACTCTGTTCCAAATCGATTTAAATTCTACATGTGAACTGAATGTCGATCATTGCTCCTGAACCTGGAATAGATATGCAAAATCAACTTGAAAACACCACGGCGCACAAAACTAATTGGGTGATTGGCGGGATTGTACTGGTCTTATTAGTACTTCTTCCCTTCATTTTGCAAACCCAGGGTAGAACAGGGGAGTTCTGGATTTGGGTCACCACTGAAATGCTGATTACTGCCCTTTTTTCCATGAGCCTGAACCTGATACTTGGTTATGGCGGAATGGTAAGCTTTGGACACGCCGCTTATTTTGGGACTGGAGCTTACACGGTAGCGCTCTTGATGAAAAAGGCTCACTGGCCTCTGTTTTTGGCTTTGCCGGCCGCGCCTATAGCGGCAGGAATAATGGCGGCGCTCATAGGTTGGTTTTGCGTCAGACGAATAGGACTCTACTTTGCAATTTTAACTTTGGCTTTCAGCCAGTTGCTGTACATGGTAGTGCTTCAATGGTACAATTTTACCGGAGGCGATGACGGTATTCACGGCATTGTGCGCCCGGAATTCCTGACGCCTATAAACTACTATCTGTTCTGTCTTGCAATCTTTGTTCTTTGTTTCATCTTTATGCGGATGATCGTGAACTCATCGTTCGGGCTCACCATCAGGACCATCCGAGAAAACATGGAGCGAGCCACCTTCATTGGTATCAATGTCAGACGTCTTCAATGGATCAATTTCATTATAGCCGGAGCGTTTGCCGGTATCGCAGGAGGCTTGCTGGCGGAACTCAACAGGTTTTCTCAAACCGAGTATCTCCATTGGAGCCGGTCCGCCGAACCTATTTTGGCCAGTTTGGTCGGGGGCATGTATTCTCTGGTAGGTCCCGCCATTGGATCAGCTTTTCTGATATTTTTGAAGATCATACTGCAACAGCTCCATCGCAGCCTGGTGGAAGTATGGGCGATTATTCTCGGCTGCATCCTCTTAATTATGGTTCTTTTTCTACCCGATGGACTTGTCGGTCTCTATTCAAGAATTTTCAAGAAGAACGTCTCATAAATGGAAGCTCTAATGGCTAACGATATTTTGGTTGTCGACAATCTATCTAAGTCTTTCGACGGCGCTCCGGTTTTCAACAATGTAAGCTTTTCCATAGCCGAAGGTGAACTCAGTTCGATAATAGGGCCTAACGGCGCAGGAAAAACCACAATGTTTAATTTGATTACCGGCCACCTCATCCCTGATGAAGGCCGAATTCTATTTAAAGGCAAGAATATTGCCGGAATGCAGCCGTTTGATATTGTCAGGCTGGGCATGGCCCGCGCGTTTCAGCGAACAAACATATTCCCCAGAATGACCGTTCTTGAAAATCTTGTGGCCACAATCATTTCAAAACAGCGCCTTACGCTCAATATTTTAACACCTTTCAAGAGTTTAAAACGTATACACCAGCGGTCATTTGAAATTCTCGAAAGCGTGGGACTGGCCGACATGGCTCATAGAGTCAGCGGCACTTTGGCTCACGGAAGTCAAAAAATATTGGATATAGCTGTGGCGCTCGCCCTGGAGCCCAAACTATTGCTACTCGATGAACCAACTGCCGGAATGAGCCCGGAAGAAAGAAAGCAAACCGTCGATTTAGTGGCGGATTTATGGGAAAAGCTAAATATCACGATGTTGTTCATTGAACACGACATGGATATCGTATTTGGAATCTCCCAAAAAATCAGGGTCCTCTGTTACAAAACCATTCTAGCAGAAGGAACCCCGGATGAAATTTCATCTAATCATAAGGTTATTGAAGCTTATTTGGGAGAAGAGGTTTAGTTATGCAACTTCAGGTGCGTAATATCAACACCTTCTATGGATTGAGTCATATATTGTTCGATGTGTCTCTGGAAGTGGATCAAGGTGAAGTTGTCGTTCTCCTGGGTAGGAACGGAGCCGGCAAGACTACCACGATGCGCAGCATTATGGGTCTAACGCCTCCAAAAACCGGAGAGGTCCTTTTCAAAGGGCGGGATGTATCGGGATTGGCTCCGTTCAAAGTTGCCCGATTAGGCATTGGTTTTGTTCCTGAAGACCGCCGAATTTTTCCTGATTTGAGCGTCAAGGCCAACCTTGATGTCGGCAGAACCGGTAGAACCGGACAATGGAATTACGAGAGAATTTACGATTTTTTCCCTCGTTTAAAGGAGACTCAATCGCGTCGCGGCGGAACCCTTAGCGGCGGAGAACAGCAAATGCTGACCATAGGCAGGACCTTAATGGGTAACCCGGACCTTTTGTTGCTGGACGAACCTTCAGAAGGATTGGCGCCCATAATCGTAAAAGTCTTGGGTGAATTTATTGACACAATGAAAAGAGAGGGAATGACCGTCCTGTTATCGGAACAAAATGTTAAATTCGCTCTCAAGCACTCAGACCGAGCTTACATTGTGGATAATGGGCAAATAAAATATGAGGGCGCCATTGCCGAACTGGAAAAGGACGAGGAAATAAAGAAGAAGTACCTGGCGGTGTAATTACTGGGCACATTGAACGCAATCAACCCTAGATACCAGTATACGCGCATAGGCGCTAATTCAAGGATGCTCTACGCCAAGGCCGTCCCCAAGGAACTACCGGCTCATTTCTTCGTCCTTACCAGCGTACGCTGGAATCCAATTTTTACAGCCCTATACACGTGGTGGAGAAGGAACAAGAAGAATTCGCAAACATTGCCAATTTTACCGGGCATGAAAAGAATTCTGTCTACTCTCTGCTTGAACTTTCCGCCGATAAATAATCACATTTTCAAATTATCTGCAACAGAATACAAACATCAGTGTCAACGCTAAATAGCCAGGGTAAATCATCAGTAGTTCACATTTTGCCTGAGATAGCCGTGAATGTCGGAATACTTTTATTTCAGGTATAGCAGCAGAGTCATTGATGATTATTTTATTTAAAGCGCGGAGCGGCTGCAGGTATGAATCATGAAATTAGACGATAACCGATTTGTTGCGGATTTCCGCTCAGGAATGAGTGACGCTGATTTATTGCAAAAATATGGCTTGACTGAAAAAGAATTGTACAAATTGCTACAGACGTTCAGATTAAATTGTAACAACATTATTGGAGCGAAGGCATTTCACGGTATCGCCTCTAATATAGATTTGTATTTCAGAAATTTTGCGTACGAAACTTCCGAGCTCGTCGGATCAGCGGCCACTTTTGTCCTGGTTGTCAGCTTATTGGCGTTATGGGCTCTTACCGGTCCTACATTCGAATTAACCGTCACCTGGTTGTTTTTGCTGAATATTATTCAAACTTTAATAATTTTCTTAATTCAAAATACTCAGAATAGGCATTACAAAGCGGTACAACTTAAACTCAATGAGTTGGTAAGAGCAGTTACCGGCGCGCGCACGGCGGTGGTAGCAGTTGAACATTTACCTTCGCACGAGATTAATAAACTAGAATCGGAATTTATTGATATTAGCAATCATGAAAGATAACTATTTATCTCAAGAGGTTATTCCCATGGAAATTAATGAAAAAACAGAACATCAAATTTTGACTGATGTAAAGTTAGGCGCCCCCGACGAAACAATTTTCAATCGCTATAAAATTGATGGAGATGATCTGCGGCGGGTATTGGTAAAAAACATTGTGGATGAAGATCAAAAAAAGAACGAGAAGAAAAAACAGAAGGCGGCCTCCACTTTGTCTCGGGTCAACGAAATCTTTCAATTCGCCTCAAGAAAAATTTCAGATTTGATGGGATCGGCCTGGGCCTTTATTACGGCAGTCGTGCTGCTCGTGATTTGGGCGTCGACCGGACCGATCTTTCAATATTCCGACACCTGGCAATTGATAGTCAATACGGCCACAACTATTGTCACATTTTTAATGGTCTTTTTGATTCAGAATACTCAGAACAGAAATGACAAAGCTACTCAACTGAAACTTGACGAACTTTTGTCAGCGGTTCACGGGGCCCGGACCGGCTTGGTTAATCTGGAAACAAGAACCGATGAGGAATTGGAAGATCTTCAGGAAGAATTTAAAAACATCGTCACCGAAAAGGTAGAACAGGCGCATAAGAACTCCTTTAAAACCTCTTCAGAAAAGGAAGCTTGATTATTCTAACGAAGATAAATTTAGTTGAATGATTGTCGTTAGTACAAGATATCTCGGAGCGCGTAAAAAAATTGTTTGTTATGAAAATATAAGCGCCTGTTGATCCAAATCATTAATGCGGAGGCGATAATGAAGGCGGTGAGATTCCATTTGCCCAAAATAGTCAAAGTTGACGAATTGGACATGCCCAAGATCCAAGAACCCACAGATGTAATTATTAAAGTGACAAGCGCGGCCATTTGCGGTTCGGATCTTCATATCACTAAGGATCAAGCCTTAGGACCAGGACAAGCGCCGGTTCATCGCTATATTGACGATTTGATGGATATTTGGTGAAGGACGGAAAGGTGCGGTTAGACGACATCATTACACATAAATTGCCGCTATCCGAAGCTCCCAAGGGATACGACATTTTCAACCAAAAAGAAGACGGCTGTATAAAAGTAGTACTTTACTCTTAGTGTAAGCGGCGCGAGGGATGTGGCGTAGTCCCCGCGCCAGGCCTTTTCCTCCGTTGCGGAGTCCATCGAGAAAATTCTGAGGCGGAATGGTCCGGAGTATAAAAAATCAATCGGCTCGGATTAGATCAAGGTGGTTAAGAAAACTGCTTAAAGTAATTGCCGCCGATCAAGAGTCTAACAGCGCTATTCCGCTATACGAAATCAGGCCTGGCCGACTACGTTGGTATTGGGACGTAGTCCGTTGTTTTCAAGTCTAATTTCTTCGATTATCGAAGCTATTTCAGCATGTAAAATTTCCAACTGCCAATTGAAATATATGTCCTCGCCAAAGTCGCGGAGCAACTGCTTTTGAGCTAAAATGTAATCCCTGGGGGAAACGGCGCCCGAAAACACATGAACAGGGTTGATAAGAGTAGCGATTACGTCTTCTTGCCGATCGGCGTTGGTGATGTTATCGTTTTGTTGGCTCATGCTGCCTTCCTTTATGATGTTTTCACGTTCCTAATAGAGCAAGGGCTGTGCCAAAATGGCCGCAATACTCTTATCGGCTGTCCGGGCCGTGTGGAACGTGAGAACCGCTTTTCTCGGCTTCAAGTCGTTTGTCCAGTTTACGACTCAAAGGCCGGCACACACAATAGAAAGCCGGTATATAGGTTCCCGATTTGAAGACGCGCGACATACGACGCACATGTCGTTTATCGCGCAGTCTCAACAATATTTGACCGGAATGATTACATTCCATATAATGACCTTTGTGGTAAACAAAAGTTCTCTAATAAATGTATTTAGCTCAATTGCCGAAAATAGTGGATTATATTTTAAAGGTAACGAGCAATGGAGGATAAAGCATGATGCCCGGTATTTGGGAGCTTCTTCTGATTTTATTAATAGTGATTCTACTGTTTGGCGCTAAAAGAATCCCGGAACTTATGGGTGGACTCGGCAAAGGAATCAAATCTTTCAAACACGCTGTTGACTCGGATGTGGAGCCTGAAAACTCACCAGAATCGAAGAAGGCGCCAAACGTCAAGCCCGTATAACCCTGTAAGTTTTATGTTAAATGACTCGCTCTAAGAACGCGATGAGCCACGCGAAGCTGAATTTGTTCTATGGAGAAGAGTTTCTTGTCCGTGAGGCCGCACGAAACTTTATAGACGGAGTTCTGCCCGAATCGGTCAGAGACACGAATCTCATTGTTTTTGACGGCGCCGGCGTTCGCCTGGCGGATGTGATTGAGGAAGTGTACACGCAATCACTTTTCGGCGGCCACAAACTTATCCTCATAGAACAAACCACACTTTTTTTGAGCGGGTCGGATAACCCCAAACTGTTGAAAAAAGCCGTTGACGCTTGGAAGGCGGGTTCTAAAAGATCAGCGCTTCGGTCATTCGGCGCATGCCTGTCAATGTCCGGCGCCAAGCTTTCCATAGATATGACCGCGAGTGAATTAATTTCAGACTCGGGATTATCGGCACGCGGCTCGGGCGCGGAAATTCTTTTGGAGTTAGCGGGAGCTTTTATCCAGCAGGGAAGTAAGATTCCCGCTCAAAATGATGAGCAGGCGCTCGACAACCTAATCACCGGTAATATACCCGACGATATCACCATATTATTTACCGCTCTTGAAGTTAATACTCGCCAAAAATCTTTTAAGCTCTTCCAAAAATATGGGAACGTAGCGCATCTGGCGGCCAAGCAGGAAAGATTCGGTCCTGCTTTAGACAAAGATTTCTTCAATAATCACGTTAAAGACATTCTCCGGGCGGCGGGCAAAGAGATTACCCCCAGCGCTCTGGATAAGATGCGATCGCTTAGTGGTTTGGGCATGCGGAGTCTCCAAAGCGAATTGGATAAACTTATTGCTTATATTGGAGAGCGGAAGAAGATTTCAGATAAAGATGTTGAAGAGCTATTCTTGGACTCAAGCCAATCATCATACTTTGATTTCATTGACGCTCTGCATTCCGGTGACCTTCAGAAAACTATTATTCAGGTTAACGAAAATCTTAAGACGGTAGAACACCCTCTTATAGTGCTGGGATCCATAGCAGCCGAATTCCGCAAGCTAATTATCGCCCGAGAATTGTTGTTCACGGTTTTTGCTAAAGATTGGAAGCCGTCAATCAGTTATAAAGCTTTTCAGGAGATAGTCAGTAGA